>JAJDUG010000049.1 GCA_022826755.1 Acidobacteriota bacterium
GGAAACGTAGCGAGCCGGCTTCCCGTGCGACAGCGTCTCGTCCTGTTAATCCTGTGCATCCATGTTCAATAGGTAGATATCCGGATCAACGGGACAGGGTCCTTGTTGCCGATAGGCCACGAAGAAAAACTGAAACAGATCCATACGGATTCGTGCCTATTCGTGTTCATTCGTGGTTCGTCTTTATTAACGCACCTCTGTTTCACCCTCGAATGATCCGCCTGTCGTGGGGACGGGGCGGAACTTGCCGGGAACACCCTTGTTTCAGGCGCCGTTTGACACCGGATCGGCCGGGTTTTTATACTGGGATTCGTGGCTGCTACCCCAACTCCAACCCAGGGTTGACCCGGTGACCGGTCCCGGCAAAACCGACAGGCTCAGGCCCGCCAGACGACGTTGGCGCGGCGCGGCGGTTTTCCTCACTCTCACACTAGTCTTTGCGTCAGTATCCCTTCCCGCTGACTCGTCCCCCGCGGATGCTCAAGCTGAAACGCACCTTGCCAACGCCGCACGGCTCATTCGGAATGGCAACCTGCCGAATGCCGAGACCGAGCTGCGCCGGGCAGTGGACCTGGTTCCCGACAATCCCGCCTATCTGGCCAGGCTGGGCCAGGTTCTCGGAATGCAGAACCGAATGGAGGAATCCGGCCGCTACTACCGTCGGGCCTTGCAACTGGCTCCCGACAACGTGGCCATTCGCCGCAATCTGGCGTTGACCCAGTGGTCGCGACGCCGGTTTGCGGAAGCCATGGCCAATCTGGAGCAGGTGCTTGTCAGGGTTCCCGAAGACGAGCTCACCCGGTTCCTGCTGGGAATGATTCTGGTGAATTCCGGAGAATATGCCCGTGCGGTGGAGCTGCTGGGGTCGGTGCCGGAACGGGTGCGCGGCCAAGGCGAAGCGGTGGCTGCTCTGGCCAGGGCCCAATACGCCCTGGGCAGAAAGGAACTGGCTCGGGCCACTCTGGAATCGATGGCGCTCAACCGGTCATTGCCCCCCGGCGATGTCTTTGCCTGCGCCACGACAGCCGCCAATGCCGAAGATTTCGCCACCGCCGAGACACTCTTCATGTCCATCCGTTCCACCTATCCCGACGCCGCGGGGCTGAGCTACCGGATTGCCCTCATGCAGTTTCGGGACGACAGGATCGACCGCAGCCGCCAAACTCTCCTGGAAGCCATCGACAAGGGCCAGCGCTCCGGATCGATTTACAACCTGCTCGGCCAATGCCACGCAGCCCGGAACCGGCTGCAGAGCGCCGTTGCCTCCTTCGAGCAAGCCATGGATCTGGAACCGGCCGAGGAGTCCCACTATCTGAATGCCGTGCAACTGCTGGCCGAGCATCAGATCTGGCGGGTCCTGATCCGAATTGCCGAAAAGGGAGTGGCCCGCATCCCCGGCTCGGACCGACTCTATCGAATGAAGGGACTGGCCGAAACGGCCATGCTCTACAGCGAGGATGCCGTCCGATCCTACCGCCGGGCCCTTGAAATCAATCCCGCCTCGGCCAAAGCCAACCTGGGGCTGGCCATAGCCCAGCGAACCGCGGGAAGTCGTGAAGATGCCGCCGCCACCTTCGAAAGAGGTATCCGGAAGTTCCCCGACCATGGAGCCCACTATCAGGAATATGGCCTCATGCTCCTCAAAGCAGGTGAAACCGGGGACGACGGCGCCCTGAAACGGGCTGTCTCCCTGCTGCAAAAAGCCGTCAAGCTCGATGCTTCCCTTCCCGCGGCCCCCTACCAGCTCGGCAGGCTGGCCCTGGAAAGGGACCGCGCCGGCGAGGCGCTCCCCTACCTGGAAACCGCTGCCAGGCTGAGGCCCGATCAGAGCAACGTTCACTTTCTGCTGGCGCGCGCCTATCGCAGCCTGGGGCGGAGCGAGGAGGCGCGGTCCCACCTGAAGATCTTTCGCCGGATGAAGACGGCCGAGGAGTCCAGGGACGAGCCCGGCGCAGGACCCGAGTTGCCCCTGACGCCCAATGAACGGTCGCTTCAGGACCCTCAGGAACTTGGAGCGACGGTCAGCCACCAATACAAACAGGGAAATAGAGACAAGGCTCGCCGGATTCTGGCTGAGGCGTCCCGGAAGACATCGGTGGACCCTCAGACCCTCTTGCTCTATGGCCGGATTGCCGGAGAGGCTGAAGACTATGAGACTGCCGAGAAGCTGTTCACTTCCATTGGCTCGAATCATCCCGAGCCCCTGAACGTGGCCTACCATCTCGGCCTGGTGCAATTCCGCACCGGTCGGTTCAGCGACTGTCAGCAGACCCTGCTCGAGGCTCTCTCCGGCGAGCAGGGAAACAGCAAGATCCAGAACCTTCTGGGCCACTGCTACCAGGGGCAGGAACAGGTGCAGGAGGCCACGGCAGCCTTCCAGGGAGCCATCAGCCGGAATCCGACCGAGGAAACCAACTACCTGGACCTGGTCCAGCTCCTTGCGGACGAGAGTCTGCTCGCCTATTGGCTCGATCCCGGCAGAGGCCCCCGGCTGCGCTGGCACTTGGCACTCCAGGCTCTCGACCGGGGGGTCGAGGAACTCCCGGCTTCGGCCCGCCTCTTTGAAACCAGGGGATTCGTTCAGGCCAAGCTGGACTACACCCGGCAGGCCATACGATCCTATGCCCGGGCCCTGGAGCTGGAGCCCGATTCCGCCAACGCCCACCTGGGGCTGGGCGTGTCGCAGCGACTGGCCGGCAATATCCGTGAAGCCGGAGAAACCTTCGAACAGGGCATCAAGCAGTTTCCTCTGAATGCCTCCTTCTACCAGGAGTACGGACTCCTGTTGGCCAAAGCGGGAGACTCCGGAGATGAAACGGCACGTTCCCGTTCGACCGCGCTCCTCAGGAAGGCTCTCGACCTGGATGCCTCCCTGGTCGAGCCCCGCTATCAACTGGGCCAGTTGGCTCTGGCGCAAGGAAAACCCGAAGAAGCGGCCCGACACTTCGAATCGGCCGTGCAACTGGCGCCCCGGGAGAGCAAGCTGCGCTACGGCCTGGTTCGGGCCTACCGGAGATTGGGACGCCAGCAGCAGGCCCGGGAGCAGGCCGGAAAATACCGCCAGCTCAAGGCCGCCGAGGAAGCCCAGGGAGCCCCCCCTGAGTGAACCGCTGTTTGGAGCCCCTACACAATGAAATACTTCGCCTACGGTTCCAATATGTTGACTGAGAGGCTTCAGGACCGTGTGTCCTCCGTAAATATGAAGAATCCAAGAAGTTGGCCCAACCAGACAAAATCAGCCGACGAGAAACGTCTCCAGGATAATCTGCATCGTCAGCGGGTTGGTAATAGTGGTACTAATGTAGTATCATATCCAAGTGCCCCCGAAAATCCGCCAACTCATCCGAAGCCTTGAAACTGCCGGATTCCGGAATCGTGGTGGTAAGGGCAGTCATCGAAACTATAGTCATCCCAAAGGTGTACGGATAACGATTAGTGGTTCATCGGGTTCGGACGCCAAGCCGTACCAGGAAAAGGCGGTGAAAGGAGCTATTGCCAAGGTGTGGGAATGAAAAAATCAGCTCAATATCGAAAGATCGTGGAGTGGTCCGAGGAGGACCGCTGCTATGTGGGTCGGTGCCCCGAACTCATGTTCGCTGGTGTGCACGGAAAGAATGAACAGAAGGTTTTCGCTGAACTGTGCGCTGTTATCGAGGAGTGGATAGAAATTTCCGAAAGGGACAATGAGCCGCTCCCTCCCGGATTGGCTGGGAAAAAGTACTCGGGCAAGTTCAACCTTCGACTGGATCGACAGTTGCATGAGAGCCTGGCGTTGGCAGCGATGAAAGAGGGCAAGAGTTTGAATGCATATTGCGCGGAAGCACTCGAAAGCACGATCAACGACTAAAGTCATTCACGAGGTGGCTACTGCCAGGAGATGGGAAATGATGCGGTCAAGCATCTAATTGAAACCGCCAAGCAGGACATCGTTAGCGCTTTAAAATAGTTCCGAAGACGATGGTCCACCCAACAGCAATCCCGCTGCAGGTCAACCAGAAGTCTCCCTCCCTTTCCCATGTCTCAATCATTGGCACGAATCGCCGCTACCCTCCTCTTGGCACCCTCTTTGTGCCGATGGGCTGAACCTGCCGAGCAATCCTCGCCGGAACTCTTCACCGACGTTTCCCTCCAGGCCGGCATCACCTGGAGACATTTCAACGGGCAGTCCCGGGACCGCTTTCTCATTGAAGCCTCCTGCGGCGGGGTCGCCTTTCTGGACTTCGACAACGACGGGTGGCTGGATATCTACTTCGTCAACGGCGGTGAAACCCCGAACGGCAAGAGTCCATCACCGGTCCGAAACGCCCTCTACCGCAACCTCGGCAACGGCAAGTTCGAGGATGTCGCAGTGAGCGCAGGGGTGGCCCGGGTACCCTTCTATGGAATGGGGGCGGCCAGCGCCGATTACGACAATGACGGGTTTCAGGACCTGTATGTCACCGGCTTCCCCACCAGCGCCCTGTTTCACAATGAAGGAGACGGCACCTTCCGTGAAGTCACCCAACAGGCGGGCCTGGCAAACGCCGGCGAATGGGCGGCCAGCGCGGTCTGGTTCGATTACGACCGCGACCGGCAACTGGATCTATTCGTTTGCAACTATGCCGAGCTGTCTTTTGCCCATCCCCGTCCCTGCAACTTTGCCGGCAAGCCCGAATACTGCTCCCAGCGGGCCTACCCTCCGCGGCGCCCCAAACTCTACCGCAACGACGGCGACGGGGCCTTCAGCGACGTGAGCCGTTCGTCGGGAGTGGCCCGGCACCCGGGACGGGCCTTCGGAGTCGTCAGCGTGGACATCGACGACGACGGCTGGGATGACCTGTTCGTGGCCGGGGACGCCTCGCCCGACCTGCTGCTGCTGAATCGCAGGAACGGTTCCTTCGAGGATCGCGGGTTCGACGCGGAAATCGCCTACAGCGTGAACGGCGAAGCTCGCGCCGGCATGGGAGTGGACGCCTCGGATCTCAATGGGGACGGCCGCCCCGATTTCATCGTGACCAACTTTCACGACGAGTACCACGCCCTCTACTTGAGCACCCCGGAGCTGCTCTACCGCGAGTGGACACGACCTTCCGGGTTGGCAGGCTTCACCCGGCCCTTCGTGGGCTGGGGCGCCCGCTTCATCGACTACGACAACGACAGCGACCTGGACCTGGTGATCGTCAATGGCCACGTGAGCCAAACCATCGAGCTGTCGCGCAGGGATATCCGTTACCGCCAGCTTCCCCTGCTGCTGGCCAGCGTCGGGGACCTGAAATTCCGCAACATGGCTTCCCAAGCGGGACCGGTGTTCCGTACTCGGCATTCTGCCCGAGGGATGGCGGTGGGAGATTACGACAATGACGGGGACATGGATGTGGTCTTTGTCCGGCTGAACGAAACGCCGGTGCTGTTGCGAAACAACACCGGACAGGAAAGGGCCTGGATAGGATTCGAGCTGCAGGGGGACCTCAGCAATCGGGACGCTATCGGCAGCAAGCTGTCCCTGAGGTCGGGTGACAAGCGTTTCACCCGGTGGCTGACCGGTGGGGCCAGCTTCCTGGCCTCCCATGACAAACGCGTGGTCTTTGGGCTGGGGAAACCTGTGAAGGAAGAGTGCAGCCTTGAGATCCGTTGGCCCAGCGGAGTTGTCCAGTCAATTTCCGGACTCGAGATCAACCGCTACCATAAAATAGTCGAGTCCGGCGAGATCCCCGGCGGTGAGACGAAAGCCTCCAGCGACGGCAAGGACAAGAACGGGAGCTGAGCCGATGAGACGGACTGCCACCCTGATCACCGGAGCCAGCGGTGAAATGGGGCATGGGCTCATCGGCCGGCTGGCCGAGGAAGGTGTCGAGGACCTGGTGGCCCTGGATATCCGGCCCATCGACAGCGGGGTCGGAAGCCAGTGCAAGGCCTGCGTCAACGGAGACATTCTGGACGAGAGGCTGCTGGAGCGGATGCAGAGCGAGTACGAAATCCACACCGTCTACCACTTGGCTGCCTTGCTGTCCACGCGGGCCGAGTTCACCCCCGATGCCGCCCACCGGGTGAACGCGGGCGGCACGCTGAGACTGCTCCAGATGGCTGTCGAGCAGTCTCAATGGCACGGCCGCCCGGTAAAATTCATGTTCCCCAGTTCCATCGCCGCCTACGGACTGCCCGGCCCGGAGGTCAAGCAACGCACCGGCAGGGTCCGGGAAACCGAGTGGAACTTTCCCACCACCATGTACGGGTGCAACAAGCTCTACTGCGAGCACCTGGGGCGCTATTACGCCAACCACTACCGGCAACTGGCGGCCGATTCATCGGGCCACGGCATCGACTTCCGCTGCATCCGATTCCCCGGACTCATCAGCGCCGTCACCCTGCCCAGCGGCGGCACCACCGACTATGCTCCGGAAATGATCCATGCCGCCGCCGCCGGCAAGCAGTACGGCTGTTTCGTAGTCCCCGACACCCGCCTCCCCTTCATCGTCATGCCGGACGCCATCAACGCCCTGCTGCAACTCCAAAAGGCACCAAGGGAAAAGCTCCGCCAGACCGAGTACAACGTCAGCAGCTTCAGCATGACGGCGGCGGAAATACACCAACGCATCCTGGAGGAGTGGCCTGAGGCGGAGATCGACTTCGAGCCCGACCCGAAGCGCCAGGGAATCGTGGATTCCTGGCCGGCCGAGGTGGACGATTCGGCAGCCCGCAGCGATTGGGGCTGGTCACCCCGCTACGACAAGGAGGCCGCCTTCGGCGAGTACCTGATCCCTCGAATCAAGAGCCGGTACGGCTAGGGCCTGTTAACACTAAACAGTAAAACCATGCTATCCTTGACGGATGGAACTCACCGAAGCGCAGTACCAACGCATCGCCTCGGTCCTGCCAGTGCAGCGAGGCAACGTCAGCCTGTCGAACTTGCAGGTGCTCAACGCCATTCTCTATATGGCCGAACACGGCTGCAAGTGGCGGGGATTGCCGCCTCGGTTCGGCAACTGGCATACCATCTATACCCGGATGAATCGCTGGTCGAAAAACGGGGTCCTGGACCGAGTCTTCGAACACCTGCAGCGGGAAAAGATCCTGCACATCAAGCTGGAGGTGTTATCGATCGACAGCACCGCAGTCAAGGTCCATCCCGATGGGACCGGCGCCTTAAAAAAAACGGCCCTCAGTCCATCGGCAAGTCCCGAGGGGGTTGGACCAGCAAAATTCATCTGGTTGCCTCGGATGCTGGAACGGCTCTAAGGGTGTCGCTGTCTCCCGGACAGGCTCACGACGCCCCGGAAGGCCGCAAGCTTCTCCAAGACCTGGGTCCTCAGCTCCAGACCCCGTTTCTGGTGATGGACCGTGCCTATCAAGACAACCAGACGCGGCAACTGGCCTCGGCATTGGGCTATACCCCGGTGGTCCCACCGCTACGGACCCGGGTGGACCCCTGGGAGTATGACCGCCAGATTTACAAGAGGCGCAACGAAGTCGAGCGTTTGTTCCGTCGGTTGAAGGGCTATCGCCGCATCTTCACTCGCTACGAGAAACTCGATGCCCTCTTCCTCGGATTTGTCTTGTTTGCCCTCATCTTCGAGGCGCTTCGCTAGGGTTAACAGGCCCTAGTCTGGGACAGCTCCGTTGCGCTCCGAACGAACGGCCGCGTGTTATCGGACTGGGGCGGGGCCAGGTGAATAGTGGAGAGTGGAGAGTGATTGAATCGATGCGTCAAGCGTCTTGTTGATCTTGGCGCAGCCGTATAGGCCGGAAAAGGAGTGCGACCAAGCTCCAAGGCGCATGCGTGTTCCTGGAATCCTCCGCTGACCACTCTTCACTCTCCACTCTCCACTAACTAAAGGCCTCGAGTTTCCCCTGGGCCATTTCAGGAAGGTTTCGGAGCTGTTCCCGGGTTCCGAGAACGAACATCCTCAGACCGGCGGTCAATCGGGTATCGGCGGAGGGGCTGGCGTCGATCCCGCCATCGGCCAGCTTGCAGGCCAGAACCGTGACGCCGAAGCGGGCGCGCCAGCGGCACTGCTCCAGGGTCTGGCCTACCAGGGGGGAGTCCGGCGAGAGTTTGAACTGCTCCATGTAGAGCTCGAGGCCGCTCTCGTAGACCACTTCATCCAGGAAGTTCGAGACTTCGGGCCGAATCAGCATGGTGACCATCCTGCGGCCGCTGAATCGATAGGGCAAGATCACCCGATTGGCGCCGGCTTTCACCAGCTTGCTTTCCGACTGCTCGTCTATCGCCCGGGCCACGATCAGGAGGTCCGACCTCACGCTGCGTGCGCTGAGCACGATGAACACGTTCTGGGCGTCGGAATCGGCAGCCACCAGCAGACCGCGGGCTCGCTCGATTCCGGCTCGAGCCAAGAGTGCTTCGTTGGCCCCATCCCCCTGGAGCGCCAGGAACCCGGACTCGCCGACCCGGCTGATCTTCTCGGGCGAGGGATCGATCACCACGAAGGGGATACCCTGGGCAGCCAATTCGCCAGCCACGTGGCGGCCCACCCGGCCGTAGCCGCAGACGATGACGTGATCGCAGAGTTTGTCCAACATTCGGAGCAGGCGTCGTTGTTTCAGGTAGGCCCGTCCTTCGCCTGAGAGCAGAAAATCGGCCATGCCGCTCAGCAGGTACATGGCCAGCCAGCCGGCTCCCAGAATGAGCACGATGGTGAAGAGCTTGCCGCCCGGCGTCAGAGGCTTGACTTCGCCGAAGCCGACCGTGCTCAAGGTGATCACGGCCATGTAAAGGGCATCCAATAGCTTCATGCCCTCCAGCAGCCAGAATCCCGTGGTGCCGAACAGCAGCAGGCCGGCCAGGGCAACCGCCGTTTTCCAGAAGCGCCGATGAGGGTGGGAGACAACCCGCCTTTGCACCAGGAACTCCTTAGATCGACCCGGCAGCTCTCGGGATCAGCCAACTCGACGGAACAATAGCATAATTCCAGCCGATTCAATCAAGAGACCCGAGGCGGACGCGGAGGCGTTGCAGGGGACATGCAAGACCTGAGCGGGCGTGTAGAATAGCAAGCGAAGTATTTGTGATTGTTGATTTCTGATTGTTGATTGGGAGGCAAGACCAATCGACTTTGCCGCAAATCAAGAATCTTCAATCAACAGAGCCTTTTGCAAATTTGGCCGGGGAGCGGGATTTATTGCCGGGAAGGCTCAACAATCCAAGATTCAGGAATCTTGACTCATCTTTCGACGTTGTTTCGATTTTTCAGCGCCGGAGAACCCATTTCAGCCCGCCACTCCCCCGAAGCCACCACGCGTGACAGGCCATGGACCCTCTCACATTGAACATCCTTCCGGACCCGGGCGAGCCGAGCGGCCATGTCCCTTCAGGTCCCAAGCCCGGCGCCGTGCGGGACCCGGTGTGCGGCATGTGGGTCGATCCGAAAACGGCCGCCGATTCGTGCGCCTTTGGCGAACAGACCTATTACTTCTGCCGCACGCACTGCCGGACCCGATTCGAGGCCGATCCCGATCGTTTCCTGGGCAGCCCGGAGACCCCCGCGGCCCCGGACACCGGAAGTGGAACTCCGGAAGTGGAGGAACACCACCGGCAGCCGGGGAGCTACACCTGCCCCATGCACCCCGAGATCCTGACCGATCGACCCGGAGCCTGTCCGCTTTGCGGCATGGCCCTGGAACCCCGAGCGGTGAGCCTGGAGGAGCCCGACAATCCGGAGCTGTCCGACATGAGGGGCCGCTTCAGGATCAGCCTGGTTCTGACGCTTCCCGTCTTCCTGCTGGCCATGTCGGAAATGATTGCCGGCGGTTCCCTGCTGCCGCACTGGCTGGCCGAGGTTTCGGCCTGGATTCAATGCCTGCTGGCAGCGCCGGTGGTTCTCTGGGGTGGATGGCCGCTGCTGCAGCGCGGGTGGGCCTCACTGGTCCACCTCAGCCCCAACATGTTTACCCTGATCGGATTGGGCACGGCCACCAGCTACCTCTACAGCCTGGCGGCCACCCTGGCTCCCTCCCTTTTCCCGGACGCCTTTAGAGGTCCTGGCGGGTCCGTTCCCGTTTACTTCGAAGCGGCAGCCGTCATCACCACCCTGGTGCTGCTGGGGCAGGTGCTGGAGCTTCGGGCCCGGCAGCGGACCGGCAGCGCCATCCGCTCGCTCCTGAAGCTGGCTCCCGAGACCGCGCGCCGGTTGCGCGAGGATGGAACCGAGGAGGAGATCTCCCTCGACCTCGTCCAGGTGGACGCCCGGTTGAGGGTTCGTCCCGGTGAGCGCATCCCGGTGGACGGAGTGGTCCTGGAGGGCGCCAGCTCGGTGGACGAATCCATGGTCACCGGCGAACCGCTTCCGGTCCAGAAGCTTCCCGCCGACCCGGTGACCGGGGGCACCATGAACCAGACCGGCAGTTTCCTCATGCGCGCCACCCGGGTGGGACAGGACACCTTTTTGGCCCGGATCGTCCAGATGGTGGCCGAAGCCCAGCGGACACGCGCGCCCATCCAGCGCTTTGCCGACGCGGTTTCCGCCCGCTTTGTCCCCGCGGTGCTCCTGGCCGCCCTGCTGACCTTTGCGGGCTGGAGTCTGCTGGGGCCACAGCCCGCCATGGCCTACGGCCTGGTCAATGCCGTGGCCGTGTTGATTATCGCCTGCCCCTGCGCCCTCGGTCTGGCCACGCCCATGTCGATCATGGTGGCGACCGGACGAGGAGCCGGCTGCGGCGTGCTGGTCAAGAATGCCGCGGCCCTGGAAGCCCTGGCCGGCGTGGACACCCTGGTGCTGGACAAGACGGGAACTCTCACCGAGGGCAAACCCCGGCTTCGGACACTGGTGGCCCTGCCGGGCTGGAGCGAAGAGGAGCTGTTGTCGGCGGTGGCCAGCCTGGAGCAGGCCAGCGAACACCCCCTGGCAGGAGCCATCCTGGAAGCGGCCGGGAGCCGCAACCTCGATCCGGCCCCCGTCCGGGAATTCCAGGCCGTTCCCGGGAGAGGGATTCGGGGAAGCGTGCGAGGACGGTCCCTGGTGGTGGGCAACGCAAGGATGCTGGAGGAGTTGGGGATCGAAACGGGGGCGCCCCATCACCGGAGGGACCATGTGAGCGAGTCGGGCCAGGCCGTGGTGCTGGTGGCCGCCGACGGCCGATTGGCCGGATGGCTGGGAGTGGAAGACCCCGTCAAGAGCTCCGCCAAGGAGGCCGTATACCGGCTGCAGCATGCGACCCGGCGCGTCCTGATGGTCACCGGGGACCACCGCAAATCGGCCGAAAGCGTAGCCTGCGAGTTGGGAATCGAACATGTCCGGGCAGAGGTGGATCCCCGGGAAAAGGCAATGATCGTCAAACGGCTGCAAGACGAAGGCAGTCGGGTGGCCATGGCCGGCGACGGCATCAACGACGCCCCGGCGCTGGCCCAGGCGCAGGTGGGAATCGCCATGGGGAGCGGCACCGACGTGGCCATGGAGAGCGCCGGGATCACCCTGGTGGGAGGAGACCTGGGAGGCCTGGTTCGCGCCTTCCGCCTGAGCCGCCGCACCATGCGCAACATTCGGCAGAACCTGTTTCTGGCGTTTGTCTACAACCTGCTGGGCATTCCGATTGCCGCCGGCCTCCTCTATCCGCTCTTCGGCCTCTTCCTGAACCCGATGATTGCCGCCGCCGCCATGACCTTCAGTTCCCTGTCGGTCATCGCCAACGCCCTGCGCCTCAGACGACTGCCACTGTGAGGCGCGGGACCAAACGGCCACGGACCGACGACTCCCCTTCCCGGCCCCACAACACCGCGACAGGGGCACGGCCAATGGGCTTGGCTGAGAAGGGGCTTTGTGCAGGCCCTGATGGAGATGCCTTACGAGTGGTCCGCAATACCCTGAACTTCTCGACTGCGCATCCGGCGCCCGCGTAGAACGTCGGGCCGGCGCCGGTTACGTTCGGCGGCGGGAGCCGAAGAAGCGCCGCCAGCTCATCGCGAGACCGGTCCAGACCATGACGGCGACGCCCAGGGACACGCCGCCGGCGATCGACTGGCCGACCACGCCGTACACTTCTCCGGTGTGCGCAAACCGCAACCAGCGACGGATCTTGAAGCCGGGCGTGAAGGTCGGATAGCCGGACCGCTCCACCAGCTCGCCGGTTGCCCGGTCGAACAGCAGATCCTCGCTCTTCGACGGCTGGCGGCCGTTTCCGCGGTCGACCGCGACCACGACGGGGTGGTGAATCGACTCGGGAATATCAACGGTGAGCGTTCGCCAGCCGGGCGTCTCGATGCCGGCCTTCGTGGCCAGCATCTGCAGCTCGACCAACGGGGCCGCCGGCTCCAGCGCGACCGACGGATTGTCCCGCGCATCCGACTGCCGCTGCCGCGGCGACTGCTGAAACGGTGGCGTGTCGCCCGCCAGCCGATGGACGAGGTCGGCGGCCCACTGGTAGGAGATGGTGGCCCCGCTGAAAACGATGACGGCGAGCGGAATGGCCGACCAGAATCCGATCACGGTATGCCAGTTGAAATCGCGCGACCGTCCCCTGAGCCGGCGGCGGAACCACAGCGCGTGTCTCCAAGCGGCGCGGCTTCGGATCGATGGCCACCAGAGATAGACCCCGCTGAAGAGCAGGAACAGGAATCCGAGGTTGGCAACTGCAACGACCGTCCGACCGACAATCCTATACTCCCCCTCCAGGGCCAACCACCGGTGCCAGACCATGACGCTCCGGAGGAAGCGCCGCGTTCGCGTGTTGCCATCGCCCAGCCGCTCGCCGGTGAAGCGATCGACGAAGACGGTGGCTCCGCCGTCGATCTCGACGACCGCCGGCTCCAGCGGGTCTCTGCGCAAGGCCACCGAAGTGACGACATCGGCGGACTGCCCGCCGGCGACCCGCGCGATCAACGCGTCGAGCCCGAGCGGTGCAACGCCCGGGCCCGGCGGATCGGCTCGATAGTCGCGGAGCGCCCACCGGTTCAACTGCGCCTCGTAGGCGAGGATCACGCCGGTCACCGCCAGCATGAGGATCACGACGGCGGCGGTGACGCCGACCGCCAGGTGGACCCAGAAGATTGCCTTGCGCAGGGACATGTCCGGTCGAGTCTCGGGGCGAGGGCTCCGGCGCTGGTAACCTGTGGCGATACGCTCGGCGCCGAGAGCGGCGAGACACCTTGCGGGGAGAGGGCAAGGCAATGTGGGCTCAACGCAGGAGTTCGCGCCGTTGTCCGGCACAGATTCCTACTCCTGCTGGTCGGAATCGGTCGCCTGATCGGAGTCAGCCGGCGGCGCACCGGCATCGCCTTCACCGTCGGAATCAGTTCCGCTGGCGCAGGCCGCGACCATGGCGGCAGCCGCCGCGATCGAGCCGGCCGCGACCGCCCGAGAGAGAAACGAGCGGCGATCGACCTGGACAGTGGTGATGTCCTCGTCCGTCAGTGCCGCCGGGGATCCGGGACGAGTCGCGCCGAGCTTGCCGTTCTCCGATCTGCTCATTACCTTGCTCCTAAGACTGGAAACTGAGAATGAGTCTCAATATGCTAATAACGCGATGCTAGTGATGTGTGCCCTGGCTGTCAAGCCGTGACCGACAGCCGTGACCGGAGCCGCGGAACCAATGAGTGACGACAACGGTGGCAACGCACGGAGCGCTCAAATGACTACGGACCGCACCCGGGCAGGACAGGCGATCGACCGCGGCTGGTACGCCTGGCTCATCGATCCGCTGTCGACCGTGGAGTTCGAAAACGACTACTACGAGCAGCGGCTTCTCCACATCCGGCGCAAGGCATCCGCGTACTACGCCGGGCTCCTGTCGGTGAGCGATCTCGACATCGTGCTCGGCACTCACTCGGCCGGTCATCGAGACATCAAGCTGGTTCGGGATGACGGCGACGTCGCCTCCCGTGAGTACCTGAACGGCGCCGGCAGGGTGCGGCCTCTCGAGGTCGCGAGGCACTTCGACAACGGCTCGACCGTCATCTTCAACCAGCTCCACACGCGCGTGCCGACGCTGGCGCGGTTGTGCGCCGCGCTCGGGAGTCGCTTCTCGTCGCGAGTCCAGGCCAACGTGTATCTCACGCCGCCCGACGCGCAGGGATTCGCCCCGCACTGGGATGTCCACGATGTCTTCGTCTTGCAGATCAGCGGCGCCAAGCGCTGGTCGATCTACGACACCAAGGTGCGATTGCCGCTGTGCGGCCAGCGCTTCGAACCCGGCACGCCTCCGGGCGACCTTAGCGATGAGTTCGAACTCAGTCCGGGCAGCACCCTCTACCTTCCGCGCGGCCTCATGCACTCCGCCCGCTCGACGGGTCAGGCGTCCTTGCACATTACGCTCGGGCTCACGGCATTCACATGGGCGGCGTTCCTGGTCGAAAGCGTCAACGCGGCGGCGCTCGAGGAAGAATCGCTGCGCCGCAATCTCCCTCGCGAGTTCGCTCGCGAGGGATTCCCTGCGTCCGAGCGGGAGCGCCTGTTCAGCGAGAAGCTGGACTTGCTGCAATCACGGTTCGACCCCGAGGTCGTGTGGCGCCGCTTTACGGACGAGGTCCTGGCCACCGACGTACCGCTGTTCACCGACCTGCTTGGCCAGCGGCTCCGCCCGGATCGGCTGGCGCCGGGCTCGCGGGTAAGGCGCCGTGTCGGGTTGCTCACTGAAGTCGCGACGGACGGCGAGACCTGCGTCCTCCGGTTCTGTGGCCGGGAACTCAGGCTGCCGGCCGGCGCGTGGCCGGCGTTGCAGTTCGCCACCACGGCTGATGAGTTCCGCGTCCTGGACCTGCCCGACTGCCTGGATGCCGAGGGCAAGCTGACCCTGGTGAAGAGACTCGTCAAAGAGGGGGTTCTCCAGCGCGCTGCCCAGGGGGGATGACCTGTCCTCCAATGAGGCGCTGTCTTCCGGGACCGGGATTCGGATCTTTCCTCTCGCGTCGGCCGCGAACCGTTGCGCCTCTCTCCAATCAAGCGGTACAGTAGTGCCGAGTCCGGCTGGGGCGGGCTGCAGGGCAGGTTGCGGGCAGCCGTCCGAAAATCGGGAGGCGATGGATTGAAGCTCACCGAAAGTCAAAGGCGCGGCAGGCGCGTTCTCCACATTCTGGGACTGTCGCTGCTGGCATTGACCATGACCTCCGCGGGGCCGACGGCCGGCGATCGGCATTCGCCTCGGGCGATCATCGACCGAGTGGACCAGGTGTTGCGAGGGGCTTCCAGTCGCGGCGTGGCTACCATGAGGGTGGTCACCCGGCACTGGGAACGGAGCCTGACCATGGAGGTCTGGTCCCTGGGCGCCGACTACTCCCTGGTCCGGGTCCTGGCTCCCGCCAAGGAAGCCGGCACCGGCACCCTGAAAGCCTCCAGGGATATCTGGAACTACCTGCCCAAGGTGGATCGCACCATCAAGATTCCCGCCTCCATGATGATGGGGTCCTGGATGGGGTCCCACTTCACCAACGATGACCTGGTCAAGGAAAGCCGCCTGGTCGAGGATTACGAAATAGAAACCTCCTTTGAAGGAGCTCGCGAAAATGTCAGGGTCTGGGAATTTGTCCTGACCCCGAAGCCGGAAGCCGCCGTGGTCTGGGGAAAGATCGAATACCGGGTCCGTCAACGGGACTTCATGCCTCTGCAGGCGCGCTATTTCGACGAAGAGGGCGAACTGGCGCGAACCCTCACCTTCAGTGACTTCCGTCGCATGGGAGACCGCCTGGTTCCGGCCCGCATGGACATGCAACCCCACGACAAACCCGGCGAGCGAACCAGCGTGAGCTACGCCGAGCTGCAGTTCGACCTGAATATCGACAAGTCCTTCTTTTCCCTGCGAACCCTCCGGCGCGGGAGGTGAGCGGTCATGGCTCTGCCTTGCTGGTGGCTGATCGGCTGGCGCAATCTCGGACGCAACCCCAAACGCACCTTCATCACGGCCCTGGGACTGGCGGCCGGCTACTTCGCCGTCATCTTCATGGTCGGCTTCGCCGACGGACTCAAGGTGGAGATGATTGACAACGGCACCGGCCTGATGACGGGGCAAATACAGATCCACTCACCCCGCTACCGGCCGGACCGCAGCCTCTACGAGACTATCGGGGGCCGCGCCGGGGCCGACTTCGAAGCCGTAATCCGGACGGCGGTCCGAGACCCCGCCGTGGTCGCGGCTGCTCCCCGCGTCTACGGCGCGGGCCTGCTGAGCTCGGGACAATCCACCAGGGGCGGCATGCTGATGGGCATCGACCTCGATCGCGAGCCCGAGGTCAGCCGCCTCATCAATTCTCTATCGCAAGGGCGGACCCCCTCTCCGGCAGCCAACGAATTGATGATCGGGGCCGAGATGGCCCGCCGGCTGGAATTGCAGGTGGGCGATGAAGTCATCCTGGTGGCTCCCGCGGCAGACGGCTCCATGGGCAACGACATCTTCCGGGTATGCGGCCTCTACCGGACCGGCATGGCCGATCTGGACGGGGCCTTCGCCCTGATTCCGATCCGGTCGCTGCAGCGTTTGCTGGCGCTCGATCCGGAGAGGATCCACGAGATCGCCCTCTCCACCGCCGATCCCTGGCTGGCTCCGGAAGCCGGACGACGGCTGCTTGCCGGCCTGGCGCCGCTGGGGGTGGAACTGGAGGTGCTTGACTGGACCGGACTGCGGCCGGAAATGCTGGAATACGCCCTGTTGATGGATTCCTGGTATTCGATCGTGGTGCTCATCGTCTTCTCCATAGCGCTTTTCGGCGTCGCCAATACCATGCTCATGTCCACTTACGAGCGACGGCGGGAGTTCTCGGTGATGCTGGCTCTGGGAGCCAGGCCCCACCAGGTACTGCTCACGGTGGTTTCGGAGGCGACCGCGCTGGGATGGATCAGCCTGGCCCTGGGCGTGGCCGTCACCTTCCCGCTCATTGCCTGGTGGCACCATTCCCCCATCGACCTGAGCTGGATCTACGGCGATCTCACCATGCTGGGAGCGCTGATACGTCCCGTGCTCAGGGTCGAATACAACCTTCCCGTGTCCGTGTGGACCGGCTTGGCGCTGCTGCTGACCGCGGTGACCGCCGGTCTCTACCCCGCAGCGCGAGCCGCATGGTTGCCGCCGGCGGACACACTCTCCGGCCAATGAGGTTCAAAACCACCGTCATCGCCAGATTGGCCCTGCGCAACCTGCGAAGACAGGCCCGGCGCAGCCTGCTGACGGCTGCCTCCATGATTGCCGGCAGCGCCCTGCTGATATTCAGCTTGATCCTGGGGGATGGGACCCACGAGCAATGGATCGACTCGGCCGTGCGCATGGCTGATGGACACCTTTCAATCCAGTCGCCCCGATTCCAGGGCAGCCGCGCCCTGAAGGACCGCATGCCCGCCGCATCCCGGGCCTCGGTGGAGCAAGCCCTGCGTCAAGGCGGCATTCCCGGAGAGGTCCGTGCCGTGGCGCCACGGCTGGCTGTCACGGGGATGGCCAGCTCCGCGGCCGGGGCGCGGCCGGCTCGTATCCTGGGGGTCGAGCCCACCGCCGAGGCTGCCTTTTCCCTGCTGGACGAGAAAGTACGGCAGGGCCGTTACCTCCGACCCGACGACAGGCTGGCCGCCTACGTGGGAATCGGGCTTCTCGAGGCCCTCGATCTGAAGTTGGGCTCCAAGTTTGTGCTCACCGCCCAGGATGCCGGCGGGGAGATCGCCGGCCAACTGGTTCGGGTGGTGGGGACCTTCCGCACGGGCATTCCCGAGGTGGACCGCTCGCTCCTGCATATTCCGCTCTCCACCGCCGGGGCCTGGCTGGGCTGCAGCGGCGACGTTACCTCCCTGGGGCTGCTGTTGAGCAGCAGCGAGCAGGTGCCTCAGGCTCGGCGCTCACTGCAGCAAAGACTCTCGGAAACTCGCGGGACGGAAGCGCTGGGGGCATTGAGTTGGCGGGAATCCCTGCCGGAGTTGGACGCTGCCGTGAAGATCGATGACTTTTCCAACTACCTCTTTCAGGGAATCCTCTTCAGCATCATCGCCCTGGGAATCGTCAACACGGTGCTCATGTCGGTGATGTACCGGCGGAGAGAGTTCGGCGTGCTGCAGGCCCTGGGTCTGACTCCCGGCCAATCGGCCAGCCTGGTTCTGGTGGAGGGCCTCATTCTAACCGTCCTCAGCGGGACCATCGGCATCGCCCTGGGCTTGTCGGTCACCTGGTTCCTCTGGGGAGAGGGACTCGACCTGTCCTCCATGATGGACAATGAGTGGACGTTCTCCGGGGTGGTGATGGAGCCGGTGGTGGTGCCCCGATTTCGGGTGGCCCGGATGGTGCAGGGGCTGTCATTCATTTTCCTCATTGGCATGCTGGCCTCCCTCTACCCGGCCCTGAGAGCCATGCGCATCGACGTGGCCGAGACCATGAAGTTCGAGCGCTGAAGGAGCGAGATCGTGGGTAATCCGGCCCTGCGTACCGAAGCAGTCTGGAAGGTCTTTCATCAGGAAGCGGAAGAGGTGCGGGCCGTGCGCGGGGTCACCCTCACCATCCAGCCCGGAGAGTTCGTTGTGCTGGCCGGCCCCTCGGGATCAGGCAAGACCACCCTGCTCAACCTGATCGGGGGCTTGACCCGGCCCACCGACGGCCGGGTGTGGGTGGACGGACTGGAACTGACGCGGATGAGCAGTCGCGAGCTTGCCCGGATGCGCCTGGAGAAGCTGGGCTTCATCTTTCAGTCCTACAATCTGCTGCCGGTCCTCTCGGCCCTGGAGAACGCCGAGTTCCCGCTGCTTTTGCAGGGACTGGAACGCGGCCAAAGAGAGCATCGGGTCCGGGAACTGTTCCAGCGCACCGGACTGGCGGGACTGGAGCACCGCCGTCCCGGCAAGCTGTCGGGGGGCCAGCAGCAACGGGTGGCCGTCATTCGGGCGGTGGTGGGAGAGCCCGCCCTGGTCCTGGCGGACGAGCCCACCGCCAACCTCGACTCTGCCGCCAGCGACATCCTGCTGACGGTGATGGAGGAACTCAACCGGGACCTTGGAACCACCTTTCTCTTCGCCACCCACGACTCCCGACTGATGGAACGGTCCCGTCGCCTGATCCATCTGGTCGACGGTCAAATAGCCTCCGACCAATGGCAAGAGCCCCGGCGCGGATAATCGTTTCCGCTGCATTCCTCCTGGCCATGGGGGTGAACCATGGCGGCCCCGGACCGGCAGCGGCCCAGACGCCCCTGATTCAGGGCTACTATCACAACCTCCCCTTGTGGAGCCGGGCCACCCCCACCCGTCGCGGGTTCTTCGGCGACTTCAACCGTTTTCGGCTGATGAGCGAGCCTCGCTGGGGTCCCCTTTCCCTGGAGATCGCTTACGAGCACACCCTCGGCTTGAACCGGCTGCCCACCTCCCCCGCCCTTGCGATCGCCGGCGTCCCCGAAATCAGGCCCTGGCTGGACCTCCAGTGGAACCTTTGGGAAAAAGACCATGTGAGCTGGCAACACCGCTTCGATCGCCTGAACTTTCGCTGGGCGCCCTCCGGGAATCTGGACCTGACGCTGGGGCGCCAGACCGCCTCCTGGGCGACCACGCTCTTTCTCACCCCGGCCGACCCCTTTTCCCCCTTCAATCCGGCCGACCCCTTTCGCGCCTACCGCGGAGGCATCGACGCCGCCCGACTTCAATTCCATCCGGGGCCCCTCAGCCAGGTGGAGGTCGTGGTGCGGCCCACCCGATCGGCCACCGGCAGGGAGGTCACTGCCCTGGCACGAGGTCTGACCACCTGGAAGAGCTGGGAAATTTCGGGTTGGGCCGGAGCCCTCTTCGACGAGCCTGCCGCGGCCGCGGCGGCTTCAGGTTCGCTGGGCCCGGTGGCGGTGCGCGGCGAGGCCTCGCTGCGCAGGATCCTCGGCAAAACCATGGTGAGAGGCACCCTCGGCATCGACCGCCGCCTCACCCTGTCCAACCGCGACCTCTACCTGGTGGCCGAGTACCAGCACGACGGCCTGGGCGCCGCCGGCGCCGCTGAAACCTCGTCGGTCCTGGAGTCCGAGGCCTTCACTCGGGGCGAGCTGCAGGTGCTGGGGCGCGACGAGGCCGCCGCCCAGGCTCAATATCAGCTCCATCCCCTGTGGAGCCTCTCCCTTCTCTGGTTGTGGAACCTCAACGACCGCAGTTCCCTGCTGGCCCCAAGCCTCTCCTACTCGGCCAGCAACGAGGTCACTATCACCGGCGGCGTTTTCAATGGGTTCGGCCAAGTCTCGACAGGCTCCGAGGGGCCGCCCGCCTCCGAATACGGCAGCCTCGGCACCACCGCCTACCTCTCGCTCAGCATTTTCTTCTGAGCCCCTGCCACCACCCTCGTCCGTGATAGACTAACCCGCACCCGGACCGCCCTCGCTCGGGGGAGGGTCTCGAGTGCCGGGGCTGCCGCATACGCCCCATCCGGAGAATTCAAAGGAGCCGCCATGAAACTCGCCATGCTTCGCGGTCCCAGAGACCTGCACATCGAAGAGCACCCCCTGGATACCAGCAGCCTGAAGCCGGATGAAATCTGGATCCGCACCCGGGTGAGCGCCCTGAAGATCGGGACCGACCGAGGCAACTACGAAGGGGCCGAACACGTCCCCGGGGCCCCGGTATATCCCCGGTGGGTGGGGGACAGCAACCTGGGAATCGTGATGGGAGTGGGCAGTGCGGTCCGTCGGGTCCAGGTCGGGGACCGGGTGGTGACCCGGCAACCCCACCAGTCGGAATACATCACCAACGAGTCGGCCAGCCTGGTGAAGGTTCCCGAGGGCGTGGACGACGAGGACGCGGTGTGGTGTCACCTCTACGGGCTCAGCTCCCTCTGCTACCGCAAGGCCCACTTCGAGCCGGGCGAAAACGTGGCCGTGGTCGGACTGGGAGTGCTGGGCCTGGGAGCGGTGGCCCTGGGGCCGCTATTCGGTGGGCGGGTGATTGCGGTCGGCAACAGCCCCACCCGCCTGGAGATGGCCCGGCGCATGGGAGCTCACGACGGCTTCCTCTACAACGACCCGGACCTGAAAGCCAAGCTGGACGACGCCACCGGAGGAGCCGGCATCGACCTGGTGATCCTGACAGCCAATCCCTGGCCCGCCTACCGCACCGCCCTCGAGATTGTGCGCCAGCACGGCCGAGTTTCCATCGTCAGCCTGCTGGGGCGGGGAGAAACTCCCCTGGAATTCAATCCGTTGTCCATGTCCCTGTTCTACACCCGCGGCATCACGCTGCATGCCGTTTCGGGACCAACGGGATATCTCTATCCGGACGGTAACGGCGGGCCCACCATGGAAAACCGCTTCTCCAACGATCGAGCCGCCGAACACGTTCTCTTTCTGATGGAGACGGCCTCGCTGGAACCCAAGAAGCTGATCACTCACCGCTTCCACTACACCCGGATGGTGGAAGCCTACGAGATGATCTACCACCGGGAAAAATCCATGCTGGGTGTCCTCTTCACCTGGGAGGACTGAAAAAAGTTCTACTGGGCCCACGACGTGGCGGTGGCACCGACCGGAGAGGTTTACGTCTGCGACGTGCTGGGCCGGCGGGTCCAGAAGTTCGTGGCCGGCCCCTCCGGCTGACACAGAGAACGGCCGCTGCCCGCGTCGAACAGGTGGGCCCTGGACAGATCCAGACTCACCCTTTCGGGCGGGGAGGCACCCGCCGCTTCAGGTCCCCAGAGCGCCAGCAGCGTATGCGAGCCGGCCTTGAGATAGAGGAGCACGCTGCTGCCCATCGGCTCCACCACCTCCACCTCGATTTCCAACCGCACAAGACTTGAGTTCCCCTCGAGCCCGGGGCCGCCTTTGAGAACGTGTTCCGGGCGGATGCCCAGCGTGACCTGTCGGCCGCTCCAGTCCCGATGAAGGTTCAGCTCTGAGAGCGGCAGCCGCAGGCTGTGGGTTTCCAGCCAGAGTTCCCCGTCGAGGGCGGCCACCTCCCCTTCCAGGAAGTTCATCTCCGGCGACCCCAGAAAGCCGGCCACAAACCGGTTGGCCGGCCGATTGTAGAGTTTGAGGGGAGTATCCACCTGCTGCAGGATTCCCCGGTTCATGACGGCGATGCGGTCCCCCATGGTCATGGCCTCGACCTGGTCATGGGTCACGTAGACGGTGGTCACTCCCAGCCTGCGGTGCAGCTTGACCAGCTCGGCCCGGGTGGCCACCCGCAGCTTGGCGTCCAGGTTGGAGAGGGGCTCGTCCATCAGAAACGCCTTGGGCTCGCGGACGATGGCCCTTCCGAGGGCCACCCGCTGGCGCTGCCCGCCGGAAAGCTGCTTGGGACGCCTCCCCAGCACTTCCTCAAGCTCCAGCATCCGGGCGACGGACCGGACCCGCCGATCGATGCCTTCCCGTTTCCTCATCCAGGCCCGGCGGTCGAGCAACCGAGCCAGAGGGCCGTGGGGGGGCGTCCTCAGGCGGAGGCCGAAGGCCAGGTTCTCCCGCACGTTCATATGGGGATAGAGGGCGTAGTTCTGAAACACCATGGCCACGTCCCGGTCCTTGGGAGAGAGGGTGTTCACCCGGCGCTCCCCGATAAGGATCTCTCCCCGGGTCAGCTCTTCCAGTCCGGCAATGCAGCGCAGCACCGTGCTCTTGCCGCAGCCCGAGGGCCCGACCAGCACCAGGAACTCCCGGTCGGCGATCTCCAGGCTCAGGTCGTCCACCGCCGTCACCTCGCCAAACCGCTTGGTCAAATTTTTCAGCCTGATCTCGGCCATGGGCTTATGCGCCCGTCAGGTTCTTGACGTGGTTGCAAAGCGAGCGCCACACCGGTGCTGCCACTTCGGCGCCCCGGCTTCGCGGCAGAATAGCGAAAATTCAAGGCAATGGAAAGCCGAGCCGCGGTTGCCCCCGGGCCTGTTCCGGCCCTTCGCCGCGGACCGGCTCTCAACCACCGTGGGGGTTCAAGAGCCCGGTTGACGCAACCGGAGGAGCAGGATATGTTACGGCGGCAAACCGGCCCATCGGAAACTCCGGCCGGCCCTTGACCTGCTCCTGAACGACTCCCGCCACGGGACCGCCGTGCCGGTCTGTCGAAGCTCATGAATCTCGCCCTCCTGTTGAGCCGTGCCGCCCGGGCACACCCGGACAAGCCAGCCCTGGTGCAGGGCAAGAGGATCCTGGATTACGGGGAATTCAACCGGCGGGCCGGCCGATTGGCCGGGGCCTTGCAGGCCCTGGGGGTCCGGAGGGGAGATCGGGTAGCCATCCTCCAGCACAACGGACCCTCATTTCTGGAGACCCTCTTTGCCCTCTTCCGCATGGGGGCCGTGGCCGTCCCCATCAACGTCAGGCTCCATCCGCGCGAGGTTGGCTACATCCTGGAGCAGAGCCTGACCACTGCCGTGATCCACGGCGACTTTATCAATCCCCGCATTCCGCAAGCCCGCCGCGAAACCTCGGTGCGTCACTGGATCAGCACCGGCGACCTAGCTTCCGCCGACTCACTCGGCTACGAGGATCTGCTGGCCCAGGGACCCGAGCTCCCGGACGATGTCGAGCTGGAAGAGGATGCTCTGGCCTGGCTTTTCTACACTTCCGGCACCACCGGCAAGCCCAAGGGGGCCATGCTTTCCCATCGCAACCTGCTGGCCATGACCATGAGCTTCTTCGCCGATCACTACGTCCCCGACGAAACCGACGTGGCGCTCCATGCGGCCCCTCTCTCTCACGGCAGCGGCCTCTATGCGCTTCCCCTTGTTGCCAGAGCCGTCACCAACATCCTTCACGATTCGGTGGGCTTCAGCCCTGCCCTGGTGTTCGAGGAAATCACCCGCTGGAAGGTGACCCTCATCCCCTTTCTGGCCCCCACCCAGGTCAAGCGCCTGGCCGAGGCACCGATCGGCTCCGGCCACGACCTCTCCAGCCTGCGCGCCATTGCCTGGGGCGGCGCACCCATGTACGTGGAAGATGCTCGTCGGGCCGCCGCCCGCTTCGGCCCCATCCTGACCGAGCTGTACGGGTTGGGAGAGTCTCCCATGACCATCACCGCCCTCAGCCGGCGGGCCATGGCGGCGGAACTGGAGAAGGCGCCTCCGCTGCTGACCGCGGGATTGCCGCGCACCGACGTGGAAGTCCGCGTTGTCAATGAAGCCGGCCAACCGCTGCCCGCGGAAAGCCCCGGCGAGGTCCTGGTGCGGGGGGGCGTGGTCATGCAGGGGTACTGGAACAACCCGCGGGCCACGGCCGAGACCTTGCGCGGGGGTTGGCTCCATACCGGGGACATCGGCTACCTGGACAAACGGGGGTATCTCTTCCTGGTGGACCGCAAGAACGACATGATCCTCTCCGGGGGATCCAACATCTATCCGCGAGAGGTCGAGGAAGCCCTGATGGAGCACCCCCAGGTGGCCGAGGTGGCCGTGTTCGGCGTACCCGATCCGGAGTGGGGGGAATCGGTGAAGGCCGCCGTCAGGCCCCGCAACCCGCAGGCTCCACCCCCGACCGAAGAGCTGATTGCCTTCTGCAGGGAGCGCATCGCCAGCTTCAAGAAGCCGCGATGGGTGGTCTTCGTGGAGGAGATCCCCAAGAACGCCTACGGAAAAACACTACGCCGGGAACTGCGGGAACGCTTCGGCTCCGCGGATTGACCGGGCCGCCGTGCCGGGCGGATCGTCCAGGGACGAAACAAAGGGAATCTTGATGGCGTATCGGGAGCCGGGAAGGGTTCCGGTTCCTTCATCGTTTTTCTTCGTGTGTCTTCGTGGTCCTTCATGTGTCTTCGTGGATCACTCTTTTTCTCTGTTGTTTCAGGCAACGCAAGTGCGCATTTGTCACCGTCAGGGGGAGAATCAAGGCATGGAATGCGGTTGCGGGAGTCCGGCATGAAACCGACTGGTCCGATCCGGGTGGGGGCCGACGTCGGAGGGACCTTCACCGACGTGGTCCTGGCCGACGCCGGGGGAAACGTCTGGACCGCCAAGGTCCCCTCGACACCGCCCGACTTCGAAACCGCCGTGCTCAACGGCATCTCGCAGTTGCTCAATGACACCGCGGCTTCCGGAACGGAGGTGGCTGAAGTGGTTCACGGGACCACGGTGGCCACCAACGCCATCCTGGAGCGCCGAGGGGCCCTGACGGCCCTGATCACCACCCGCGGCTTTCGCGACGTGCTGGAGCTGCGCCGCATCCGGGCGCCCCAGATGTATGACCTCTTTTTCCGGAAGCCGCCGGAGTTGGTGGAGCGCCGGCTGCGGTTCGAACTCGGCGAACGCCTTACAGCCCGGGGCGAGGTTCTGGCCGAGGCAGACCCGAACGACCTGGACCGCATCGCCCGCCGCCTGAAGGAAGAGAAGGTCGAATCGGTAGCCGTGTGCCTGCTGCACGCCTACGCTTGGCCCCAACACGAAAACCTGGTGGGGGAATGTCTGCGCCAGCATCTGCCCCAGGTCCCGGTCTCACTCTCCTCCGAGGTGCTTCGCGAGCGCAAGGAATACGAACGCACCGCCACCACCGTGGTCAATGCCTACGTGCGGCCGGTCATGCGCGGCTACCTGGCGGCCATGAGATCGGGCATGGAGGCCCTGGACATCCGCTCTCCCCTGCTCATCATGCAGTCGGCCGGGGGATTGACCCCCGAAGAGGAAGCGGCTCGCCGTCCCGTCTACGTCCTGGAATCGGGACCGGCCGCCGGGGTGCTGGCCTCCCAGGCCACGGCCCGCCACCTGGGACTGGAGAACGTCATTACCCTGGACATGGGGGGAACCACCGCCAAGGCCTCCCTGATCGAGGAGGGCCGGGTGCGCTACAGCCCCGAGTACGAGGTCGGCGCTTCCCTCTCGGCGGGAAACCGCCTGGTCGGCGGAGGCGGCGAGCTCATCCGGGCTCCCAGCATCGACATCGCCGAAGTGGGGTCGGGCGGCGGCAGCATTGCCTATCTGGACGGAGCCGGCGGAGTCCGGGTGGGTCCGCGCAGCGCCGGGGCCGTCCCCGGACCCGCCTGCTATTCCCGTGGCGGGGAGGAGCCGACCGTGACCGACGCCAACGTGGTGCTGGGGTACATCCGTCCGGGCCGACTGGCCAACGGGGACATCGCCATCGACCCGGAGGCCGCCGCAAGCGCCGTTCAGGACCGGATCGCCACACCTCTGGGCATGGAACTGCTGCATGCGGCCGAAGGCATCCACCGGATTGCCAACGCCAGGACCATGCGGGCACTGCGCGCCGTCTCCACCGAGCGGGGCCGGGACCCGCGAGAGTTCGTGTTGATGGCCTTTGGCGGATCCGGCCCCGTCCATGCAGCGGGTCTGGCCCGGGAACTGCATATCAGCCAAGTCATCGTCCCACCTCTTCCGGGACTGTTCAGCGCCCTGGGCCTGCTGGCCTCGGGAGTAGAGCACCACGACGTCAGGAGCTGCCTGCTTTCCGCCGCCGGCGCCGAAGCGGAAAACCTGGAGCGGATTCGGCGTGAATTGAGGCAGAAGATGCTGGCCCGATTCCAAGCCGAGGGCTACGCCGCTTCCCGAGTGGCCTTGAGTTGGAGCGCCGACCTGCGCTTTCAGGGCCAGGCCTCCGAGATCCGCCTGGAGCTTCCCGGCGGCCCCCTGGACGGACCCGGGATCCAGGCCTTGAACGAGGCCTTCGAAGCCGAGCACGAGCGGCTTTACGGCCACCGCTCGGACCCCGAGAATCCCACTGAAATCATTGCCGTGCGCCTGGTGGGCCAGGTGGCCGCCCCGGGACGGGAGGCGGGGTTCAGGCCCAGGGATTCCGCCTTTGCAACCCAGTCCCGCCGGCAGGCATACTTCGGCTCCGACTACGGCCTCATCGACACTGCGGTGGTGGCCCGCTCCGACCTTTCCGAAACCGCCAGGGGGCCCCTGCTGATTGACGAATACGACTCCACCATCGTCGTCCCCCCCTTCATGTCGGTTCGGCGGGACAAGCACGGGAACGTGGTGATGGAGGTGGAGGATGAGTAAAGCTGACATGACAGCCGGTATCGGATCCGCCGGGAAGGCCCCGGTCGACCCCATCACCCGGGAGATCGTCCAGAACGCCCTGGCCTCCGCCGCCGACGAGATGGCGCTGGCCCTCTACCGGACCGCCTACTCCACCATCGTGCGCGATTGCCTGGACTACTCGACCTCTCTTTGCAACGCCGAAGGGGAGATGATCTCCCAGGGCGTCACCACTCCCCTGCACCTGGGCACGATCCCCTACGCCATGGAGGCCCTCTTCCGAAAGTATGGAGAGAGTATGTCCCCCGGCGATGTCTTCATTCTCAACGACCCCTTCGACGGGGGCATGCACATTCCGGACATTTTCATCGTGAAGCCCGTCTTCTGGGAAGACCGCCTGGCCGCCTTTGCCGTGAGCACGGCTCACCACCTCGACCTGGGAGGACGCCTCCCCGGCAGCTCGGCTTGCGACAACACCGAGATCTTTCAGGACGGGCTGAGGATTCCCTGGTTGAAGCTCTACCGGCGGGGAGAGCCCGACGAAGCCCTCTTCGCCCTGCTCAGAACCAACGTCCGGGTGCCGCGCATGACCATCGGAGACGTGCAGGCCCAGATCGCGGCCTGCCACATCGGGGAACGGGCCATCCACGAGCTCATCCGGCGCTACGGCCTGGAGACCTTTACCCGCTGTGCCGCCGAGTTGATTGCCTACACCGAAAGGCTGCTCCGGCGGGAAATCGCCTCCTGGCCGGACGGCCGCTACTCCTTTATCGACCACATGGACAGTGACGGCGTCGGCGGCCCCCCGGTGCCCATAAAGGTCACGATCACGGTGGAGGGAGATTCCCTGACCGCCGATTTCACCGGCTCGGCTCCCCAGGTGCGGGGAGCCATCAACTGCACGCTCTCCTTCACCGCCTCGGTGGTGGCCCTCTGCATCCGCTCGGTCATGCGGGAGGAGGTCCCCAACACCGCCGGACTCTTCAAGCCGTTGCGGATCGTGGCTCCGCCGGGCACGGTGGTGCACGGGGTCATGCCGGCGGCTTCCTCCATGAGGGGAATCACCGGATTCCGCATGGTGGACGCCGTGTTCGGCGCCCTGGCAGGCCTTCTGCCGGACCGCGTCTTTGCGGCCAGCGAGGGAGGCAACACCCTGGTGATCATCGGCGGCCTGCGGGAACAGGGCGGTCGCCGCGCGCCCTATGTCTACTACGAGCTGCTCTCGGGGACCTGGGGAGGCCGCCCCGACCGGGACGGCAACGACGGGTTGTGCAACGTCGCCAACGTGGCCGCCAACATTCCGGTGGAACAGGCCGAGTGCGAATATCCCGTCCACATCGAACGCTACGGGATGGTGACCGACAGCGGAGGCGCCGGCCGCTACCGCGGCGGGCTGGGCATCGAGCGGGAATGGCGCCTGCTGGAAGGGGAAGCCCACCTGGCCATCCGCTCCGACCGCAGGGACCATCCCCCCTACGGCCTCTCGGGCGGCCGGCCGGGCCGGGGCTCCATCAACGAGCTGCGTGGGAAAGGGGAAACGCGGGTCCTGCCGACCATGATCTCGACTTCCATCAAGAAAGGCGAACGCATCTACCACCGGCAGGCGGGCGGCGGCGGCTGGGGCAACCCGCTGCAGCGCTCTCCCCGGGCGGTGGAGCGGGACGTCAGGAACGGCAAGGTCTCCCCGGCAGCCGCCCGGCGGGAGTACGGTGTGGCGATCGACGAGCGGACCGGGAAGGTGGATGCGGCCGCTACGGAGGAGTTGAGGCGGGGAGGACAAGCGGAGGGATGACGGCTGTGTTTTACGCCGCCTCGTAAGTTACAGGGACAAATTACATCGATGGACAGGACATACAGTATTAGCTTTGCCAGTCCGGCATTTCTTAATCTGGCGCATCTCAGTGAATTATTAACATCGATGCACAGGATTAACCGGATGAAAGGTATCTGCGCCAGAAGCCGGCTCGGGCGATGACCCGGTGCGGGTTTGCAGTTGTTCAGGATTACAGGACGCCGGACTCCCAAAAACAAATCCTGTAAATCCTGTGCATCGATGTTAATGATGAAAAAATATCGATCCCCCGGCGAAGACAGCCGCCTATGGCACCTTGGCCGAGGCGCTGCGGTTGGGCGGCAGCGCGTCGCAGAGGTGGAGGGCCACCAGGGGATAGAGGGTCCCGCTGAAGGCGATGAAGTGGTAGTTGTCGGTGTTGAGCGAACGGGTCCACCAGCGTCCCGACTCACGCTGATTTGCCAGCAACCAGCGAACACCCTTTTGGATCCCGGGATCCCGGGCGCCGACTCCGGCCTCTCGTAGCGCAACCAGGGCCAGGCCCGTCTGGTGGCCGTCGCTGGGAGGGTCGGCGAATTCCCTTTCAGCCCTGAGCTTCTCGGCCCGGTTCCCCTCGCCCCACTGCTCGGGCTCGGCAAAGGCGCGCAGCGCCCAGCCGCCGTCGGCCCGCTGCTTGCTCCGGATCATTTCGATGATCCGTTCCTTTTCACCCTCCTCCAGCAGCCCTTCCAATTTGGTCGAGGCCAACAGGAGCATCACCCTCCCATAGTCGTGCGGCGGCTCGACCTTGCGGAGGTAGTCCTGCAACCGCTTCACTCCGGCTTTCAGTCCCTCGTCGCTCAGGCCGGCCAGCCAACCCGGAGCCGTCCCCACCGCCAGGGCCGCGATGGTGGCTTCCTGAAAGGCGCTGGATTCCAGCGGCGGCCAGCACAGAGCGGCCTTCCATTCCCCGGTGGGAAGCTGCCGCTCGAACAACTGTTTCAGGGCCTGCTCGGTCTCCTCCGACAAGGTTCCGGACACATGGGCGTCCCATTCGGCCAGTCCGCGGGCAAGGTAGATCATTTGCGAGTCCCCCAGCTTGCCCTCCTTGCCCAGTCGGGAGGTTCCTTCCCGAAGCACCTTCCCGAAAAAGTCCCGCAGCTCGGGGGCGGGTTGGCCCAAGGGTTTGGTCAGCGCGGGACGTAGCGCCATGTAACTTCCGTTGGTGTGGCAGGTTACGCACTTGTGTCCGCGACTCCAGGCAGTGGCGCCCTGGTCGAGATATTTCAGGGCCCGCTGCACCGAGACCTCCCGGCGTTTGGGCTCGTCGGCGTCCAGCCTGGGGATCCGAATGGATTCGAATTCGTATTGATACTTGAACTTGTCCTCCGCCCCCGCAACCCCGGCCGCCCCCAACAACAGGAGTCCTCCCAAGCCACCGGCCAACCATGCTCTATTTGCTGTTCGACCCATCATCCGTCACCTCGCTGCCTTCGAAATTCTTCGGGAATCAAGCCTCTCCTGCCTGCCCCGCCCCAACATCATCGCAAATTTCGCCGTAATTCGTCCATGCTTCTCACACGTGCCCAGGCCAAGGTGTCGATGGACTCCTCGGCGGCCAAGCCCAGGCAGTGCAGTCTGGCCATATCTTCAGCCGGCACCCCCGAGACGGGTTTTCCCTCAAGTTGGTCCAGGAATTCGGAAAGGCACTCCCGCAACCCGGGCCATCCGGCAAAGGGCCGCAGGGCCGAGACCACTCGATCCACCCGCCACTCGGGGTCGGACCGGCTTCGAAGTCGCAACTCTCCGGTGAAGAGATCCGCAAAGAGGTCTCCGTCCCGGCCCTGGACCTCGACCCAGGTTTCAGGGCCCTGAACGCTGGAGATGTTGGCTTGAAAGCTTCCCCAAACGCCGCCATAGTCCAACTGGGTCAGGGCGTAGGCCTGCATGCGGCCTTCGGTTCCCCGGCCGTCCTGAACCAGCACTCTTTGGGGATGAGAGTCCAGCATCGCGTCCAGGACATCCACGTACCAGGGAGCCAGCACAAGGGGCAGGCTGAGGCCGGCTCCCGGCCGTGCATTCCAGTTGCCGTTCATCCGGATCCTGGCGGTCTGCGGCTCTCCGATGGCGCCCTCGGCCAGCCTCAGGGCGGCCGCGCCCACTACCGGGAGGAACCTCAGCTCCAGGTCGGCCTGCTGGATCTGGGCGGCTTCCAGCAATGCCTCCAGTACGGGAGCAATCCGGTCCCTACGGTGCGACACCGGAGGCTCATAGAAAAAGGGAATCCCCGAAGCGACTGCGGCCAGCAGGGCCGGCTCGTGCACGGCTTCGGGCAGAGCCATCAGCACGGCTTCGGGCAGAGCCATCAGCACGCCATCCAGACCTCCGGCCCCCAGCATGGCCTCGAAGTCGGGAAAGATGCGAACCTCTTCACCCAGTTCCTCCCGGATGCGCTCCCGGGTGGCCCGGCTGGGAGCCGAGGCGGCCACCACTGTGCCCCTGCCGTCAGCCCGCAGGGCCGGAACATAAGCTTCGCGAGCCCAGTTGCCGTAGCCGGCAAGACCGATGCGCAACGGCTTCATGGCATGCTCTCCTGCGTTCAATTACGAGTGGTCAGTGGTCAGCCGAGCCCCCGCCCCGCGGATCATACGAGGGGAAACAGCTGATCTTAAATAAAGACGAACCACGAATGAACACGAATAGACACGAATACAGATGGACCTTCTTCAACGACAAGCGGCGCCAGATTGCTTCTGCAACCTTGTGCCTTTGGTGTGACTGCGTGTCCGTGGTTTATAACCCCCTCGATATCGGTTGTCACATTCCCCCAATCAACACCTCATCAATCAGTTTATTGGTGTTCATTCGTGTCCATTCGTGGTTCGTCGTTCTCCTTCGTGGTTTGTAGGCCGAGATTGGCGAGGGACGCGGTTCATCCGGGTTGGGCGTCAAATCCCAGCAGGGACTCCACCGTACTGGCGGCGGCCAGCAGGGCCCCGTCGGCCATGGGACGGGCCGACAACTGCAGGCCCAGCGGCAACCCTTCGGGGGACAGCGCCGCCGGCAGCGTCACGGTGGGACACCCGGTATAGGTCCAGATCAGGCTGAAGCGGGGATCGCCGGTAATGGCCAGGCCCCGGCGTGCGGCTCCCTCTGCCGAGGGAGACAACACCAGGTCCACCTGCTCCAGCAATCCCGACAGGGAGACCGTCAGCGAGCGCCGGTGTTCCTGAATCCGATCCAGGTCTTCGCGAGTGACCGCTTCCCCCTCCAGCAGCAGCGCGCGCAGCTTGGGGGGATAGCGGTCGCCGTAGCGGGTCATCAGCTCCGCATGGCCTCGGGCCCCTTCGGCGGCAATCAGGTCGAAGTGGTTCCGGTAGGCGGCGGCGCACTCGTCCGGCAGGGTGACCGTGCTGACCTGGCATCCGCCGGCGGCCAGACGGTCTCCGGCCTCCGACAGCGCCCTCAGCATGATGCCCTCGGCAGGCTTGGAGCGCAGGTCCGGCGCCAGTCCGATCCTCAGTGTCCCCGGTTCCCCCGCCGTGGGCTCACCCAACAGCGCTGCAGCCGCTTGTTGCATGTCGGCAACGCCGCGAGTGAAAAAACCCACCGTATCCACGCTGGGGGAAAAGGGAAAGATGCCGGTGACCGGCAGGCGTCCGTAGGTGGGCTTGAACCCCGTCACTCCGCAGTAGCTGGCCGGACGGTTGACCGAAGCCATCGTCTGGGAACCCAGCGCCAACCGGACCATCCCGCAGGCCGCGGCCGCCGCCGAGCCGCTGCTGGAGCCGCCGGGAGTGTGGCCGGGATTCCAGGGATTGCGGGTGACTCCCGGATCCAGAAAAGCAAAAGTGGTGGTAACCGTCTTGGAGAGGACGAAGGCGCCCAGGGACAGCAGCCGACCCACCACGCCGGCGTGTTCCCGGGCCGGGGTTTCCGGGAGAAAGTCCACGTTGCAGCGGGTCGGCATGCCCTGGACGTCGATGATGTCCTTGACCCCCAGCGACCAGCCGCTCAGCGGCCCGGCGCCGCACTGCTCCCGGCGCTGCCGGGCTCCGTCCGGGTCCCAGTCCACCAGGGCCCTGACGGTTCCCTCCCAACGCCGGATGGCTGCAAGCTCCTCTTCCATGCCTGTTCTCCCGAGGCTGTGCCCTCAGCGAGGTTGCCGTGAACCTTGGGTATAATCATCCGGGCACGATCCCGACCGACCCGGCCCGCCGACCGACTCCATGCAACCCATCGCCCTGCTGCTGATCCTCATCTCCGCGGTCATTCACGTGGGATGGAACACCCTCGGCAAGCGAAGCCAGCCCAGCGGCGCCCTCTTTCTGGCCGCCAACCTGGTGGGTTGCCTCTGCCTGCTGCCGGGGCTGGCCTACCATATCCCGAAAATTCCCGCGATTCTAGCGGAATTGTGGCCGCTGCTGGCGGTAAGCGGGTGCGCCACCGTCATCTATTACCGAAGCCTGGCCGCCGCCTACAACTCCGGGGATCTCTCCCTGGCCTATCCGCTCTCCCGATCCTCCCCGCTGTTCATCGTGGCGGTCATGTTCCTGCTGGGACGAGGCTCGGAGATCAGCCCCGCCTGCCTGGCAGGCATCGCACTGGTGCTGGCGGGCTGCATTCTCCTGCCCATGAGGCACATGGCCGACCTCAAAGGCAGCCACTACCTCAGCCGCGTCTTCCTGGCAGCCCTGCTGGCGGCCCTGGCCACCACCGCCTACTCCATCGCCGACGAGCAGGCCTTGCGTCTGCTGGTCTCGGGGCGGTCGGGAACGCTTTCCAACCTGGAGGCCAGCCTGGTCTACGCCGCCCTGTGGGCCCTCTCCTCCAGCGGTCTGCAGGCGGCGGTGGTGCTGTCCCGAGGGCCGGAGCGGGCTTCCTTCCTGGAGCTGATTCGCCGGCGCTCCCGCATCTACATTCCCCTGGGACTGGGCATCAACCTGGGCTACCTGCTCATCCTGGCCGCCATGACCTGGAGCCACAACGTCAGCTACGTGGTGGCCTTCCGCCAGGTCAGCATTCCGCTGGGCGCCTTGCTCGGAATCTTCTGGCTCAAGGAGCCGCTTCCCCTCCCCAAGGCCGTGGGCCTGCTGATTTTCCTCATCGGCCTGACGCTGGTGGCCATCGGATGAAGAGCCGCGGCGAGCGGGCCTCAAAGGGAGTGACATTGATCCGGGGCTCTTGTATATTTTGTTGCATCCTTCAATGGGCAGCCTTGACTCGCCGTTCGAGGCGGGGGAGGCCGCGGGGTGCGTGGATGGACCGGCCATCGCCACATTCCGGATCGTTTCGGACAGCCTCCAGAAAGTTGCCGATGGCCTGTCTGGGCGCAACCCTGCTCCTGTTGGCCGGGCTTCCGGCCCCAGCCTCCGTGGACTTCCAGGACCAGGTGCTGCCTGTCCTGCAGGAGAACTGCCTCCCCTGCCACGACCGCCACACCCGAACCAGCGGCTTTTCGGTGGAAAGCCTGGACTCGGTTCTGGCGGGAGGCGCCCGCCACGGGGCCGCCGTCATGCCGGGGGCTCCCGAGCAGAGTCCCTTGCTGAAGGTGCTGCGCGGCCAGATAGAGCCCCGGATGCCGCTGGGCCGGGCCTTTTCCGAAGACCGCATTCAGCTCATCGAGCAGTGGATCAGCGGGCTCTCCGCTACTCCCCGGACGGACTCGCCCGCGGAGCCTTACTGGGCCTACGTCAAACCCGCTGCAGGACCGCCCCCCCAAGTACAGGACTCGCCCTGGATCCGGAACGGCATCGATCCCTTTATTTTGAAGCGCCTGAAGGAAGAGGGACTCTCACCCGCGCCCCCCGCCTCCCGCGGGACCCTGATCCGCAGGTTGTTCTTCGACCTGTTGGGGGTGCCGCCCGAGCCGGCCGAGGTGAAGGCCTTTGCCGATGATCCCTCCCCCAACGCCTATGAAACCCTGGTGGACCGTCTGCTGGCCGATCCACGCTACGGGGAGCGCTGGGGGCGCCACTGGCTGGACCTGGCCCGTTACTCCGACACCAACGGCTACGAAGGCGATCCGGAGTACTACCACACCTGGCGTTACCGGGATTACGTCATCGATGCCTTCAATGCCGACAAGCCCTACGACCGGTTCGTGAAGGAACAGTTGGCCGGGGACGAGTTCTTCGAGATGATGTCGGCCGGAGCGCTGCCGCCTCCGGACCCTGAATCGGTAGTGGCCCTGACCTTTCTGCGCCTGGCTCCCTTCACCGAGCCCCGCGGCGAAGAGGACCGGCACGTCCTGCTCAGCGAAATGACCTCCACCGTCGGCTCCGTCTTTCTGGGGCTGACGGTGGGCTGCGCCCAGTGTCACGACCACAAGTACGACCTGCTGCCCACCAGGGACTTCTACCGGCTCAAGGCCTTTTTCGCAACGGTGCAGATCGACCCCCCGCGCCCCGGAGACATCCAGCAACTGGGAGGGCCGCAACCCGCCAGTTTCGTCGATCCGGCCCGCAAGGAGCGATGGGACCGGGAGCGGGCCGCATTGGAACAACAGTTGCAAACCACCGAAAAGTCTTTCGCGCTCTTTTACGAACCGCTGCTGGAGCGACTGAAAGCCTACAGGATGGAAGCCGCCCGAGACCGCCTGGCCTCCCCGGAGCCCGAACCGCCCACTTTCAAGGACCTGAAGAAAGCCATCCGGGACGACCAGGGCTACCGGAAGTTTTCCATGGAAGAACACCGGCAGTTCACCGACTTCAGGCACCGTGTACTTCGGCTCAAGAACGCCATCGAGCGGCGCAAGCCGCTGGCCATGTCCTTGAGAAACGCCGACGGTCCGCCCTACGGCCCCAACGTCTCCACCACCTACGTCCTGGAGAGGGGCCATTGGAACCGCAAGGGAGAACCGGTGGAACCGGGATTCCCCAGCGCCATCGAGGGCCACTCCCAACCGGCCCGGGTCGACCTGGATCCCTTCGGGCGCTACCCGACCAGGGGCCGTCGACTGGCACTGGCAAAGTGGATCGCCAGTCCCGAGAATCCCCTGACGGCCCGGGTGATGGTGAATCGCCTCTGGCACTGGCACTTCGGCCGGGGCATGGTGGACACGCCCAGCGATTTCGGCAAGAACGGGGCGGCCCCGACCCATCCCCGCCTGCTCGACTGGCTGGCGCACGAGCTGGTGAAGCAGAACTGGAGTCTCAAGGCCATGCATCGACTCCTGGTGACTTCAGGCGCCTACCGCCAGTCTTCGCTTCACTCCGATCCCGACGCCGCCCGGATCGACCCGCAGAATCGAACCCTGTGGCGATTTCGGCGGAAACGATTGGAGGGAGAAGCCGTCCGGGACAGTATCTTGACGGCCAGCGGCAGGCTCAACGGCGACCGGGGAGGACCTCCCGTCTTTCCTCCCCTGCCCCGGGGGCTTGACGACGCCCAGAAGGTCCAGGGCACCAACACCTGGGAGACCATGGCCGGCCCGAGGGGCCGCAAGCGAAGCGTTTACATCTTTCAGCGGCGGTCTCTGAGCATGCCGCTGATGGAAACCTTCGACGCGCCGGTTCCCAATGCCTCCTGCGCCCGGCGGGAGACCTCGGTCTCGGTCCTCCAGGCCTTGACCATGTACGACGGGGAGTTCGTCAACGAAGAGGCGCGCCACTTCGCCGAGCGCGTCAAGCGCGAGGGCGGCGCCGGCCCTGCCTCCCGGATCCGTCAGGCCTTTCAAATTGCCCTGGGCCGGAGTCCCGGGCCCGAGGAGACCGCGCAGGCAAGGCGACTGCTGGAGGAGAGCCCGTCCGGCGACGGGTTGACGGCCCTCTGCCGGGTGCTGCTGAACAGCAACGAGTTTGTGTATATCGATTAGAAGGAGTTGGACCATGACTAAGGACCACCGGAACCGCACCGCCAGGCTGCCGCTGCAGGCCCTGTCCCGGCGGGATTTTCTCTGCCGATCCTGCAACGGCATCGGCGCCCTGGCCCTGGCCGGCATGCTGGCGGACGAGCTGCCTGCAGGAACCTCTGCACCGGCCGGCCTTCCCCTGCCCCACTCCGGACGCAAGGCCAAGCACTGCATCTTCATGTTCATGGCGGGAGGGGTCAGCCACGTGGACAGCTTCGACTACAAGCCGGCCCTGCAGAAACTGGCCGGGCAGAAGCTGCCCCCCTTGAGCGGTCTTTCCGGAGAGATCCAGGGCTATCTCAACAAGCCTCACCGGGTCATTCCCAGCGCCTTTGAATTCAAGCGCTACGGCCAGTCGGGCCGCGCCATCTCCAGCCTCTTTCCCCGCATCGGCCAATGCGCCGACGACCTGGCCTTCGTCTACGGGATCGAAGTCGAGAACAACAACCACGGCCCCGCCACCATGCACGTCACCACCGGGTCCCAGTTCCAGGGCAGCGCTTCGGTGGGTTCCTGGGTCACCTATGGACTGGGCAGCCCCAACCGGAACCTGCCCGGCTACATGGTGATTCAAGACCCCAGGGGCGCCCCGGTGAACGGCGCCGCCGTCTGGGGGAGCGGCTATCTGCCCGCCGCCTACCAGGGCACCGTGCTGCGCTCCAGCGGCACCCCCATTCTGCACCTGGACCTCCCCGGCGGAGTGGACCGCGGCCAGCAGCGGCGGGAGTTCGACCTGCTCCACTTCCTCAATTCCCGGCACCTGGACCAACGCCCCGGAGCTTCCGAACTGGAAGCCAGGATCAGCGCCTACGAGCTGGCCTACCGCATGCAGGCCGCCGCCCCGGAAGCGGTGGACCTGTCGGAGGAGTCGGCCCACACCCGTCGTCTCTACGGACTGGACAATCCGGTCACCGAGGGGTTCGGCCGCCAGTGCCTGCTGGCCAGGCGGATGGTGGAACGCGGAGTGCGCTACACGCTGCTGGTTCACGGCGTGGAGATCAACAAGCACAGTTGGGACGATCACACCAATGTCGAGGGACGCATGCGGAACCACGCCGCCGAGGTCGACCTGCCGGTGGCGGGGCTGCTGCAGGACCTCAAGCAGCGGGGACTGCTGGAGGAGACCCTGGTGGTCTGGGCCTCGGAAATGGGCCGCACTCCCTTCCTCAACGACCTCGAGTCCAAGACTCCCGGCCGCGACCACAACCAGTTCGCCCTGGTCATGTGGATGGCCGGAGGAAATGTCAAGGGAGGCGCCACCGCCGGAGCCACCGACGAGTTCGGCGTCAAGGCCCTGGAAGAGCAGATCCCCCTGCGCGACGTCCACGCCACCATCCTGAATCTGCTGGGGCTGGACGACATGCGCCTGACCTACCTCCATGGCGGGCGCTTCCGCCGCCTCACCGACATCGGCGGCCGGGTGCTCCAGGAGATCATCGCCTGAACCTGCCTACAGGTCCATGACCCGGTCCACCTCGGGGTCCAGCTTCTGCGGCTTGGAGAGGAGGGAGATGCCGAAGAAGAGGGTGAGGGAGACCAGCAGGGCGATGGCTCCGGCGTCGATGCGGAAGGGGATCTGGACCTTCAGCAGCTTGACCCCCAGATTGATGACCAGGCTGGAGATCATGGCCGTGTTGGCCGCCAGGGCGGTGGCCCGCTTCCAGTTGAAGCCGATGGTCACCACCGGGACCAGGGCCGCCGCAAAGGTGCCCCAGCCAAAGGCTCCCAGGATGGCCACCAGGTCGCCGGAGTAGATGGCAATCAGGGATGCCGCCAGGGCAATGACCACCGTGGCCGTTCGGGCCCACAGCAGTTCGTTCTTCAGCGACCGGCCCCGCAGGGATTGGGGAATGTCGTGGACGATGGCGGCCGAGCCGATGTTGAGGAAACCGTCGGCGGTGGACATGATGGCGGCGAACAGGGCCGCGAAGACCAGCCCGGCCAGCAGCGGATGGGTATAGGCCTGCAGGAATTGCGGCGCCGCGGCATCGATCCCGGGCAGTTCGGGATGGCTGCCCGACAGCACCAGGGTTCTCATGGCCAGGCCGATGGCCAGCCAGAGGAGCGCGGTCAGCGAGTACCCCACCACCGAGATGGGCAGTGTGCGCCGCACATCCTCCACCCGCTTGCTCATCATCAGCTTGGTGATCACGTGAGGCTGGCCCGAAGCCCCCAGGGTAAAGAGGAAATACCAGGAGAGGCATCCCAGCATTCCCACCGATCCCCAAGGGCTCATGGCTTCGGGGTCGTCGGCCCCGATGGTCAGCGACATGCCGGCGAAGCCGTCCGGTACGGCTGTGGTGGCCGCCACCAGCACCAGCAGGGCCGCGATCACCATGATGAAGCCTTGAATCACGTCGGTATAGACCGAGGCGATGATGCCGCCGGTGACGCAGTAAAAGACCAGGACGGCAAACGACACGGTCACGCAGGCTTCCAGGCTCAGCCGGCCGATGGGAGTGTTGGCGATGATGTCCTGCAGGACGGTGGCCATGGCCAGAATCTGGGTCCCCAGGTAGCCCATCACGCCCAGCAGGATGGCGAGGGAGGTCAGCAGGCGGGTAAGCCGGCTCTTGTAGCGGGCGGCCACCACGTCCGGCAGCGACACCGACTCTTTCAACTCGGCCAGCAGGCGGATGCGTTTCCCCAGCAGGTAGAAGGAGATGCAGGTACCCATGGGGGCGCTGATCACCATCCACAGGGAGCTCATTCCCATGTGGTAGACCAGCCCCGGCCCGCCCACGAAGCCGAAGCCGCTCATGATGCTGGAAAAGACGGCGAAACCGGTGACGATGACCCCCAGGTTCCGGCCGGCCATGAAGAAATCCGCGCTGGACCGGGTCCGCCGAAGCGCCCACAGCCCCACCACGATGCAGATTCCCATGTAGAACACCACCGAGAACAGGATGGTGATGCCCCGGTCCGTGTCCATCAGCCATTCTCCTCGGGCGAATCGCGGCCGGTTTGGGTAGCGCTCCCCGCAGGGCCGTTATCGACCAGCTCGCGGAAGCGGCGGCTGTCTTCCTTGCGGAACACCCAGTCCTCGAACCTCAAGCTGTATACCAGCACGAAATAGAGGGGGAACGGCCACAGGACCCACAGCATGACGGCCGTGGGCGGCGGCAGCGACACCAGCAGCCGGGCGGGATCTTTCACGTAGCCCTGGTAAGCGAGGATCAGGACCGTGAAGACAGCCAGGTAGAGGAGGCCGCCCAGCAGGAGGGCTCTTCTCTTTTCCCGGGAAGAACCCCTGGCGCCCCGCAGGCCGAAGCCCAGGCAGGCCACGAAGAGCAGCAGTTGCAGAACTCCGAAAGCCGCGCCCAGCCACAGGACCTGAGCATGCCGCTCCCCGGTCCCCCCTTGCCGCATGGTCCTCAGCTCCCCGTGCCCGTATCCCTGGCTGTCGGCTGGCTCCTCCCAGAAGAGAGCCACTCCCACCACCAGGCACAGCGCCAGCAGCAGTCCGAAAAGGACCCAGTGCAGGGAATCGGAATCAGAAGTTCGGTTGTTCAAGGGAAAAGCGTGCTCCTTCAAACGATTGAGCGTGATCAGATCATTCGCTCCACGTTTCCGCAGACGCTCAGGGCCTGGCCCGTGATGGCGGCTCCCGCCTCCGAACAGAGAAAGAGGGCCATGTTGGCGATCTCGTCGGGGTTCACCATTCTGCGAAGCGAGACCTGGCGCAGGTGTTCCGCCTCCAGTTCCTCATAGGGTTTTTGCATGGCCGCCGCCTTGGCGGCGATGACGGAGCGGATGCGGTTCCCATCCACCATTCCGGGCAGCAGGGCGTTCACCCGGATCCGGTGGGGACCCAGCTCCATGGCCAGGCTCTGGGTAAAACCCACCACGGCCCACTTGGAAGCGGCATAGGGGGTTCGCATCGGATACCCCAGCCGTCCGGCCACTGAAGAGAGGTTGATGATCGAACCGCCTCCCGACTGCTTCAGAAGGGGCACCGCCAAGCGGGCGCAAAGGAACTGGCCGGTGATGTTGACGTCCAGGGTCCGGCTCCAGTCCTCCGGGCTCACCTGCTCCACCGGCGCGGTGGGTCCGGCGATGCCGGCGTTGTTGATCAGCACGTCCAGCCCGCCCAAGTGAGCCGCCAACTCGGCAAAGAGTCGCTCCACGTCGGCGGGAACGGCCACGTCGGCCCGGGTGAAGCCCACCCCCGGAAGCTCCTGGAGCAGATCCGCGCCTCGGTCCCCGGCAACATCGCAGACATGCACCCCGGCCCCCTCTCTCAGGAAGGCAGCCGCCATCCTGCGGCCGATCCCGGAGGCTCCGGCCGTCACCAGCACCCGTGTTCCCTCTCGAATCTTCATGGTTCGCTCGTTGGTTGCTTTCGGAAGCCCCGGACCCGCTCTGCGCCGGGGCGCGCCATCCCGGGGCTGCCCATCCCAGCGCTCGGCGCCGCCAGGGGTGCCCCCCTCCTCAATGCTTCTATGTCCGGGGCTCTGCTCCACGGTGGAACAACCGCAAAAGCGCCAGAAAGCGGCGGTCTCGCTCCGACACCTTCGCCTGCACCGTCTCCGGGGTATAGCGGTAGATCCCCTCTCCGCTCTTCACTCCGAAACGGCCCGACCGGACCGCCTGCTCCAGCGCCGCCGGAAGCTGCCGGTCGGATCGGACGTCCACCACCAGGTTCTCGAACACGCTGGCCGTGACGTCCAGACCCGCGAAGTCGATGACCTCCAGCGGGCCGATAGCCGCCAGGCGAAAACCGATGGTGCTCTTCACCGCCCGATCGATCTCCTCGGGATCGGCCACCCCCCGGTCCAGCAGGTCCAGAATCTCCCGCAGCATGGCGATCTGGATGCGGTTGACCAGAAAGCCCGGAACTTCCTTCTTCAGTTGCACCGGCGATTTTCCAACCTGTCGCAGCAGGGCCAGGGTTGCCTCGACGGCCTCGGTCCCGGTCTTTTCTCCCGGCACCACCTCCACCAACGGCACGATGTGGGGCGGGTTGAACCAGTGGGTGATCAGGGCCCGCCGGGGACGGCTCAGATCCCCGGCAAGCCCGGAGATGGGAAAACTGGAGGTGTTGCTGGCCAGGATGGTTTCCGCCTCAACCTGGGACTCGATCCGGGCGAAAAGCCTGCGCTTGACTTCCAGGTCCTCTGTAACCGCCTCCACCACGAACTCGGAACCCTGAACCGCTTGGGCCTCGGTTTCACAGACCCGGAAGCGGGCCAGGGCCGGTGCAATGGCCGCCTCATCGCCGAAACCGGCTTGGGCAGCCGTCCGCAGGTTGTGCTCGATCCGGCTAGCTGCCTCCCCTCGCACCTCGGCCGACCGGTCGTAGCCGCTGACCCGGCAGCCTCCCACGGCAAAGGCCTGGGCGATGCCGTGCCCCATGGTTCCCAGCCCCAGCACCGCGATGTTTCTGATAGTGGACAACGTTTGGTTTTCCTTACCCCCAGGGATCGGGAGCCAGCGCCTCCATGTCGGTGACCGCATCCAGCACCACCGGACGGTCGGCCCGCAGGGCCTCCTCCAGGGCGGGAACGACCCCCTCGGGCTGCTCCACCCGGATGCCCCGGCAGCCCAGCGACTCGGCCATGGCGGCGATGTTCAGGTCCCGGAACTGCCACATCTCCAACCCCCGGCGCTGCACGCCCCCGTAGGCGCTGGCGAATATCTCGGTCTCCTGATTGAGGGAACGGTTGTCGTTCACCACGATCACCGGATGGATGCCGTAGCGGAGGGCCGTCTCCAACTCCGACAGGTGGTAGTAGAAGCCGCCGTCGCCGGTAAAGCAGACCACCGGCCGATTGGGAGCGGCGCACTTTGCCCCGATGGCCGCCGGCAGGCCCCAGCCCAGGGATCCGGCAGCCCGGATGTAGCTCTGCCCGGGGTGGTGCAGCTCGATATGGGTCCCCGACCAGATCCCCGAGTGGCCGGTATCCGACACCAGGACCGCGTTGGGCGGCAAGGCCGACTGGATTTCCTGGCAGAGGCGCTCCGGGCGCATGGGCACGGCCGGCGACGACCGCAGGGGAGCTACCTCCGACCGCCATTCGGCCACCACCTGCTCCACCCGCGAGAGCCACCCGGAGTCGGGCGGCCGGGAGTCCAGGACGGCGTTCAACTCCTGCAGCCCCACCTTGGCGTCTCCCCACAAGCTGCAGAGGTTGGGGTAGTTGCGGCCCAGCTCCCCGGGCTCGATGTCCAGTTGAAGGACCGGAGTCCCCTTGGGCGGGATGCGCCAACTGTTGGTGACCTGCCCCCCGGTGCGGCTGCCGATGAAAAAGACCAGGTCGGCCTCGGCCACCAGCCGGTTGGCGCAGGCGCGGGAGTAGGAACCCGCCACCCCGATCGACAGGGAGTGGTTTTCCGGAAGGGTCCCCTTGGCGTTCAGAGAGGTCGCCACCGGGATGGAGAGCCTTTCCGCCAACTGCCTCACTTCGGCTTGCGCCCCTGAAAGGGTGACCCCTCCTCCGGCAACCATGACCGGACGGCAGCTTTGGTTCAACAGTTCGGCCGCCCGCTGCAGGCTGTCGGGTTCGGGACGTGGGCGGATGGCTGGAAATCGAGCGAATCGGGGCTCGAAGACCGGGTCCAGATCGGCCTCCCCCTCGATCGCCTGACCGAAGTTGCCGGCGATCTCCAGGTGAACCGGAGCCGGACATCCGGTGGTGGCTTCCCGAAAAGCCTGGCGGAGCAGGTCGGGCAGTCGCTGGGGCAGATCCACCTGGGCGTTGAACTTGCTCAAGGGCTCGAACAGGGGAAAGTCATCCACTTCCTGGTAGACGCCGCGGTGCTTGCTCTCGGGAAGCTTGCCGCCGTTGATGGCAATGACGGGGGCACAGGCCAGGTAGGGATCCCGCAGGCCTGCCGCCAGGTTGGCCGCACCGATGGTCTGGGCCATAGCCACCCCCGGCCTGCCCGAGATTCGAGCGTAGCCGTCGGCCATGTAGACGGCCGCCTTCTCGCTGTGGGCCGTGACCCGCACGATATTGAGGTCTTCCATTTCCGCCAGGGCGGGTGTCAGGATGGTGGGGACCAGAAAGACGTGGGTGACCTCATAGGCCTGCATGGCCTCGGCGAAATAGCGGGATCCCGTCATGGGGGGCATGGGTGTCCTTCAGGTCGGGCTTGACGGCTGGCAACGCTGGCGCGAATATTACTCTGCACTGCCTCTCGACACAACCCCGTTGCGGTGATTGAGACAGCAGACAGGCAGGGACTCAGGAGGCAACCATGCATGGCCGGCCGCCCGACCGCCGGGATTTTCTCCGGACTTCATTCCACTTCATGCTGCTGAGCGCGGGCTGGAGCTGCGCCCCCCAGGGGGGCGGCGGTAAGAAACCAGCCGGGCAGGCGGATGGCAAGGAGACTCGTATGAAACTATCGCTATCGGCCCGGGTTGCGGAGAGCTTTTCCAACAAGGAGGAAGCCTCGCTGAACCTGGCTCAACTCATTGACCTGGCCCGAAACCACGGGTATCGGGCCCTTTGCATGCGGGCCTCCCAGGCAGGCATCCATTCCCCGCCCGAACAGGTGAGCCGCATGAGCCGGCAGATCGGGGAGGCCGGCCTCACCGTCTCCATGGTCACCGGAGACTTCGCCGTGCCCCGCAACGACGAACTGGGGCCCTCCGGTCTTCGCAACATCGCGCCCTTCCTGGACCTGGCGGAAACCTTCGGGGCCGACCTGATCCGGATCTGCATGAAGAAGGAGGAAGACATTCCCTGGGCTCAGAGGGCCTCCGACACCGCCGCCGAGCGGGGCATCCGCCTAGCCCACCAGTCCCACTGCGCCAGCCTCTTCGAGACGGTAGAAGGCTCCCTCCAGGTGCTGGAGAAGGTGGACCGCCCCAACTTCGGGATCATCTACGAACCCGCCAACTGGATGATCGCGGGAGAAGACTACGGCCGGGAGACCATCAAGAGGCTGGGTCCGCACCTCTTCAACGTCTACGTCCAGAACCACCGCCTCAATCCCGAGGGAGAGGGCGCGGTCCGCACCTGGAACCGGGGCCCGGTCCGCCTGGACCACATCGGGCTGTGGGAATCGGGAGGAATCGATTTTGACGAGGTCTTCCAGGGCCTGCAGGAGGTCGGCTACCGGGGCTACGTCACCGTTCACCAGGCCTTCGCGGGCATCATGTCGGTGTCCGAAGCCGCCCGCCGCAGCGCGAGCTTCCTGCAACCCTGGATGGAGTGAGAAGGGCTGATTGAAGGTGGGGCACGTCAGAGGAGATCCTGGGGCCTGGTAGCCGGGTCCGGGATATTCGGGAAATCCTCGTCCAAGGGCCTCAAACGGGACAAGACCTCGGCAAGCGACGGACGGTATTGGACGGGAACGACAACCAGACGGTCGCCTTCCCTGCTTATCAATACTTCGTCCGCGCTGAGTTCAAACTCTCTCGGGATTCGAACAGCCTGGTCGCGGCCAATTCGAAACAGCCGTGCACGGCGAGCCGGACTTCGAATGTTCGGTTTTTCGTTCGGCATAAGATAATTCAAATACTGGGGAAATTGCTGCCGCCGCCTTCGCGGCTCTCTTGGAACCCCGGGCTGGTACCCGGCAATCCAATAATTCAAATAATCCTGTCCCCCTGCAGTGTCGTCGGTTTGGGGAGAGCTACGAAGCTGCGGTTGAGGTGGTTACCCAAGGAAACGTCCCCTGCAGGCTATCTCTATAGAGCAGCGTAGCTGCGGCTCAGGGTAGCCCCGGGCGGGAGCCCGGGGTCGTCTGATCCCGCACTGCCGTAGCCGCATACGCGGCGAATCAAGAGCCAGGTCCCGGACCGTAGTGCCTCTCCAAAACAACACCAGCCAGTCACGGCTTCTCAAGGGATCCCTGCTCTCGGCGCCTAATACCACTTCGCCTTGTCCACCAGGTTGCGTAGCGGCCTGCCTTCCGCGAAACGGCGCACGTTGTCCAGCAAAACTCCCAGGTGGCGTTCGGCGATTCTGGGCGTAGCGGCGGCCACGTGCGGCGTGAGGATCACGTTGTCCATCTTCCAGAGCGGATGGTCGGGGGGAAGGGGCTCGATCTCGTAGACGTCCAGTCCGGCCCCAGCGATCTCGCCCGCCTGCAGCGCCTCGGTCAGGTCGGCCAGGTCCACGATCATCCCACGGCCGATGTTGATGAAGTAGGCTTCCGGCTTCATCTGCTGAAAGAGCGGCCGGCGGAACAGCTTCTCGGTCTCGGGTGTGTGCGGGGCCGCGACTACCACGAAATCGCTGGCGGAGAGCAGGTCGGGGAGTCGGTCCGGCCTCCACAGGGCCTCCACCCCCTCGGGAGCCTGCTCTTGCTTGGGGTCCACGGCCAGTACCCTCATCCCGAAGGCCAGGCCCCGCCGGGCGATTTCGGAGCCGATGCTCCCCAGACCGACGATCCCCAGGTTTGAATCCGGAAGGTGCCGGTGGGCGCGGTCCATGCCGCTGACCCTCGAGGGTCCCAGGACAAAACCCGAGCGTTCGGCCTCCCCGCCCGCCGCTTCCCAGTGAGAGCGGAGCTGCTGCCGGAGGTACAAGGGGAAATTGCGGGCGAAGCAGAGGATGTAGCCGAAGACGTGGTCAGCAATGACGTCGGCATAGATCCCGCGCATATTGGTGAGCCTGCAGGGGTGTTCCACCAACGCCGGGAACATGTAGTGCTCCAGGCTGGCGGTGGGAGACTGCACCCAGCGCAGCCGCCCCGCCGCCGCCAGCAGCCGGGGCGTGAGCTTCCCGAAAAAGGCATCGGCTTCGGCGATCTCCCGCAGTGCCGCTTCCTCATCGGCAGTGTTAACCACCGACATGGGCCGAGCCGCCTCCACAATCTTGCCGAGCCGCTCGGATTCAACCGCGGGATAGATCAGCAACTTCATCACGGCACCTCAGCGTCACCTTACTCATTGCCTGCCTGAATCTGGAGCAATCAGATTCTTGCCAATAGTGATTCGAATCGAAAACAACGCGCTCAGCTTTCATCGGCCAGAAGCGCTTCGAGCTCGGTTGCTGTCAAGCCCTTGCCGGACGCTTCTGCGCCCAGGGCATTCATGGTCACTGTCAGACGCTCCCAGGCAACGCCGAGAAGTCGTTCATAGTGTTGCATCGACATCATTACGCCGACCGAACAGCCTTTCTGGGTCACCCGCACAGGCGTGCTCTGCACGACATCCAGCAATTCGCCGAAGCGGTTCCTGGCATCCATGGCGTTAATCTCTCTCATGAAGGCCATAGTCGCAAGTGGAGCCTTGTCTTATGTCTCGGACAACCCCATCCTCACACCGACCAGGGCTCTCGGTACTCCTTGGTCAGCAGCGCGTTGGCCTCGGGGTCATCGCGAACGGTTTCGGTTTCCGGGTCGAAGTGGAGCACCCGCTGGGTCCGGTAGGCGACCTCGCCCAGGTGGCTGAGGGCGCAGGAGAGGTGGGCCAGTTCGATGGGAGCGTTGGGCTGCTTGCGCGAACGCACGCAGTCCAGGAAATTGGCGAAATGCTCTTCCTTGCCGATACCGCCCCGCATGCCCGGCCCCTTTTCCTCCTTCTTGCCCAGGTAGACCTGAAAGTAGCCGCGCCGGGAGAAGATCATGAAGCCCTCGGTGCCGTAGAAGGCGTTGCCGCTGTCGAAGCCGAAGCCTCCGTAAGGCGTCCAGCCGCGGTCCTCGTAGAGCAGCACCTTGTCGTCCGGATACTGATAGGCCACCATCATGTTGTCGGGGTACTCCCGCACCCCTTTCAGATCGATGCGGCTGCCGTGGGCAGTAATCCTGATGGGAAGGCCCCTGGGGTTCAGCCCGAAGTGAGCCATGTCCAGGTCGTGGCTGCCGTCGTTCCCGATGTCGCCGTTGCCGTAGTCGCGGTACCACTGCCAGTAGCTGTGGAAACGATTGGGGTTGAAGGGCCGCTTGGGGGCCGGACCCAGCCACATGTCGTAGTCCACCCCCGGCGGGACCGGACCGTCCGGAACCGGAGTGCGATGCTTGTGGCGCTGCAGGTTCCAGGCCTTCGACATCTTGACTTCCCCGATCACCCCCGCCCGCAACAGCTCTCCCGCCCTGGCCGTCACCGGGCTTGACCGCATCTGGGTGCCGTGCTGCACGATGCGGCCATGTTTCCTGGCGGTATCGGCCAGCACTCGCCCCTCCCGGAACACGTGGCTGGCCGGCTTCTCCAGGTAGAGGTCCTTGCCGGCCCGTAGCGCCCGCACGGCTATGGGAGCGTGCCAGTGGTGGGGTGTGGCGATCACCATGGCATCGATGGCGTCGTCATCCAGCAGAAGGCGAAAATCGCTCACCACCCGGGGCTTGCGCCCGGTGGCCTGCATGACGGTGGCGGCGGCGCGCTCTTGAAACTCCGCGTCCACGTCGCAGACCGCCAGGCAGTCCGTATCGGGACGCGCCAGGATACGCTTCAGATGACTGTTACCGATCCCCCGCAGTCCGATGACGGCCATCCCCAGCCGGTCGTTGGCGGACCAGGCCCGACGGGCCGCCAACACCGGGGCCAGAGCGGCCGCGCGTGCCGACCGGGACAAGAAGGTCCTGCGGGTGAGAGTTGTCACGACGATTTTTCCTCCAGCAAAAACCCGCAGCTTGCTGCAACGAGGGCGCCATCCTAGCAGCCGGCTGCCTGGGCCAGCGATAGTAGCTTGTCCATCATTGTTTTCAGATAGGGACACTTCTCCCGTGCAACTGTAGGGTCCAATCGGGAGAACAGGTTCGATCCATCCACGATTTTCTTGTAGTCCCGCCTCAACTTTTCCCGGTAGAGCCGTTGGAGCATCTTTGACGGCGGGTTGTCGAAGTTGACACTCTCCGGATTTTGAACTCTGCCTGGGAGAGCCCTCCTCACCGTGGCCGGCAAATTCTCAGGCTGGCTCAAAATCCAAGCTTCGAACTCGTGGACTGCACAAAACATGTGGAACTTTGCGCAATCGACTTCGTTCTCGAAGTGCTGACACAACCAATCGTAGCGCTCTTGAACAGCGGAAACATGATTGGGGTAGTAGTTGACCCCATACAAGTCAAGGATTCCGACAACTGCGATGAGATCCGAATTTGACGGCCCGTTCAAGTGTCTGCGCACGGCCGATGCAAGTTTGTTTTTGAACTCGCCGCCCCCTTGGAACCGAATTACGTTGATGCCCACACGTTGCGTTGTTGCTGAATTCAGCCAACCGCCCAGAAAACGAGGAAGGGCTATCCGCTCAAGGTGGCCTTCAACAAAGACGACAAACCTCATTTGATAGTCTCGAGATGGCCAGAGCGGTACATCTCGCCTAACGTGTACTCGTTCAACCAGTAGTCAAGTTCGTCGCCGGACAGGATAGAGAGGGCCGTGCAACCGTCGCCCCATCCAACGACGGTCGTGGTCGGTGCATGATCACCAAAGGCGTCGAGCAACGCCGGCGAGTGCGTCGTCAGAATGAGCTGGGTGCGCGATGCAGCTTGGGAGGCATATTCGGCAACGATAGGAAACATCGACGGATGCAGCCCCGTTTCAGGCTCGTCAATGGCTACCAGCGAAGGCGGATCGGGAGACGCCAGTACTGCAATCAAAAAGAGGAATCTCAAAGTTCCATCCGAGAGGTCCGCCGCCGATTGCTCCCGTCGTAGAGATTTCCATCGAACCCTTAATTGAACCCGCTGATCGGCTGCCGGTGGAAAAACGAGCTTTTCAAACTCGTGTCCGAAAGCCGCTTTCATGGCCGAGTCCACTTCCCGTTCGAAATCTCGATTACCGGAGTAGAGAGTGTGCAGGACCGGTACGAGATTCTGCCCGTTGGGCTCTACCTGCTGGGCCCATCGGGATACGGCTGCCTGCCGAATAGGCGCGTCCCGATTTGTATTAAGGTCCTGATAGATGCTCCATTCTGCGAGTCTGCTTCGATAGTTGGAAACGATTCTGTTGGCCGTGAATGGTCCCGCTGCTACAGACAAGAGGGTCTCATCCTCAGCGAAGGATTCATCGGGCGCCTCCAGGCGTTGATCCTGCTGGTCGTAGACCACGGCGCGCATGAGTTCGCGCTCAAGGAACTTGAATGGCTGTTGCTTTCGGCCAATTTCAACCAGATGAAATTTCCCCAGCAACTCCTGCTGAATTCGATAGGTACTTGTTCCTTTGAGGTGGGCAAGACTCAGTTCGTAGGTCAGGCGATCGGCAACCGGGTCGCGATGCTGTTCGATCGGAGAAGTCTTCACCCTTACTGTAATTGCATCAGACCTTCCGTCCCAGACGAGTGGCTGCATGCCGCCCTCGCTTTGCACGTAGTCTCCAAGTTTGCCGCGAGCCGAATTAGCAATCATCTCAAGGATACGGAGGACATTTGACTTACCGCTGGCGTTGGGGCCGATGAGTATGTTCAAGTCTCCGGGTTCCCACTCCACATCGGAGAGTGATCTAAAACCCTGCACTTTAAGGTTTTCGATCTTCATTTCTATCTCGCCACACTCGTAGCAAACTCATTGTAAAGCTGCCCATCGATGATGCCCCTTTCCAACGGGGAAAATCATAACAGGCAACCATTGCATATCCAAAGGTGACGGCCCTCACCGTCAAATAGCCAGCTACTCAATCCTCCGCTTCCTCCTTGCGAATCATGTCCTGCAAGGTTGATGCAGTTGATCTACATGGCCTCTACACGAGAACTGCTGGAGGGCGAAAATGGGTGGCCAGGGAGAGGAAGAGAGTGATTATCCTCGTAGTTCACAACGTAGGCGTCACCGTCTACAAACTCGAATACGATTCGCCAATTGCCACTCACTTGGATAGCCCACCGTCCCACCTTGTCGCCTTTAAGCAGGTGTAGCCGCCAGCCCGGAATGTTCATATCCTTGATGCTGAAGGCGGTGTGACGGGCCTGCAAACGCTCCTCAATACAGTCAGTTTTTCGTCTCCACGCCCGCAAGGGACCAGAGCTTGGCCATTTTCTGAAGTTCAGGGAGATGTTCAGGCCAGTCATGCAAAGTCGCCGGGTCCCAATCAGCCCCGTTCGGCCATACCAAGGTATGGACTTCAGGGTCAATTCGAACCTGACTGAACACTGAGGCGTCACGAAGTGGACCAAATAATTCGCCCTCTAGAAGAGCTTGGAAATCAATTACCCGGTCCGTTCCATCGTCGAAACAAACTCGAAGCGTGTAAGGCCCCTGTATTTCAAAAGAAATCACGCGATAAATAGGATGGCTCATGTCGATCTCATTTATCGAAGGGGGTCGATTTTCACTAGTACCTGACCCGATTGTAGCCGTTCCCAATCTGCCAATAATTCTTCCTGATGCAACTCTGCCCATGCCTCTATCCGGCGGTGGTTGGCACCTCCAGCTTGAGCTGCAGCAACGTCCTCACGCCTCCGCTTCCACCTTGCGGATCATTTCCTGCAGGTTGCGGTAGTTGATCTGCATGGCCTCTTTGCGGGAACCGCTGGGGGGGCGGAAGTGGGTGGCCAGGGAAAGGAAGACGTCGCAGCCGTGGTCTCGCATGCCGCGCAGAATGGTGAGGTAGTCCACGTCGCCGTCGCCCAGCGGCCGGTACTCGAACTTGAGCTTGCGGCCGTCGAGCACGTGCAGGTCCTTGAGGTGAAGCCCATGGAGATAGGGCCGGATGTTGCCGAAGCCGGCGGTGGCCACGTCCCACTCGCCGCAGTTCCAGCAGTCGGCCGGCCCCCACATCACCGTGAGGCGGCGGGAGCCCACCCGTTCCACCAGGCTGCGGAAATTGCCGGTGGTGTTGGTGTAGTTCCAGGGCATCATGGAGAGGGCCACGTCCACCTGGTAGCGCTCGGCCTCCTCCGCCACCAGGGTGAAGGCCTTTACCAGCTTCTCCATGTCCACCTCGGCGATGACGCCACCCCGGGTGAGCCAGCGCATGGGCCAGGTGGGCTTGCCGCTGGAGTACTCGCCCGGCCAGGCGAAGGTGAAGGCGCCCACGGCGCCCACGCCGATGCGGGAGGCGATCTGCATGGAGCGAACCAGGTGCTTGAAGTCCTTTTTGAACCCCTGGTGATCCGACATGGTCTTGAGATCCAGGTCGGTCAGGTGAACGTGCTTGAAGGGATTGCCGGCGTTGAGCAGAAAGATCTCGAGGCCGTGCCGCTCCACCCGCTGGGCCATGCGGTCGGCGGCCGCGTCGCTCATTTCAGCCACGGGGGTCTCGTTGAGCAGGCGGTTGAACCAAACGTAGTCCACGCCGACCTCCTTGGCCTGGGCCATCTCCTCGTCAAAGGGCAGCCTCAACTCCGGGGTGTACATGGCCAGGCGGAAGCGATGCCCGGTTTTGGTTTTTCCAGGCGATACGGTGGGCCCACCCGGTGCCGCGCCGGCCCGAGCCCGGCCGGCTCCCGCGGTCATTAGAGCGCCGGCGGCCACTCCCAGGCCGGCGCGCTCGATGGTGGTCAGGAATTCTCGTCGTTTCATCTCGTCTCTCCTTGCAGTGGGGGCTCCCGGCGGCTACAGGCCTTCCACGGTCCAGGGTTCCCGGTAGGTCTTGGTCAACATGGCGTCGGCCCGGGCATTGTCGGTGAAGCGCTCGCTCTTCGGATCGAATTGCAGCACCTGGGAGAGCCGGAAGGCGATCTCCCCCAGATGGATCAGGGCGCAGGAAAGGTGGGCTTCCTCGGCGGGAGCGGTGGGCCGCTTGCGGTCGCGCACGCACTGGAGAAACTGGGCCATGTTCTGACGACCGGTCTCGGCCAGGCTTCCTTCCTTCATGCCCTCTCCCTTGTGCTCTTTCTTGCCCATGTAGACCTGAAAATACCCTCGCCGCGAGAGCACCATGTACCCCTCGGTCCCGTAGAAGGTGTTGCCGCTGTCATACCCATGGAGCCCGTAAGGCGTCCAGAGGCGCTCTTCATAGAGGAGCACCTTGCCTTCCCCATACTGGTAGGCCACCATCATGTTGTCCGGATATTCCCGCGCTCCGGCCAGGTCTATGCGGCTTCCGTGGGCGGTGATGCGCTCGGGGTGAGTGTCGACGCCCAGCGCCCAGCGGGCCAGGTCCAGATCGTGGGCCCCGTCGTCGCCGATGTCCCCGTTGCTGTAATCGCGGAACAGTCTCCAGTTGCGATGAAACCGATTGGGGTTGAAGGGGCGGCGGGGGGCCGGACCCAGCCACCTGTCGTAATCGACTCCCTCGGGAACCGGGCCATCCGGCACCACCGGGCGTTCGATCTGCCGCTGCACGTTCCAGGCCTTGGTCGTCTTGATCTCGCCCAGCGTCCCCGCGGCCAGGATCTCGCCGGCGCGGGCCAGCAGCGGGCTGGCGCGCATCTGGGTCCCGTGCTGAAAGATTCGGCCGTACTTGCGCTCCGCCTCCACCAGCAGCCGGCCCTCCCGGAAGACGTGGCTGGCGGCTTTTTCGACGTAGACGTCCTTGCCGGCCTTCATGGCCCGCAGCGCCATGGGGGCGTGCCAGTGGTGGGGAGTGGCGATGACGACCGCCTCGATCGAGGGGTCTGCCAGGACCTGGCGGAAGTCGCCCTCCAGCTTGGGCGTATGGCCGGTCGCATTCCTGACCGTTTCCGTTGCCTTCTGCAGCACCGCCGGGTCCACGTCGCAGAGGGTCACAATGTGGGCATCGGTCCGATTGGCCAGGGTCCTGACGTGAAAGTGGCCCATGCCGTTCATGCCGATGACGGCCACGTTCACCTTCCGGTTGGGCGAGGCGGAGCCGGACCGGATTGCCAGAGTGCCCATCACCCCCAGAGCGGCCGATCCGCCCAGGGAGTAGGACAGGATCCTGCGACGAGTGATCGTTTTCATTTGCCTGTATCTCCGTTGGCGCTGGCCAGCCGCGCCCTCTTGGCCTCTACCGTTCCTCACACCCCGCCGCTCAGTCCCTCAGCCTGTGGTCGGAGCTTTCGGGCGCAAAGAAGATCACGATGATTCCGACCGCGTAGATGAAACTGGTCACCCTTCCGATGCGGGCGTAGTCCCCGTCGAAGTGAGCGATCAACCATCCGGCCAACAACACGGCTACCGCCGTGAGGATACGACCGAAATTGAAGCTGACACCGGACCCCGTCGAGCGAGCCGCGGTGGGAAAAAGCTCCGGAAGGAACAGCGGCAGCCACCCGAAATAGACACCGGAGAAAAATCCCAGGGCCGAGGCCCAAATCAGGAAGGTGTCATGGGTGGGAGTGAGCAGCCAGAACATGTACTGACTGGAAAACAGCGCTCCCAGACTCATCAGGAAATAGGTGCGGCGGCGGCCCACCAGGCTGGCGATGACGCCCCCCAACAGGCTTCCGATCATCCCTGTCAGCGATCGGGAAGTCTGAACCCAGGCCGGCAGACTAGGGTCCTCGGCGGCCGCGCCGGCCCAGGGAATCATCCAGTTGGAGGCACCCCATCCCCCCAGCAGAGGAACCGTCCCCAAGGCGATCCCGATCAGGGTCAACCTTCGCAAAGGCGGCCGGAAGACCTCGGCGGTAGCTTTGGATTTCTTTGCTCCGGCGGGTCGGGGAGCGTTTCGTTGCGCCAACCAGCGGGGCGACTCCGGAACCGCGGCCAGAACGAACAGACCCAAAACGACGGGGGCTGCTCCCACCACCATGACCCAGCGCCAAGTGTCCGGGGTGATGTCGACTCCCGTAGCGGTCATGGCCATCAGGAGCAAGCCCACGTTGGCTGCCGTCCCCATGATGCCCGCCAGGATCGGCCGGGAGAGATCGGACCAGGCCTCCGAGACGATGGCCACGCCATTGGGCCACATGCCCCCGATGCCCAGGCAGGTCACAAATCGAATGACCAGCAACTCGAAGGGACTCTGAGCCCACCAGGCCAGGCCGGAAAAAATGGAGAGACACAGAATGCTCCAGCCCATGGCCCTGACGCGGCCGAAGCGGTCTCCCAGACGGCCAAAGAGCCAGCCCCCCGCGGCGGCGCCGAACAGAAAGGCGCACACGTACCAGGCGAACCACTTTCCGACCAGGGCCTCGTTGGTCGACTGAAGCAGGTCGATGGCCGCCGGTCGCATGGCCAGGGAGGTGACGGACATCTGCACTCCGGCGAACATCCACCCCAGAAAGGCCGTCACCACGATCAGGTAGCGGCCTCCCGCGGACAGCGGCTGTGGAGCAGGACCCGGCAGTCCCGCTGCTGAAGCATCCGGCTTGGTTGTCACCTGGCTATCCCCCCGGGAGCGCGGGCGTCCCGCCCGCACCGTTTTGCCGCAAACCGGGTGCGATCCACCGCCACTGCCTCCGACTGCGTGCCCGACCTGCCGTTGCGGCGGGCTCTTCCCCAAGGCGGAAGGGGGAGTCATCCCCCTTTCCGCTGAATTGAAGGCAGAGCAGACCGGCTTGGCTGCGCCAAGCCCCTGTGCGGGCGGGACGCCCGCGCTCCCGGGGGGACACAACCCTTCCCGGAAACAAATCCGGCTTACTGGCGGATTCTGCAAACGGCTCAGCAATCAGTCTATTCGTGTTCATTCGTGGTTCTTCTTGGATTTCTTTTTCCCCGCTTGTAGCTCTGAGGCAGGACACTACAGCTTGACTCCCCGCCATTCGCCCTTGTCGGCGGTCACGTCCACCACGTTGCCGTCGGGGTCTTCGATCTTGAAGGCGCGATCGGGCAGCCGGCGGCGGTCCAGGTCGATGCGCTCCTTGACGGTCTTGGAGGCCTCGGCGCCCCATTGGCGGCAGCGGTTCCAGGCGGCCTCCAGGTCCTCCACCATGACGCCGATGTGCATATACTCGTTGCCCTCCTCGATGCGGGGTCGATCGCAGTCGGCGGGCTGTTGGATCAGGGTGATGTTGGTCACCCCGTCAGTCAGGTCCATGCCCAGCCGGCTGGGGCGGTAGCCGATGAATTCCCAACCGAAGACACTTTCATAGAAGCGGCGGGACTCCTCCATGTCGCGGCAGCGCAGCGCCAGATGACGTATTCGAGCCATGATTTTCCTCCTAAATCGTTCCCTTCGTATCCATTGGTGGTCCGTAGTGCCACTTCACGGGTTTCCTTAATGCCCTTGGACCCTCTTCCCGACCCTTGGCAGACCCCCTTTGAGTCTCCTCCAGCCCCTTGGTGGCCCTTCGTGGTCCTTCGTGGATGACTCTTTTTGTCTTTTCGGATCCCTTCGCGGGTCTCGTTATTCCCGGCTTGCAGGCCTGAGCTACGCCCTCGTCAGATCAGCTCCTCGATCGGCCGGCCGGTGGTGTCGTCGAAGGAGTTGGCGATCTTGATGGGCCGGCCCACCGGGGTCATGTATTCCCTGGTCCAGTCGATGCCCATGGCCTTGTAGATGGTGGCGAAGACGTCTCCCACCGAGATGGGACGCTCGGCCACGTACCCGCCCCTCTCGTCGCTCGTTCCAATGACCTGCCCTCCCTGCAATCCCCCTCCGCCCAGGACCATGGAAAAGCAGAAGGGCCAGTGGTCGCGGCCGTTGATGGGGTTGATCTCAGGGGTGCGTCCGAACTCGCCCATGGCCATGACGATGGTGGACTCCAGCAGTCCGCGCTGATCCAGGTCGACCAGCAGAGCCGTGAGGGTCTGATCCAGGGTGGGGCACAGCAGGGCCCGCAGCTTCTTGTCGTTTTCTCCCCCCGAACCCCGGCCGTGGGTATCCCAGCCGCTGTCCAGGTTGTAGCCGGCCGCGGTGACGAAGCGGGAGCCTGCTTCCACCAGGCGCCGGGCCAGCAGGGCGCTCTGTCCGAATCCGTAGCGGCCGTAGGCGTCCTTGGTCGTCTCCGACTCCCGGGAGAGATCGAAGGCCTTCTTCATGGCCGGAGACAGGATCATCTCCATGGCCTTGTCCCGAAAGGTCTCGCGCGCGGCCGCTTCCACCAGGACTTCCTTGCGGCGGTAGAGGTCGTCCACCACTTGCAAAAAACCGCGGCGATCCTCGATCCGCTTCTCGGTGATGGACTTGGGCAGGGTGAGGTCCTTGAGCTTGAAGTCCTTCTTGCTGGGATCGGGGACCACCAGCGGGTTGTAGGCGGCTCCCAGGGAAGAGGCTCCGTAATAGCTCTGCGTCAGGTGGGGCGCGCCCAGCACGTAGGGAGGAATGTCGTTGCGAGGCCCCAGCTCCCTGGCAATGATGGACCCTACGCTGGCAAACTCCATGGCCGGGGCCGGACGGTGTCCGCTGGTGATGTACTCCCGCCCCAGGGGATGGTCCACTTCCTCGTGGGTCATGGAGCGAATGATGGACAACTTGTCCATGTGGCGGGCCATTCGAGGCAGAATCTCGGAAATTTGGATCCCGGGCACGTTGGTGGAGATGGGCCGGAAACCGCTGCTGGGTTTCGGGTCCCAGGTGTCCACCTGGCTGGGCCCGCCTTCCAGCAGGAGCAGGATGCAGGCCCGGGCCTTGGCCGGTGGAGCCGTGGCGCCGGAAGCGGCCATCAGGCCCTTCACTTGGAGATACTGGCCCAGGTGGATCCCCACCAGGCTCAGGGACCCCACCCGCAGAAAGTGCCGGCGTGCCGGACTCTCGCAGAAACTGTCGCACCCCCATCGAATCATGACCGGAACTCTCCTTGTCGGATCACTGGTTGTTCAGGAACTGCTCCGAGTTTACCAGGGCCCACAGCAGATCCTCCACTGCCTCTTGCCGTGATTCCCGTTTCCGGATCATGGCCTTCAGCGAGGCCTGCTCGGTTTCGGTCGCGAAACGGCACAGGGCCGCCAGATACAGCTCTTCAATGATGGCCTCGTCGGAGGCCTGACGCTGCAGCAGGCTGTCCACCCGTCCCCCCTCGCGGGAAAGCTTGGCCGTAAAGGTCGGACCCGCCAACTGGTGCAGGGCCTGCAGCAGGCTGGGCTTCATGTCGCGTTCGGGAATGGAGCTCAGGTCGGGCTTCCCGTAGACGTTGAAGAAGTTTCCGTCCTCTCCCTTCACCCCGCTCACGTGGGAGATGGCCCTCAAGAGCACCTCGCTGTCCAGGGGGCGCGGAAGCGCCCTGGAATAGTTGACCCGGTCGTAGCGGTTGGTGGAGTTGGGATCCCCCGAAAGCTGGTAGGTCCTGGACTCCACCATGAGGCGAATGAGCGAACGCAGGTCGTACCCGCTCCTGACAAAGTGCCGGGCCAGGGCTTCCAGCAGCCGGGGATGGGTGGCCAGGTTGTTGGAGCGAAAGTCGTCCACCGGTTCCACGATCCCCCTGCCGAAGAAATAGCCCCACATGCGGTTGGCCATGGCCGGGGCAAAGTAGGGGTTATCGGGAGAGGTCATCCACTCGGCCAGCGCCAGCCGCCAGTCGTCCCGCCGGTCCCGGGGCAGGGGACTCCCGTCCAGGAACCTGGGCTGCACCTCCTGCTTGGTGCGGGGGTGAATGACCTCGGATCCCTTGCCGAAGGTCCCGTAGCCCTCGGGATCGTCCATGATCACGAAATCCACCTGGGGAAATCCCGGATGGAGGTTGCTCAACCTCCCGAAGAAGGCGGTCAGTCCCCAGAACTGGTCCTGGCTCCAGGTCTCGTAGGGGTGGTCGTGGCACTGGGCGCAGTCCATGCGGCGGCCCAGAAAGACCCGGACCTGTTCGCCCATGGCATTCTGCGGCAGAGGCACGGCCGTGCCCCCCATGTCCTCGTAGTGGCGGGAGGGACCGTCATAACCCTGGGCGGCCACCCGTTCCCGGGCGAACTGATCGTAAGGCTTGTTCTCGGCAATGGCCCGCCGAACCCAGTCCTTGTAGACCGGGCTGATCACGCGAAGGAAGTCGTAGAAGCGCCAGGACCAGTGATCCACGAACTCCGGCGACCGGAGCAGCAGGTCGATGAGACGGCTGCGCTTTTGCGGGTCCGGGTCGGCCAGGAACTGGCGCACCCGATGAACGGGCGGCAGCCTGCCGGTCAGGTCCAGACAGAGGCGCCGCAGGTACTCGGCGTCGGAGGAGAGCGCCGAAGGAACCAGGTGAAACTTGCGGGCCTTGGCGAAGACATGCTCGTCAATGAAGTTGTGGCGTGGAACCTCGGGGTAGGCCGCCACCGGCTCCTCGATCACGCCCACGGTGGCGCTGGCGCTCTGCCCGCCGGCCAGCACCTGGATGGCGGTCTCGCCCACTTGCCGCCCCGTCAGCCGACCGTCGGGTCCCACCGAAACCACTTCGGGGTTGTTGGAAATGTAGCGCACCTGGCGGGTGATATCCTCCCGGCCGCCGTCGGCCCAATGGGCGGTCACCAGCAGTTGCCGCTCCCCTCCCTTCCGCATCACCACCTGCCCGGGCGCGACCGCCACCCGTTCCAGGGACGCGGATCGAGCGCCGTTCTCAGGGCCGTAGACTGCGCCCCCGCCGATCCAGTCCCGGATGCGCCGGTAGTCCCGCGAGTCCTGCTCGAGCCGCTGGCCGCCCCCGTGGGGCACGGCCAGGCTGGCTTTCAGCAGCAGCAGGCTCTGGCCGGGATCTTCCAAGTTGACCCGGGACGCCTTCTCGCCGGTCTCGGCCGTGAGGACGTGGAAGGTGCCGCCCTCCACGATCCAGCGGTAATCTTCCCGGGGAGCGGTGGCGTTCTTGGAGAGCTTGAACCCGCCCTGGCCGGTGACGCTGCCGTGACATTCGGTGCTGTTGCAGCCCCGCCGGGTGAGAATCCTGGCGATGTCGGGATCGAAACGGAGGGGGCGGCTCACGGTTGAATCCCGCACCTGCACGATCGCCTGGAGATCCCGACCCGAGGAGCGAACGGTCAGCAGCGTCCGGCCGTCGGATCGGGCCTTTACCCTGCCCCGGGCATCGATCTCGGCCAATTCGGGGTCGGCGATGGAGAACCGGCTGGTCTCGGTCAGGTCCCGCTCCAGCCCGTCGGCATAGGTTCCGATGACCAGGAGCTGCTGGGCGGCGTCCTTGCCCCGGAGCCGCACCTCTTCAGGCAGGAGCCTGACGGAAAGCAGGCGGCCGCCGGAGGGCGGCCCACCGGTTGTCTTCGGGCCGGCGGACCGGAGCGGCGCCGGCCAACCCAGCAGCCCGATCAACAAGCCCATGATGCAGAGATCGGGCGCGAGAAAAGCTCCCCCGACCCATCCCGGACTTCTGTTCCCTGTCCTCATCCTGTCCACTCGGTCCTTCAGTTCCCGGCGGGAATCACCTGGCTGACGGCCGGTGCGCCTCCCGAGGGGTGGAGCACCATCATCGGAATCCGGGCCACGGGGATCGATGGTCCCATCTGTCCCTCCCAGATAGGCCGGAAGGGATCCTCGCCGGTCATCTTGCGATAGCGGTTCAGCCGGCCGGGGTTGACCGGCCTCAGATGGAACCGGAGCCATCGGGGCTCGGGGGTAGGAGGCGCGTCCGGACGCACCGCCAGCAGCAGGGTGACCACCTGGTCTTCCCCGGCAAAAACCTCCTTGCGCCCCTGGTCCTGGGGCAGTCCCAGCTCCGGCCCCATATCCGCTCCCGGCAGTACTTCGACCCCCTCGGGGAGATTGTCCACCGAGACCGCCAGGTCTCCGGCAAACCCTTCCTCCCGGCTGACGATGACGTTCACCTTCTTGGCCTCGCCGGGATAGAGATTCACCCGGTCCAGCTCGATCATCCAGTCGAGCATTTCCCGGCCCAGGATATTCAGGACTTCGGCTACCTCGACGTCTCCCACGTGCGGCACCTGGGGACGCACCATGAGACGGTAGCGGAACCCGGCCCCGCCCTTGCGGCGGGTAACGTCCCGGACCCGGATCAGGTAGGAGCCGCTCTCGGGAAAGCTGAAGACGGCCTTGGATTCAGCCGTCTTCCAGAACCACATGTTCTGGGAGGCCTGCCGCTTGTAAATGTTGTCGACCAGTTCCCTGCCCGCCTGGTCGAAGACCTCGATGCGGGGATTGAAGTAGGGGTAGTGACGCTCGGGGGTTTCGATCTCGAAAGCCAGGTCCTGCCCGTCCTCCAATTCGAAACGGAAGTGGTCCGCGTCCGCCGGCGAATCGATGCTGCCCTCGATGATGGAGGGAATGGCAACCGGGAGGGCCCGCGGGGCGTCGTCGTTGGGCTCCTGCTCCTGAATGATCGCTGCCAAGCGGTCAGCGGCAGGCCCGGACGGCTTCTGCTCGCCGCTCAGACCCATCAGGTCCCTCAGTTGCTTTTCCATCACGGCCAGGGAAGCCTGGCGCGCCGAACCTCCCGATCGGGCCTGGAGCCGGGCCAGGCGGTCCGGCTTCAGGCTGCGGCCGAAACCTCGCTCCCGCCACTGGTCCGCGGCCAGCTTGTCGAGGCCGTGGGACCGGACCAGCGGGGGAAAGTCGGTGGGAGCGCCGATCTGGAGCTGGTAGGAGGCCCCCGGTTCCCCCTTGACTTCCAGGGTGTACCAACCGCCCTTTGCGAAGCGGTGGATCAGCCGGGGCTTGTAGGCCGAGATATTCTTGTGGAAGACGGCCGTGTTGGCGGTTCCCAGCTTGACCCGGCGCTCGCCGTCGAACCAGCTCTCGCCGGAGCCCGAGAGTTCCAGGGAGAATCCCGGAGCCCGCCTGAGGTCCCCCCACAGGCGCTGCACGCCTTCCACCACCTCGAACGCCAGTTCCTGGCCCGGATGGGCCTGAAAGCGATAGAAGTCGGCCTGGCCCTCCTCGGCAATCCGGCCGCTCAGGGCCGAGGGAACGGCGATGGCCTGAGCTTCCTTCGCAGTCCCATGCTCGTCGGCCGTCTCCTTAAGAGTGGGCATGGGAACCACCCAGAAGATCATCTCGTTGGAGACGCCCTTGGCCGAAACCAGCCTCAAGGCGTGGGGGCCAGGTTGGGCTCCCGGGTCGATCTCAACGGCCGCCACCACCTTTTGCCCCGGGATCTCCTTGACCTTCCTCCCCTCTTTCATCCGGGCCGAGCCCGGTTCCACCCGCACCACCCGACCCTGGATGGCGTCGGTGTCCGCCCAGAGGGCGCGGGCCCCCTCCAGGTTCCGACCCTGGATCTCGATCTCCACACTGCTCCCCGGCTGCCCTCCCAGAGGAAAGATGTGGATGACTTCAGGATCGGTGGGCTCAAGCTCGGCGGCCCCGGATCCGGCGTGCAGGACTCCCGACAGCAGAAGGGCCAAAACCACACAACCGCAATACCCCGCAACCCTTCGCCGGAAAGCCATGCCCTCGCCTCGATGGAACACGAATCTGGCGAAAGTATACCGGAGAGCGTCCCTTGTCTCAATCTTCGAGGGTCATCCGCGAAAGGCCGCGGAAGGGAAAAGAAATCCACGAAGGGACACCAAGCATGACGGCTCTGTCGTATCGGCACCGGCTGCGGCCCGGCAAGCCGGCGCGTGCCCCCTTGAGGAGCAAGAGTGTTGGGAAGAGGCGCCCCCCGGGAGCGCGGGCGTCCCGCCCGCATGCTATGCCCGGCACTGCCTCGGCCCTCTCCGCCACCTGATTCGACCCGTTACTGTGCTGTGGGCCTCCTTGGCCTTGCCACTGCAGTTCACGCCAACGGGTCTGCTGCCTGCCTGCAACCTCCCGCTGACGCTCCGCGACCTCCAGCCAGGAACGTAGTAGATTTCAACCGACAATTTCTCCCGGAGCCTGTCTTCACGGAGAAAGCGCCCCTACAGCTCCGTTGGAATGGTCCCGGTGAGTGTAAGAAGGGTCCCCTGTGCCGGGAATCGACGCCAAAGAGAGCCCTGGCGCGGTTGCGCTTCAGAGGGGCCGGGACGGAGCGACAGGATCGGGAAAGCAGTCGCGACCGGTTTACTCTTTCAAGCAGAAGCCTGACACCCCGCTACCAGCCGCCGCCTACCGGCCGCCGGCTAGCTGCAGGGGGTGGTGGAGCCGGTAGTGCCGGGCCAGAACGTCCCGGCCGAAGTCGCCGTCGAAGTCTCTCCAGACGGAGTGGCTGTGGTTGTTGTTGTTCTGGGTATTGTCGTATTCGATCAGAAAGGAGGGGGCCTGCACCCGGTAGTAGTCGCCGGCTCCCGGCTTGACCGAACCGGCCCAGGCGAAGAAGAGCTGGTCGGGAGGGGTCTTGCGGGCCTTTTGCATCCTCCTCTCGGCCACCTCGTCCGGAAGGATGTTGGCGTATTCGCCGATCAGGGCCATCAATTGGTCCCGCTGAGCGACGGTCATGTCGGAGGCCGGCAACCCTGAGGGCTGGCCCTCCAGCCTGGCTCGCGAGTCCGCCTTGGTGAGAACATCGGGGTAGGCCGTCTCGGCCACCACCGCCTTGCCGAGCTGCCTGGCGTCCAGGGACCGAAGCAGGGCGCGTGCCATGTCTTCCTCCTTGGCCAAGGCCCTCATCCCCTGGTAGCGCCCCGCCAGCACCCGGTGGGGGTTGGCTCCCAGGAAGGTGGGGCTGGCCGAAACCAGGCGGCCCTCCTTGAAGGTGAAGTTCAGGGAGATGTGGTGCCCCTCCACCCGGAAGCCCCAGGTTCCCTCCAGCGACGGCTTGCCGAAAACACTGAAATAGTACTTGTCGATGTCCCGGTTTCCGGTGGTGTCCTTCTCCAGCACCCGAAGGATCTCCTCCAGGGTCTGGACCGCCATCACCTTGGCGAAGCCCGCCTGGCTCAGTCCGGCTGCCAGCAAAGCATCTGCCAGGCGGCGCTGTTCCGGAGCCATGCCCTTGTAGTTCACCCCTTTTCGGGCGTAGCCGTACTCCCTGGCGAATGCGCTGTCCGGGAAGAAGTGCCACACCGTCCGGGTCTCGTGGCTGAAGTCGTAGACCACCTTGGCCCGCTGCTCGTCCGAGAGCGAGTTCACGAACCGAGTGGCGGTTTCATAGAGGACCGTCTCGGTCCGGGTCCTGTTCTGGGCCGCCACAAGGGCCAAGGCGCAAACGGCCAGGGCGCAGAGTCGGAAAGTCGTGGGCTTGGTCATGCCACCCTCCTGGTGTTGTCGGTTGAGTTTCCTGAATCATACTCCAAGCGGGACACCGATCCTAGGAAATGAGGCCCTCACTCCTTGGCCTGCCGGAGGTAGTTCTGGACCGCCGGGCCGAGCACCGACTCCAGGGAGATGGCGATGAAGCGAGCTCCCTTTTGCCGCCACTGCCGGGCCGTCTCCAGGTTGCGCACCATGAGCCCCAGGGCCACATCGGTAGGAGCCACGGCATCGGCGATGCGCTGCATGGCCGCCTGGACTTCGGGGTGTTGGGCCTGACCCGGAAGGCCCAGCGACTGGGACAGATCGGAAGGCCCGATGAAGACCACGTCGATCCCGCCCACCTTCAGGATTTCGGGCAGGTGGTCCACCGCCCGGGCCGTCTCGATCTGCAGCACCACCAGGGTTTCGGCGTTGGCCTGTTCCGTGTACTCCCCCAGGGACTGGGTCTGTCCGTAATCGGCGGCCCGCACTCCCGCCAGGCCGCGGATCCCGAGGGGTTGATATTTTACCGAGCGTACGGCGGCCTCGGCCTCGGCCGCCGTCTGAACCCAGGGGACCAGCAGTCCCTGGGCTCCGGTGTCCAGAAATCGCAGGATGATGGGCTGCTGATTGGTGGTGACCCGAACGATGGGCGTCACCCCCCGCAGCTCCGCGGCCCGGGTCATGTTCTCGCAGTCCCGTGGCTCCACCGTTCCGTGCTCTGCGTCGAAGACCAGGAAGTCCCACCCCTGGTATCCCAGGAATTCAATCAGTCCCGCGTCGGGATAACGAACGAAGGCCCCGAAGACGGTCTCACCGGCTTTCAACTTGGCTTTGGTTGTATTCTTCTGCAAAGGAGTACCCCCATTGATTTGTGCGAACTGGCCGGGCCTGGTTCATGAGGCCGGCCGCCACCGAGTTCATCCGGGGCTGCCGACGTCCACCGGACGGTTTTCCCGATAGGACCTCCAGGCCGCCAACCCCAGTTCTACCGCCCGCCTCCCGTCCCGTCCGGTGACCGGCGGCGGGGAGTCCTCGATCACCGATCCGACAAACGCCTTCATCTCGGCAAGGTAGGACTCCTGGTAGCGTTCCAGGAAAAAATAGAGGGGGAGTGGCCCGTGAACTCCCTGGCTGTTGCTGTAAACGGCTTGATGGGAGGTGCGGTTCCCCACCACCACCTGCCCTTCCGAGCCGAACACCTCCACCCGCTGGTCGTAGCCGTAAACGGCCCGGCGGCTGTTGTCGATGGCGCCCAGGGCGCCCTGGGCGAAGCGCAGCATCACCAGGGCCGTGTCCAGGTCGCCGGCCTGGCCGATGGCCGGGTCTATCAGGGTGCTTCCGGTAGCGTAGAGCTCCTGGATCTCGTCGCCGGCCAGGTATCCGGCAATATCGAAGTCGTGGATGGTCATGTCCAGGAAGATGCCTCCCGAGGCCTCGACGTACTCGGCAGGCGGAGGTTCGGGATCCCGGCTGGTGACGCGGACCAAGTGGGGCGTTCCGATACTGCCGGCGGCCACGGCCTCCCGCGCCTGGCGAAAGCTGGGGTCGAAGCGCCGGTTGAATCCGACCTGCAGCTTCACTTCGTAGTCCCGAACGGCCTGCAGGGCATCGTCGATCTCCTGCAGATCCAGGGCCAGCGGCTTTTCGCAGAAGATGTGCTTGTCCGCATAGGCCGCCTGGCGGATCAACTCGGGATGGGTGGGCGTGCTGGAGCAGATGAGGACCGCGTCGATGGAGGGGTCCTCCATGATGCGCGCCTCTTCCTCGGCGAATGAGAGAATCCCGAAATCGGCGGCGCAGCGCTTGGCGGCCTCCCGGGAAATGTCCACCACCACCGACAGGTGGGCTTCCGGGATGCTGCGGGTCAGGTTGTGGGCGTGGATTCGCCCGATGCGGCCTGCACCGACCAGGCCCAGGTTGAGCTGAGCAACCAAGAATAGAACCTCACTGTCAACGGCGCCCGATTATCCGATCCCGATGTCCCTCAGATACTCCCGGGTTCGCCTGGCGATGGGCAGGGGCTTGTCGAAGGGGGCCGGATACATGTCCTGCTCGACGATGGCATAGCCGTTGTAGTCGATTTCCTGCAGCACCCGGCACAGGGCCGGGAAATCCACCACTCCCTGGGACGGCTCGCAGAACAGGTCCATGCCCACCGCGTGAGCAAAAGGGATGTTCTCCTCTGCCACTTTCCTCTGCAGGTCGGGCCGGACGCTCTTGAGGTGGAGATAGGGAATCCGCCGGTGGTGGCGACGAAGAAAGGCGATCGGATCGCCTCCGCGGTAGGCATGATGGCCGGTGTCCAGGCAGAGCACCACTCGCTCGGGATCGGTCTGGCTCAGCAGCCGTTCGATCTGGTCCTCGTACTCCACGTGGGTTTCGGCGTGAGGATGAAAGACCACCTGCAGGCCGAACCGGTCCCTGACCAGGTCCACCACGTAATGGATCCGGTCGACCAGGTGCTTCCAGGCCTCATCGTCCAGCTTGCCGGGAGCGGTGGACTCGCCCGTCCAGAGATTGGTATAGGTGTCGTCGATCAGAATGAGGTATTCGGCTCCCAGATAGGCCAGAGACTCCCCCGCGCCCAGCACCTGCTTCTCCAGACCCGGCCAGGCGGCCTCGTCTTCCAGGTGGCCCATGGCGAAGGTGCCCGATGCCCGCAGGCCTCGCCTGGCCAGCTCGTTTCGAAGAGTGGCCCGATCGGTGGGCAGATAGCCGTAGGGCCCCAGCTCGGTCCACTCATAGCCCGCTTCGGCGATTTCGTCCAGGCAGCGTTGCCAGGGAATCTGCTTGTCGTCGCTGGGAAACCAGACGCCCCAACTGTCGGGGGCACTGCCAATCTTGACGTCCATGGCGATTTCGGACCTCCCTGACCGTTTCAATAAAAGAAGCGCTGCAGCCGCGCCCTTTCGTTCTCGTACTCCTCCCGGCGCTTGCGGGTTTCCGGATCTTCGCTCACCTCGGCCGCGGCCACATCCCACCAGATGCCGGCGCCCGGAGGCGTCCTGTACTTTTCGGTATCCACCACGATGACGCAGGGCTGCGCCTTCTTTCTGGCCTCCTGCAAGGCCTCCCGGAACTCCTCGGTGGTGTAGACATGCATGGCGTGGGCCCCCAGGCTCTGGGCGTTGTGAGCGAAGTCGATGGGCACGAAGTCGGCATCCAGGCGATTGGTCTCCCGGTCGCGGGCCCGGAACTCGTTTCCGAAGCTGTGTCCGGCCCGAGCCAGTTGCAGGCCGCGAATGCACTGGTAACCGTGGTTCTCCGAGATGACCAGGGTGATCTTCAGCCCTTCCTGGACGGCGGTCATCAGCTCCATGGGATTCATCAGGTAGGTGCCGTCGCCCACAAACACGTACACTTCCCCTTCCGGCTGGGCCATGCGCACGCCCAGGCCGGCCGGGATCTCGTAGCCCATGCAGGAAAAGCCGAATTCCACGTGGCAGTTCTTCCCGCCGGTGGCATCCCACAGCTTCAGCAGATCGCCGGGGGGATTGCCGGCGGCGGCCACGATGGTATCCCCCTCACGGGCCTCCTCGTTGAGGATACCCACCAGTTGGGCCTGGCTCATGGCTTCTCCGGCAACCGGCTGATAGACCTCGTTTTCCAGTCGGCTCCGCCACTCCCGCTTCCACCCGGCCACTTCCCCGAGGTAGTCGGACCGCGGCCTCACCCCGGCAGCCAGGGCCGCCTCGGTCAAGGCTTCCAGACCGGCCCTCGCATCCGCCAACAGCGGCACCGACCCCTGCTTGTAGGCATCGTGCGCCCCCACGTTCAGGCTGATGAACTTCACCTCCGGGTTCTGAAAGGCGGATTGGGACCCGGTGGCGAAATCGGTGAGCCGAGTGCCCACGCAAATGAGCAGGTCGGCCTGGCCGGCCACCTTGCCGGCGCAGGGATTCCCGGTCACCCCGTAACCGCCCAGGCCCAACTCGGATGCCTCCCGCAGCGCGCCCTTGCCCGCAAAGGTCTCTCCCACGGGAATGCCCAGCTCTGCCGAAAAGCGCTGCAGCGCCTCGCAGGCTTCCGAGTAGTGGACTCCGCCGCCGGCGATCACCATGGGACGCTTGGCCTGCTTCAACAGGCCGACCGCCTCCCGCACCCGGTCGGGGTCGGGAAGGCGCCGCTCAACCTGCCAGGTCCTCTCTTCGAAAAAAGCCGCCGGGTAGTCGTAGGCGTGAGCCTGCACGTCCTGGGGCAGCGAGAGGGTAACCGTTCCGGTCTCGACCGGATCGGTCAGCACCCGCATGGCCTCGGGCAGGGCCGTCAGGAGTTGCTCGGGCCTCGAGATCCGGTCGAAGAAACGGCTGACCGGGCGAAAACAGTCGTTCACGCTCACGTCGGCCGATACCGGGTGCTCGAGCTCCTGCAGCACCGGGCCCTGGTGCCGGGTCACGTAGTAGTCGGAGGGCAGCAGCAGGACCGGCAGCCGATTGATGGTGGCCGTGGCCGCCCCCGTCAGCATGTTGGTGGCCCCCGGCCCGATGGAGGAGGTGCAGGCCATGGTGGCCAGGCGGTAGTTGGCCTTGGCGTACCCGGCGGCCGTGTGCACCATGGACTGCTCGTTGCAGGGCTGATAGTAGGGGAGGTCGGCCCCGTATTCGTAGAGCGCCTGCCCCAAACCGGCCACGTTGCCGTGGCCGAAGATGCCGAACATGGCCGGGATCAGGCGGCGGGACCGCCCGTCGCGCCGGCTGAACTGCACCTGCAGGTACTTCACCAAGGCTTGCGCGACCGTCAGTCGAATCGTTTGCTGCGGACTCTGTTGCAACATCATCCTCACCTCCCCGTCGTGTCTGAAACACCCCTGTTTCACCTTGTATCGGCGGACCCGTCACATGGAACGGCAGCGCGGCCAGGTGAAAAGTGAATAGTCTAGCCCGCATTTCTCACCAGGCTGCACTCGAAATTTTAAGAAACCATTTATTTTTAATGCGTTATCAGTCCTACTTTAAGGCGCGATACAAACAGACGGTGCTGGGCATGCCCTGGCTTGTCTTTTTTCCCCCAGCGCGCACATGCTCCCTCGACCGTAGAAACCGCTACGCTCTTCGGTCGCGAGCACACGCTGGAGAAAAAAATCCTGCGCCATGATCATGCCCCCTGGTGAGAAATGCGGGCTCGCCTACTGCCAGCGGAACCACCGCAGGGCCAGCAGGAAACTGGCACCTCCCCAGGCCGCCATCACCAACACATCCGGCAAGCTGGCGGCGAGGGGAAGTCCTTCATTGATGTTGGCCCGCAAGGCGTCGTTGAGCGCGGTCAGCGGCAGCACCTGAATGACCGGTTGCCAGAACTCGGGGAAGCGGGTGGCGGCGAAAAAGGTCCCCGAGAGCAGCCACATGGGCAGCATCACCAGGTTCATCAACCCCGAGACCCCTTCGATGGTCCGGGTGCGGGCAGCCACCAGCAGTCCCAGTCCCGCGAAAGACATGGACCCTACCAGCGAAATGACCCCCAGTTCCAGGATCGAGCCATGAACGGAAACGCCGAAGGCCAACCAACCGAAGCTGACCACGGCCACTACCTCCAGCGCCAGGAAAATCAGGCGCGACAGCATGAAGGACAGCAGGAAGTGGGTCCGGCGCATGGGCGTGGCCGCCAGCAGCTTCAGCAGCTTGCGGGTGCGTGCCTGCACCACCGCGAAACCCAGGCCCCACATGCCGCTGCCCATCAGGTTCAACCCCACCAGCCCGGGAATCAGAAAATCGATGTAGCGGGCCCCGGGCTGGGCCACGGCTACGTCCCTGACCCGGGCGACATCTTCCCGTCCCATGCCCCGCTGCAGGGCGTCGTCCAGGACCAGCCGGGCAACCCGGCTGTCGGGTCGAGTCGGGTCGTAGCGGTAAACCAGGCCTTCCGAATCCAAATCGGTAAGGGGCCGAGGGGGGGAGCCAGTCTCTCCGGTCTCGGGGTTCCCGGTCGCCGCGGCCGCCGAGGGAGAAGGCTGCAGCACCAGCGCCACCCTGCCCGTGCGCAGCGCCCGCGCCGCCTCCTCCGGCGACAGCAGGACAGCCTCGATATCGGAACGCCCTTCCAGCCATTCCATCAGCCGGCCGGAGCTCGAGCCCGGCCCCTGGCGCCCGTCGGCTTCCACGGCCACCTGTACAGTTGCCGGACCCGTTTCGCGAAAGGCGATTCCCAGGGCGACGGCCAGCAGGACGGGAAAGACGAAGACCCAGAAGACGGCCTCGGGCTCCCTCACGAACTCCCGAATCCTGGCCAGCGTGAGCTCCAGCAGCGGATTGACCGAACGGTAACGGCTGGTCCCGGGAAGCGACGGTGCTCCGCCCGCGCCGGACGCCTCGGGACCGGGGGCGGCGCCGGTCAAGGGTCCGGTCTTCACCGCATCGGTGGGCGGGGGGGACTGCTCCAGCGAGGGGCGGGGCTTGGCGCCGATGACATCAGGCATCTCGGAGCTTTCTCCCGGTGAGGGTCACAAAGACGTCTTCCAGAGTCGCCGTGTGGGTGGTCAAACCCACCAGCCTGGCCTGGTGAATCTCCACTTCAGCCAGCAGGGCCGGCAGGGCTTCAGCCACGCTGGAGACGGTAAGCAGGTAATTTCCGTCGCGGCTCCGCACCCCGCGTACGCCGGGCAGCCGGGAGAGCCGGTCGTCGGCGACGAAACCCTCCAGGCTGAATTCCACGATCTCGTCGGCTCCTAACGATTCCACCAGGGCGTTGGGAGTGTCCAGCGCAATCACCTTCCCATGATCCATGATGGCCACCCGGTCGCACAGGCGGGACGCCTCCTCCATGTAGTGGGTGGTCAGCAGTATGGTACCACCCCGGGAACGAAACGTTTCGATCAGATCCCAGAGCTGCAGCTTGGCTTGAGGATCCAGTCCGGTAGTAGGTTCGTCCAGGAAGAGCACGTCCGGAGCCGCCGCCAGCGCGCAGGCGATGGCCAGCCGTTGCTTCTGCCCACCCGAAAGCTTTCCCACCCGGGCATCCCGCTTCTCCTCCAGCTCCACCAGTCGGATGACTTCGTCAGGCTCCCATCCCCGCTTGTACAGGCTGCGGAACATCGCAATGGTTTCCACCACCGTCAACCGATCGGCAAACTGGGTTTCCTGGAGCTGGACCGCCAGACGTTCCCTCAGAGCGCGGTCATTGCCTTCCCCCCAGCCCTGGCCCAGCACCTCCACCCTGCCGCCGTCGGGAATGGTGAGACCCTCGAAGATCTCGACGGTGGTGGTCTTGCCGGCCCCGTTGGGTCCCAGCAGGCCGAAACACTCTCCCATCCTGACTTCCAGGTGAATGCCGTCCACGGCCACCACCTCGCCGTAGTGTTTCACCAGGGACCGGCAACTGAGGGCAACCTCTTCGGAGACGTTGGCGGGTTGCGTTGAGGCGGTTGCAAACATGGGAGATTGGAAGTCTTCGCCGACCGTTTCGATCCACCCGAGCGGCGAGCGGCAACCCGCTCCTCGCTGAAGGCTGAGACCGAGGGGCAGAATTACCGCCGTAGACTCCACTTGGGTGTGACGCCGGGATTGGCGCAGGCATCGGGCCAACGCCCCTCCGCCAGTCGAATCAGGGTATCCACCGACAGGCGCCAGAAGGAGTCCTTGCTGATGTCGGAACAGCCGGCCACGTGAGGGGTGAGGACCACGTTCTCCATTTCCAACAGAGGACTGGTGGGAGCCAGGGGTTCCGGTTCGAAGACGTCCAGGCCCGCCGCCGCGATCCACCCCTCCTGCAGCGCCCGGATCAGGGCCCGCTCGTCGACTACCGGTCCCCGGCAGGTGTTGATGAGCACCGACTCCGGCTTCATCGACCGCAACTGCGTTTCACCGATCAGGTGACGGGTTCCCGAACTCAGGGGTGTGTGCAGGGAAACGAAATCGGATTGGGACAGCAGGCTTTCCATCTCGACCGGACGGACGCCCTCGGCCCTGATCACCTCCGGTTGCAGCAAGGGATCGCAGGCCAGGATCCGCAGCTTGAAACCCTGCATCTTGCGGGCCACGCTGCGGGCGATGCGCCCGAAGCCGATCAGACCAAGAGTGTTTCCCCGCAGATGCCAGCGATGAATGTGCTCGCGGCGTTCCCAGCGCCCCTCTCGCAGGGCACGATCGTGGGGCACGATCCGGCGGATCACGGCAAAGAGCAGTCCGATGGTATGGTCGGCCACTTCGTCGAAGACGGCGGTGGGGGTGTGGACCACGATGACGCCCTGCCGGGTGGCCGCCTCCACCGGAACGTTGTCGAAACCGCTGCCGGTGCGCAGGATGGCGCCGCAGCGCGGCAGCTTTTTCAGGCGCTCGGCAGTAATGACCGGATTCCCGTAGAGCCAGACGACATCGGCATCGGCCGCCGCCCCCAACAACTCCTCTTCGGAAGTGCAGGGCTGAATCCGCAGGTCCACCCCGCCCTGCTGCAGGTCCTGTTCGACCCAGGAGGGCACCGGAACTCCGTCCGCCTCCACGTAGACAACGGTCAACGGTTTCACGAAGCTACCTCCTCCGGATAGAGCCAATTCGGGACTGGCGGCGCGGGCGTGCCATTGGGAAAGCCTGTTCCCGGTAGGGCATCGGATTCAACCCTGTTTCATCACTCGAATGATCCGCCCGGTCGCGGGGGCGGGGGCGGAACCAGCCTGAGACAATTCCAGGCTTGAAGGACCATCCAAGCGACTCATTCACCGGCATTGGCGGCACGACTTATAGCATGATCACCCGGGAGGCTCAAGGTCTATCGGAGCAATCAATGAGTAAGCTGGACTGGAGGGGACGCTGTTGCTCATCGGGACAGTACAGACCGAATTCAACCTCGTCCCCTCTTTGGAAATCCACCGGAACAGCGTACAATGACGGGCCGTGGCCCGCGGGGATTGGGGAGCACGCCAGGTCCTCCGGGGTCGGAATAGTGTCCCGGGCAGGCACCCGTTCTCACAGGGCCGGACATGTTCGCACTCGCTCCGGCCTTTGGATGTCCAAATGCCCGGGTCAAGCCATTGGGGGTTGGAGGAAGCGATGAAATCACCAAAGTCTTTCCGTTTACACGGCCGACTCGGCTTCGCCTGGTGGATGCTGGCCGGAGTTCTCATTGCAGTTCCCTGGTCGCTTTACTCCTCGGAGCCGCCTTCGGCGCTGGTGTGGCGGGAGCACACCTTTGAGGATTTCGCCGACGGCCGATTGGGAGACGGCGGGGCCAATACCTACGTCTCGGCTCGAGGCCGGGTGCAACTGGTGAACAGTTGGGACCTGAACCAGGACGGCTACCTGGACCTGGTGTTTTCCAACACCCACCCCCACAGCGAGAAGCTGGATGCGGCCATCTACTGGGGCAACGGGAAGGACTTCGACGGTTCGCGGCGCTCCTGGGTCCCCAACGACGGCGCCCAGAACGCGGCCGCCGCCGACCTGGACGGGGACGGTCAGATGGACCTGGTCCTGGCCAACTACACCAACGGGACCTGGGACGGCATGGATTCATACGTCTATTACGGCGGCATCCAGGAGCTCAAGGCGCGCAAGGACGCGTCCCAATGGGGCTTTCATCCCTTCGCCCGCAAGGTGACGCTGCCCAGCCGGGCCGCCCAGCACGCGGCCGTCGAGGATCTCAACAAGGATGGCTTCCCCGACATCGTTTTCGCTTTCTCGGCCGGTTTCTGGGAGTATCGGGCCGCCACCGGAGGGTATGAGTCTCCCTCCAGAATCTACTGGGGTTCGGCCAACGGCTACAGCGGCGACCACCAGACCGACCTTCCGGCCCTGGGCGCCTCCTCGGTCGTGATCGGAGACTTGAACCAGGACGGCTGGCCCGACATCGTGCTGGCCAACCAGGGACGGGACGGCAATCCCGATGTCGACTCCTACGTCTACTGGGGCGGGGCCGAGGGGTTCGACGCCGCTCGCCGGACCGATTTGCCCACCCACCAGGCCAACTGGGTGACTCTGGGGGACGTGAACAACGACGGCCGTCAGGACATCGTCTTCGCCAACGGCAAGGGCTCCGTCTCCTTTGCCTACCTCAACGGCTCCGGGGGCTTCAAACCCGGCCGTCGGCTGGAGCTTGCCACCAGCAACGCCAAAGCCTGCGCCGTGGCCGATTTGAACCGGGACGGCCGCAACGACCTGTTCTTTACCAACCACCACGCCAGCAACAATCGTCTGACCCATTCCTACCTCTACTGGGGAGGAGAGAAGGGCTTCAGCGCCGACAACCGGCAGGAATTCGAGACGGTGGGAGCCTGGGGGGTTTCGGTGGCCGACCTGAACCACGACCAGTATCCCGAGATCATCGTCTCCAACTACAAGGAGCACTTTTCCTTCGACGTGCCCTCGGTCATTCTCTGGAACTCGGAGGGGACCTTTTCCGACGTGCGCCGCACCTCCCTCTTCACTCAGGGCGCGGTCGGCAACCTGGTCTCCGACTTCAACCGGGACGGCCATCCGGACGTGCTGTTCATGAACACCGTGTCCCGCTCCCGAGGCGGCGTGGTCCCCACCTACATCTACTGGGGCAACCGGGAGGGCCGCTATACGCCGGAAGACCGCCTCTCCCTCCCCTCGGTCGACCCTTACGAGTGGGCCGCCGCCGACCTCAACGACGACGGCTGGGTCGACTTCCTGGTCTCCAACTTCGGGGAAACGGTCCGCTGGCGCCAGGAAAGCTATGTCTACTGGGGGAGCTCCCAGGGCTTCTCGGTCGACAGCCGCTCGGCCCTCATGGGCGTGGGCAGCGCCGGGGCCTCCATCGCGGACCTGGACCAGGACGGTCACCTGGACGTCATCCTCAGCAACTCCCCCCGGCCGGAAGACGGAGTCAAGGGTGCTTTCATCTATTGGGGGAGTCCGGAGGGGTTCGTGGTGACCCAGCGGAGCGAAGTGCCCGGGGGCGGCACCTCCACCGTCGCCGATCTCAACCTGGACGGCCGGCCCGACCTGGTCTTCGGGGGCAGCGAGGGGGTGGGGATCTTCTGGAACGACGGCAGCCGCGAATTCTCCGAAAGCCGCAAGACCCTGATCCCCGACAGCAAGGGAATGCGCGGATCCGAGGTGGCGGACGTCAATCGGGACTCCTGGCTGGACCTGATCCTGACTCGGGGAGGCGAGCTGGGGAAACGCCAGACCACCGGCTTCGTCTATTGGGGAAACCCCGACGGGGAATACAAGAGCGAGGGGAGGCTCGAATTCGCCACCGAGGGACTCATCACCCTGACGGTGGGCGACGTGAACGGGGACGGCTGGCTGGATTTCATCTGCCCCAGCTACAACACCGGCTCCAGCCGGGCCACCATGACCAAGGTCTACCTCGGCGGACCCGACGGCATCAGCTCCGACCGCATGTTCGAGCTACCCAGCAACGCCGGAACCGGCAGCATGGTGGCCGACTTCAACCGCGACGGCTATGCCGACATCCTGATCATCTGCCACCGCTCCGAGGGCGATCCCAACCGGATCGGATCCTTCGGCGACCACGTGACCGACTCCTATCTCTACTGGGGCAGTCCGGAGGGCTTCCGGGCCGACCATCGCCTGGAGATCCCGGTGCTCGGCCCCCACTTCGATTCGGTGGTGGACCTCGGCAACATCTACGATCGACGCCACGAGTTCACCTATGTCTCGTCGGCCTTCAACTATGGCCAACGGCAGCCCGCGGACCTGGCCTGGGGGGGACAGACGCCTCATGGAAGCAGCCTTCGTTTTCAGATTCGCACGGCCGCGGACAAGCAGGGCCTGGAAAAAGCCCGCTGGGAGGGACCTGCAGGACCCGGGTCCCACTTCGAGCACCCCAGCTCGCTGGCGGACCGTCCCGAGGGCCACGGCTGGATCCAGTACCGGGCTTTTCTGAATACCCCCCACGGCGCGGTCTCACCCATTCTGGAGGAGGTTGCCCTCACCTTTCGGTAAGCACGACAGGCACCGGAATCAATGGTGCTCCTCAGTCATCCCAGGTGCCGCGGGCGTTGATGCCGCCGTCCACGCAGACGTATTCGCCGGTCATGAACGAAGCCCGATCGCTCACCAGGAAGACCAGCACGTTGGCGATCTCCTCCGGACCGGCCGTTCGGCCCAGGGGGTGAGCCCGACCCAGCTTGGCTCTCAGCTCGGCCACGTCCCCTCCCGAGGCCTCGAAGGCCTCCTGCTGCAGGGGGGTGTCCACGCCGCCGGGACAGATGGCCAGCACCCGGATGTTGTCGGCGGCAAAGTCCAGGGCCAGGTTGCGGGTCAAGGAGAGAATGCCTCCCTTGCTGGCCGCGTAGGCCGGGACTTTCTTCATGGATTGCAGACCCTGGACGCTGGCCATGTTGACGATCACGCCTCCGCCCCGAAGCCTCATCTCCGGAATGGCGAACTTGGACATCAGGAAGAAGCTCTTGAGATTGACGTCGATGATCCGATCCCAGAGCACCTCCGGGGTGTCCACGGCATTCACGTAGGAACTCGGCGGCTGGATTCCGACGTTGTTGACCAGAATGTCGACTCCCCCATAGGATTGGGCGGCATAGCCGACCACCCCGGCCGCCTCCCCGGAGTCGGAGACGTCGGCCGCCGCGGCCTCAACTTCCAGCCCCTCCTCCCCGACCATGGCCAGAAGTTCCCGGTTGGCGTCGCGATCGATATCGGCAAATACAACCGAGGCTCCCTCCCGGCCCAGGGCCAGCGTGCAGGCCCGGCCTATGCCCTTGGCTCCGCCGGTCACGATTGCCACCTTGCCTTTCAACCCGTCCATGGAATGCCTCCTCTCATTGTGAACTCTCCGCCGGCCGAAAGCTGGAATTCTCCCAGGTTGGCCCGCCCCCCGCTGCCGTGCGGATCATTCGAGGGGAAATACCCAATCGCCATTAAAGACGAACCACGAATGAACACGAATTTACACGAATACGAATGGATCTCTATCGGTTTTTCGTCGTGGCCTATCGGCAACAAGAACCTTGTCCCGTTGATCCGGTAGTCTACCTATTGAACATGGATACACAGGATTGACAGGACGAGACGCTGTGGCACGGGAAGCTGACTGGCTGCGTTTTCCCTCACCCGAACCCAAGGGACGTTCCCTTTGAGTGGGTCAAGAACATTGTCTTTCTTCGTGTGTCTTCGTGGATAACTCTTTTTTCTGTAGTTTCAGGCAAGCCGCGCCCCCGCCTCACGATTCTTGGGGACGTTTGCTTTCCAGGTAGGAGGCAAAGCGGGGAACCGACACTCGCGCGCGCTCGTGCCAGCCTTCCGCGATCTTCTCGACTTCGTCGAAGGCTTCGAGCCGAAACCGGATTCTCCGCCCCGCGACCTCGACGATCCGGGTCTTGAGGGTGACTTTCATGCCCAGCGGCGTCGGGGCCAGGTGTTTCAAGTCCATGGCCGTTCCCACCGTCTCTTCGTCCTGTTGCAGCAACGGGGCGGCCGCCTGACGGGAGGCCATTTCCAGCCACATGATCAGGGAGGGAGTCGAGAGCACCGGTTGCACCCCGGGACCCATGAAGCCGATGCAAACCGGCTCGGTGACCACCTGAGTCTGCTCCAACCGAATATCCTGATCAGGATTCGCCATGGCTTCTGGCCCTGGACCGGTGGGAATCACCCGTCCATGGGATGTCCGGTCTTCCCCCGAAGGCCCGTCCGGTTCTATTGGGAGGGCAAATGATATCCCGCTTTCCTGGTCCTGACCCGCTGGAGCTTGTCGCCCGAAGTGATGTAGAGCGTCTTGAGCTCCTTTCCGCGGCCGAAACCCACGTTGGTCGGCAGATCGGGCGTACGAAGATAATCGAGTTCCTTGCCCTCGGGAGAGTAGACGTAGATACCGGGACGAGTCTGATCCCGAACCGCCACATAGAGGTTCCCCTCCGCATCCACCACCAGTCCATCGGGTCCGTCCTGCGGGGTGTAGTCCACCAGCGTCTTCCTGAAAGTTGCCGTTCCTTCGGGACTCAGGTCGTAGGCCAACAGGGCCATCCTGCCCTTGTGGAAGGGAAGATCGGATGAAAACTGGAAGATGTCGAAGTTGCCGTTGTCGTTGGACACCACGTAGAGCGTCTTCTGGTCGGGCGAGACGCACACCCCGTTGGGTTTTCCCGCATCGGTGATGATCTGGTGAATCGATCCGTCGGGGTCGATCCGGTAGACCGCCATCACTCCCTGCTCCATGGGCTCGTGACCGACATAGCGGGGATCGGAGAAGTAAATCCGGCCCTTGAGGTCGATGCTGATGTCATTGGGAGCATTGAACTGTCGACCGTTATAGAAATTCCCGATGATCACGCTCTTGCCGGTCTTCATGTCCGTTCGAGTGACACGCCGCCCCCCGAAGTCCGCCCCTTCGGCCACGATCATGTTCCCCTCGGCATCGAACTTGATGCCGTTGGACATGCCGCTGGGGGATCGATAGACGCTGAGCTCACCGGTCCTGGGGTCGTACTTCATGATGTGACCCGCCTGCATACCCGCGGTCCGGGTAAAGGTGATGTCACTGAAATAGATGGTGCCGTCGGGCGCGGCTGCCGCGCCCTCGGTAAGGACCCCGCCGGTGAACAGGGTTTCCAGGGTGTCTGGCTCAAAATAGGCGGACTCGCCGGCGGCAACAACCCACCCGGCGCAATGCACCAAAGCCAGCGACAAGAACAGAAACTGAACGGTTCGAAGCATCGGCTTACCTTCCTCCAGGTTCGAAAAACCTCGTCACAGTGATCGAAACAGTGCCGGGTATTCTATCAGCCTCTGTCAAACGGTTCGGACAGTCGCCCCTGCTCTTCAAACGCCTCTCTTTTTTTGAAGGAAAGCTGCCCGGACGCGATAAAATAAGCAGCGGAATCCTCTGGCAGCAGTGTTCACTTTCTTACGGCTGGTCCTTTCCGAGAGGATCGAGGTGAGCTTGACCACTCGTCCCCCAAGATCAGCGGCTCTTGGAGTCATTCTGGCCCTCTGCCTTGGGGGCTTGGCAATCCCGGCAATGTGCAGTGCGGCGACTCTCCAGAGGTCGCACAAATCCTCGAAACCCCAACTCAAGCGGCGGTCTCGCCTGGAGATCCTGCAAACGCTCATCAAGTCGAGGCGCTGGGACCAGGCCGAGAGGGTGGCCACCCGGCTCCTGGCCGGCTCCCCCGACAATCCAGAGGTCTTGTTTCTGGGGGGGATGGTCCAGTTTCGCCAGGCCCGCTATGACCGCGCCATCCCCCTGCTGAAAAAAGCTCAGGACCTTCGACCCGAAGTCTCCGGTCTGGCCAAGACTCTGGCCATCTGCTACTTCTCGTCCAGGCAGCACCGGCTGTTCGAGTCCCAAATGGAGCACGCCTTCCTCCAGACCCCCACCGATCCCGAGCTTTCCTTCTTCTGGGGACTCCACCAGACATCGGTGAACGACAACCCCCAGGCCGCGGTCAGAGCCTTCGACAATGCTCTCCAACACAGACCCAGCTACGTGCAGGCGCTCTACCATCGAGGCCGCGCCTTCCAGAAAATGGGTCGAAAGGACAAGGCTCGGAAAGACTTCGAGGCAAGCATCGCCCTCATCGAGCAGACCTTCTTTCGAGGCTACAGCTATCCCTACCAGAGCATGGCCCGTCTCTTGCTGGAAGACTCACCCAAGGGCGCCCTGCGCTTTGCCCTGAAATCGGTGGAGGTCCAACCGAGGCTGAAGAACACCCACATCCTGGTGGGAGAAATCCACTGGCGCCTGGGACAGTTCAGGAAGGCCGCCGAGGCCTTTGAGGACGCTACCTACCTGGACCCGGAGGATTCCCGGCTGCACTATTGGCTACATCTCCTCTACCAGCGGCTGGGTAGAAAGAAAGCCTCGAAAATGGCGCTGTTGGAGTTTCGCCGGTTGAATCCTACCGAGAGCGGCGCCTCGCACCCTGCCACACCGGTGGCCACTCCCTGAAGGCTAGACAATCACCCGGTATTCTCCGGCCCGGCGCGTCACCCGCTCCCGGTCCAGGTGCTCCAGCAGCGGAATGGCGTACTTGCGGGTAACGCCGGCCAGTTTCTTGAAGGTGGGCACGTCGATGCGGTCCTGCTGCTTCTTGTACTCCCTCAGCTTTCTCTTGACTTCCTCGATGGAGTCGGTGTGGAAGAACAGCGTCTCGTTCACCTTGACCAGCTTCTTTTGGCGAGTCAGAAGGGCCACCAGCCGCCTGCCCTGATCCCGCGGGAGAGAGACTGTCCGAATGACCTCCTCGACCGAGGGCACCTGGAGACCCGTTCCTCGGAAGGCCTGTTCAATTCTGTCCAGAGCCCGGGCTTCGTCGCCGCTCAAGCGAACCCCGGAGCCCTTGAGCCGCACCCGGTCCCGGTCCAGTTCGACCAGGTCCCGGTCACACAATCGGGCCAGCACCGACTTGAAGACGTTCTGGGAAACGCCGGCGAACAGGCTGGAATGGAGCTGCTCCCTCGGGAGCCCGGCCGAAAGGGGTTGGCGCTGCTGGTAGTCCCGGATGAGGGCCAGGGACTGACGGCAGAGGCCATCGAAGCATTTCCGCTCCATCACTTGCAGGGGATGTTGGGCCAGCCGGCATACCTGGCCCTCTTGAACCAATTGAGACAAGAGCTTGTGGACGGCGGTCCTGGAAAAAGGCAGTTGAGAAAGAATCCGGTCTTCGTCAATGCCCCCGGTGGCCTCCCTGGCGGCCAGGCGCCCGATCATGGTTTTCGGATCGTCCGAATCCATGGCCTGAAGGAACTCCAGTCTCCGATCCAGATCCCGTTTTCGACGGCGTCGCGGCGGAAAGATATCCAGGACCACTCCCCCTCCAACGGTGATCATGGGCGAGGTCCGACGCAGGATGAAGGAATCTCCCACCAGGGCCAGCACCGGCTTCTCCAGCTCCAGGTGCGCCAGGCCGGTTTGACCGGGAGCCAGCGTCTTCGGTTCCAGGGGACGGACTTCGGCCAGGACCTCCGCGGTGCCCAGGTGAAACCTCACCCGGCTGCGATTCCCGAGCGTCACCGGCGAAGACTCCAGCAGCGAGAGACGGCAATCGCAGTGCGAGACGGCCCGGTAACGCCCGCAAACCGAGAGTTGCACGCCTCTGTGGACTTCGCCGACTTCCACCCCTTGAAGGTTCAGGGCGGTCCGCTGACCTGCGTCGGCCTGATCGACCTCCCGGGAATAGACCTGGAGGTGCCGCACCCGAGACCGCTTTCCGATCGGATAGAGCTCTACTTCTCCCTCCTTTCGAATGGTGCCGCTCACCAGCGTCCCGGTGACCACCGTTCCGAATCCCCTGGAGCTGAAGCATCGATCGATCGGCAATCGAAAGGGAAGATCCCGATTGCGTGGGGGCAGCCCCTCACCCAGGTCGGCCAGGGCTCGCCGGATGGGATCCAGCCCCTCTTGACTGGATGCGCTGAAGGGAATGACGGCGGCTCCTTCCAGAAAGGAGCCGCGCAGGTAGTCCTGCAACTCCAACTGAACCAACTCGACGATCTCCCGTTCGACCAGATCGCACTTGGTGATCACCACCAACCCTCGCGGGATGGACAGGAGCCTGCAGATATCGAAGTGTTCCCGGGTCTGCGGCATGATGGACTCGTTGGCCGCCACCACCAGCAGCACCGCATCGATTCCTCCAACGCCGGCCAGCATATTCTTGACGAAGCGCTCGTGGCCGGGAACGTCCACGAAGCCCACTCTCAACCGGTCGCCGAGCTGCAGGCTGGCAAAGCCCAGATCGATGGTGATCCCCCGCTCCTTCTCCTCTTTGAGGCGGTCAGGATCCACTCCCGTCAGCACCTTGATCAGGGTGCTTTTGCCATGATCGATATGGCCCGCCGTCCCCACTACGATGTGCTTCATGGCCCGCCAAGGGTATTTGTGATTTTTTTTACTTGACAGATAAGAAATATAGTTTACACTCAAAACCAATTCAGCTCGGTTTCCAGTGACGCCCATTTAGAAAGCTGTTAAACCCGCGCTGGGCGTGACAAGGGAATCTTCTGGTAGCAGAGGTTCCTGAAGGAAACAGGGCCCCTTTCAGTAACGAAGTCAGTCCATCTATTCGCTGTCCTTTCCTGGGCAGCCGACCAGTAATTTTTTTTCACTTCACTGCTTTGAGGCACACCTAGGCTTTCCCCCTCCCGCCAAGTGCGGGAGGGGCGAATCTCTCTAGTCGATCGCCAAACAAAACCCACGCTCCTCAGTCTCGCTTCCTATTCGACCTGCAGTTGCCTCAGGTACTCCGCAAACTCCTTACCCAGGTCCTGTCGCTTGAGGGCAAATTCGACGGTCGCCTCCAGAAAGCCCAGCTTGTCGCCGGCGTCATAACGCTTCCCCTCAAAACGGAGAGCGTGAATGGCCTGCCTGCGCAGCAGCCCCCGCAGCCCATGGGTGAGTTGAATCTCTCCGCCCCGGTCGGGAGCCGTCCGTCCCAGAACCTCGAAGATTTCCGGTGTCAGCAGGTAACGGCCGATGATGGCCAGGTTGGAAGGCGCCTGCTCGAAGGGAGGCTTCTCCACCAGGTCCAGCACCTTGAAGACTCCCGACTCGGCGACTCCCGCTGCCGCTTCCGGCTCAATCACGCCGTATTGACTGATGGCGGGACCGTGCACCGCCTGAGTGGCCAGCACCGAAGTTCCGTATTTCTCGAAAACATCCATCATCTGACCGACACACGGCGTGGGCGCGTCGATGATGTCATCGCCCAGCAGCACCGCAAAGGGCTCATCGCCAACCAGTTCCCTGGCGGCCAGCACGGCGTGACCCAGTCCGAGCGCCTGCTTCTGCCGAATGAAGGAGACCGTGGCCAGATTGGAAGGCTCTCGAACCTGGCGCAGCAGATCGTCCTTCCCCCGCTCCTCCAGGGTTCTCTCCAGTTCGAAAGCCACATCGAAATGGTCCTCGATGGCGCCCTTCCCCCTGCCGGTCACGATGATCACCTGGTCGATGCCGGAGGCCACGGCCTCCTCGACCACATACTGGATCAGGGGCTTGTCCACCAGAGGAAGCATTTCCTTGGGCTGGGCCTTGGTGGCCGGGAGAAACCGGGTCCCCAGACCAGCCGCCGGAATCACTGCCTTTCGAATCCGCATGGGCTCCCCGGCGTTCACTTCAAGTGCAGGACCACCATTTTCTGTTCCGTCATCTCCTGGATGGCGTACTTGGGGCCTTCCTTGCCGAATCCACTCTCCTTCAGCCCGCCGTAGGGCATCAGGTCGGCTCGCCACTGGGGTCCCCAATTGACATGCAGGTTGCCGGAGTCCACCTCGCGGGCAAACTTCATGGCCCAATCCAGGTTCTCGGTGAAGATTGCCGCGGAGAGCCCATAGTGGGTATCGTTGGCGAGCCTGACAGCCTCATCCACCGACCCGCAGGAACTCAGCGCCACCGCCGGGCCGAACAACTCCTCGCAGGAAATCCGCATGGCGGGGTCCACGTCCCCGACCAGAGTCGGCGAGTGCAGGGTCCCCTGGCGGTCACCACCGGCCAGAAGGCGGGCTCCACCGGTGACGGCCTCCTGCACCCAGGACTGCACGCGCTCGGCGTCGGACTCCCGGATCATGGGCCCCATGCTGATGCCGTCGCTCAGCGGGTCGCCGAAACTCATGGACTCCACCTTGGGACTCAAGGCTTCGCCGAGTTCTTCATAGATGTCGGAAAGCGCCAGGACTCTCTGGGCGCTGATGCAAACCTGGCCGGCATTGCTGTAGCCGGTGGCCAGAATGGCCTGGCACACCTTCTCCAGGTCGGCATCGGGCATGACGACCAGCGGGGCGTTGCTGCCCAGCTCCATGGTGACCTTCTTCAGACCGGCCGTCTTGCAGATGTCTTCCCCCACGTCCCGGCTACCGGTAAAGGTGATCTTCCGCACCCGCCGATCGGCGCACAGGGCGCGGCCTATTTGCCCCCCGCCGCCGGTGATGCATTGAACGGCCGGCGGCGGGAACCCGGCCTCGAGCATGATCTCAGTGAGCTTCAACGCCGACAGCGGCGTGTCGCTGGCAGGCTTGATGATCACGCTGTTCCCCGCGGCCAGGGCGGGCCCCACCTTGTGGGCCACCAGGTTCAGCGGGAAATTGAAGGGTGTCACGGCGGCCACCACGCCGCAGGGAACCCGCAGGGTGAAGCCCAGGCGGTTGCCCGAGCCGGGTGCGCCGCCCAGGGGAATCATCTCGCCCGTCACCCGTTTCGCCTCTTCGGCCGAGGCCTCCAGGGTCTGGGCGGCCCGCGAGGCCTCTACCCGGGCTTCCCCGATGATCTTGCCTTCTTCCAGGGTGATGGTCCTGGCCAGGTCCTCGCAGCGCTCCTCCACCAGCCGGGTGGCTTTGGCCAGAAGTTGGTACCGCTCGTAGGCGTCCATCCGTCTCATGATGTCAGCACCCTGCCGGGCGGTTTCCAGCGCGCTGTCCACGTCAGCCAGACTGGATCGAGGCACGGTATCTACCACGCTGCCGTCAAAGGGATTTCTTACTTCGATCTTTTCGGGTCTTTCGACCCATTGGTCCGCCAGGAACATTTTCATCTCGAACACCCCCAAGTCATGTCGATGGTGGAGGCCATTCTACACGCGGCCCGGGCGAACGGCCAGAAGACAGTGGAGAGTGAAGTGTGAAGTTTGAAGGGTGAAGTTTGAAGGGTGAAGTTCGAAGTTCGAAGTTTGGAGAGGGGTCAGCGGAGGGTCTTGGGAGCAGACAAGCGACGTGCTACGACGACGTAGCGAAATGAAGCCCACCCGGGAGCGCGGGCGTCCCGCCCGCACAATTCCTGGCACAGCCTCGGCCATCCGGTGTTTGCTTGTTCCCGAAACCCTCGGCTGACCACCCCCCACTCTCCACTCTTCACTCTCCACTCTCCACTGCAGTTTGGTTTATACTGGCTTACTCGCCGGCCCGCGAGGACTGGGGGCCGACGCGCAGACCGTCCCCATCGAAGAGGAACCCGGAATGACCACCTCCAGGAACGTCGACATCTACGAAGAAATCACCCGCCTGCGCCAACAGGGAAAACGGGCGGCGCTGGCCACCATCATTCAGATCCGGGGGTCGGTGCCGAGCTTTGAGACCGCCAAGATCCTGGTGCGCGAGGACGGTTCCACCCTGGGCACGGTCGGCGGCGGCTGTGTGGAAAACGACGTCTGGAAGGCTGCCCGCCAGGTGATGGTGGCGGAAAAGCCCAAGCGGCTGCTCTTCGACCTGACGGACACTTCCAACCTGGAGGCCGGACTGATCTGCGGCGGCAAGGTCGAGGTCTTTGTGGAACCCATCCTGGCCACTCCCACGGTCTACATCTTCGGGGCCGGCCACGTCTCCAAGTTCATCTCCAAGGTGGCGGTGCTGGCCGGCTTCAACTCGGTCATCATCGACAATCGCCCCCAGTACGCCAACGCCGAGCGCTTCCCCGAAGCCAGCCGGATCTACTCGGAGAGCTTCGAGGCGGCCTTTGAAGCCATCCATCCCAACGAGTTTTCCTACATCGTGATCGTCACCCGAGGCCATCAGGAAGACCAGACCGTCCTCGGCTGGGCCGCGGGCACCCGGGCGCGCTACATCGGCATGATCGGAAGCAAGGTCAAGAAGAGGACGTTGTTTCGGAACCTGCGGGAGGAGGGCATTCCCCAGGAAGCGCTGGATCGGGTCCAATCCCCCATGGGGGTTGAAATCAACGCCATTCTGCCCGAGGAAATCGCCGTGAGCGTGGTGGCTCAGATGATCGAGTACAGGCGCTTCAAACCGGGAACTCGGTCTTCTCGCTCCCCGGTGCGGGCCGCCGCAGTTGCCGCCGGCGCCTGAGCACGTCCCCGGGTCAGGACCTGAATGAGCCGCCGTTTACATGCCGCGCCCATCCACGCCCACATATTTCCTGACCCCCGCCATCAGGGCTTCGAATTCAGCCGGCAGCAGTGACTGAGGTCCGTCGGAGAAGGCCTCCTCCGGCTTGGGGTGAACCTCCACCAGCAGGCCGTGGGCGCCCACGGCGACTGCCGCGTTGGAAACGGGAGCAATGAGGTTGCGCTTGCCGGTGCCGTGGCTGGGGTCCACCACCACCGGCAGGTGGGAGAGCTGCTGCAGGGCCGGCACGGCCGAGATGTCGAGCGTGTTGCGGGTGTAGGTCTCGAAGGTGCGGATGCCGCGCTCGCAGAGGATGACCTGGGAATTGCCCTGGGAGACGATGTATTCCGCCGACATGAGGAATTCCTTGAGCGTCGACATCATGCCCCGCTTCAGCAGGACGGGCTTCCGGGTCCTGCCCAGCCGCTTCAGCAGGGCAAAGTTCTGCATGTTCCTGGCTCCGACCTGGAAGATGTCGGTGTATTGGTTCACCAGGTCGACGTTCTCCGTATTGACGACCTCGGTAATGATCTTGAGTCCGGTGCGCTCCCGAGCCTCCGCCAGCAGCTTCAGCCCTTCCTCCTCCAGGCCCTGGAAATCGTAGGGAGAGGTCCGCGGCTTGTAGGCCCCGCCTCGGAGAACCTTGGCGCCGGCGGCCTTGACGCTTTCGGCCGTCTTCATGAGCTGTTCCCGGTACTCCACCGAGCAGGGACCGGCCATGACCACGAACTGGTCCCCTCCGATGGTGAAACCGTCCATCCGGATAACGGTGCGCTCCTGCTTCAACTCCCTGCCCACCAGCTTGAAGGGCTGCTGGATGGGAATGACCGACTCCACTCCGGGGACCGATTCCATGACCGAGATGACCCGGTCCTTGTCTTTGCCGTCGCCGACGGCGCCGATGACCACGCGTTCCGCACCCTGGATGGGATGGGCGGCATAGCCGAAACTCTTGATTTTGTCGCACACGTAATCCACCTGTTGGCTGGTAGCCTGCCGGATCATGGAAATGATCATGAGACACTCCTTAACCGCAAAAAAGCCCGCCGGGGGGGCGGGCTTGAATTCATTCCAAGGATCATCCTCAGCTCGATTCAATCCGCCCGCCTGCCCCGAAAAACCCAGGACAGGCTGCTAAAGGAACCGAAGCTGGAATAAGGCCGATTCTGGCACGGCGTCGGTCGGCGGACTTCAAAACCCGACCGCATTGTCAGTTTAGAGATGACAGTTTGCGAAGACACGGACAAGCTCCATGGCCAATTCACCGTACCTGGCCTGCACAGCCATCATAGTCCATCCATGGGCATTGTCAATACGAAATGGGATCCCCGGGATTCGGCGCGCTCTCCTCTCGGGCCGCCACTACAGTCCGTCCCTCCAATCCCCGGAATCCATGCTACCATTTTTCCCTGGCGATCCCGGCCGTTGCCGCTGGTGCGCAAGGACGGCGCCGGCCGCCGATTTTCCTTCCAAGTTCCCGTCGACCCGGAGGTTGGCCCGACCGCTCGCCATGACAGCCAAGATCATCGACGGCAAAAGAATCGGACAGGAAATCAGGGAGGAAGTGCGCCTTGAAGTGGCGCACCTGAAAGACAGGGGGGTGGTTCCCGGCCTGGCCGCCGTGCTGGTGGGCAGCCACCCGGCTTCCCGCGTCTATGTCAGGAACAAGATCAAGGCCTGCCAATCGCTGGGCGTCTACAGCGAACTGGTGACGCTGCCGGAGGAGACCACCACGGCCCAACTCCTGGAATGTGTCTCCGATCTGAACCGGCGGGACTCGATCCACGGCATCCTGGTTCAGTTGCCGCTGCCGGGGCAGATAGACGAGCAGGCCGTGCTGCTGGCCATCGACCCCGCCAAGGACGTGGACGGCCTGCACCCCATGAATGCCGGAGCACTGGCTTTGGGCCGGGAGGGATTGCGGCCCTGCACCCCGAGCGGGGTCATGGAGGTCCTTCGCCGGGAGGGGGTTCCCCTCCAGGGCGCCCGCGCCGTGGTGATCGGGCGCAGCAACCTGGTGGGCAAGCCGCTGGGCCTGCTGTTGTTGCAACAGCACGCCACGGTCACCTTCTGCCACTCCAGGACCCGGGACCTGGCAACGGTCGCCAGGTCCGCGGACATACTGGTGGCAGCCGTGGGTAGACCGGCCATGGTGACGGCCGATTTCGTCAAGCCCGGAGCCGTGGTCATCGACGTCGGAATCAACCGGGTCGAGGGGGACGGACTGGAAAGACTGCTCGCGGCAGACCCTTCGCTGCAGGCTCGATATGAACGCAACCGCAGCAGGGGAAACCACTCGGTCCTGGTGGGCGACGTCCAGTGGTCCGGCGTCTCCCGAGTGGCCTCCGCCGCCACCCCGGTTCCCGGGGGCGTCGGTCCACTGACCATCGCGCTTCTGATGAAGAACACGGTTCAGGCCGCCGGACAGCAGTACTTCGGCAATTGACGCTAGTCCGGATTTCTCGCCGGGTTGCTCAGCGGCGCGGCCACGCTGGTTGGAAATAGCAACTTCGACAGCCCTGAGCTATGCTTAGAGTAGGCTTGACGGGGGGAATCGCCTCCGGAAAATCAACGGTCTGCCACCGGCTTGCAGAGCACGGTTTCGACGTGATTGACGCCGACCGAGTGGCCCACGGCCTGATTCGGAAAGGGCAATCCTGCTTCGACCCGGTGGTGGCCGCCTTCGGGACCCGGATCCTGGATGCGGATGGAGAAATCGACCGGAACCTTCTGGGCCAGGTGGTGTTCAACGACCCGGCCCGCCTGCACGAGCTGAACGCTCTGGTGCATCCGGAAGTCATGCGGAGCATTCTGGAGCAACTCGACCGGATGGAACAATCCCATCCACCCTCGAAGGCGGTGGTGGACGCCTCGCTCATGATCGAGTCCGGCTTCCACAAGCAGTTCAAACACCTGATTGTGGTCAGTTGCGGCGCCGACCAGCAGGTGGAGCGCCTGATGGAGAGGAATCGGCTCTCCCGGGCCCAGGCGCTGCAGCGCATCGGGCTGCAGTGGCCCTTGCAGGCCAAGCTGCCGCTGGCTACGGTCGTGATCGACAATTCGGGGACCCTGGAGCAAACCCGTCGACAGGTGGACCGGCTGCTGGAGAGGCTGGAGTCGGAGAAGGCCAATTGCTGAACCGTTTCACCATTCGATCGGGCTGGATTTGCGGGCTCCTCCTTTGCCTGGCCCTGGCTCAGCCGCACCTTCCGGCCCAGGGCAGCCGCCGCGTGGTCGGCCTCGAGGCCTTTCCCTCCGTGGATGGCGTGCGAGTTGGAGACCCCTTTCAAGTTGCCATTGTTCTGGGCATCCAGCCGGGCTACCACATCAACGCCCATGTCCCTTCCCTGGACTACCTGATTCCCACCCGGTTGACTTTCGAGACCTCCGAAGCCGTCCGAATGGCCGAGCCCCAATACCCCCGGCCCATCAGCCAGACGTTTGAATTCGCCCCCGGGCAACCCCTGGACGTCTACGAGGGCCGGGTCATCATTGCCGCCGCGGGAGAAGTCCTCCAGATCGATAACGCCGGGTCGATTCCGGTGCGCGGCACGGTGACGGTCCAGGCCTGCAGCCACAACCAGTGCCTGGCTCCGGTCAACCTCCCCTTCGCGGTTTCCCTCAACGTGCTTGAAGCCGGCGTCGCTCCCAACCCGATCCACCAGGAACTGTTTGGAGCACCGAGGGCCGCCCCCGATGCCTCAGGCTCGGAATCGGCTCCGCCGGGGGCGCTTCAGGAATTCGCCGGCGCCCGGCGGGAGGATAGGCTGTCTGAAACCATCGCTCGCCAGGGACTGCCGGTGACCCTGGGACTGGTGTTTCTGGCGGGACTGGCCCTCAACACCACGCCCTGCGTCTACCCCATCATTCCCATCACCATCGGGTTCTTCAGCAACCAGACCGAGGGACGGTTGAGCCGCACCTTTCTGATGGCTGCCGCCTACGTCCTGGGCATGGCAATCACTTACTCGGTGTTGGGTGTGGCGGCCTCCCTGACCCAGGGGATCTTCGGAGCGGCGCTCCAACACCCCCTGGTGCTGCTGGGCCTGGCAGGCCTCATGGTGGCCATGGCGCTTTCCATGTTCGGACTCTATGAATTCCGACTGCCGGTCAGCTTCAATCGGCTCGTCCCCCAAAGTTCCCAGGGAAACCTGGGAGCGCTGATGATGGGGCTCACCATGGGCATTGTGGCGGCGCCCTGCATCGGTCCGTTCGTGATCGGATTGCTGGTCCACGTCAGCAACAGGGGAGAACCGGTCTATGGATTCTTCATGTTCTTCGTCCTGGCTCTGGGTCTGGGACTCCCCTACCTGGTTCTGGGAACCTTCTCGGGAGCCCTGAAGAAGCTTCCCCGCTCCGGACAATGGATGGAGACCGTGCGGCGCTTCTTCGGCCTGGTTCTGCTGGGAATGGCTCTCTACTTTCTCAACCCGCTCATGGGCCACTACGCCGGCTGGGCGCTGGTGGCGTTCCTGGCCGCTTCGGCAGCCTATCTGATTCTGGTGGAGGCCCGGCGCGCCGCCACCCGGGTCTTTGCCGGGCTGCTGGTCTGTCTGGGAACGGGGATGGGGCTGGCGGCGGTGCTGCTGATTCCGGGTGAACCCAAGGAGGGCATTGTCTGGGCGACCTATTCGGAAGAGGCGTTGGCGCAGGCCCGCCAACAGGGCAAGTCGGTGATGATCGACGCCTACGCCGACTGGTGCCTGCCCTGCAAGGAGCTGGACACCTTTACCTTCACCGATCCCGCCGTCAGAAGCGCCGCCGAGGGACTGGTCAGGCTCAAGCTCGACCTGACCCTGATCGAGTCGGGCTCGGAGGCCGAGCGCGCCCGGGGGAGATTCGGCATCCTGGGAGTACCGACGATTCTCTTCCTGGACTCCGCGGGCCGGGAGCGCGCCGATCTGCGCCTGGAAGGGTATGAACCGCCGGACCGTTTTCTGACCCGGATCCGACGGATCGAAGACTCGTCCAACTCCGGCCGGGACAGCCTTTCCTCCCTCCGAGACGGACCGGACCCGAGGATGCCTCCCGTGGAATCTTGTGGGCCCGAGCGGGCAGCGACTACAATGAAGACTCGAATCGGACAGGGAACCTGTCAGGAGACCTGATGAACCGGATCATGCCCAGGGCCCGAAGGAGCCGCTTTCTTGCAGCCGCGCTCTGTCTTCTGCACGGATTCTCCTGGTCCTGTACTTTTCCCACCACGACCGGACCCGGGGCGCCGGGGTCTCGCCAGGTCTCCAGCTTGCCCGATTTCTCACTGACGACGCTGACCGGAGACACGGTCAGTTCGCAAGACTTTGACCAGAAGATCCTGGTGGTGAACTTCTGGGCCACCTGGTGCACGCCCTGCGTGTACGAGATTCCGCACTTGAATGACCTCTACAGGGATTTTCGTTCCAAGGGAGTGGAAATCCTGGGCATCTCCATGGACTCGGGCGACCCCGAAGAGGTCCGGCGGTTCATCCAGCGGCACCGCATGAGGTATCCGGTGGTGGTAGGAGCCGGCTCGATGGGAGACGATTTCGGAGGGGTCCGGGCCATACCGACCACCTTCATCGTGGATCAGCAGGGAGAGATCGTCAAAAGGTACGACGGTTTTCGACCTTCCTATATGAAGGACACCCGACGGACCATCGAGGAACTCCTGGGGTAGCAGAGGCCATTCCACTTCGCGCCATGAAGCTGACCCTTCGTTTGTCGACGCTGGTGCTCCTGCTGGCCCTGGCATCCGCTCTGACCTGGCTGCTGGGGCGCCCCTCCCGCGAGGACCTGCGGCCTGCTTCCTTTCCGGCTCAATCCCAGGCCGTGGTGGCGTCCCCGCTTCCGGACGGCCCCCTCAGCCAGGACGAGTCGGAAAATATCGAGATCTACCGGCGGGTGAGTCCGGGCGTGGTCAACATCACCACCACCACCCTCGGCTTCGACTTCTTCTTCAGCGCCGTCCCCCAGCAAGGCTCCGGTTCCGGATCCATCATCGACGCCCAGGGCCACATCCTGACCAACTACCACGTGATCGAGGAGGCTCGACGCCTGGAAGTGACGCTGCTGACCGAAGAACGCAAGTTCGAGGCCAAGGTGGTTGGCGCAGATCCGCCCAACGACCTGGCCATCATCAAGATCGACCCCGCCGACGCGCCGCTTACCGTAGTCCCCTTGGGGACATCCGCCGACCTGCGGGTGGGGCAGAAGGCGCTGGCCATCGGGAACCCCTTTGGCCTGCAGGGAACCCTGACCGTGGGCGTGATCAGCTCTCTGCAACGGTCGATTCAGGACCAGGGCGGCCGGCTGATCGACGACGTCATCCAGACCGACGCCGCCATCAACCCCGGGAACTCCGGAGGCCCCTTGCTCAACGCCCGGGGCGAGTTGATCGGCATCAACACCCAGATCTTCTCCACCAGCGGCGGCAGCATCGGCATCGGATTCGCCGTGCCGGTGGACACCGCCAGGCGCATCGTGCCCGACCTGATCTCGACGGGGCGGGTGCGGCGCCCCTTTGCGCGCCTGGAGGGCTATCGCCTCACCCCGCGGTTGGCCCGGGTCCTGGATCTGCCGGTAACACGGGGAGTCCTGGTGGCCCGCACCGCCAAGGGAGACTCCTTTTCCGAAGCGGGCATCCGCGGCGGGAGACGGACCTATCGGGTCGGCAACAGGCGGCTCATCCTGGGAGGGGACATCATTGTGGAAGCCGACGGTCAAACGGTCGACTCCATCGCGCGCCTGAGACGGATCGTCGGCAAGAGACGTCCCGGAGAAACGATCGATCTCGGGATATACCGCGACGGTAACCCCATGACCATCAGGGTGGCGCTGCTGGAACGGCCTCGCTACCTGTAGCCCGTTTCCGTCCCGGTAGCGCCGGGCACGGCGTGGGAATTGCGGCTTCTCGACGGAGTGAATACATGGTGCAGTTGGGCAGGAACCGACTCTTGAAAACGCCCCTGATTCTGGCGGGCGCCTTGGTCTTTCTGGGGATCCTGATCTATTTCTTTGCCAATGTTCGGGAAGAACGCGCCGTGCAAGGGTGCTTCGAGGCTCTGCAACGGGGAGACCTTGAGGCGGCCTATCAGATCTGGGGTCCCACCGAGGAGTACACCTTCAAGGACTTCCTGCAGGACTGGGGAGAGGACGGATACTACGGGCGGGTCCGCTCCTTCCGGATCGTCGAATCCGAGTCGCAGGGCAGCGGCGTGATCGTGAGAGTGCAAATCAGGACAGACGCGGGCCAACTCAGAATACCCATCCCCTTTTGGGTCGAGCGCAAGGACCGCAGCATCGGCTTTGCGCCCACGGATTTCTGAAGAAACCCGGGCGCCCACAGGGGTGCCCTGCGGCTGGGCATGCGACGGGGCGCTCGAATCGTCGACCGAGGTTTCCATGGAATATTCGTTCTGTCCCCGGTGCGGCGGGCCCCTGACCTCCAGAAAGCTGAAAGCCAACGAGCCGGAACGCCTGGTCTGCACCGTATGCGACTTCGTTTTCTTCCTGGATCCGAAGGTCGCCGCCGGCACCCTCTTCACCATCGATGGCAAGATCCCGCTGCTGCAGCGATCCATCGAGCCCAGCTACGGCAAATGGGTGTTTCCGGGCGGGTTCGTGGACCGGGGCGAAGCCGTCCGGGATGCGGCCGTCCGCGAGACCAGGGAAGAAGCGCGCCTGGAGGTGCGCCTGGTCAGCCTGCTCAATGTCTATTCGTATACGGGGAGTCCGGTCATTCTGGTGGTCTACGCCGCCGAGGTCATCGGCGGCGAGCTTGAAGCCGGAGATGAGTGCCTGGACGTGAGGCTCTTCACCCCCGAGGAGATTCCCTGGCGGGAACTCGCCTTCCCCAGCACCCGGGAAGCCGTGCGCGAGTACGTCGAGAGGTTTCTTTCGTAGGATGATCGATTGCGGCTTCGCTTGCCGGAAACAACAAAAAAAGAGTTATCCACGAAGACACACGAAGGACGACGAAGGGCCACCAAGGCGTTGAGGTTAACCGCGACGGGATGCCAAGGAAAACGGCGAACCACCAATGGACACGAATGAACACCAATAAACGGATTGACGAGGTGTCGATTGGCGGGTGCGACCATCGATATCGAGCGGTTATCTACGAAGTCATTGCAGGGTAGCAACGTCGCGGAAGCGTTTCGGTGTCGCTGGTCGTTCGAGCGAGTCCACCCGTATTCGTGTGAATTCGTGTTCATTCGTGGTTCGTCTTTTTTGACGATTGGGGTTTTCCCTCGAATGGTCTGCCCCGTCATCTGGGGCGGGGGCGTTGCCAACCCGGATTTCTTGCCGCAGGCCGGAATCATTGGTTCTCTGAGTTGGATTGAAACTATGGCCAGCTTTGATCAAGAGGTTCACGTCGGGTCTTTGGCGGAGGTGCAGGCCAGGAGTCCGCTCGTCGTCTCGGACGGCCCCATCCCTATCGTACTGTTCCATCACGAGGGAAAGATCTACGCGGTCGACAATCGGTGTCCGCACATGGGATTCCCCCTTCACCGCGGCACGGCCGAGGATGGGATTCTCACCTGTCACTGGCATCACGCCCGCTTCGACCTGGCCAGTGGCTGCACCTTCAATCTGTTCGCCGACGATGTGGATGCCTATCCGGTCAGGGTCAAGGGAGGCGAGGTCTATCTGAGCACGGTCAGGCCGCAGCGGGACCCGGTCACGCGTTGGTCGCGCCGGCTTCGGGAGGGGATGGAGCAGAATCTCAGCCTCATCATCGGCAAATCGGTCATCGGCCTCCTGCACAGCGGCGTCGCACCGGATGAGATCGCCAAGCTCGGTGCGCTCTACGGCGTGCGGCACCGGCAGGACTGGGCTTCGGGTCTGACCATCCTCAGCGCGATGGCCAACCTCTGCGATCACCTGGAGGGAGATGACCGGATCGCGCCCCTGTTTCACGGGCTTGTTCACGTTGCCCGGGACTGCGCCGGAAGGACACCCAAATTCGAGATCAGCCCCCTGGACAACGAGGAGATCCCCCATGAACACCTCAAGCGCTGGCTGCGCTATTTCGTCGAGGTCCGCAGTACGGAGGGGGCGGAGCGATGCGTGCTGACCGCGGTGCGGAAGGGCATGTCCGGCGCCGACATCGCCGACATGATCGTGACCGCGGCGACCGACCATTTCTATCTCGACGGCGGCCACGTGGTCGACTTCATCAACAAGGCGTTTGAGCTGCTCGACCGTATCGGATGGGATCATGCGGACCGGATTCTGCCATCTCTGGTCGACCGGCTGTGCACCGCCGTCCGCAGCGAGGAGCGGAATGCCTGGCGCCATCCCATCGACCTTCTTCCGGTGTTGCGCGGCACGTTCGCGGAGCTTCCCGGCATGCTGGCTGAAGGCGCTGGGAAAACCTGGGCCCGCGGGCCGGGTTTCGCCGATCGACTCCTGGCGGACGATCCGTTCGTCTGTCTGGACGCGCTCAAGAGCGCCTTGCGCGAAGGGGCCAGGCCGGTGCAACTGGCGCAGGCGGTCGCCTACGCCGCCGCGCTCCGGATCGTGCGCTTCCACGTCCAGAACGAGTTCGCGGACTGGATCGCGGCCCTCCACACCTTCACTTACGCCAATGCGCTGCATCAACTGCTCAAGCGGACCGAATCGGCCGACCTCCTCCGCGGCGTCTTCCACGGCGCCATGCGGTGCTACCTCGATCGTTTCTTCAACATCCCACCCGCCCGAATGCCATCGGGCAACGGCGAAGCGAGCACCCGCCCGGAGGCCTCTCTGCAGGAGCTGCTCGACCTGATGAACATCCAGCAACAGACCGACACTGCCGGGCAAAGGGTCTACAGCTATCTGCACGGTCGGGGCGACAGCGCTGCGCTCTTCCGCACGTTGACGGAGAGCCTGCTCCGCGAAGACGCCGAGTTCCACAGCTTCCAGGTGCTGGAGGCTGCGATTCGCCAGCACGACGAGCTGGAGGATGAAGAAGAAAAGCGGCTGGTCATGGTCGCGGCGGCCCGATACCTCGCCGCCCACGCACCCACCCAGCGGGCGCTCAACCAGACCCTGAGAATCGCCGTTCGGCTTCACCGGGGCGATCCGGTGTACGAGGCGGAAACGCAATAGCAGAAACCGACCGGGCGGCGTGCACAACCCCGAGGCCTTGCAATCCCTGTGGTTGCGGGAACTGCCCCGGCTAGGGCAGGATTTCGACCTTCCGAATCACCAGCGGCCGGGTGGGCCGGCTCATTTCACCACTGCTGCTGCGAGCCGTCGGAACACTTGCCAGGGCATCCACCACCGGCAGGCCCTCCACCACGTTGCCGAAGATCACGTAGTTGGGCTGCAGCCGCGAATTGCCGTGCATGATGAAGAACTGGCTGCCGTTGGTGTCGGGCCCGGCGTTGGCCATGGCCACGATGCCGCGACGATAGCCCCGCCGGTACAGGGCGGAACTGCGATCGATGTCATCTTCGAAGGTGCCTCCCCAGGCGCTTTCGCCCCCGGTCCCATCCCCCCGGGGATCTCCCCCCTGGATCATGAAGCCTTCCACCACCCGGTGAAAGGTGAGCCCGTCATAGTAGCCATTCTCGGCGAGCAGGCGAAAGTTCTCCACTGCCGTGGGAGAATCGTCATCGTAGAATTCGATGGTGATGTTCCCCATTTCGGTTTCGATCCGGGCCTGCTTTCCACCCGAGCTCTTGGTCCCCTTGGGCACCTTCGGGTTACCCGGTCCAGAGGCGGAGCAGCCCATCAAGGCCGCCGCCACGAACCAAACCGCCATGATTTGCCAATAAAGACCGATTCCCATTTCCGCCCAAAACGGTCGCAGGTTCATCAACATGGTGCGTCATTCCTTTCCCCGGGTTCCGGTGGCGCAACTGATAACAAGTAGTCCCTGATCCTGTTGACTTCGCGTCAGACTCTTTGATTGTACCCTCTGGAGGCAAGAGTCCTTAAGCGGTCCGTGGGCCGTGGCCCGTGGAGCAGGAAACCATTGAGCCGCACTTTCTCCGAGGACACTCTACTTTCGTTTGTGTTCTGCCGCGGCATGGTGTTAAGCTTCAGTTTGTGAGATTATTCACAACATGGCGCAAGGGGTGATGGTTTCCGTTGCCAGCCTTGAATTCCACTTACACTCGAATGTCGAAGTTCTCGATCAATGCTCCCGCCGCCGTCACAGCGGTGGCTGCCTCTCTCTGCCCGGCACCGGACAATAGAGGAAACCGGACGGTTGATGGCGCCTCAACCCCATGAGTCGATTCCGGGAGGCTGCCCCGGACTGGTGGAGACCGCTCGACGGCTCCGCAGGCCGGGCCGGACTCTCCGGTGGACCCGCCCATAGGTCGCATGCTTCACAGGAACAGCAAAGGTCTGGATCTTCCAATCGCCGGGGAGCCCGAGCACCGGATCGAGACCGCCTCGCCGGCGCATCAGGTGGCCCTGCTGGCCGCCGACTATCCGGGCATGAGCCCCACCATGCACGTGCAGGTTGGCGACGAGGTCAGTCGAGGCCAACTCCTGTTCGAGGACAAGAAGACCTCCGGGGTTCGGTACACTTCGCCGGGCTCGGGCCGGGTGACCGCCATTCACCGGGGCGAGCGACGGGCCCTTCAGTCCCTGGTCGTTCAACTGGACGCCTCCGAGTCGAGCGGCCGCGCCGACAGCGTCAGCTTCAGCGCCTATACCGGGCGACACCCCGGTTCCCTCGCCAGGACCGAAGTCCAGGAACTGCTGCTCGAATCCGGCCTCTGGACGGCCTTGCGGGCTCGGCCCTTCGGCAAGGTGGCCGACCCGGCCGAAACGCCGCGCTCGATCTTCGTCACCGCCATGGACAGCAACCCTCTCGCTCCTCCTGCCCGCCTGGCGCTAGAAGGACAGGAGGCTGCCTTCGAGCGGGGATTGCAGGCCGTGGCCAAGCTCACCCAAGGGCCGGTCTTCATTTGCGAGAGTCCTGAAAGCGGGTTCCCTGTTCCGTCCGACTCCCAGTTTCGCCGGGAAGAGTTCAGAGGGCCCCATCCTTCGGGCACCGTCGGCTTCCATATTCACATGCTTGACCCGGTGGACAGGAATCGCCTGGTCTGGCACTTGAACTTTCAGGACGTGGTGGAAATCGGCAGACTCTTCGGTGACGGCCAGTTGCATCCGGAGCGGATAATCTCTCTGGCCGGCCCCTCGGTCAGGCGGCCTCGCCTGCTCAGGACCCGATTGGGCGCCTCCACCGGGGACCTCACCCAGGGGGAGCTGAGCGAGGGGGAGTCCCGCGTTATCTCGGGATCGGTCCTGTCCGGGCGGACCGCTTCCGGAGAGGTCTTCGGCTTTCTGGGGCGCTACCATCAACAGGTTTCCGTTCTCCCGGAAAACCGCTCCAGGGAGTTCCTGGGATGGCTCTCACCCGGGGTGAGCCGCTATTCCACCATCAACACCTACCTGTCCAAGCTGATACCCGGCAGGAAATTCCGCCTCACCACCTCGACCAACGGCTCCTCCAGGGCCATGGTCCCCATCGGGATGTACGAGCGCGTCTTCCCCTTCGACATCCTTCCCACGTTCGTGCTGAGGGCCTTGCTGGCGGGCGACACCGAGAAGGCCGAAGAACTGGGGTGCCTGGAGCTGGATGAGGAAGACCTGGCCTTGTGCTCGTTTGTCTGCCCCGGCAAGGTGGAGTATGGCCCCCTGTTGCGACAGGTTCTGACCACGATCGAGAAGGAAGGCTGATGAAGATCCTGCGCACCATTCTGGATTCACAGGCCAAACATTTCCAAAAGGGCGGAAAGCTGGAAGCCGCCTATCCCTTCTACGAAGCGCTGGACACCTTTCTGTTTACGCCGGGACAGGTGACCAAGGGCAGCTCCCACGTCCGGGACGGACTCGACCTGAAGCGCATGATGGTGACCGTGGTCATCGCTCTCGTTCCCGCGGTGTTCATGGCCATGTACAACACCGGCCTGCAGGCCCATCGGGCCATCTCCCAGGGCGCCCTTCCCCTGGAAACCTGGCAGACGGCGGTCATGATCCAATTGGGACTGGGCGGGTTCGACCCGGGCGACCCATTGTCCTGCATGCTGCACGGGGCGCTCTACTACCTGCCCGTGCTGCTGGTCACCTTCCTGATCGGGGGTCACTGCGAAGCCCTCTTCGCTGTCGTCCGCAAGCACGAAATCAACGAGGGATTCCTGGTGACGGGAATGCTCTTTCCCTTGACCCTGCCGCCAACCATACCCTTGTGGCAGGTGGCCCTGGGCATTGCCTTCGGCGTAATCGTCGGCAAGGAGATCTTCGGGGGGACGGGAATGAATATCCTGAACCCGGCGCTGACGGCCAGGGCCTTCCTCTTCTTTGCCTATCCCGCCGAGATCTCCGGAAACAAGGTCTGGGTGGCGGCCCAAACCAGCGCAGACGGCGTCAGCGGGGCCACCTGGCTGGCCGAGGCGGCCACCCTGGGGCATCAAGTGCTTCTGGAAGGACTGAGCTGGTGGGACGCCTTCCTGGGGTTCATCCCCGGCTCCATGGGCGAGACCTCGACCCTGGGGTGCCTCATGGGAGCCTTGATTCTGATCGTGACCAAGGTGGGCTCCTGGCGTATCATGCTGGGTGTGGTGTTCGGCTCCCTGGCGGCCTCGACCCTGCTCAACGCCATCGCGTCCGACACCAATCCCCTGCTGGCAGTTCCCTTCGGATGGCACGTGGTCTTGGGGGGTTGGGCCTTCGGCGCGGTCTACATGGCCACCGACCCGGTCTCGGCCTCCCACTCCAACACCGGCAAGTACATATACGGTCTGTGCATCGGGATCCTGGCGATCCTGATCCGGGTGGTCAACCCGGCCTATCCCGAGGGAATGATGCTGGCCATTCTCTTCGTCAATCTGTTTGCCGGCCTGATCGATTACTTCGTGGTGCAGGCCAACGTCAAGCGCAGGAGGGCCCGCTATGCAGCATAGCGTCGGCTACACCATTCTCTTCGCCGGCCTGATCTGCGTGGTCTGCGCCGTGCTGGTCTCTTCCTCGGCGGTCTCGCTCAGCGAAATGCAGCAGGCCAACGCGGCCCTGGACAAGCGCAAGAACGTCCTGCTGTCGGCAGGCCTGGCTCAACCCTCCGACAAACTGGACGCCGCCCAGGTTCAGGAAAGATTTCGGGCGGTGAGACCGGTGGTCATCGACCTGCAGTCCGGAGAGGCGGTGCCGGACATTGACCCCTCCACCTTTGACCAGAGGAAAGCCCGCAACGATCCCGACTCGAGCCGTCCGGCCCCACCCAACAACTCGAGCATCAGCCGTTTGCCCGATCACGCCGTGGTCTACCAGGTCTTCAGCGACGCCGGAGAATTGCAGATGGTGGTGCTGCCCATCGAGGGATACGGACTCTGGTCCACCCTCTACGGCTTCCTGTCCCTGGATGCCGATACCAGGACGGTGCGAGGGCTCACCTATTACCAGCACGGCGAGACTCCGGGGTTGGGGGGCGAAGTGGACAATCCCCGCTGGAAGGCCCGCTGGCCCGGCCGGGTCGCCTTCGACAGCGCCGGTGAAACGGTGATCGAGGTGGTCAAGGGTCAGGCCGGTCCTCCCGAGGAGGATCCTCATCGGGTTGACGGACTGGCCGGCGCCACCATAACCAGCCGGGGTGTCACCAACATGCTGCGGTTCTGGCTGGGAGAAAACGGATTCGGACCCTATTTGAAAAGACTTAGAGAGAGTCGACAGTCATCCTGAGGAAGCGAAATGGCAGGTCCCGGGCGCAAGGCGCTACTCGATCCACTCTTTGAAAACAACCCCATCGCTCTGCAGGTGCTGGGGATCTGTTCGGCCCTGGCCGTGACCACCAAGATGGAGACCTCGGTGGTGATGTGCGGGGCGGTGATCTTCGTTCTGACCTTTTCCAACTTCTTCGTCAGCCTGCTTCGCAACAATATTCCCAGCTCCATCCGCATCATCGTGCAGTTGACCATCATTTCGTCCCTGGTGATCATTGCCGACCAGTTCCTGAAGGCCTACCTCTACGACATCAGCAAGCAGTTGTCGGTGTTCGTGGGATTGATCATCACCAATTGCATCATCATGGGCAGGGCCGAGGCCTTTGCCATGCAGAATCGGCCCAGCCTGAGCATCATGGACGGCTTGGGCAACGGCTTCGGCTACAGCCTGATTCTGCTGGCCACCGGCTTTTTCCGGGAACTGCTGGGATCCGGAAAACTCTTCGGCCACACGGTGCTGCCCCTGGCGACGGAGGGAGGGTGGTACTCGCCCAACGGGTTGATGACGCTTTCGGCCGGCGCGTTTTTCATTATCGGCGGCTTCATCTGGGCGCTTCGCGTCTGGAAGCGCGACCAGGTGGAAGAGGAGGGTTGAAACAGCATGCTGGAACATTACCTCGGTCTGGCGGTCAAGACCATCTTCGTGGAGAACATGGCCCTGGCCTTCTTTCTGGGCATGTGCTCTTTTCTGGCGGTATCCAAGAAGATCAACACCGCTATCGGCCTGGGCCTGGCGGTGATCTTCGTGCTCACGGTGACGGTGCCGATCAACAACCTGCTGTTCAACTACGCCCTCACCGGCGGGGCTCTCTCCTGGCTCCATCCCGATCTGGCGGGCTACGACCTCTCCTTCCTGGGATTTCTCTGCTATATCGGAACCATTGCCGCCATGGTGCAGATCGTGGAAATGACCCTGGACCGCTTCGTACCCACCCTCTACGCGGCGCTGGGTGTATTCCTGCCCTTGATCGCCGTCAACTGCGCCATTCTGGGCGCCTCGCTTTTCATGGTGGAGCGGGACTACAACTTCGGCGAGAGCGTCGTTTTCGGCCTGGGTTCGGGGATCGGGTGGTTCCTGGCGGTGGTGGCGCTGGCGTCCATCCGGGAAAGAATGCACTACAGCAACGTTCCCCCGGCGCTGAGGGGGTTGGGCATGACCTTTATCCTGACCGGCCTTATGGCCATCGGGTTCATGGCCTTTGGAGGCATTCAGCTTTAGTGTCCTGCCTCAGAATACAGGCGGGACGGCCGGCCCGGAAGGCCGGAATCCGTTGAATCATTCTTGGAGGAACGGTTCGTCATGACTGTGATTCTGGGCGTGATCATGTTCACCCTGGTGATCCTTTCGCTGGTGGTGGTGTTGATGATCGCCAAGAGCAAGCTGGTGGCCGGCGGCGAAGTCGACATCGTGATCAACGACGACGCCGACAACACCATCAAGGTGCCCGCGGGAGGGACCCTGCTGGGCGCCCTGGCAGCCCAAAAGATCTTCATCCCTTCGGCCTGCGGGGGCAAGGGGAGCTGCGGCGTTTGCAAGGTGGACGTCTTCGAAGGCGGCGGCGCCATGCTGCCCACCGAGCCGCCCCATATCACCCGCAGGGAGGCTCGGGAAGGGTGCCGGCTCTCCTGTCAGGTCAAGGTCAAGCAGGACCTGAAGATCGGTGTCCCGCCCGAGGTCTTCAGCGTTCGCCAGTGGCGCTGCAAGGTGCGGTCGAACCACAACGTGGCCACCTTCATCAAGGAGCTGGTCCTGGAGCTGCCTGCCGGCGAAGAAGTGCCGTTCCGGGCCGGAGGCTACATCCAGATCACCTGCCCTCCCCACACCGTCGGGTACAAGGACTTCGATATCGAGGACGAGTTCCGCCAGGACTGGGACCGGTTCAATCTCTGGGAGATTCAGTCCACGGTGGAGGAGCCCGTGGACAGAGCCTACTCCATGGCCAACTACCCCGAGGAAAAGGGGATCATCATGCTCAACATCCGGGTGGCCACCCCGCCCCCCCGCAGCCCCAAGGGCACGCCCCCGGGAAAGATGTCCTCCTACACCTTCGGCCTGAAGCCGGGCGACGACGTCACCATATCAGGCCCCTTCGGCGAGTTCTTCGCCAAGGACACCCAGGCGGAAATGGTCTTCATCGGCGGCGGCGCCGGCATGGCTCCCATGCGGTCCCACATCTTCGACCAGTTTCGCCGATTGAACACCCAACGGAAGGTCAGCTTCTGGTATGGGGCCCGCAGCCTGCGCGAGGCCTTTTACATCGATGACTTCAACCAGATCCAGGCCGAGAGTTCCAACTTCAAGTGGCACCTGGCCCTGTCGGAGCCCCTGCCCGAGGACCAGTGGACCGGGTACACCGGTTTCATCCATCAGGTCCTCTACGACAACTACCTCGAGGACCACCCCGCCCCGGAAGACATCGAGTACTATATTTGCGGTCCACCCCCGATGATGAACGCCTGCTTCAAGATGCTGGATGACCTGGGGGTAGAGCCGGAAAACATCGCCTTCGACGACTTCGGCGGGTAATGGCCCGTTGCTGGCCGCCGGCTCTCGATCCACGATCGGGCACGAAGAGAAATGAGGGGAACGCCCCCTGCAATCCGGTACAAGGTCGCTCCCACCTCGAGGTTGGCAGGCCGGCGACCGGGCGGGCCGGGATCGGCCGCCGGATTTCTTCTCCTGCTTCTGACAGCCGCAACGGCATGTCAGCCGCCCCTCTCCATCCAGGAATACCGATTCCAGGGAAGCAGCATGGGAACCACTTTCGAGGTGAAAGTGGTGGCGTCCCCGCTCCCGCAACAACGGCAGCAGGCGGTACGGGAGGCCATTCGGGCGCAACTGCAGGACGTCGACGGCAAGATGTCGACCTACCGGGAAGCTTCCGAAATCTCCCGCCTGAACCGCTCGCGGGAAACCATCCCCCGCCCGCTGTCCCGGGAAACCTTCACGGTGCTGGAGGAGGCCCAGAGAATCAGCCGGGTGACCGGCGGAGCCTTCGACGTCACGGTTGGCCCCCTGGTCAACGCCTGGGGATTCGGACCCGCGCCTCACTCCGCATCCCTGCCGACGGCCACCGAGATCGAGCAGTTGAAGTTGCGAAGCGGTTGGGCCAAAATTGAACTCAACGCCCGGGATTCCACGATTCTCAAGCGCGAGCCAGCCCTTTACCTCGACCTCTCGGCCATTGCCAAGGGGTATGCCGTCGACAGGCTCTCGGAAGTCCTGGCCGAAATGAACCTCACCAGGCACATGGTGGAACTGGGAGGCGAAGTGAGGACCAGCGGCCGCAACGCCGGCGGGAACGCCTGGCGAATCGCGATCGAGAAACCGGTATCCGGCGGCAGGGCTTTCCAGCGGATCCTTCCCCTGGAGAACCTGGCCCTTGCCACCTCCGGAGACTACCGTAATTTTCGCCGGGCGGAGGACGGACACCTCTCCCACACCATCGATCCCAGGACGGGTCGACCCGTGAGGCACGAGCTGGCCTCCGTCAGCGTGGTGGACGCTTCCTGCATGCGGGCCGATGGCTATGCCACCGCCCTGATGGTCTTGGGGGAAGACGAAGGCCATCGCCTGGCGGCAGCGCAGGACCTGGCGGCGCTGTTCCTGGTGCGGACCGGGGAGGGATCTTTGCGGGAGAGGGAGACGCCGGCCTTCCGGCGCCTATTTGGGGCCAAGCCGGCTACGGGGACAGACCTGATTCCGGAAAGGGAGCGTGGATCGTGAGTCTTTTCCTTGTCACGCTGGTTGTGGTGGGCCTGGTCATGGTCCTCATGGCGGTGGGTCTCTTCTTCAAGAGACCCTGCCTGCGCGGTTCCTGCGGAGGCCCCGACCTGTTCGACTCCCAAGGAGAGTCTCTCACCTGCGCCGCCTGCCCCCGCCGGCGTTCCCTCCACTCGGAAGAGGAACCTTCAGCTTAGCCCCGCCCCCTGCGACGGGACGGTTCTTCTTCTATCCGCCGCCGGGTCGGGTGACCGCTCCCTGCGAGGCCGAGGAAACCAGAGCCATGTACTTGGCGAACACCCCTGAGGAATAGCGCGGCTCGGGCTCGGTCCATTGGGAGAGGCGCCTTCCAATCTCGTCCTCGGACAGCTCCACATCCAGCCGGCGGCGGTCGATATCCATCACAATCGTGTCCCCCTCGCGCACCGCCGCGATGGGACCGCCCCGTGCCGCCTCGGGTGCGACGTGGCCGGCCATCAGTCCTCGGGTGGCGCCGCTGAATCGTCCGTCGGTGATCAGGGCCACGCTCTCGCCCAGCCCCGCACCCACCACGGCAGCCGTGACCCCCAGCATCTCCCTCATGCCGGGTCCTCCGCGAGGACCCTCGTAGCGAATGACCATCACGTCACCCGCCTGGATCTCTCCTCGGGTCACGGCCTCCATGGCCGGTTCCTCCCGATCGTAGACACGCGCCGGCCCGCGGTGGTAGAGCCTCTCGTGGCCGGCCACCTTGACCACGCATCCTTCCGGGGCCAGGTTTCCGTGCAGGATCACCAGTCCGCCCGTGTTCTTGACAGGGTTGGACAACGGGCGCAACACCTCCTGGCCCGACGTTTCCGCGGCGTCGCGGCATTCCTCTCCCAGGGTGCGGCCCGTCACCGTCTTCTGATCGGGATCCACGAACCCGCCCTCCACCAGCCGCCGGGCAATCACGGGCACCCCGCCGGCCCGATCGACATCCACGGCCACAAACCGCCCTCCGGGCTTCAAGTCGGCGATCAAGGGTGTCCGCAGGCTGATCTCGTCGAAGTCGTCAATCTCCAGATCCACCCCCATTTCGCGAGCCAGCGCCAGGAAGTGCAGAACGGCATTGGTGGATCCGCCCGTGGCCGCCACACTGGCAATGGCGTTGTCGAAGGATTGACGAGAAATCAAGTCTCCGGGGCAGGTGCCGCTCCTGACCAGGTCCATCACCAGCTTCCCGGCCTCAAAAGCCACCCCGTCCTTGCGGGCATCGGTGGCCGGTACGCTGGAGGAACCCATGGGAGACAGGCCCAGAAATTCGAGGGCCGTGGCCATGGTGTTGGCCGTGTACTGGCCGCCGCAGGCGCCAGCGCCCGGACAGGCCGTGTTCTCGATCTCCAGCAGTTCGTCATCGCTGATGCGACCCGCCGCGTTGGCCCCCACGGCCTCAAAGACATCCTGGATGGTGATGTCCCGGCCTCGATACTTCCCCGGTGCGATGGATCCCCCATACAGCACCAGCGAAGGCACATTGAGCCGCATCAGCCCCATGGCGCCTCCCGGCAGGGTCTTGTCACAGCCGACCAGGGCGATCATGGCATCGAACATGTAGCCGCGCCCCACCAGCTCGATCGAGTCCGCCACAACTTCACGACTCACCAGCGAAGCCTTCATTCCTTCGGTGCCCATGGTGATTCCGTCGCTCACCGCGATGGTGTTGAACTCCATGGGGGTGCCGCCGGCAGCCCGCACTCCTTCCTTGACCTTTACGGCCAGAGTCCGCAGGTGAAAGTTGCAGGGCATGGCCTCGATCCAGGTGTTGGCGATTCCGACAATGGGCCTGGACAAGTCCTCGTCGGTATACCCGATGCCCTTCAGGAAGGACCGCGCGGGGGCGCGATCCCGACCCTGCAGGATGGTTCGGCTGCTCAGTGGTGGATTGGACATGCGATACCTCCGGAATCAAGAGAAGTTCCGGCCGAAGCTGCCGGAATTGGGGTGAGGGCCCGACCAGGATCGAGATTCGAGCCGCGAAGCCGTTGTGCCGGACGGTTCCACAGCCGGATCAGCGGCGCCGCAAGAGGATATAGAGGGCTCCGCAGCCGCCGTCCGCAAGACGAGCCGACGCGTAGGCGATCACCTGACGGCTCATGCGCCGCGTGTCCAGCCATTTCGTCAGCCAGTCCTTCAAGGTCGGCTGACCCTCCCGCGAGTGGTTTCCCCGCCCGTGAATCACGCGAACGCAGCCGTGGCCCCGCTTGAGGCTGGAACGGATAAAGTCCTCGAATGCTTTCCTGGCATCGGCGACGACCAGTCCGTGGAGGTCGAGGTGGGCCTGCACCGAAAAACGCCCCTTTCTCAGCCCGCCGATCCAACGGCGGCCCTCGGGATGGGGCGTCCCCTCCAGGTATTCTCCACTCATGGTCAAGTCGAAACGGCCTTTACCCGAAACGAATTCCTGCAACAAGCGCAATCCCTCTTCCTCGTCGTCTATGGTATCCGGAATCTCCAGTGCCGGAGTTGTGCGGGTTGGCGTGGCACTCCATCCCAGGGGAACCACATCCCGCATGGACAGGGCAAACAGCTCTCCGTCGCTGAGAGTCTCGGGCAATCCACCCGGGGGCTTGGGTTTTTTCGGGACCGCCGCGGGAGATCGCGGACGAATCCGAGCCAATTCGGAAAAGGACTTGAAGGCTCGGAACTCGGGAGTCTTCATGACACCAACAGAACTCCGACGACCGGAGCCGGGCTGACAGCCGGCGCGATCTTCATGATCAGCGCAATCCTGCGCCTCTGAGGACAGAACAGGCACTGCGCGGGTTGGCTCAGCTCGATCATCGGCACCGGGACAGGAAGGGGGGCTCGACCGGCGCCATTTTACGCCAGAACCGGACCGTGGGTAAACCGACCGCGGGATCACACGATTGGTAGGGTTTTCGCGGGGTATGTCGGGAGAGGCGCTACAGGACGTGTATACTTGAGGGAAAAAGCCAACCGCAGGCAGATCGGGCACCACCTCCAGTCAGATTCGTCCAAACTTCTGCTACACTCTTTCTCAACGGCAGATTCCTATATTCACGAATACGAATTGCCGTTCAGTTGTCTAAGAAGACGGAACCAATTCAGAGGAGCCGTCAGGTGACTATTGTCACTGTTGAGATAATAGATAGCTTGTATGCCACAATTGTCCCCAAGTACAACCTTCAGCAATCCGTGCGAGCACAGGGCATGGTGGCACTCAATTGCGGTAATTGGTCAGGTCAACCTGAAACTGTTGATGGGAGATATCAATGCCTACTTGTGCAGACTTAGGCAAGCACGAGAATTTAGAGATGTTGGTTGGTCAGCGGGGCATTAGGGGCAAACACAATTCACTGGAACAGTGCACCTGGTTACGCTCGGAGGAGAATCCCGAAATTTCCTCTCATCTGCATGAACATGTCTTGATTGGCGTACCCGACATTTCGGTCGGTGTAGTTGATCGTGTTCGGATGCCGCCCTTTAGAAGAGGATCCTCAACCCGGCTGTCTGGGGTAATCCATGATCTTCACAGATGGCACTTCTTGAGATCAAAACAGGCTGAAGTTGAAATTAGCAGCGAAAATAGACTACGACGCACATTTCGCACACTTGCAGAACATTGGAGGAGAGATACCCGATTTGTGTCCCTTGCCAGAAAGAAAATAATGCACCCCGCATACCAGCGCATTATCGGCCTTGGCCCCCAGGCCCTTCCACTTATATTTAAAGAACTCAAGCAGCGACCATCTCAGTGGTTCTGGGCACTGGAATGTATAACAGGAGAAGATCCCGCCAGGGATTCCTCGACATTTGCGGATGCTGTAGAACAATGGTTGGCTTGGGCTCGACGAAACGGATACCTTGATGAATGATGAAGCTCACATTGGTTACTTGGAGGTTCACTTCCCTAATCTCAAGTCAGCAAAATACGCCGTCACCAGCCCATGCGATCCGAGCTACAACTGTGTTGCTTTTGCGTTTGGAGACACCTCGCGTTGGTGGCAGCGAGACCATGTGAAGCCAAACTATTGGCCAGAGGGAATTGAAGAAGATGACACACTTCATTCCTGGATTAAAGTTGCAGCAACGTGCGGATTCAGAGACACTTCGAACAGCAACCCCGATCCTGAGCAGGATAAGATCGCAATCTACGTTAAGGGCGAAGAGCCCCAGCACATCTGCTTTCGGAGCGGAAATGGCCCATGGATGAGTAAGCTTGGGGAGGATGTAGACGTTGTGCACGAAACCCTACATGCCTTGGAAGGCAACGTCTACGGAAATGTCAGGATTTGCTTGTCCCGGCAACGAGATCACTTGTGATCCAGCACTATGAACCAGCGTCTCCATTCAACGACTGTTGAAAGCCACCAATGCTGCATCGGTTCTTGCACAGGAGACCCATAGTTCAGGCACAATATGACATAGGTATCTCACGCATGAATGGAGCACTTCCCCCTCATCACCCTCGAAATTACCAAATGCCAGTTCCATCAGCCAATTCCCTGAATATTCCCTCCAATCGTCCAGTTTTTCGCGGCTTGCAGCCGCCATTATGCAAATCCTCACAGTCTCTGTGATCGATAGAGCGCATTGAGCATCGAGCCTGTTTCTGCTCACCACAATTCGTAACTCGTCGGCGAGCGCACTACTCCTCGTGACGGCTGCGACAATGGCCAATCCGTTCAATACATTCAGAAGCTGTGCCTTGCTCTCCACGTCTGCAATTCTATAACCGCCACGCTTTAGAGCTTTTGCCGCCAATTCGGCCTGCTTGGAGTTTACACTGAAGATTAACGCGGAATTGACAAGAGTCGCGAAAGACGATGTTGTAGTTCTTGCTAATCCTAACTGTGAACCAATTGCCGCCGAAACATCGGCAGGCATGTTGATCGGACACGCCTCAGCACCCTCCAGTGGCCCCGGAAGGTACGGACGGGGAAACTCGCTGAGAGAGTGAAGGCTTCCGGGACTGGTCCCGAGAACTAAGTCGTGTAATTTCCCTTCCTTGATATTTTTCTCACAAGTCTTGGCAGTGATCATGATGCGACCGAAGAACTCCGCTTTCATTTGCGATGCCGTTCCAAAATCAGGACTCCAACGGGGTTCTAAACGCATATCAACGAGTGACTGCAAGAAATGATGGTGTTTGTGATTATTGGACACCCACTCGCAAAACGGATCAAACTCGACACCAGAATTTACCATCTGACGATTGATCAGAGCCGCCTGTGACAAAGCTGCCAATCTTCTATAGAAAGGGGGCTCTTGCGACAACAGTCGGAGTCTGGACAGTTCCCCATCTACAAGGAGAAACAACGCTGAGAAAAGCTTGAAATCGCTTGCATTAGTAGCAACATCGTCGTCACGAATTTCTTGAACGAGACGAATAACGTGCGGTTCAATTTCAGGCCTATCCTGAAGAATGCGAAAGGCTACCGCGATTGCACCTAGTTGAGAAATCCTGTCACCATACTCTTCCAAGTATTCAAAGGCACGAACAAGGTCTTCACTTCCAACGTGTTCAACTCTGATTTCAGTTGTCAGCGCAGAATGTGATGACAGCAACAGGCTATATAAGAAGCCGTCATACGGTCGCCAAGCAGCCAGTTGGTTGAAAAATTGTCTTCCCCTCCCCTCGGCATAATCTGTGATGGACGTACTTCCGTCGTAGATCCCCACCAATCTCTCAAAATATCTCCGCGAAGGAGGAACAAGTGAGGATACGATGCCTTTTCCATTTGAGATTTCGTTACGTATTGTCCCTGCTATATGAACCGGTGTATCGCGAAAATCACTGTGAAACTCGTCAACTTCCTCATCTTCAAGGGCCCGTTCTGAAAGTAATTCCTGCCATACTTGTCGTGCACTGGTGGGCAAATTGACGTCAGATGTGGCCTCATCGAGGCCTTGCAGTCGTGTCTTTCTATCAGGGGAAAGTGCGGTAAAATCAGGCAGCACAAGGCTCTGTTTACCATTAAAAATAGCAAGCGTCGGCCGTTCTCCCATATCGGCGTTGCTATTCAAATTCCACTGCCGGCCATCGGTATCAGTGACCACGGTTTCCGACACACCTGAAAGAATTTTTCGAATAGCTTCGAACAGTTCACTACGTTGAATAGAAACGCCAGAATCACCGAACGCAAGAAAAGCGTCCGTCTTAAGTCCATACTCCTTCCGAAAACCAGAGTCCCTTAACAAGGTTTCGCGTAACAACGGAGGAGCAAGCTCCAAAGTCGCCTGCGCCAAAGAAGACCTGACGTCAGGGCTATTCCTCATGTCGTCTCCCCATTGTCCAACAGTTGATCAACGGCTACTGCGACCTGTCTTTTGTACTGGGCGACAATCAGCGCATACAGATCGGGAAATTGTTCTTTAACAGGGATCAATACTCTATCTTGTACCCAGTTCCAGTATGCATCTCTGACTTCTTTTGGGGCATTGAACTGCAGGATGAGCATCATCAGGATATGCACACTTCGCCCGCTCTTCACAATGTTGATTCCATTCTCCGGATCGAGGCTTTGAACCCAACCACGAATGTCCAACTGGTCTACAAGCCAGTCAGAGCGGGCGGTTACACTGGAGAGATCATCGTCGGCCATCCAAATGGTCTGCAAGCTTCTGATGAATACTTGCAAGGTCGTAACAAGCCAAGGAGCTTCTTTTGGAATTTGTAGCCAGTCACTCATTCGAACACGCAAAAGACTTTCGCGAATGGCTTTCAACTCGGCCGTTTCGATTACCCTACCGTCCTGGATCTGCGAGGCTGAAAGATAAGACACGAGTTCAACCTCTCCAACAGGCACCAGAAAATATCCCGCACGACGAAGTTGTGTTCTGTACTCCAACTGGTTTTCAGCAGTAATGGCACGAGCGGACGTCAATGCAACTAAGAGATCCAATGTTGAATGCATCGGCACCTGTGAACCATCATTGTCAATATAAGCATGCTGATTGATGAACCTGTCGTCTGAAATAATTGCATCGCAGTCACCCACCAGAGCCAATATCCCTAAACAAGGATGCTCGGGCATCGATTTCTCAGCCAACTTGTCCGTATAGCGTTGTTTACCAACCTTGACTTTCCCAGATTCTATCCGGGACGCAAGACCAGATCGTATGCGTTCCAACGCATCGATGACCCTTCCAGAAGTATTTTCGTAAGTGATGAGTTGATCAGCTTCTGAAAGGCTTCTTGGAGAAACAAAGGGCCTGAAACCCGCAGCTTTTAGTTTTTCGAATATCCCGAGATGGAGAAAATAGGTTACAGCCAAGTCGCTCAAATACAGGATTGCGCCATCATTAATTCCAGGTTCGGTCGGCCAAGGCTTCTCTTGAAGCTGCAAGAAGGCAAGTGCTTTTTTCGCTTCTTCAATGGTGAGCTGACCTTTTTCTCTTAGCTTGGCGACAATAGATTGACAACTAAAAAGCACAGCAGAGTGCGCCGTCAAGTCGGCTTCTTCCTCCATCAGAGAAGACAGTCGATGAACCGGAGACGGACAGACAACGATGCGTTGGATGTCATCATCGGCATCGATTTCTGCTTCTGCGATAAACATAGCCAACTCATCGCCAACCTGGGCTGAAAGGTCACCATCTGCCACAGTCGTCGAAACGAATTTCTCCAGCAATTCATTCGCGAGCAGATCGCGTAAGAGATTGGCGTCCCTGATGCGGCTCGGTTGGTGAAATTTGGTCTTTTGCTTCTCCTCAAACAGCCACGCCATAGTCGAGTGGGGTACGTATACCCGCTCGAATGCTTCGAATACTTTGTCCAACAGTCCTAGAAAACTCAAAGTGAACAACGCAGTAAGATCAATTCCAATACTCTTGCTGGAATTCCAAGAAACTAGTTGACGCTTTCCGCTGTACGCTGATAACGGTACCCTGCCTCTAGGGTCTCTCTCCGATAGGTTTGAATATGCAGGAAACAGCATTAAATATACCAACGCCTTGTTGAGAGATTGAGCAGCGACAAACATGGGTACATCGCCACAGCTCAACAACTGCCACGTCTCAGATTCTCGACGATCCCATTCAATTTTGCGGTCAAAGAAATCCTTCAGAGTCACTCTTTGAATTGGGCCATTGTCTTCAGACAGCACATTGGCCCTTTGAATCCACTGAGAGACGGCAGGATTGTCGTCCCAACCAGCGCTCATGGCTAATGTGTATGCAGCACATAAGAGTTCGGCATCTTTACTACTCTTGCTTGCTGCGGCAAAGAGGAGTTCCTTGGCAAGAGGGGAATCTAACTGAAAGGCAAGTTGAGCCGTTCCCATCAAATCTTGAGCGCTCCTTGTGGATCTTTGCTCAAACTCTCTAGCAACATACTTAGAAAGGATGTTCATATCACCGAGAGCAACCCCGAGATGAACCTGCAAAGTCCGATAGCTTGGATCCTCCCAATACTCATCAAGTTTCGTCAGTTCGGAGCGAGCCTGAAGTAGAGCGCCTTCATAATATAGTGCCCACGCGTAAAGCAACTTCAGGCACTTGGATCGTTTCAGGAGACCAATGTTCGATTTGAGGAATGTGACAAGCTGTTCAGTTTGCCTTGCTTTATCTAGTGCGTTCGCAAATCGCTCAGCATCGCCGACGTAACTTGTCCTTTTGAACAGAATTTCTCCATATTTGCAAAGACCATCCCAGTCTTGTGCGCTTTCGAGTTTTTCGACCAGAGCTTCTAGGTCGCTAAGCAAGTTCGTATTCTTGAAAAGCTCTTTGAGAGTCTCAATTGGATTCGTACCCTCTGCCTCCCTGATTCTAGTTCGGATACGTCGTTCGTCGGTTGGAGATAATCCATGTTCTAGCAGAAGCTCAAGACAATCAGTTGCGGTTTCAATCTGTCCCGCATTTAGGTGTGTTTCGATCCGGAAAACGAGCAGCGACTTTGCATTTATATACTTGGATAGCTCGTCATAGTGCTGGTCAATGTAGTTAGCCGCGGCTTTCGGATTCTTCTGCCTGAAGCAGAGAGCAAAGCGAGCCTTTGCTGTGTCTAGTGTGATTCCCCCGTGCAACGCGATTTGTCGGTCGATTTCTTTCTCAACCGCTTCCAGATCCAACTTGATTCCGAATTGAACACCGAGGGGGACGAGGTGAAGAGCAGATTTGGGATCACGAAGACTGCTCTTAAGCCGTTCCCGCCCATGGGTGGCAGTTGCGGGGACTTTCAACTCAATCCACAGCGCGTACTCGTCAGCTACTTTCGCCGCCTCAGCGCAATTCAGTCTTCGGGCGACTTTGGCCGCGTCCATAAAGTGTTCGTATGCTTTTCGTTGGGCAGCAAGCGAGTGCGAGTCGGACGCCAGTGGAAAGTTTGCTGCAATCAACGGCAACTGGTTGCGCACAAGAGAACGAAACTCTTCTGGCACCGTACCCAATAGACGTGTCATCGCAATCATGTAATGAAGGATCGGCGTCTGAACAAAATCCTGATCGGAAACCGCATCAACTACTTTCCTGGCTTCGTCCCAATGGGAAATCTCAAGCAGAAGTCTCAAAAGAACATATTTGCCGTCAGCGTCTAAGTCACCAGCACCGAACCCGACAGCCTTCAACCACGCTACGGCTCCTTCTTCACGTTCATGTTGTGCGACAATCATGAGAGCGGCGGACCGCGAAAGCGGTGATTCAATGTCAATAAGAACATTAAGTGCTGCTTTCTTATCTCCCTTCTGCGATGCAATAAAGGCACTTGCGATTTCGATGCCAGAGCCATTTCCTAATCTCATCGCAAGGTTCAAGAATTCTTCTGCTTTCTCCATTTCACTCGCAGAAGACAATAGCCGTGAGCACCAGGCTAGCGCCCATCCCCTTAGATCATCACTACCCCCGGAAAGTTCTCCTTTGATTAATTTTCTCGCAAGCATCAGTGAGGAGCGGACGTGGTCGTATCCAAAGAAGAACCGTGATTGACGGAGAGTTTGAACGTCATGTTTAATTTTCTGGTCCACTAGAGCCGTGGGAAAGAGAGGAGAAAAAAACAAATCCTGCTTTATGGATGTCGAGTCGTCGGCGCGTCGCATCAACATTGCTGCTTGATGTGTCTCTTTCCACTTTCTGAGCAAATCCGGTGGATAGTCTTCAGGTTGGCCGTCCACCAAAGCGTGATGATTCGGGCAAAGCAAAATCAGATTATCGGGAGAGTCGAGATCTTCTTCGGGAGGTTTGGGCTTTCCTCTTGGACCATACTGACTGACGGCATAGATGTGACATATTTGACCTGTAACGGTAGCGTGTGACTTTTCCGAAGCGGGCGCAATGAGAGATATGGTGCAATTTGGATACGCGCACTGGTTTCCACTTAATGCGAATAAGGTCTTGATAGTTTTTACTGAGTAGTTTCGTGACAACGTTCTGTTCGACACTCGTGTTTCCGTGTTTGCGTTCCAGTCTAACTCGCTTCCCGGTTCGTGCCAACCTACCCAACTATCTGCCAGATCGAGCAAGCCACCGTGCGTACTCTTGTGCCACGCTAGTCAATTCTTTATTCGAAACAAGTGGCCGTTAGCTACCAATGGAATTTGGAGTTGTTCGTACAGCCGGAACTTTTCCGAGCTATCGGATACTGAACAATCAACTTGTTCCCGGAAAAACAATCCCCAACTCCGCTGGAGAGTCTGCACTTGAAAACAAGCGCAGGGGCGGGAGTCCGCTGTTTCGGATGGGCTGTACTATTGGGGGTCTGATGGGGTGAAGCGTGAGCTTCGCCTCTTGACGGCTTTGCGTTGGTTGGGGCCCAATTCTGTTTGGGGGCTGACCCCGAACTACTAACTTCGGCCAGAGTGTCCCAGCCCCTGCTAGCCTTAACCGGGTGGCTTTGCTTCCCGCGACTTAAGGAGAACCGTCGGGGCAGTCTTTACCAACCGTGCGAGTCTTCGTCGATCAGGCTGCTTCCATGTCCTCGGAGATGACCGGCGACTCTCTCCAATGCGGACCATAGAGTTGAATCAAGCGGGAGGTCGTCTCGTCGAACCCATTCAGGTAGGCGCCCTGGAGAAAACGGCGGTTCTGCAGAGCCCGGGGAACACCCAGACTCTCCAGGTAGTGGCTGCGGAGAATCCGTCGAATTTCCTGTCCCAGAAGTTCGGAAACTCCTGGGACCCGTGAATCCAGCGACCGCCCTTGTGATTCCCGAATGCTCTTCAACCGGGCTTCGATATCGCGGTGAATCTCGAAGGCCGCGCCGGCAAACCCCCAGGCGATCAGCATCCCAAGGATCCGACGCTCTCTGTGGACCCTATCTCGAAATCGGTCCAGCCATTCAGCCGTCTCCACCGGCAGTGTCGGTTCCATGAAATCCTCCTGGTAATCTTTCCTCAATAGAAAACTTCCTGAAACCCCGCGAGGTCATTCGAATGCCGTTCCCCCACGGGTGCGGACATCAGAATCGTCGGAACACTCCGATCACTTTTCCAGCGATCTCAACCTCATCCGCCCCCAGCTCAATGACCGGGTAGCGGGGGTTTTCCGGCTTCAGACGAATCTTTCCGTCCAATCGATAGAAGCGTTTCAGCGTGGCCTCGTCTCCGTTGACTCGAGCTACCACGATCTCCCCGTTTTCGGCCATGGGCTGTTTTCGAACCAGAACCATGTCCGCCGGCAGAATGTGAGCATCGATCATGCTGTCCCCTTCCACCTTGAGCAGAAAGACGGTTTCGTCCCCGACCCATTCGCGTGGCAGTGGAATCGTCCCCTCCCGGTTCTCCTCGGCCAGAATCGGGAGGCCGGCCTGAATGCGTCCCAGCAGGGGCAGATCCACCACCCGCTCATTCTCGGAAACCCCTGCCAGGGGCACGTTGGCCCGCGACTTGGAGGGCTGGTGATCCAGATAGCCCTTGGCCCGCAGAACCTCGATATGTTGCTGGATGGCCTGGGCCGACTTTCCCAGCGCCCGGGCCACCTCTCTCACCGACGGAGGCAATCCCTGACGGATGAAGTAGTCCTGAATATATTCGTACACCCGGCGCTGCTTTTCGGTTAACGCTCTCATTGGGCGCCCTCCTGAAGGCAGGCAACCGCCCCGTGCCCTGGATATAGACAAGCGTCAGCATAGACATCCGTCTATGTTCTGTCAAGAGGAATTGTTGGACTATTTCCATTTGGGGGGCATGCGCTCCGGGACCGGAGCCAAAATCCATCCTCGCCGCTACTGCCGCTTCCAGTTCCTCTCCGGAACCGTCATAATCATAAGGATCACTCCGCCGATGGCGCGAGAGCCCATCGGGGTTGCCGTCGGCCGGGAATCGAGAGTCGGGCCCATTCCATGAGCCGGCCCTGCAGAAGGGCCGGACGCCACCAAAAAAAAGAAACCGAAGCAGCCGCGGCTTCGTTGTAAACGTATGTTACAGGCAGCCGGGCTGCGGTCGGGAACGCCGCGACCATGACGCCGCAGACCGAACTGGTTCGACGCAGCCAGCAAGGCGATGTGCAGGCCTTCGAAGAACTGGTCCGCAGTTGCCAGCAAAGAGTTTTCGGCCTGATCTATCAGATCCTGAGATCCCCGGAGGAGGTAGAAGACGTCGCGCAGGAGGTTTTTACCAAGCTGTACTTTTCACTGTCTCAGTTTCGCCTGGATTCCTCCTTCCAGGCCTGGCTCTACCGAATCGTAGTCAACCAGTGTTATGACCATTTGCGGAAGCGCAAGCGCACCCCTCAAATCAACTACTCGGATCTTTCCGAAAGCGAGGCCGCGGCCTTTGAGAGTCTGCCGTCGCTCACGGAATCCAGGCTTCCCGATATCGCCAAGACCGTGGAGTTGCGGGAGATCTCGGACCGCTTGCTGAGCCTGCTGCCGCCTGGAGATCGCATGCTGCTGGTGTTGAAGGAGATGGAGGACTTTTCGATCGAGGATCTGGCCGGTGTCTTCAAGATTTCCAAAAACGCGGTAAAGCTGAGGTTGTTCCGGGCGCGCCACCAGTTGCGGCGCGCCTATGAGAAGGGTAGGCTCTCTCGGAGGAAGTAGCCAAATGGGCCATCGAACCCTGCGGTCCCAACTGGAAGATTTCGCAGACTCCAAGCTGTCTCCGGATCAGATGCAAGTGGTTGAGCGGCAGGTGGCCGGTTGCTCCGACTACCGCCGGCACCTGCAGGCCCTGGGCTGGATACGAGCGCTGATGCGGGGAAGCCGGCTGACCGACGCTCCGGAACCCTCCCCGGGATTTGCCCAAAGGCTGGCAAGGCGTCTGGATAGCCACCGCGAAGTCTACCTGTTCTGGCTGCCGCTTCGCGCCATGGCCCTGAAGGCCATCCCGGTGATGGCTCTTCTGACGATTCTCCTGGGGGCCATGGCCTACCTTCAAGGACCATCGGAAGCGCCGGTCCTTGCCGCGTGGGAAGATCCCCTGCTCGAGTCCTACTCGGAGCAGCAGGAAGTGGTGACCGAAGCCATTTTCTCGGAAGCCGTCGCCCGAGATCCGAACCTGGTGGTCCGGACATTGATGGGAGACCCCGCGATTGGAATCGCGGAGGATGATACTTATGATGAATCTTTCTAAATTCAAGGCCCTGCTGGTCATTGCGGTTGTCTTCCTGCTGGGGGCGGTAGCCGGAGCCTCGCTCGGCCGGACCGTTCTCTGGTCGATTTCCGCCAGGGGACCCCACCACCACTCCCGCGGACCCTTTATTGAAAAACTTCAGAAGCGGCTCGACCTTTCGGGTGAGCAGAGGACGCAAATTCAAGCCATACTGGATGAATCCCACCAGCAGTTCGGCAAGCTGCACGAAAGCGTCAAGCCTCAGTTCGAGACCATTCGCCAACAGATGGCGGAGCGGATTCGCAATGAGTTGAATCCGGACCAGGCCCGGAAATTCGCGGCCATGCGCGCCGAGTACGAACAGCGCAGGGCCAAGCGCGAGAAGAAGTGCCGCTGAGAATGCGCTTACTCTCCGCCAATCCCGCCCGCGTCCCGCCCACCGGCGTCCATCCAACGCACCCTGTCGTTACCCTGCTCCTTTCCCTGGCTCTGACGGCGACGCCGGCCTCGACACTCTCCGGCTCCGACTCGGACGGGAGCGCCCAAGGCCCGCCTCGCTACAAGGGGCGCATCATCGCTCCCGTGATGAGCGCTGCCGGGGCCGATTGGCTCAATCGTCCCGAGCGGGAGAAGACGGAGATGCCCGATCGGTTGCTGGACGCCCTGCAGATCAAACCCGGGATGACGGTGGCGGACGTGGGGGCCGGAATCGGCTATTTCAGTTGGAGAATCGCCCGGAGGGTGGGCGCCGAGGGTCGGGTCCTGGCAGTGGAAATCCAGCCTGAAATGCTGGAACGTCTAGGGGCGGAGATGAGGAAGCGGAACATCAGGAACGTCCGGTCCATTCTGGGAACGGCGGCAGACCCGAATCTGCCGGCCCAATCGGTGGACCTGGCGCTCATGGTGGACGTCTACCACGAGTTTCGGCATCCGGAGGCGATGGTTGCCAGGATCCGCCAGTCCCTCAAGGATGACGGCCGCATGGTCCTGGTCGAATACCGTGGCGAGGATCCGACGGTGCCCATCAGGCCCGAACACAAGATGACCGTCAAGCAGGTCCTGCTGGAAATCCTGCCCATGGGTTTCCGACTTCAATCCCGGCTCGATTTTCTTCCCTGGCAGCACGTCTTTGTGTTTGTCAAGGATTCGGCGAAGGCGCCAGGCCCCTCCGATTAACGCCCCACCTGGCGCAGCCCCGAGAGCTGCTCCAACAGGGTGAAGATGACCGAGTGGTCCTTCTGTCCCTTGCCCTGGGCGCTGCAGGAGGAGAACAGCTCATGCACCAGGCCGGTGGAGGGCAGCGCCACTCCCAAGGCCTTGCCCGCCAACAGGGCATTCTTGACATCCTTGATATGCAGGTCCATCTTGAAACCGGGTTCGAACTTGCCCTCCACAAAGGCCGGTATCTTCATGTCCAGGGTCCGGCCGCCGGCCATGCCGCCGCGAATGGCCTCATACACCAACTGGATGTCCACGCCGGCCTTCTTGGCCAGGACCATGGCTTCGGAGACAGCCTGGAGCACCCCGGCCACGATGATCTGATTGGAGAGCTTGGCGAATCCTCCGGCTCCCACCTCTCCCACGCGCACCACGCTCTTGCCCATGCTCTCCAGAATGGGTTTGACCCGCGAGAACACCGATTCCTCGCCGCCTACCATGATGGAGAGAGTCCCCTGAATGGCGCCGATCTCGCCGCCGCTGACGGGAGCGTCCAGCATGGCGACGCCCCGGCCCTTCAATTCAGCGGCAATGCGCTGAGTGGTGATGGGGGAAATGGAGCTCATGTCCACCACCACGCCACCCTCGGCGATGCCTTCAATCACCCCGTTGTCTCCCAATACGACCGACTCCACCTCCGGAGAATCGGACACGATGGTGATGACCACATCCGCACCGGCTCCCACCGCCCTGGGAGACTCGACTTGGCGCGCTCCCAATTCCACCAGCTCCGCGGCCTTCGAAGCGGTCCGATTGTAGACCACCAGCGAATACCCAGCCTTGATGAGATTCCTGGCCATGGGTTTCCCCATGATGCCCAGACCGATAAATCCGACCGTTTGTGCCATAACACTCTCCTGTGAATTCCTCGCATCAACCCGGCGGCAACTCCACCGGTCTTCTCTCTCTGGCTGAGCGATAGACCGCCAGAACAATCTCCAGGGCCTTGAGGCCCTCTTCGCCATCCACCAGCGGAGGTCGGTCCTCCCGAATGGCCGCCATGAAATCCCGGAACTGCCGCCGGTGGTTGGCCACTTCCGACTCCATGGAAGCCGAGAACGGATCGGCGCCCTGCGACCCGGCTACCGTTCGGTGTGCCTTCCCGCCGCTCGTCCCGGGCACGTCCCAGCGGGCGATCTCATCCCCCTCCAGAAGCAGGCTGCCCTTCTTGCCGAAGATCTCCAGGCGCCGCGGGAACCCCGGCCGCAGGGAGGTGGCCCCTTGAAGCACGCCGAGGGCGCCGCCCTGAAATTCTATAACAGCCACCGCGGTATCCTCCGCCTCGATGGAGGCGTGCAGGAGGTTCTTGGCAAATCCGAACACCGACCTGGGCCGGCCTACCAGGTATTGCAGCAGGTCGATGGTGTGAATGGACTGGTTGATCAGCGCACCTCCACCGTCCAGGGCCCAAGTGGCCCGCCAGGGCCCGGCCTGGAAATAGTCGGGTTTGCGAAACCACCTCACCGACGCTTCCGCCAGCAACACCCTCCCCAGGGCCCCGCCCTGGACCGCTTTCCGAATTCTTTGAACCGCCGGCAGAAATCGAGACTGAAAAATGACTCCCAGTCGGACGCCGGCCTCCCGGCAGGCGGCGGTCAGAAGCCTGCCTTTTTCCAGGCTCACCTCAATGGGCTTTTCCACCATCACATGCTTGCCGGCTCGGGCCGCCCGCATTCCCAGCTCACCGTGAGTTCCACTGGGAGTGCAGACACTCACGGCATCCATTCCCGGACGCTCGAGAAAACGATCCAGGTCCAGGTCCCACGGGACGCCATAGCGTTCGGCCTGCCGCTCGGCCCGAGGCCGGGTCCGATTGTGAAAGCCGATCAGCCTGGCGCCGGGAAGGGATTGAATGGCCTGGGCATGCACATCGGAGATCCCTCCGCACCCGATGATTCCAAACCCGATTCCCGCCATGCCGTTTGTCCCGTCCAGGTGGTCTGAAACAACAGAAAAAAAGAGTTATCCACGAAGACACACGAAGGACGACGAAGGGCCACTAAGAAAGACTATGTTCTTGACCCACTCAAAGGGAACGCCCCTTGGGTTCGCGTGAGGGGAAACGTAGCGAGCCGGCTTCCCGTGCGACAGCGTCTCGTCCTGTTAATCCTGTGCATCCATGTTCAATAGGTAGATATCCGGATCAACGGGACAGGGTCCTTGTTGCCGATAGGCCATGAAGAAAAACCGAAACAGATCCATTCGGATTCGTGTTCATTCGTGGTTCGTCTTTATTGACGACCCCCTGTTTCACTCTCGAATGATCCGCCCGTCGTGGGGGCGGGGGCCAGACTTACTCGAAGGACTGCGCCGAGACCGACAAGATGCTTCGCGTGTCGATCAAGCAGCTCTCCACTCTTCACTCTTCACTCTTCACTCGATCCAGCCGAACCGCCCGCCCCGATTGGGCGGATCGGTAGGCCGCCTCCAGCAACAGGGAAGCTGTCATCCCCTCTTCCCCCGGAACGGCTGGCGGGCGATCCTCCAGGATGGCGCCATTGAAGTCCTCGACCAGGGGCTGGTGGACATTCTCCGCCTTGGGAACCGAAAACGTCTTCCCGCCGGCTCCGGTCAACTCCAGGCGATCTCCGTTGAGGGGCGCCGACCTCAGACACCCCTCGGTTCCCAGAATCTCAAAATCGTCTCGCGGAGGCTCCACGCAATGGCTGGCGAAGACCATGGCGTGGATCCCCCCGGCAAAACGGATGAGCAGGCTTCCGGTGTCCTCGACTTCAATGGGACAGGCGCGGGTATCGGCGAGGGCCGACACCGACTCGGGAGTTCCGAAGAGCATGGCCAGCACGTCCAGCCGGTGGCTGGCCATGTCCATTAGCAGGCCGCCACCCCCCTGGTCCCGGACAAAGCGCCAGCCCGGATGGTCTCCCTCATTCAACCGGGCATGCTCCACCAGGGTGGACCGCACCAGAATGGGCCGTCCGAGCACCCCTTGACCCAGAAGTTCCTTCATCTTCAGCACCACCGGGTAGAAGCGACGGTAGTAGGCAACACCCAGCTTGACCCCGTTGCGACGGCAGGCATCGACCATGCGCCGGCACTCCCGCGAATTCATGGCCATGGGCTTCTCACACAGCACGTGTTTGCCGTTTTCGGCGGCCTCGATGGTCTGGGAGGCATGCAGCCACACCGGCGTCGCCAGGTAAACGGCCGCCAGTTCCGGGTCGCCGAGCATTTCCCGGTAGTCGGCATGGCCTTTGGGGATGGAATGGCGGGACCGGAACTCGGCCAGGCGTCGAGGGTCGCGGCGAGTGCAGCCCGCCAGCCTTCCCCGCTCCGATGCCTGAATAGCCTTCACCACCCGCTTTTCGGCGATATCGCCGCATCCGGCCAAACCCCATGCCACTTCCCGATTCGCGGTCACCGACACGATCCTTCCTCATCCGCCAGTGTGGCGCACCGATCCCGATCCGAGACGCCCGGGGCCCCTCGGGCACTTTCCGGATTGCGGCGGCATTTGAACGGACACCTTCAGGACTGGCTGGCGCGGCTCTTCCCGAACAGATAGGCGCCCAAGACTCCACCCAAGGTGGTCAGAATCCCGCAAAGGATCAACTTGGTCAACAGGCTGACGATGACAAAAACAGGGTCGAGAGGATCGCTCATGAACTCCATCGCCTTCTCCAGGGCCTCCACGAACTCGGGTGGGAGACCCTCCATCCGGCCAATCCCTTCCTGAGCCTCTCGCAGATCCTCCGGCCCGGAAACCAACCTGACCAGAATCTCCAGGAACTGCCAGACCAGGGAGCCGAACAGGCCGGTGAGCAGCCCCAGGCTGGCGCCGGTCCCGGAAGAAATCAACCCGGCTGTCTCGGTCCGGAGAAAGTAGACCGCCAGGACTCCGGCGCCCGCCACCCAGAGCAGACAGCAGGTGTTCACGTAGGGCATGGCGGACAGCACTCCCAGAAGAACTCCGGCCATCAGGGCCGGCTTGGTCAGGCTGGGACCGGGCGTGGGTGGAAAGGGGGGTGGTGAGGACGCCGGCGGCGGTGCGGGCTCGACGGGTTCAGGGGCATCGAAAGCCGATGGCGATTGGTCCAGAGGAACGTTCACCGGCTTGGGCTTGGGATCGATGTGACCCACCGGGGCCCCGCAAATGGGGCACAAGCTTGCCCTGTCGTCAAGCATCTGCTGGCATCTGGGACACTGTTTGGGCATGGCCTGAAAACCTCCGGCCCCAAAGCTTGAAAGCAAGCAGACAGGTTGTCAAGCAGAAGAAAAGGCGGGTGAAGAAAAAGGGCGGGGAGACAACCAGGTCTCCCCGCGGCAGGTGGGATCGGCGGAGACTACCCTATTCCTCTGAGGGGGGAGGGTAAATGGCACCCACCCGGGTCAAGCTGAATTTTCCCTTGTCAGATTGGTCCGCTTCATCAAAGTAAATGGTATCACCCCTCATGATCTTTTCGCTGATGGAGGAGGCAAACAGCCGATAGCCAAAAAACACACAGGGAGCGCCCCGCCTGGAGCAGTCGTCAAAAAAATCTCGAACTTCCAGTTCATAGGTCCCGTTGGTGACTTGCCCTCTAAGCAAGAATTCTCGATTGACAGTGGGAAAGGTGCCGCTGAGAATCTCAAGGAGGCCGTAAAGCATGTCCCTTTCCTGAAAGAGCGTCACCCGGACTTGTGCCATCATGATATCCCCGCTGACATTGCCCTCCCAGACTCCGGCGATGGCAGGGGTGTTGGACCGCGGCATGGCGAAGGCAGGGAATAACCCGGCAAATGGGCCGGTGGTGCTTTCCACCAGAGAGGTGGCGACGATTAGTGGCTCGCGATCATCCCGGGCAGGGAGGAGGTCCTCCACCTCAATGATGATCTGACCCCAGGTTCCGGGTACGGTCGAACGGATGTCGTTGTTCACGTGCATGCCGAACTTGCCGACATCGACGGGAGACAGAGTCCGTTGCAGGCGCCCTGTTCGATCAAAGAGCTTGATCCGGAGTCGTCCAGGTCCGCTGCCGATGTTCACCACCGCAAGACGAGAATTGAAGGATCCCGCCTTGACCGAAGACTGGATAAGCAGTGGGTTGGAGGGAGTTCCCGTGCTCTCTACGTAGGCGGCAGGTTTGTAGATCTGGTCCGCGATGGCCAGCTCCACGCCGGGGTCGTTGTTCACCTGATCCAGAATGACCGAGGCCCAGGCAGTTATGGGTTCATCCGAATAGATCAGAAGCCATCCGGTGGTTGCCGCCCCTCCTCCGTCAACCGCCGGCAGGGTCGTCATGATCCGATTGACTTGACGCATTTCGTTCGATCGCACCGAAAAGACTCCCTCGCGGTCCAACCTTCCAGAGGGATCGCGTAGTTGGACTAACACACTGGCCTGTGGATTGGCGACGTCCTTTTGCACTGAAAACCGGCTGAAGTTATTGAGGCCCACGTTGGTGCGGGCCCCATTCTCGTTGGTAACCAGGGGAATCAGGCTGACGTAGTTGTCTCCCTCGAAGCCCGTCTGATTGGCTTGCTGCAAGTGGTGTTGCAGCTTCAGCAAAGATCGGGATGAGTTGGACCGGCCGAGGCGGATGGCCCTCAATCGTTCCTGCATCACTTCCCTTGCCCCGACCGCCCTTCGCACGGCGGCTTCCCGCCCAACTCCGCGGTCTTGAGCCCAGCTCGCCAAGGACATCAGCGATACTGCAGCCAGGCACCAGGTTGCCCGTTCAAGAGTTTTCATGGCCTTCCTCCTTACTGATCGATTGGCTGGATCGAACCCCAAGGGAATGCTGGTTGTGATGCCCCCGACGGCCAAAGGGTTGACGGTCGTGCCGCCGGTAGTCGCGCCCGGGAGGCCGCCTCTGCCCCCCGGGAGCGCGGGCGTCCCGCCCGCACAATGCCTCCCGCGGCCTCGCCCATCTCCGCCGCTCCCATCGACCGGCAACGGCTCCGCGGGTCTCATTGGGTCTTGCCGTTGCGGTTCACGCCGGCAGAGTGGCTGCCTGACGGCATGGTCGCGCTGACGCTACGCAACCTCCAGCAAGGAATATGGTTGCGGGCGGGACGCCCGCGCTCCCGGGGGGGCGTGTTTCAGACTGAGGTTCAGAGTTGGGCGGAAATTTCGTCCAGGCGGGATTGGTTCACCAGGATTTCTCCCTGTTCCTGCATCCGGGTCCTGGTCCCTTCCAGGAAGGCATCGAAAACCGTCTGCCGCTTTCGGGTCAACAACCGGTTGCGTATCTCCTCTTTTTCCGCGGCAAACTCTTCCGCATCGATATCCTGCCTCTCGGTGAGTACAGCCACCACCAGCCGCCTGCCCACCCGGATGGGATCGCTGACCTCTCCTTCCTTGGCCGAAAAGGCAAACTCATCCAGCGGGGTGCTTGCGCCCAGATCGGGAATGGAACCATTGCGGCTGAAGGGATCGCTGAGCTTGACCTCGATACGGGCTCGCCGAGCCGCGGATGACAACTTTCGACCGGCCTTCACTTTCTCGACCAGGTCCTCTGCCTGGGATTGAGCCGCGGCACTGCTCTTCTTGTCGAGCACATCCTGTTCCACCCTGCTACGGACTTCCTCGAATTCAGGAATTTCGGAGGGCTTCACCTCGACCAGGCGGGCCAGAACGAATCCGTTGGGGACGCGCTGGGGCGCGCTGATGGCGCCCTCCGTCATGGAGAACACCCTGGTTGACAGATCCGGTGCGTTTCCGATGCCGGGAATCGCTGCTCCCGGAGAGAAAAAGGACGACGTTTCAGTCACCAGGTTCAACTCCTTGGCAATGTCTTCAAAGGAGCGTTCGTCCCTGGTTTGCCGATAGGCCTTGTCGGCCAGGTCTCTTGCCGCCACCTCGGCCTTTTCACTGGTCAGCGAAGACTCGATGAGGCCCTTCACCTCCTCGAAAGCCTGGGTGCGAGCGGCCTGCTTTTCAAGCACCTTGACGATGTGAAGACCAAACTGGGTGGTCACCAGATTGCTGATCGCACCCTTGGCCAGGCCGAAGGCCGCCCGTTCGAATTCAGGCACCATCCTGCCGCGGCCAAAGAACCCCAGGTCTCCACCGTTTGCAGCCGAACCGTCCTCGGAGTGCCGCCTCGCCAATTGGGCAAAATCCTTGCCCGCCTTGGCCTCCTCGAGAACCTTCTCGGCCTTCTGACGGATCTTCTGCACGGACTCGGGCGACTCGCCGGCGGTCTTGAACAATATATGAGAAGCCTGAACCTGTTCCTGAACCTGAAATTCGGACCGGTTCTCGCGGTAATAGTCCTGCATCTCCTCGGCAGTGGGTTCGAAGTCGGCCCTGAGCCGACCGGTGTCCGCCAGCAGATACTCGATCCGACGCCGTTCCGGGAGGCGGTAAGTCGGCTTGTTCTCCTCGTAGTGGGCCGTGATTTCATCCAGGGCGATGAACTCCGTTCCCTCGAACGAAGCCGGGTCGATGACCGCGTAGCGGACTCTGGCCTTCTCGTTCCGAAGCCGGTAGTCTTCCTCGGCCTCCCAGTCGGAGACATTCACATATTCGGTAACCAGGCCACGCAATTTCTCCTGCATGATCTCGTAACGAATCGATTCCTCGAACTGCTCCACCGTCAGTCCGTTTTGGCGCAGGATCGCCTTGTATCGTTGGAGAAAGAAGTTCCCTTCCTCGAGAAACGCCGGAACGGTCAGGATCTTCTCCTGAATCTCCTCGGAGGTAGCATCCACTCCCAGCCGGCGTCCTTGTTGCAAGACGATTTCCCGGCTGATGAGCTGATTGAGAATCTGCTGTTCAATCCTCAACTGCCGCAATAACTTGCGATCGTAGGGCACGCGGCTGCTGCGCAGGAACCGGAACAGGGCATCCCTCAGTTCCGCCGGCGAAATCTCGGCGCTCCCCACCCGGGCGACAAAGGGCACCCCGATCTCGTGTCCCCATAACCCGCCGGATCCGGGGATCAGGTAAGCCACCAGCCCTACCACCAGCAACGGCAGAAACAACCAGGCGAACAACCGCTTTCGCCGACGCATGAGATCCAGAATCATTGCTCTTCACGCTCTCCTGTTCGAGCACCGCCAAGGGTGCGACAGCCCTATGCCAACAACGGAAAACCCTCAAAAATGCCATTATACCAGAGCCGGAAAGGCCGGCCGCCATTCCCCCGAACAGGTGCCGGTTAAGTGTTTGTAAATTAAGGGGAACTTTGCTATGCTGAAGTGGATCGTGACATGGTTGCCGCCCGCTTCGACCGGGGTCCAGGCACGATGTCTCCCAACGCAACCTGAATCCGTTAGTGAGTTTTCGAACCGCCTTCCACCTCTTTTCCAGCGACCTCGCCATTGACCTGGGTACGGCCAATTCCCTGGTTTACGCCAAGGGCAAGGGTATCGTGGTCGACGAACCCTCCATCGTGGCCGTCAATGAATCCAACGGCGCGGTGGAAGCCGTGGGCCGGGAGGCCAAGTACATGCTGGGGCGCACCCCAGCCAACATCGTCGCCATCCGACCGTTGAAAGACGGCGTCATCGCCGACTTCAAGATCACCGAAAGGATGCTGACCTACTTCATCCGCAAGGCCCATGGCCGCAAGCTGCTGGTCCACCCCAGGATCGTCATTGGAGTTCCCTCGGAGATCACTCAGGTCGAGAAGCGGGCCGTCATCGACTCCGCTTACAGATCCAAGGCCAGCGAGGTCTACCTGGTGGAGCAGGCCATGGTGGCGGCACTTGGGGCGGGACTGCCGGTCTCCGAGCCTTCAGGGAACCTGGTGGTGGACATTGGAGGCGGAACCACCGACATCGCCGTAATTTCCCTGTCGGGAATCGTCTACGGCCGTTCCGTCCGGCTGGCCGGCCACGAGCTGGACGATTCCATCATTCGATACATCCGAGCCAAGCACAACCTGCTGATCGGCGAACGCACCGCGGAACAGATAAAGATCGAAGTCGGTTCGGCTTACCCCCTGGACGAACCGGTCACCATGGAGATCAAGGGACGCAACCTGGTGGAGGGAATTCCCAAAACCGTGGTCATTACCGACGGTGAGATTCGTGAAGCGCTGGCGGAGGGCGTGGGGGCCATCGTCAATGCGATCCGGGCGGTGCTGGAAAAGACTCCTCCCGAGCTCTCGGCCGACATCGTGGACAAAGGCCTCATCCTGACGGGAGGAGGCGCCTTGCTTCGGAATCTGGACAAGTGCATCCGGGAGGAAACCGGGCTGCCGGTCACCGTGGCGGAAGATCCCCTGTCCTGCGTGGTCCGGGGTACAGGACAAATGTTGGGAGATTTCGATCTCCTCAAGAAAATCTCTGTCGACTCCTACTGACGACGTCACGACCGGAACCCAGGCCAGGGACTGGCACCGGGCTCAAGGCCCTCCACAGGCGTGGCATCCATGAAGCCGCTACTCCAGTCGCGAAAAGAAGCGGTGATCGTCATTCTGGTCCTGGCGGCTCACCTCGCCCTGCTCTCCACTCAGATCCCCAAGGTCAGTTCCACTCCCCTGTTGCGCACCTGGGCCATGGAAATCGTGCTGCCCTTTCTGAGGGGGGCTGTCGGAGGCGTCAGCAGCCTGAGCGGGCTTTGGGAGGACTACGTCCGCTTGAGGGTCGACAAGCAGGAACATGAGCGCCTCAAGAGCACGGTGCAGGATTACCGGCAAACCCTCCTCGTCTACCAGGAGGAGGTCCGCAGACTCCAACGGTTGGAGGTTCTGGGCCTGGTCAAGGTCGCTCTGAACCGACCCAGCGTGGCGGCCAACGTGATCGGTGGAGACGATCGGATGGGCTATAGCTCCAGAATCGTGGACAAGGGTTCCAGTTCGGGTATCAGTTGGGATTGCCCGGTGATCAACTCCGAAGGCGTGGTAGGTCGGGTGGTGCACGTTTCCAGGAACAGCGCCGTGGTCCAGTTGATCTCGGACCTGGACAGCGGTGTGGGCATCCTGCTGGAACGCAGCCGCGCTACCGGAGTTTTGAGAGGCGCCGGACGACAGACGGCCACCATTCACTACGTCCCTCTCACCGAAGAGGCCGCACCCGGGGAGCGGGTGATCACCTCGGGACTGGATCGGATCTATCCCAAGGGACTGTTGGTTGGAAACGTGCTGTCAGCAACCTCCGGGCAAACCGGTTCGCAGCGGGTTGAGGTTGCCATCGCCGCCCGCATGAAAAAACTTGAAGAGGTCCTGATTCTCAAGAAAGAGTCGACAGGATGATGCAATCCCTCTTGCAGTCCCTGGTGGACGTACTGCTGCTGACGGGGATGGTGGTCATCGAAGGCGTGTCCGCCCACTTCTTCCCCAACGCCGCTTCCTTGTTGAATCTGCCGCTGATCGTCCTGCTCTACATGACGCTGACCCACGCCGACCTGCCCTGGATACTTTTCCTGGGAGCGCTGGTCGGCCTGCTGCAGGACAGTCAGGGTGTCCACCTTCTGGGACTCAGCGGATTCTGCAATCTGTCGGTATGCATCCTGGTCTACCTGGGCAGCGCCATGATAGCGATGGACGGCTGGATCATGCGCACAAGCATTCTCGGGCTGTCCTTTCTCGTCTCCGGCCTCCTCTCCTGGGTCCTGCGGGTCGCTTTCCTGGACCGGTACGAGAGCCTCATGTTCGACCATTTGCTGATGGGCGGCTTGGTTTGCGCCGGCCTTGGGCTGCCGATTTTTACTCTTTTCGATCGAATCCTGAAGGAACGAGCACGCTGAACGATGCAACTCCGAGACTTCTACAACGACAAGGAGACAACTCAAGCTCGAATCCCGATGCTTCAGGTGTCGATCATCCTGGGGTTCCTGCTGCTGCTGGCCGGACTGTGGAGGGTGCAGATCCTGCGGCACAACTACTACTCCACCCTGGCCGAGCAGAATCAGATCCGATCCATCCGCTGGGTAGCGCCTCGCGGCAAGATCCTGGATCGCTATGGACGGCCGCTGGCCAACAGCCGCCGTTCCTATACTCTCAGCGTGACCAGAAAGGACCTCTCGGAGCTCGAATCCTCCCTTGACCTCCTGACAGAGGGTCTCCGGTTCGAGCCCGGCTACCTGAAATCCCAGATCGAGAAACAGCGCCGCCGGCCCAGGTACCTGCCCCTGGTCCTCAAGGAGGATGCCGGAATCGGCGACATTTCCTTCATCGAGGCCCACCGCCAGGAGCTTCCGGCCATTCAGGTGGTTCCCCACCCCATCAGAAACTACCCGGAAGACGAGGTGGCGGCTCACCTGCTGGGGTACGTGACCGAAATTTCGGAGAATCAACTGGAATCGGGGATGTTTGGAGACACGGCCAAACCCGGCGACATCGTTGGCCAAAAAGGGGTGGAACGGGTCTATGACCACATCCTCAGGGGAGTGGACGGGGAAAAAATGGTACGGGTCGACAGTCGCGGCCGTGAGATCGAAACCATCAGGATGGTCCCGCCCCTGGCCGGAGACAACCTGAGCCTGACCATCGATATCGATATTCAGCGGGCCGCGGAGAAAGCCTTCGGCGACAGGGCGGGAGCAGCCGTCGCCGTCGATCCCCGGACCGGGGAGGTGCTCTGTCTGCTAAGCCGCCCCGCTTTCGATCCCAACAGCTTCGCCACCCGAATCAGCCGGCAAAAGTGGGACCAACTGCTGCTGGATCCCCACAAGCCTATGCAGAACCGAGCGATTCAGAGTCGCTTTCCCCCGGGTTCGGTGTTCAAGATTTTCCTGGCCGTCGCCGGCCTGCAGGAAGGGGTTCTGACCCCGACCCATACCGAGCACTGTTCGGGGAGCACGCAGATCTACGGCCGCCGCTTCGCCTGCTGGAAGAAGGAAGGGCACGGAGAGGTCGATCTGCACCGCGCCATCGTGTCTTCCTGCAACGTCTTTTTCTATCGCCTGGGTCGAAAACTGGGGATTGACAAGATTGCAGTCCACGCCAAGGCCATGGGATTGGGATACAAGACCGGAATCGATCTGCTGGGCGAAGATCCGGGAGTCATTCCGTCGCCCGAGTGGAAGCGGCGCATCTACAATGCCAACTGGTACCCGGGAGAAACCATTTCGGTGGCCATCGGTCAGGGGGCGGTTTCCCTGACACCCATTCAACTGGCCCGGGCTTTGGGGGGGCTGGGCATGGGAGGGGTCTACAACGTACCCCACGTCGTACCGTCCGAGGACCTCAGCCGCGCGGGCAGGCGGTTGCCTGCCGCATTCAAGCCGGACCCCCCTCTGGAACCCCGGACAGTGCGCCTCGTCAGTCAGGGTCTGTGGGGTGTCGTCAACGAGTACGGCACCGGCCGGCGGGCCGCCGTGCAGGGATTCGATGTCTGCGGAAAAACGGGGACGGCCCAGGTCATCAGCCGGGAATCGCGGGAGCGCCTGACATCCGAAGGCAAACCGTTCGAGGACAACGCCTGGTTCGTCGGCTTCGCCCCCAGGGACCTTCCGGAAATCGCGGCCGCCGTTTTCGTGGAACAGGGAGGGAGCGGCGGCGCCAGCGCGGCCCCCGTCCTTCAGGCCATGTTCCAGGTCTATTTCGACAAGCACAAGAAAAAGCAGCCTCTAAACGGGGCCGGCTCGGAGCACATCTCCTTTTCTCTGCCTTCCGAAAGGGTGAATTAGTGTTCTGGCACAGAGAACCGACCTAACTTGCCAAAACAGATCCTGCCCTATCTCAAGCAGTGTGACTGGGTGCTGCTTTCCCTGGCCCTGGCCATCGCCGCCGTGGGCGTGGCCGAGATCTACAGCGCCACCCAATACGAACTGTCGGAAACCTTTTACGTCAAGCAGATCTACTACATCATCCTGGGACTGGTGGTCCTGGCCCTGGTCGTCAGCCTGGACTACCGGCTCCTGTCCCAACAAGTGCCCTACATCTACCTGGTTGCAGTCCTCTCGCTGCTCCTGGTCCTGTTCATCGCCCCGGCCATACACGGCACCCGTGGATGGATTCCGTTGGGCGCCTTCAAGATCCAGCCCGCGGAATTCGCCAAGGTGGCAATCGTACTGACGCTTGCCCGCTTCCTGAGCGAGAACCGCACCCACTTTCTCACCTCCGGCGAAATCATCAAGGCCAGTCTTCTGGTGGGACTGCCCCTGGGACTGATTCTGCTGCAACCCGACCTGGGTTCGGCCGTCACCCTGGCCCCGCCGCTCGCCGTCGGCCTGGTGCTCGGAGGGCTCCGCCGGAGGTGGATCCTCGCCGGCGCCGTCCTGGTGGCCTTGATTACCGCCGCCGGATGGTATAGTCTCAAACCGTATCAGAAGGAGCGTGTCTACACGTTCCTGGAGCCGGAAAGGGACCCGCGAGGCCAGGGTTACCAGGCGATTCAGTCCCGCATCGCCATGGGCTCCGGCGGTCTTCTGGGGAAAGGAGTCACCCAGGGAAGCCAGACAGCGCTGGGTTTTCTTCCCGAACGCCATACCGACTTCATATTTTCGGTGGTGGGTGAAGAGCTTGGATTCGCCGGATCGTTCGTCATTTTGGCTTTCTACTTTCTGATCATCATGCGTGCGATACGCATTGCACAGACCGCGCGTGACAAGCTTGGAGTTTTTCTCGTGCTGGGGGCGGTGAGCGTGCTCTTTTTCCATATCCTGGTGAACGTCGGCATGGTGGTGGGCCTGGCGCCCATCACGGGCATTCCCCTTCCATTGCTGAGCTATGGAGGGTCCTCGATGCTCACCACATTCATGTTGCTGGGATTGATCATCAACGTCGGAATGAGACGGTACATTTACTGATTCCGACCGGACTTCCGGTCTATTGACGCTAACTGGGGCGGCCGGGGTTGAAGCTCCGAACCGACCTCGAAAATTTCCAACGTTTTTCCCAATATTGCACCCCGATCCCGGTTCGACAGGGATTGTCGAGCGGACCGGGGCTATCGAGAAACACCCAAGAGCTTGAACGGTAGTGTTCCCGGCGAGCCCGACTTGCTCGTCAGCGGAAGCCAGGCATTGGCATGGCCACAGGATTAGATCCATGATGGGATCGACAGAACTCTCGCTCGATCTAGGGTCGGGTCTGCCCGTCCAACCCGGGCATTCGACTCTCTTCAACCCACCCTCTGCCCCACCGAACAGCTCCTCAGTGTTTCACCAAGGAGGAGTACCTCATGTCGAAGGAGCTTATTGTTTCCGCTTCGTCGCAAGAAACCAAGGCCGTCATCCTGGAGGGCGGCGAAGTCGTTGAAATCCACATCGAGCGCGAAGGAGACCAAGGAATCGTAGGAAGCATCTGCAAGGGTCGAGTGACCAAGGTGCTTCCCGGAATGCAGTCGGCGTTTGTCAATGTCGGCCTGGAGCGGGATGCCTTCCTCTACGTCTCCGATTTTTTCGAAGACACGGACGAATATGACCTGATTGGAAGCACGGCCGATGAGCAAGGGGCCAAGCTCGATCAGAACCCCGGTCCCGAAACCGCCAGACAACCCACCCCCGCCGGAGAGGACTCCGGCAGTCCCCGCTATCCGGACCGTCGAATGCGGCCCCGCCGGGCCAGGCGAGGCCGTTTGCGGGGGAAACGCCAGGAGGCCGCTCCTTCAGAATCGGGTGCCGCGCCGCCGGCCGCCGCGCCGCCGGCCAACCCTGCGCCTTCCCCGCCCCCGGTTCCGGTTTCCGGCCCACCCGAGGCCCTTTCCATCCTTCCCGGGGAATCGCTGGCCAAATACTCGGGAGTTTCGGAGCCGCCCCCGCCGGCGGAACCCGAACCCGCCCCCGAGGGCGCTGTTCAGTCCGAACCGATTGCTACAGCCGAGACCTCCGCTATAGCCGAGTCCGCTGCCCAATCCGAACCGGCTGCGGCAGAGGAGACGGCAGTCCAGGCCGAGCCCAGCACTGAAGTTGAGCCGACCGCGGCAACCGTTCACGAGTCCCCTCCCCTCAAGGGGCGAAGGGGCAGAAGGCGCTCCAGGCAAGCCGCTGCCGAAAGCGCCCAGGCAGCATCCTCTGCAGCATCCCCTGAAGAAGCACAGGCCACGGACACGCCAGCCGCAGTTCACGCCGACGGCGACGCCGCGACCGCGGAGACCGCCGCGGTCGAGGAGCCGACCGCCCAAGCGGAGGAGGCGTCTGCCGAAGCCGCGACCGCCGAAGCGGAAGAGACAACTGCCGAGGCCGCCCCATCCAGCGGCGACTCCGAGCCGGCCGCGGACTCGGTGACGGTGATGGCAGAGCCCGAAGCAGCCACCGAGGAGACCCCTCCCAGCCCCGCGCAGGCAGAGTCGGCGACCGAAGACGTTGAAGCTGCCCGGGAAATGGAGGCGCAGGCGCCACCGGAACCGGGTGCCGCCGAGCAGACCGAGTCCGCTGGAGAGCCGACTCCCGAGGTCGCCGAGCCGGCCGCGGAGGCAGCCGCCGATGAATCCGGCGACGCAGTTGCCACCACCGACGATGACGCCGGGGAACAGGTGCAGGCAGCCGAAGGATCGACCGCCGTGGACAGCCCCGAGGAACCGGCAGCCGTCTCGACCGAAACGGACCAGGCTCGGGAACCAGCCCCCGCCGAGGTTGCCGAAAGCACGGATTCTCCAGCCGGCGAGCCGGCTGCAAGCGCCGCCGAGGGCGCATCCGACCCGAGTCGGCCGGAAGATCCGGGTGCGCCAGGCGAGGCCGCCGGCGATCCCGAACCCGAAACGGTCGGGGCGGCCGATGCACCCGCCGGGCGCACTTCCGGGCCTCGGACCTCCAATGCCCAGTATCGCAGCCGCCCCAACACACCCCGGTTCTTCCGCCGGTCACCCGACCGGCGCCGCTCCCAATATCGCGGCGAGGATCGCCAGCGCCGGGAGGCGGCCTCCCCGGCACCCATGATCGCCGACCTGCTCAAGGAAGGTCAGGAAATCCTGGTCCAGATCGCCAAGGAGCCTCTGGGCACCAAGGGGGCGCGGATCACTTCCCATATCGCGATTCCGGGTCGCTACCTGGTCTACATGCCCACGGTCAACCACATCGGAGTCTCGCGCAAGATCAGCTCGGGAGAGGAGCGCCAGCGACTCAGGAAGATCATCCAGGACAACCGTGGGGATCTGCCGGGCGGATTCATCGTTCGGACGGCCGGGGAGTACAAGGGAGAGGACGAATTCAAGGCGGACATCGGTTTTCTTCGCGCCCTCTGGACGGAGGTCAAGACCCAGTCCGACAAGAAGTCCGCCCCGGCCATCATCCACCGGGAATTGAACCTGGTGCAGAGGATTCTCAGGGACCAGTTCAACCGGGAGTTTTCCGCGATCCGGGTGGATAGCGAGTTGGCCTACGCCTCCATCGTGGAGTTGATCCACCGATTCCAGCCCAGCCTGGTCAAGAAGGTCAAGCTCTACACCCGAGAGACTCCCATATTCGAGGAGTTCGGGGTTCAGGCGGAACTGGACAAGGCCCTGCGCTCCAAGGTCTGGCTGAAATCGGGAGGCTATATCGTCATCGACCAGGCCGAGGCCCTGGTGGCCATCGACGTGAACACCGGAAAGTACGTGGGCAAGTCGAACAAGCTGGAGGACACCATTGCCAAGACCAACATGGAGGCGGCCAGGGAGATTGCCCGTCAACTGCGGCTGCGTGACCTGGGAGGCATTATCGTTTGCGACTTCATCGACATGGAGGACCGCAAGAACCGGCTCAAGGTGACCCAGACGCTGGAGACAGCTTTGAGGAAGGACAAGTCACCGTCGAAAGTGCTTCAATTCAATGACTTCGGCCTGGTGGCCATTACCCGCAAGCGGGTCAAGCAATCGCTGCTGAAGCTGTTGTGCGAGCCCTGTTCCCAGTGCTGCGGATCCGGAATGGTGAAATCTCCCCGCACCGTTTGCTACGAGATCCGGGGGGAAGCACGGAAAATGGCCGGCGCCATCGAGGATGCGGAGATTACCTTCCGGGTGAACCCCGCGGTGGCCAAGGCCCTGAAGACCACCGAGTCCTCGGTCGTCGACGAACTGGAAGCAAGCCTGAAGAAAGACGTGGTGATCAAGAGCGATCCCCTTTTCCCCCAGGAACGCTTCGACATCTTTTGATCGGCCGCGCCGCCGAACATGGCGGCGCGGCGGCATTCCCCCACCAGATCAGCCTACGCCATTCGGCTCTGCCGTTCGCAGGCGCCGGCGTCGCTCCCCACCGCGTCAGCCTTCGCCTGTAGGTTGGCCTGTGCGTACCCGCGACGGCGCACAAGATCTCGCCGTTGGCTCGCCTTGTGCGAACCCCCCACCGCAGAAGCCTTCGCCATTCGGCTCGGGCTTCTGCGACTCCCCCTCAAGGGGGGAGTGATACTTGAGTTTCTTGAAGGACGTTTTGCGGAATTGGGGAGCGGACGACTGGGGATAGTCGATTGAAAATCCTGTCCGCCGGCAGCGTCGTGGGTTACGTGAGAGCCGCGTATGCGGCGGTTGCCGTGGGTTACCTGAGACAAGGTCTCATAAAGGCCATCCTGATAGAGCAGCGTAGCTGCGGCCTCGTGTCGCCTTGCTGGAGAGCCCGAAGTCGGCCTTGGGAAGCCCCGTTTGGCAACAAAAGCCGCGCCTTCCTGGAAACGGAGGCAGAAGCCCGGGGTCGTGTGAGTTCTGCGCCAACCTAGCCGCGTAAGCGGCGAATTAAGAGCCGCATTCCCGAAAGCACGGCCTCCCAAAAGCGAATCACTCCCCCCTTGAGGGGGAGTCGGAGAGACGGCGCAGTCTGCCGTCGATCCGGAGGGGGGCCAACGCGGCGTCTCGAGAGAGCGCAGCCCGCGGTCGAGCCGGTGCGGGGTAACCACTACACCCTTCAACACTCACCGCCCTACCCCTACAAGGTTGCCCTATCCCCCCGCTCCGGCAATCAGCGCTTCATATCCTTCCCTAAAGGTCGGATAGCGAAAGGTGTAGCCCGAATTAAGCAGGCGGGTGTTGCGGCACCGCTTGGCGCCCCGAGCGGGCTTGCCCGCTTCGGGGGACACCCGGGGAGGCGCTGCAACCTTCAGCCGGCCCGCGATCCAGCGCAGGACCCCGCACTGCTCGGCCGGCTCATGGTCCACCAGCATGTAGAGGGACCGTGGGCGGTCGACCCCCACCAGGTGGGCCAGAGCTCCCGCGCAGTCATCGCGATGGACGTGGTTCAGATAGCGGGGCGGACCTTCAAAACAGCAGGCCTCCCCCCGCCGGACGCTGTCGATCACCCTCTGCCGGCCCGGCCCATAGATTCCTCCGACGCGAACCACGGTGCCCGCGATCGGGCCTCCCAGCAACACCTGCTCGGCGGCCCGGAGCAACCGCCCCCGGAAGTGGCCGGCCTCCGCCGGTGAATCCTCGTCCACCCACTCCCCGCCCGACTGGCCGTAGACCGCCGTGCTGGAGGTGAAGAAGATGCGGCGAACCGGAGGCTCCTGCCCTTGCAGGGCCGCAACCAGGTTGCCCAGTCCCTGCAGGTAGGCCGACCGGTAGCCAGCCTCGGAGCGATGGGAGGCCGCTGCCGTGTAGAACACCACCTCGAAGGGTCCCGGCAGGTCCCTCAGCGTTTCCGGCCGGGTGAGATCGGCGCCGAAGCCGCGCAGCCCCGGCGGCAGCCGGCCCGGACCGCGCCGCAAGCCGCATACGGAGTGGCCTTTCCGAACCAGGCGCAGACCCAGCTCCTGCCCTACGTAGCCGCAACCGGCAATGAGAATGCGAGCCATGGAGTCGGATTATCCCGGATGGGTGTCGGAACGGGTGCGGCGATGCGTGGAGGTCAGGGAGGGTCGAATCTCCTTGGGCCACGAGGGCTGCGTCCGCCTCCCCCCCGGCCAAACTCCGTGAATCACCACACCCCGATCACACCGCCCGATAGGAGAACAACCTGGCTGAATTGGGGGCCAGCGGGACCGTGAGCCCGCCGTGCATCAGCTCACTCCCCGACAGGGTCCGGCTCTCCCCGGTGCCCTCGTCCTGCAGGCGATAGCGGCGGCCGGCGTCCAGGGACTGCAGGAAAATGGAGTGGCGAGGCCGCCGCCCCAGGTAACGGAAGACGAAGACCACCCCTTCCCGGGTGCCGTCGCAGAACTGGGCGGCGTCCCAGTCGGCTTCACTGTTGGGCACCGACAGCAACCGGTAGAAGTCCTTCACCAGCAGCGGCCGGATCTTCTTGTAGACCCCCACCCAGTGCCCGGCCCGCCGCTTCACTTCAGGCGGCCAGGCGGCCAGCCCGCCGTGCAGGAGCAACTGCCCGGTCATGCGGCTCAGAAAGGCCTGGTCGGAAAAGCCGGCATCCAGACCATTGTCCCGGCCCTGCCGGTCGGGTCCCACGGCCAGGCCCATGTAGTTGGCCGGAATGAAGGCGTTGGCTCCCAGTTGGATCATGCGGCAGGAGTGGGGATGCCCGCTCATGTCGTTGGCCCAGGCGCAGTGGTGGCGCCTCAGGCTGCCCAGGTCGATGGCGTTGCCGCCCCCGGCGTTCAGCTCCAGCATCAGGCGGGGGTGCCGGCGGGTCAGGGTCTCCCACACCCGGTAGAGCCCGCGCACGTGAGCGAAGCGGGTCTTGCCGTCGGAGTCCACCAGGTCCCAGTGAAAGGATTCCTCGCCCCGCATGGGATCGGTGTAGAAATCGGCCCGGATGTAGCGCAGGTCGTAGCGCTCCACGAAGCCGCCGATGAGGTCGATCCAGTGGTCGCAGGCCGCGGGCGAGCTGAAGTTGTACTTGAGCGGGTGAAAACCCTCGGGAAGCTTGTAGAAGTGCTCGGGATGCGCCTGGGGCAGATTGGTCCAGGGGAAAGCCACCGCCTCGAAGTAGAGTCCCATGCCCATCCCCTTGGAGCGGACATAGTCGGCAAAAGGCTCCATCCCCCGGGGAAACTTCTCGGGATCCACCTCCCAGTTGCCCCTGCCCCGGGAATGCCCTCCCTTGTACCAGTCGGCGTCCACGCAGAACATCTCCACCCCGGCCTCGGCCGCCGCGTCCACCTGGCGGCGCAGCTCCTCTTCGGTGTAGGTCACGCTGATGCCGGGCCAGAGGGTGTAGGCCACGTGCGGCACCATGGGCTTTCCCCGGTAGTGGGGCGTCAGCCGCTGGTGAATGTAGCGGCGCAGGCCGTTGGTGCCCGACTCGAAGCCCTTCTCGAAGAACCCCAGGTGGACCACCGGCAGGTCCAGGCTCTCCCCCGGATCCAGCACCAGGTCCTTGATCAGGGGACCGACTTCGATCTTCAGGTCGGTGGCAGGACCGTCGAAGGCGACGCGGGCCTGCCAGAAGGTGGACCACTCGATGCCGAAGAAGAGCCCGGGCTGGTCGGAATCGGGGCCTTGGCTGACCATGAACAGGGGAAGGTCCTGGGAAGAGGACCCGGTCCAGCGTTCCCCGAAGCCCCGCTGCTTGACGGGGACCGCCACCTCGCAGGAGCCGGTGGGACATCCCGTCAGGTTGCGGTGGCTGGCGAACTCCACCGGGCGATAGTGAAAGGGCTCGATCCAGCGGGGACGAAAGGCATCCGAGGGGAATTCCCGGGCGTGGGGAAACCAGGAGGCGCTGCCGGCCCCGGAACAGCCCATGATCCGGGGGTCGGTCACTCCGCCCAGCTGCAGAAAGAGGGAATAGAGCCGGGTCAGGGGCACGGACCGCTGACCGGAGGTGTTGGTCAGCCTCACCCGGTATTCAGCCACTCGAAGGGTCCGGTCCAGCCGCAGGCTTCCGGCCGCCTCCAGTCCGTCCTGGGAACGGTAGCGAAACTTCCAGGAGTCGCCGGTCTCTGCCTCCAGGGAGTGGAGCTTCCAGTCCAGCATCTCACCATTCCGCTCCATGGCGAAACCGGGCCCCGGTTTCAGCGACACCCCCTCCGGCGCCAGCTCCCGCATGACTTCCACCAGGCTGGCCGGCTGCCCGGATTCCTGGCCGGCAGCCGCCGCGCCGGCTCCGACCCAGGCGGGCGTAGCCGCCATTACCGCGGTGCTGCTCAGGAATTGACGGCGACTGATCCCCTTCAACGGCGTTTCCATGGTCGCTCCTCCCTCGTGCCTCCCGGAGCCGGCATCATACCACGCCGCTGCGCCCCGCCCGGGCGCCGGTCCGGTGGTTCCATTCGAGCGGCGAAGCCGCGGCAGCACTTAGCCGTGGGCGTAAGCCCATGGAACAGGTGGGCAATAGAGTCGAGCCGCGAAGGCGGCGACAGCATTCATCCTCGATGTTCGATCGCAACCACGCCACAGCCCACCCCGTGCCAGCCCCTCCCTCAAAACTCCCCCAAAAACATCGCCGCATGTCCGCCAGACGAATTCCATCTGATAAAATGAAGCCGTGCTGCAGACGGCCCGCAACGCTGGCCTGCCGAACCACTTCGACTGCCACGGGAGAACAGAGAGTCGTGCTCAAACAAAGTGATCGCAAAGACCGCATCGTTGACACCGATTGGGCCGGGATGACCCTGGGGGAACGCATCCGGCACCTGGAGGTGGAAGGCTACCTGGTCCTGCCCGACCTGCTGGACCCGGACCACATCCGGCGCCTTCAGGCCGAGACCGCCAAGTTCGAGACCTTCCACGTCGACTACAGCGTCCACCAGAGGGGATGCCAGGATATCCAGTTCCGGGGCGGGCTCATCACCGAGCTGATCGCCCATCCTCCCCTGGTCGACTTCCTCAAGGCCATGTGCGGCCCCGAGCTGATCTTCATGAGCTACGACTACTCCCGCTCCGAGCCCGGCCATCCCGGAATCAGTCTGCACTGCGACGGGCAGCCCTGGGGATCGGAGATCTTCGGCTACGAGCAGAGCTGCCCCCGCCTGATTCGGGTGCTCTACTACCTGCAGGACCTCACTCCCGAGGTGTCGGCCTTCAAGGTGGTGCCGCGCTCCCATCTGAGCTTTCACCACGACGGCAATCCCTACCTCCGCTACGACGAGCATCCCGAGCAGGTCATGGTCACCTGCCGGGCAGGCTCGGCCGTGTTGATCAACCAGAACGTCTTTCACGGGAATTATCCCAACATCGGCAGCTACGCCCGGGAGATGCTGGGACTGGCCTACCGCCCCTCCTGGGCCGGCCCCAGCGACAAGATCAAGCCCTGGGACCCGGAGGAACTGGCCAAGGTGCCCCCCGCCGTACGCGAGCTCATGGGCGACCCCAACACCCGCATCTGGCACTTCGAGGGCGGCAACAAGCCTCCCAACATGGCCAGGGAGGGACCCGGCATCGACGCCAGCCGCTGGGAGCGGACCGAGTAGCCCCCGGAACCGGGCAAACCTTGAACCCGAGGAGGACCCATGGCAGCCACCTGTCCTAAATGCAGCGCGGAGTTGCCTCGCCGGCTGCTTTGGAAACCACTGAAATCGGGCACTCTGGACAAGGCCGAGGTCACCTGCCCCCAATGCGGTCAGGTTCTCCGAATCACGCCCAGGAGTCTCGCGACCATCCTGGTACTCACCCTCCTGCCCGACGTGCCGATAGTCCTTTGGCTCATCCTTAATCCGGCCCCGCGTTCCCCCGAAATCATTATCCCGGTTTTGCTGCTTCTGATCCCCCTGACTTTCGCCCTGCTGATCGTTCTCTACCTGAAGCTGGCCCGGTTTCAAGAAAAGGCATCGACCACCTCCATCAGGGGATGATCGGCTCTTCCCCGCCCCCGAGACAGAAGGGGGAAAGGCAATCGATTAAGCTCCGAAGTCTTGGTCCCATGAAAAAGAAAGCATCAACTCAACTACTCGTCACCGTGATCGCCTTTGTGGCCATTGCGGCCGCAACCGACCAGGCGGAGAGCGAGCGCAAGTGGCTCGGCATGAGCGGCACGGTCATCAAGACCCTGGAGGCCCTGCAGGCGCACAACGCCACCCTGCCGCCCCCGCCGTCCGAACCCCGCGACACCGGGCTGCGGCTTCGGGTGCTGACCTTCAACATTCACAACTTCAGAGGCTATCCGGAAGACCTGGGAACGGCGCGCTGGAAGAGCGACCCCCAGGAAAAGCTGGACATCCAGCTCAGGACCCTGGGGATGCTGGACGCCCACCTGGCGTCCCTGCAGGAATGCGACTATGACAAGCCCCTGCAACTCCGGCTGATCGACCGGTTGGGGTACCTGGCCAGCTTCTTCCCGGCTTCCCACCACAAGCACTGCGCCGGCGCCACCCTGAGTCGATACCCGCTGCCGGACAACCTGAATCTGACCTTCCTGGAGATGGAAGGCCAGGTGGTCATCAAGCGATTCCTGGGCCGTTCTCTGGTTCGCCTCCCCGGGGGACAGGAGATCCTGCTCTACGGAGGGCACTACGATCCGGTCCCCGACGCCGAGATGGACCTCATCGAGGAAGTCTGCCGCATCGACCGCGCCCTCAAACGCCCCATGATCTGGATGGGCGACTGGAACATCCAGCGGAGCCACGTCCTCTACAAGCGATTCCACAGGATGGGACTGGTGGACGCATTCGTCCACCTGGACCTGCCCCATACCACCACCAGCCTCAAGGGAGACCGCACCCGCGGCGGCATCGACTACATCTTCTTCACGCCCGACATCGCCGGCCGCCTCGAATCCATCGAGATCGTGGCCCGCGGCGCAGCCGCCCTCGACCCCAACGACCCCCAAAGCATCGCCGCCAGCGACCACCTCCCCGTACTGGCCGTGTTCCGGTTCTAAGCCCACCCGGGAACGCGGGCGTCCCGCCCGCACAACACCCGGCACAGCCACACCCATCTCCCCCACTTCAATCAACAAGGACGACACAAGGGGATCGATGTTCACAATCCATTTGGCGGCTGCGGGTGCCCATAAAGCAGATCCTCTCGCAAAGTCGCAAGAAGTTTTAAGAAATGAGGCCCACCCGGGAACGCGGGCGTCCCGCCCGCACAAAGCGTGGCACGGCGACCCCGATCTCCCCCACTCCGATTAACCGGGAACGCTACCGTTTCCAGCTTATTGCATAAACGTTGTTTCCAGTTTCAACTCCTCCTTGCTCGATACACCATCAGCATGTAAACCATGAATACGGTTTATTGTGCAAAGGATGAATCCAGTCTGTACCACCAATCACTCACCCCTGGTGGGGCCAAACCGATGCCCTGGGATGAAAGCCACCCGGGAACGCGGGCGTCCCGCCCGCAAAAGGCCCGGCACAACAACGCCAATCTCTCCTACCTCGATCAATAGCTTCCCATGCCGCTCCCCCAGCTCACCCACTTGACAATATCCCCACATTCTGAAAAATGTTCGCCCATGAGACACCAAACAACCCTTGCTCTGTTCCTTGGCGCACTGGTCCTGACCATTGCCGCCACCCCCGGCCAGGCACAAACCCTCGAAAGCCGCGAGGACCCGTCGCTCGACTACCCGATCGAGGTGCTGGAGGCCGATCCCTATTGGCAGCCGGCCGGCAAGTGGGCGCTGGAATCGCCCCTGACCACCCTGGGAGCCATGCGAGCCATCTATCGCAAGCTGGGAACCCTCCCCGCCCAGCGGCTGCGGCTGCCGGTCCCCAAGTCGCCCTGGAAGCTGACGGGGCGAGTCGGCCGGACCGGCGACGGCACCATCTACGCCGCCTTCGGCCGCTACCTCTACCGTTCCACCGACGAAGGCCGAAGCTGGCGGGGACGGAAGCTGGACAACCTTGCCGGCGCCAAGAAAGACCAACCTGTCAGCACCGCCGCCTTCGGAAGCAACGACCAGTACATCTTTCTGGCCCACGCTCACCGCGGGCTGCTCCCCATCGACCCGGAGTCGGAGAACCCCACCTACCCGGAGGTCGTCTCCCGATCCAGCGACGGCGGCCGGACCTGGCAAGCCAGCGATCCCCTGAAACATCCCTTCAAGAAATCCGGGGGCGACGGGAACCATATCGTCAGCCTGGGCGGAGGCGAGCTGCTGCTCAACCTGGACGGATACGGAGGATCAGTGGATCCCAATGTCCCGGAGCAGGGCAGCATGGTGATCTTCCGCAGCACCGACAGCGGAAAGACCTGGAAGTTCGATTCCTACCTGCCCAAGATCGCCGAAACCGGCTTCCTGCACCTGGGCGGCCGGCGAATGCTGGCGGCCTTTCGCAACGAAAGCGGGAAACACGACAGCAAGACGGTGCAACTGGCCAACTCGGAGGACGGGGGACTCACCTGGCACAGCCGTCGCCCCCTCACCCGCATGTACGGCCAGGCTCACGGGGACCTGGTCGCCCTGCCGGGAGGAGGCGTGGTGGCCACCTTCGAGAACCGCTACCCCTACGCCGACGGGGGCTCCATGCTGGCCCGGGTCAGTTGGGACGGAGGCCAAACCTGGGAACCCGAGCTCTACAAGCTCACCCGGGGCCACGGCTACTCCGGCTCGGTGGTGCTGAAAGACGGCACCATCGTCACCCTGGCCGGCGACGGCCAGCTCAGCCGGGTGGGCCGCCCCACCGGCCGCCACTACACCCTGCAGGCCGTCCGCTGGAAACCCTGGCCGAAGGGGAAAAGAGCCGGAGAGTAGCCAGACCACCCGAGCCTTTCCGACCCCTGCATCCATCCTGTAATTGGAGGGCCATCCCGTGACCCTGCTTGCCGTGGCCGCCGCCGCCTCCCTGGCGCTTGTGCTTGGCGCACTGTGGGGACTGTACGGTCGCTTCGGCGACCGCACCGAAGGGTTTGTCCTTGCCGCGGGGGGCGGGGCACTGATGTTTTCCGCCGTGCTCGAACTGATCGTGCCCGCTCGGGAATCCATCACCCTGACTGCAACGGCACTGGCGCTGATGATCGGAGCTGCGACTTTCGCCCTCTTCGACTATCTCATCGACGATCGCTGGGGAGACGAGGGCGGCGTTGGCCTTCTGGCCGCAGTCACCCTGGACGGGGTGCCGGAGAATCTCGCACTGGGCGTGATGCTGATCGACGCCGGCGCCTGGGAAGTCGGAGGCCTGGCCGCGGCCATCTTCCTCTCCAACCTGCCCGAAGGCGCCAGCGGCGCCAAGGGGATGCGCGCAATCGGCTGGCGCCGCTCACGAATCTTGGCGCTATGGTCCGGCACGGCGCTGGTCCTGGTGGTGGCTACCCTGGCCGGAAACCTGCTGTTTCGCCACGCGGCGGACGAGTATCTCGCGTTGATGCATGTCTTCGCAGGAGGCGCGATCATCGCATCGCTCGCCACCGAAATCTTCCCCAAGGCCTACCGCCGCGACCATCACATGGCCGGCATCGCGACCGCACTCGGCCTCCTCGCGGCGCTTCTGGTAACCCACACCATGACGGACTGAACTGCGGAAACAGCCCCTGCGAACACGAACATAGTGTACACTACGAAAGTGTGGACCCGACAGTAAGGAGGCAATCGTGAAAAACATTACCTTGAGCGCCGACGAGAATCTGATTGAAGCCGCGCGACGACGGGCCGTGTCGGAGCACACGACCTTGAACGAGCAGTTTCGGTTGTGGCTCAAGCGCTACGTTCGGCGCGAGCAGCAGGCCGCCGAGGCCATGAGAGTCATGCGTGAGTTGCAAGGCAGCATATCTACCGGAGGGAGAAAATTCACTCGGGACGAAATGAATGAGCGTTGAAAACTTCCTCGACACCAACATCCTTGTTTACTTGTTTGATGAGGTCGATGACGAAAAACGCGAGACCGCCGAGCATCTGGTCCAACAAGCCTTGCACGCCGAAAACGGTTGCATCAGTTACCAGGTCGTCCAGGAGACCATTAACGTCATAACCCGGAAGCTCAATGCACCGCCGGAGAAAGCTCGACAGCTACTGAACCATATCTTGACACCTCTCTGGCGGGTCAACCCGACCCGGGCGCTTTACCAACGCGGCCTCGATTTGCAAACCCGCTATGGATTCGACTTCCACGACAGCCTGATCGTCGCCGCCGCGCTCGAAGCGGGCTGTAAAACCCTCTACAGCGAAGACCTGCAGCACGGTCAGCAAATTGACGGAGTGACCATCACAAACCCGTTCAGGACATGAGCTGACTGTTGCGGTGACAAGGCCGCGGATCGAGTCGGTCTGTTGGAGGGCCATCCCGTGACCCTGCTTGCCGTGGCCGCTGCCGTCTCCCTGGCGCTTGTTCTTGGCGCAATGTGGGGACTGTACGGCCGCTTCGGCGACCGTACCGAAGGGTTCGCCGCGGCCATCTTCCTCTCCAACCTGCCCGAAGGCGCCAGCGGCGCCAAGGGCATGCGCGCAATCGGCTGGCGCCGCTCACGAATCTTGGCGCTATGGTCCGGCACGGCGCTGGTCCTGGTCGTGGCTACCCTGGCCGGAAACCTACTGTTTCGCCACGCGGCGGAAGAGTATCTCGCGCTAATGCATGTCTTGGCGGGAGGCGCAATCATCGCCTCGCTCGCCACCGAGATCTTCCCCAAGGCCTACCGCCGCGACCATCACATGGCCGGAATCGCAACCGCGCTCAGCCTCCTGGCGGCGCTCGTGGTAACCCACACCATGACGGACTGAGGTGAACGCGGCTCTTGGAAATAGGAACGGAGGCGAACTGCTGGTCAACCTGGATGGATACTGAGGATCAGTGGATCCAAGGGTGCGGGAAAGGACGGCCCCGTCATCACCCTTCTGCTTGTACGCGATCGAGATATTGTGAGAGCCGCCATTCGCAGAGTTCTCGGGCGAACTCTCGTAGGGGCTCAGTTGCTTCCTGAGGACATTCTACCAGCGAGTGAAATTGCTCACCCTCAAGCCCAAAATACGCTGTGCCATCCGTGCCCCTGCCACCGGTCCAGGCGGCAATTGGGTTCTCAAGCAGGATCATTTTCAATCTCTGTTGGTCATCCAATGCCGACCCGAACTCGGCGCCTAGCGCCGCCGAGCGGCGGGCTCGTCGGGCGACATCCTCGGTGAGTTGGTCGAGTTCGATGGCGCCGGGGAACGCATCCTTCCCAATCATCGCAAGAAGCACGAGCATCTTGAAACTCTTGGTCATTGGCGTGGTTTCTAGCGCGCGGAGGAATGCTTCGGTCGCCTTCACTGCGACCTGCTCTTGCGGACTCGCATCGCCTTGCGCGGCGACGAAACCGAACCAAGATCCGTAAGTGCGCCGGACCGCCTTGGGATCGTAGCCCTCATGCCACGTTTCTGAAGCGGTAGGTCGGACTCCATGGCGATCACGGAAGGTGCGGTACCAAATCTGGAGGGCATCGACCCCGCGAGGAATCCGAATGAGGCGCTTCAGGATCTCGATAGCTTCCAGCTCGTAGGTTACCGAACAACCGGGTGGTAGTTCGAACTCGCCACGCTCGTAGCGCTCTAGCGCCATGGCGATTTCACCATGGCTACCGCCGACGCCTGGTAACAGCAGCATTGGAACTTTGAGAAAGGTCTGGTGATTACCGACGTAGTCGATAACTGAGAGATGTGATTTGTTTTCCGACAAGCGTAAACCCCTACCAAATTGCTGAAGCCAAAGGATTTGCGATTCTGTTGGGCGCAGAAGCAATACGGTGTCGACGGCTGGGAGATCCACTCCTTCATTGAAGATGTCAACCGAAAATACGATGCTGAGTTCACCAGCGTTTAACTGTTCTAGCGAAAGGGCTCGTGGTGCGCCGGTCGGGCCGGTGTGAACTGCAACGCAAGCCACCCCACGGTCTTGGAAATACCTGGCCATCATATCCGCATGACGCTTGGACACGCAGAAAGCTAGCGTCCGCTTGCCGCTTAATCTCTGCCATTGCGCGAAGGCGTTGGCGGCGCGTAGCTCTGTGGTCACGGCGGATTCGAGAACTTGCTCATCAAAGCGTCCGCTCCGCCAAGGGATGTTCTCGTACTCGACCTCGTCAGGGATGCCGTAATAGTGAAACGGGCAGAGCAAACCCCTGCTTATCCCCTCTGCCAAGTCGCACCGATAGACAAGATTCTCCCCGCAAAGAGCAAGCAGATCACCACCATCGGTTCGTTCAGGTGTGGCTGTCAGGCCCAGCAGAAATTCTGGGTCGAAGTGTTCGATGAGTCGACGGTATGTTCCTGCAGCGGCGTGGTGGAATTCATCAACGACCAGGTAGTCGAATGCGCGTGAGTCGAATTGGGCCAGATGCTCCGTTCTCCCGATCGTCTGGATCGATGCGAAGACCACGTCGGCACCTGGATCCTTACTCTGACCCGTATAATGGCCGAGGGTCGCGTTCGGCCTTATCGCCCGAAACGTTCGCCGTGCCTGACTCAAAATCTCTTCCCGATGTGCCACGAATAGAACTCGGCTGAACGATTGAGCATCAAACGCCGCTAGCCAGGTCTTGCCAAGGCCAGTCGCCAAGACCACCAACCCGGCTCGGTGACCGGCCGCGCGTACCCGCTCCAGCGCCTTGAGAGCTTCGGATTGAATAGGATGAGGTATCGGTAATGTAGCAGTTTCAGAGTCAACCTCAGGTGGTATCACCTTTCTCGATGGAGGGCGTCGACGTGCGTATCCTTCGATCCACTCCGAAGTGAGAGGACGTGCCTTGGCGTGTTCGAAGAGTTGATCGAATTCGGTCGCAATTGATTGAAATCCGCTGGAGTCATGCGTGGACTTCAATCGGTAATTCCACTCAATGCCGCGATCAAGTCCCTGCGCAGTGAGATTCGAGCTACCAACATAAGCCGCACCCACATTATCGGCTCCGTGAAGGAGATAGGCCTTCGGATGGAATCCCAGTTCATCGTTACATTCAAAGATTCGGAGCTCTGCATTTCCACTCTCAACTAACTCCAAGTCGAGCAATCGGCGAAGCGCCCCAGGATCCGTGACACCCAGATAGTCACCCGTAAGAAATCTTAGTCTGCCGCCGCGAGCGACTAAATCATCGAGGTGCGGCAAGAGCCGGTTAAGCCCACTCTGGGTTACAAAAGCTACCGCGATATCGATAGCACGTGCCTGACCGAGATCTTGGAGCAAACGATCTCCAATAGGACGTGCCTCGGATCCATAAACCCTGGGCACATCATTCGCATATCGCACTGGAGAGCCTTCGGCAACACGCGGGAATATCTGGGAACGCCGCACCTCCGCACCAAGCGGCGCTTCCAGAGCAAAGTAGTTGCCCAGCTTAGGGATCACGTGGCGTACGCCGCCCCTGGGGTCGGACACGTCCCCCTCGTAACGTGGGATTACATGCACATGGAGGTGAGGAACGGTTTGACCTGCCACTTCTCCCACATTCACACCGATGTTGAAGCCTGCGGGTTCCGCTTTTGCCAAGATGACGTTTCGGGCGATTTTGATTCCCTCGAGCAGCGCCAATTGCTCCTCGAAGCTTGCCGCGAACCAGTCATTGATGTGGCGGCGGGTGACGACGAGCGCGTGCCAGGGCGATACGGGATACATGTCCCAGAGGCCGAGGATTAACTCCTCTTTGTGAAAGACTCGATCAGCTTGTGGAGAACAGAACGGACAATCCATTATGGTTCAAGTAGCCTGATCCGAAGAGTTCCTTCGAGCCCAGCGTTGATGCAACCCTGGCAACGCCAGCGAGGCATCGGTTTCTTCGCAACCCTCACGATTTGGCAGACTGGACACAGATGTTCGTACCGACGGGGCTTCCCCCGCCGATTCGAATCCTCAGATGCTGCCACCACCATTGATTTGCTCGGCTTGTATCCGGCTTTCCGCACTAGTTCGGCCCATTCGCGCCCATGCGGTCGCTTGCTTTCGCCGTGCCTCCTGAATACAGCAATATGGGCAGCTTCGTGACAGAGCACCTCCCTAAGCAGCCGTCGCGGGGCGTAAGCGAGGGCGACGTGCAGCGTGACTATCCCCCTTCTCGGAATCGCTCGACCCAGACTACGGGTAAACTTCCGACTAAACACCACCTCGATTTCCGAGTGCAGCCCCGGCAGGTTCCACACACACCCAAGGCGTGTGAGTGTCCTGCGCACAGAGCGCCAGACCGGGTCCGCGCGTAGTGGGATCGAGGCCGTTGCAGTCATGGAGACGACTCCGAGTTCTCTTTGCTTATTCTGAGTCTCCAGTGACCTATCTCCTGAGAATGAGTCCGTTCCGGTAGTGGGGATTCTGGCCAATGAGGGGCCCCTGATTTTTGGTCCACCCACACAGTGTGTTCTTGCCCTTCGTTCAACTGGCCCTCGATTGTTTCCCAACGCTGTTCAGGGACGAGCATTTCACCTTCCCCCCGCCAGCCAGTCCATGGTAAACCGTGCGAAGGTGATGGTCTCGTACGGGATCGAGTTCCCACGCTCGTAGAGACAGCCAATTGATCCGTCCGGGAGGATGGCCAGGTTGGAGTAGGCTGAGCGGCCGGGGTTCAGGAGTCTTGAGACGGGCCAGGTCTTTCCTGAGTCGTAACTGAGCCGCACCGTAAGGTCGACGCGGGCTGTTTTGCTGGCCGGATTCGAGAAGAGTAGCCGGGAGGGTGACTTGTCGGCGGCACCGTGTCCCACGTGGCGTATCAGGCTGGCTTGGCAGATGGGCTCGATGAGGGTTGGGTCGAAGGAGAGTTCGGACCAGGTTGCTCCGCCGTCTTGGCTGGTTGCCAGAGCCCGCATGCCGCCGCGGTCGGGCCGGCCGCCTTGGCGTCCCCAGTAACTGCGCATGTTGATCAAGAGTGTTCCGTCGTCTTTCTCGATTACTTGGCATTCGTCCGTGTGCGGGGCCACGCTGCCGCCGAGCTGCCAGGTCTCGCCGTGATCGTCGCTGTAGAAGACGTAGGAATACTGAACTCTCTCATCGCCCTCCTCGCCGCCGCCTACTCCATGATCGCTGGGGATAAGCAGGCGGCCCTTGTAGGGTCCCTGGTCAAGCTGAATTCCAATCCCGGGACCGGTTGCCACCCAGGTCCAGTCGGGTTTCTTGACGTCAGCGGTGATGTCTACAGGGTCTGACCAGGTGACGCCGTCATCTGTGCTCTTGGTGACCAGAATGTCTTTGTTGTCGCGGCAGAAGGGGAGCCAGATGGTACCGGTTTCCTGGTCCACGACGGGACAGGGGTTCCCGATGGTGATTTCTTCCGTTCCTCCCTCCTCATACACGATGCGTTGATCCGACCAGGTCTGTCCGCCGTCGGTACTCCTCTTGATCAGCAGGTCGATGTCGCCGTGATCGCGGCGGTTGTTCTTTCGACCTTCGCTGAAGGCCAGCAGACTACCTTGCCGGGTGACGATCAAGGACGGGATCCGGTAGGTGTGATAGCCGCCTTCCCCGCTCACGAACAGGTCCGTTTGGGTGGGGGCGGGTGGAGACTCCTGGGTTGCGGGCGCAGGCCCGCACCCGATGCCGAGCAGCAGGATCGCCGCGGAAGCCATGGTCAGGCGGTAGACGGGTTTGCTTCGAATCACGATGCCTCCTTGGTCTGGTTCCCCATTTCGATTGGCAGAGCAGGTGCCTGCAGGACAGGTTCCTCGGCGACGGGCGGCCCGCCACTGTACAATCCCCGGGAAAGGAATAAACTTCGTGGCCCGGTGACTGAATCCGTCCGGTTTATGGGCACTGCCCCAGGTCATTCCCGGTTCGGGAGTTTCCGTGACTTAGCGCCGCGGTTGCACGCCCAGGCGAGCAGTCGGGCCGGTCCCAATTCCGGCAAGCCGCAAGGGCTTTCGTCGACGGCCAAACGAGAACAATGCTGTCAAGCCTAGTGGATTCTGTCCGGTAGCTCAAGGGGGGCTTGGGAAGGGGTTCACGCCCGTCCACACGGCGGCAGGGTTGTTCATGGAGCGAAAGGAGGAGGAGGGATGATCAAAGTGGATATCCACAGCCACATCTACGAACGGCGTCACTGGGCCGACAGGACCGTGGCGGAGATCGAGGCCAGCTACGGCAAGACCAACAAGTGCCACTGTCCGCCTGACGAGCACTGGGAACAGGTGGCGCAGAAAGTGGAGCGGGCGGCCGTGTTCGCCATGATGATGAATGCCGCCGGACTGGTGGTTCCCAACGACTATGTCCATGAGTATGTCCGGCAGCACCCGGACAAGCTGGTGGGCGTGGCCAGCGTGGACCCCAATGATCCCGGCTGTATCGAACAGTTGGAGCATGCGGTCAGGAATTTCGGCTTTCGAGCGGTCAAGTTGAGCGGCGCCTACCAGGATTTCAATCCGGCCGACCCGTGCCACGATCCGCTATACCGCAAGGCCCAGGACCTGGACATTCCCGTCTTCTGGCATCAGAGCACGACTCCTTTTGCCATCACTCCCTTGCGTTGGTCGAAACCCATTCTCCTGGACGAGGTGGCCCAACGGTTCCCCAGGCTGCGGCAGATGATCTGCCACATCGGGCACCCTTGGCATACCGATGCGGTGATGATCGTTCGCAAGCACAAGAACGTTTATGCCGACATGTCGGGTTTCTGCATCCGACCCCTGCGGTTCTACGAGGCGCTGGTCACGGCCATCGAATACGACGTGGGGCACAAGATTCTCTTCGGGTCGGATTATCCCTATGTCGGGGTGGATGACAGCGTTCGCGCTCTGTATGACGCGTCCAGCATGGCTGACCGGGCTGGTTTGCCGCCGATCCCGAGGGCTTTTGTTGAGGAGTTGCTGGAGCGGGATTCTTTGAAGGTGCTGGGGATGGATTGAGGTTTTTGTTTTCTTGGTGGATCAGGATGGTTCAACGGGAACGCTGATTAGGAGCAAGCCGCAGCTTGGTGGCGACGGCGTATGCCCCCCACCGCATCAGCCTTCGCCGTTCGGCTTGGCTTCTGCGACTCCCCCTCAAGGGGGAAGTGATTTCCGGTACAGACCGCATTCATCCTTTACACATGCTGCCTGGGACGGTGGCCTTCCTGGGTGGGTGGCGCCTGAGGGATTGGCCGAGCTTTGCCAAGTAGGGTGCGGGCGGGACGCCCGCGTTCCCGGGGGGGCATCATCCTATGGCTCGCTTCCCCTTTGAATTGCCCGACTTCCCGGCGGCGCACCCTACCACATCAGCCTTTACCATTCGCTCTGCGACTCCCCCTCAAGGGGGAGTGATTACAGAAACCAAAAACTGCTGTCTGATCGGCAAAGGTCACGGATTCAGGGGGGATCTGGACACCTCAGCAAAGAAATCCGCAAAGAACCAAGCGTTGCCGGCAATGAGAGACAGGCTGGTTGTCCTGCCGGGCAAGCCGTCAAGCCGGCGAATAGCCAGGGCCGCCAGCAGATAGCCACCAACCGGAAACAATCCCCAAACCTCGAATCTCGGCGTTGCCGCCAGGTATGCCGAGGCCGGCAGGACAAGAGCAGCGGCCACAAGTAACAGGGTGGTCTTTCGCAGGAGCGCTCCGGCAAAGGCGACCAGAATACTGGCGGCCACGGCCGGCCAGAAGAACAGGGTGACTATCATGATTCTGCTCAGCAGAATGCTCGGAAGTCGAGTCTGCGGGTCCGGACCAGGAGGCTGTCGGCGGACCACTCGACGACTTCAGAGATGATAGCATCACAGGAGTCCCCGGAGCGTGTCCGCATGGAAATGGCGAGGCCGGGGAGCAGGGACTCTTGATTCCGCCCTGAATAGAGGACACCCCGGGAGTCATCAGGGGGTACAAACCTCATACATCCTTTACACAATGGGTCGGGGACGGTGGCGTTCCTGGGTGAGTGCCGCCGGGGATTGGCGAAGCCTTCCCAAATAGGGTGCGGGCGGGACGCCCGCGTTCCCGGGGGGGCATCATCCCGTGGCCGCTTGCCCCCTTGAGCAGGCTGGTGACCGCGGCGTCGGCCCCCTCCGCATCAGCCTTCGCCATTCGGCTTGGGACAAACCGCATTCATCCTTTACACATGCTGCCTGGGACGGTGGCCTTCCTGGGTGGGTGGCGCCGGAGGGATTGGCCGAGCTTTGCCAAGTAGGGTGCGGGCGGGACGCCCGCGCTCCCGGGTGGGGCAGCGGCCAAATAGAAAACGGCGGCATGGGGAATGCCGCCGTTTTTTTGTTTTTCCGGAACAGGAGCGGTCCCTGGGGATTCTCCGACCCGGTGTTCCGTTGATTTCGCTGCGACCTTGCCGCTACAGGTCGAAGCGGTCCAGGGTCATTACCTTGGTCCAGGCGGCGATGAAGTCCTGGACGAAGTCTTCCTTGGCATCCCCGGCGGCGTAGAACTCGGTCACTGAGCGCAGCTCGGAGTTGGAACCGAAGATCAGGTCAACCGGAGTGGCCGTCCACTTGAGGTCACCCGTGGCGCGGTCGCGACCTTCGTAGATGCCGGCGGTGGACGACTTGGTCCACTGGGTGGACATGTCGACCAGGTTGACGAAGAAGTCGTTGCTCAGGGTGCCGGGACGGTCGGTGAACACGCCGTGACGGGAGCCTCCCGAATTGGCATTCAGAACTCGCATGCCGCCGACCAGCACCGTCATTTCAGAGACGGTCAGGTTCAGCATGGCCGCCTTCTCCACCAGCCTCTCCACCGGAGATCGGGAGTTGCGGCCGGCGAAGTAGTTGCGGAACCCGTCCGCGGTGGGCTGGAGCAGGGCGAAGGAATCCGCGTCGGTCTGCTCCGCCGAGGCGTCCATGCGGCCGGGTGCAAAGGGCACATCCACGTCCATCCCGGCTTTCTTGGCCGCCTTCTCGATGGCGGCGGCCCCGCCCAGAACGACCAGGTCGGCCAGAGAGACCTGCTTGCCGCCGGACTGGGCGCCGTTGAAACCACTCCGGATTCCCTCCAGGGTCTTCAATACGCGGCCCAGCTCGGCCGGATCGTTGGCGGCCCAACCCTTCTGGGGTACCAGGCGAATTCGTCCTCCGTTGGCGCCGCCGCGCATGTCGGTCCCGCGGAAGGTGGATGCCGAGGCCCAGGCCGCCCTGACCAATTCAGCGGTCGACAGACCGGAGCCCAGAATCTTGGCTTTCAGCGCGGCCGCGTCCTGGGTATCGATCAGGGCGTGATCGACCGCGGGAATCGGGTCCTGCCATACGAATTCCCGGTCAGGCGCCAGGTCGCCGAGGTAACGCGACCGCGGACCCAGGTCGCGGTGAATCAGCTTGAACCAGGCCCGGGCGAAAGCGTCTTCGAACTCTTTCGGGTCCTTGAGCCAGCGCGAGGTGATCTCGCGATAGGCCGGGTCCACCCTCAGGGCGATGTCGGTGGTGAGCATCATGGGCGCATGCCGCTTGTTGGGATCGTGGGCATCCGGGACCAGGTCGGCCGCGGCGCCGCCGGCCGGCTTCCACTGGATGGCCCCGCCGGGGCTCCGGGTCTGCTCCCAATCGAAGCCGTACAAGTTCTCCAGGAAGTTGTGGGTCCAGGCCGCCGGGTCGCGCGTCCAGGCGCCTTCCAGGCCACTGGTGATGGTGTCGCCGCGATTGCCCTTGCCGTACTTGTTCTTCCAACCGAATCCCTGGGCTTCGATATCGCCGGCCTCCGGCTCGACACCGACGTACTTGGAAGGATCGGCGGCGCCATGGGCCTTGCCGAAGGTATGGCCGCCGGCAATCAGGGCAGCCGTCTCTTCGTCGTTCATGCCCATGCGACCGAAAGCCTCCCGTATGGCGTGAGCGGCCGCCTGCGGATTGGGTTTGCCGCCCGGACCCTGGGGATTCACGTAGATCAGGCCCATCTGGGTGGCTCCCAGAGGAGGATGCAGCTTCCCGTCCTTGTCGCGCCGATCAAAGGCGAGCCACTCGCCCTCAGGTCCCCAGTTCACGTCTTCGGGATACCAGGCATCGACACGCCCCCCGGCGAAACCCAGCGTCTTGAAGCCCATGGACTCCATGGCCACGTCACCGGCCAGGATCAGCAGGTCGGCCCAGGAGATCTTGCGGCCGTACTTCTCCTTGATCGGCCAGAGCAAGCGCGTCGCCTTGTCCAGGTTGGCGTTGTCGGGCCAACTGTTGAGCGGCGCCAGGCGTTGCAGCCCGCCGTCGCCGCCGCCCCGTCCGTCGATGGTTCGATAGGTGCCGGCGCTGTGCCAGGCCATGCGAATGAAAAACGGCCCGTAGTGGCCATAGTCCGCCGGCCACCAGTCCTGGGAAGTCGTCATCAGCTTGGTGAGATCCGCCTTCAACGCCTTCAGGTCGAGACTCTCGAACGCCTTGGCATAGTCGAAGCCGTTGCCGGTCGGACCGGATTCCCGAGAGGCTTGGCGCAGCGGTTCGAGGCTCAGCCGGTTGGGCCACCAGTAGTCATTGTCCGGCGCCTTGTCCTTGGCGCCCGCCAGGCCGATCGGCGCGACCGGAGAGATGCCGATCGCCAGCAGGGTGATTACGGATATCGTTCGTTTTAGCATCTGAGTTGCTCCTTTGGATTCGGAATACATCCAAGCGGCCTATGCGCTCGAGAAGCACGGCCTGATTGCCTGAAACCCTGGGGAGGGGCAGGACAGATCCGCGCTCCCTGAATGTTGTGTCGTTTTTGCCATCAGTCTGTGTTTCCAGTTTATACCACTGGCCCGCTGTGCGCCCCCGGATGATCCATTCCTTCCTCCCGACAATGAGGGATCTGCCTCTCCTTCAGCTTCTTGCACAGTTGCTCGGATCACAGTCCAAAAGAAATCACAAGACCGGAATCTTGAGTCTATACTTCCCCGTTCTGATATGTCTAACGCAGGGAGACCTGGTGGCGGCGCTGCTGGCGCTGGAGGCGGATGTGGCCGACCTGGACCACCATACGGTTGCCATCTATCCGTTCGTGCTGGCGGTTCCACGGGGGCACAAGCTCGATCGTGGCACCAGGCCTGTACCACGGAACCGGTTGCGCGGCGAGCGTGTCCTGCTGCTCGACGACGGGCACTGCTTCAGGGAACAGGCGCTCGAGTACTGTTCGAGCAACAGGCTCATAGAAGGTCTCGAGGCTTATTGAAGACGGTCTTCGGGCTCAGGAAGCTGTCCTCCGTCACGCCGCAGCAGGCGACGGGCTGCCGCGATGTCGGCCCGGGACGCACGTTCGGTGAAAAACTCGGCGGTTTTCATGGCAGAGACCTTCTCGGCAACCGCCGTCGCCACGAACTGATTGATGCTCGTGCCGTCGGCCTTACTGATTTCTGCAACGGCTGCCTTCAAAGACGCGGGCAACCGCAATGGGTAGGTACTGAGCTGTCTTTTCATGGCGAGAGCCTTCTCAAGGCTTCCTGGGGTGAAAGCAAACCAATTCCAAATCGACTGGGAACATAGCCAAAGTCTCGGCGATCGAAAGTTATCAGACCATCGGCCATGCCATTGATGGCGACCTCGAGCACCATCTCATCTGCCGGATCGTGCAACCGGGGTCGCCACAGATACCAAGGTGTGACGGGTTTAGCAACCGCGCTCAGCGCCGTGATGATGACATCGACTTCGGTTTCGCTCAGCCCCGACGCGATGCGCTGGGCCGGGTCGCTGCAAACTGCCTCGGTTTCCAGCGCCAGCGCCACGGTCAGCAGCAACGTGAATTCCTTATTCAAGGCACGGTCGATCAGTGCCGCCGACGCACCTGACGGACTTCGCAGACCGGCAACGATGACATTGGTGTCCAATACGTATCGTATCACATAAGATATGATATCTTATTTGCTGAAAGGATCCGACACCTCGCATCAACAGCGTGGCCCGAAACTGCGTTCATCCCACTGCCGGAATCCGTCCAAACGTGTTTAGCAGAGTTTCTCACGACACGAACAGAGTGTGCAGTGTCGAGTATCCTTAGCGGCCTCGCGATGCGACGGTGAGGCTTGCGCAAATCGGATGAATCCGACATGGATCTTCACAGCGGGAAGTTGCCGCGGCCAGCTCGGGTGTCGATCCTTTCATCCGACATCCACGACCCACGGGAATTGATGCTATGACAAAATCCACTCACACGACAGAAGCGATCCGCGCGGCAATGGACCGCCTTATCGATCGCGCGACCAATTTCGACGTCGATGCCTTGGAAACCATCTACCACAAGGATTTTCATACGACTCTGGTGATGCCCGACAGCACCGTAGCCACCTATGACAAGGAGGAATTCATCGCCCATTTCCGCAAACAGGCGGAAGAAGGCAAGACACGGCTCAATCCATGGGCAGACTGGCATGATTTCCATGTTCTAGGCGACACTGCGGTTTGCGTGCTGACCCGAAAACACAGCGGAATGAGCGGCGAGGAGATGCGACTCCTGTGTAACATCGAATGGCGTTTCGAAGATGGGCGCTGGCAGGTGCTCCGCGAGCAGATCTTCCTTCGCCCGCTGGACGCGTGAAGTGGATCGGATCAGATTGAATCCGACACTGTTGCTGAAAAACGGAGGGTTGCCGATTGCGATGGATCGTGAATGCCAGGACACGGGACAGGTCACCCCATTCGGCACACGGATGAACCTGAACTCCACGTTCGACGTCATCCGTTGGACTCAAGGCCGTATCGATATCCTGGCGACGAGCGCCGGCTTCGCTGCCGGGTGAGACTGCGGAGTCGACGTTCGACGACATCTTCAATGCAACCGCGAAGGGCGTCTTCTTCACCGGCCGGCTCGCCATATCGCCGCTCGGCAGCGGCGCCCTTCACCGAAAGGGACGAAAGCTCATGACGAATTCAAGCCTCGACATGTCCAGCGATACAGGACCGGCGCTCCCACCGATCGTACCGGGGAAGCTGATCCTGAACGGAGAAAACCCATTCATTCGCCTCAGCCATGCACCGGGTGATCCATTCACTACCGACGCCAGCCTCTGGACAATCACCTATTCAACCAAGGGCGCCGGTCACGCCCTGTTCATCAGGAGTGAACTGACCGACGGCCAATGGCGCATCTACTCCGACAATCCGGAGATGGTGAGATGGCTGCAGGCGACCGTTCAGGGAATGCTGAACCCGGAAACGGCCAGTAGCCGCATTGCTGTCCTGGATGCCAGGTTTTCACGACACGGTGATGTGCAGACCACCTGGACTCAGAAGGTTCAGTCGGATACCGACGAAATCGTCCTTGCCTGGAGCGATCTGATCGGCCCGCTCCTGATGGCGCATGACCGGCCGAGCCAGCTCCCCGAAAGAGAATACGGCGTTAGCGTCATCATGATACCGGCCCTGAAGGCCGGGTTGACATTGAACGGCCGCAAGGCATCGGGCCAAGTGTGGCCCTGCAAATATGACGGACAGCCCTTTAGCACGGCATCACTGGCATTCTCGGAGAGCTGGAGAACGTCCTGACAGCCAGCCCTGCCCGATTCCCACAGGCGATTCGGAAACAGACAGGTGACGATCCACCTCGCGCAACTGCGGCGGGCCGGCACCGGAAGCGATGGGACCGCCGTCGAAATCAGCCACCACGCGGCGGTTGCCGCGGGGTTCAACCTCCAGGCGTTTAGTGGTACACTGTGTCGGAATCGGTTCTCCTTCAAGGATCTGGTTAACTCCGTCCACAAGAATATTTTACCAGCTTCCGAAAACCGATGCCTCCTGCCTCTGGTCAGATATTCAGGCCAAGCGGCCCTCGACAAGTTCGACCAGGCGGTCTGGGCGGGGACGGATCCAGGATCGACGCCACCGCGGGTCCCATCAATCGGTGCGGAAGGAGTTCAAATCATGATCGACGCCCACCCTCAACCCAGACACGGGACGGTTCGCAGCGCCTTGAGCCGGCGAGAGTTCCTGGGCCGTGCCGCAATATTCGGTTTCACCGCAGCGGCGACAACGGTACTGCCCGCCGGCGTGTCGGCGACCGCCGCAGGCGAGGATGGGGACCTTTTCCTGCTCGGATTGGAAGAGCATTTCGCGACGCCCGAGCTGCAACGACTCAACGGCATCCAGTTCCCGCAAGGCACGCCCCGGTTCGACATCAACAACGTCGGCGCTGGCCGCATCGCCGACATGGATGCGGCGGGTATCGACCTGCAGGTCCTGTCGGCCTTGACGCCCGGAGCCCAGAACCTGCCTGGAGCCGAAGGCGTGGCATACGCCCGCAAACTCAATTCCTGGGTCGCCAACGAGGTCATTCCGGCTTATCCGGATCGCTTCCGCGCCTTTGCCACGCTGCCGCTGAGCGAGCCGGAGGCCGCCCCAGACGAACTCGAATACGCGGTTCGGGAGCTTGGCTTCCTCGGCTGCATGACCTACGGGGCCATCCACGGCAAGTTCCTCGACCACCCCGACTTCGCGCCGGTCCTGGCCCGCGCCGAGGCGCTCGACGTGCCGATCTACATTCACCCGAACTGGGCTTCTCCCCAAGTGATGGACATCTACTACAACGGCCTGGGCAACGAGTGGGTGAGCCGCGTTCTCAGCGGCGCAGGCTATGGCTGGCACCAGGAGGTCGCGCTGCAGTGCCTGCGCATGATTGCCAGCGGCGTCTTCGACCGGTTTCCAAGGTTGCAGATCATCGTCGGGCACATGGGAGAGGGCCTACCCTTCTTCTACTGGCGCTTTGGGGACGACCTGGCCAGGATCACCACGGACACGCTGCAGAAGCCGGTTCAGCAGTACTTCCACGACAACTTCTGGATCACGACCAGCGCGTTCTTCCGTGACGAGCTGTTGAGGCTCGTGCTGTCCGTCATGGGCGAGGACCGGGTGTTGTTCGCGGTGGACTACCCGTTCGTAAGCAACCACGCCGGCGCCGATTGGTTGCGGGCGGTTGACCTGCCCCGGACCGTCAAGGAGAAGATTGCCCACAAGAACGCCGAGAAACTTTTCAAGATCGGCCCTTTCTGAAGGGAACCGCGATGATTCGAAGCATAAGCGATCCGACCTGTCCCAAGTGTTCCACCGCCGGCAAACGGGTCCGCGAATGCCTTGATCACCGGGAGTTCCGCAAGAAACTTTCCACCGTCACTTCCACGGTCTGGCTCGCTTCCCGCATGGGATTGCGGGCGGTCAGCGTGTAGGTGGTGGTTTCGGTCGGACTGACAGTCACGCTTCCGCCTCTGGGGTCGACGGCGCCGATTCCGGAGATCTCCACCTCGGTCGCGTTCAGGACATCCCAGACCAGAGTGGCTTCCGTGCCAACCAGGATGTGATCTGGTTCGGCCGTGAAGCGAAGGATCGAAATCTGGGAATCCACCGTCACTTCCACGGTCTGGCTCACTTCCCGTCTGGAATTGCGGGCGGTCAGCGTGTAGGTGGTGGTTTCGGTCGGACTGACAGTCACGCTTCCGCTTCTGGGGTCGACGGCGCCGATTCCGGAGACCTCCACCTCGGTCGCGTTCAGGACATTCCAGACCAGAGTGGTTTTCTCGCCGATGCGGATTTGAAGCGGCTCGGCCATGAAGCTCTGAATCGTGATCCGGGAATCAGCCGTGCTGACCATTACGCTATCGGTACCGACTCCGTCGTGATCGTCCTCCACAGTCAGGCGGAAGTGATAGGTCTGCCCCTCTTCGGCCGTGAAGCTGGTCTGAGCTGAGGTCGGGGAGGAGAGGGCCACCGCGGGTCCGCTGACCTGCTCCCAGACAAAGGTAATGGGATCGTCGTCCGGGTCATAGGAAGCCGAACCATCGAGCATGACGGTGTCGGTCTGGACACCGACCTGGTCCGGACCCGCGTCGGCCACCGGCACATCGTTTCCCGTCCGGACGGTGCGCGTAAGCGCCTCATAGCGGATCTTGGGGACGCTGACAGGCACGGGACCCTCGGTCCTGGAGTAGTTCTTCGGATTCAGCCACTTGCCGAACTCGAGGCCGACCGTGAAACTTCCCCGGTTGCTTCCGGAGATGAGAGTCTCGTTCAGTCCGCTGGCGAGAGTGATGGCGATATGGTCGCTGATCGGATGAACATAGCGAATGCCTCCACCGGCGGTGTTGCTGTCGAACCGGCGGAACTGGGCTGCGAAATTGCCCTCGAACCAGGCATCCCCCCATGCGCCTATCGCTGCCGAGACGCCCAGTTGATCCACAATGCTCAGGTAGGTCTCTTCGATTCGGTTCTGGCCCAGGAAGCGGCTGTGCAGGAGGGCGCCGTCCAGGAACCCCTTGGTCCCGAACAGGCCCACCCGCCCTTGGGGAAAGAGGTAGTCGAGGGTGCCGGCCGCCTGTCCGAGCCCCCCGCCGTGGTTGAATTCCGCAAGCTTTACGTATTTGAAGCTCGAGAAGACTCCCGCTTGCATCGGTCCGAACCGGTTGACGATCCCCAGATCGAACTGGCCCTCGTTCCGGCCGAAGCTGTGCAGGAAGTCGCCCTGCGCCTGGACGGCATGACGTCCTCCGAACGGCAGGAACACCTGGCCTTGGGCGCCCACGGTCAGGTTGCCGTCCGGCGAGGTGGGACCCGCCGCCAGGTTGTAGCGCGCGTACTTGTCGGAGGGCTTCGGGGCCTCCTCGCCGATCATCTGGCGCACGCGTCCCTCGGTGAGGGCCTCCGGCGCGGCGGCCGCCTCGGTCTCCAGGACCCGGTTGGATTGCTTGAGCTTGTCAACGTCGTCTTTAAGGGATTGGTGTTCATCCATGAGTTTCCGGTATTGGCCCTTGAGCTCCTCCAACGCCGCCAGGATCTGATCGAGCTTCTTCATCTCCTCGAGAATTTGAACGCAACATCCCTCCTGCGGGTTCAGATGTTCGCCGATCGATGAGATCGCTTCCTGAACTCCTTGATCGCTGATAACCCGACCCCGCCCATCAGTGACCGTTATCTCGACCCGCCGGTTCATCCAGCGGCCCGTCCGAAGCCTGTTGTCGGCGGCCGGGCGCCGCTCGCCGTGGGCTCCTATCACTATCTGGTCTGTCTTGGCTCCGTACTTGACCAGAAAGTCGCGCACGGCCCCCGCACGTCTGCGTCCCAGACCCATGTTGTATCTGGCCGGACCGCTGCTGTCGGCGTAGCCCTCCAGCTTGACGCGGTAGTCAGGGTGTTTCTCCAACAGTTCCGCCAAGCGCAGCAGGCCGGGGAAACCGTCGGTGAGAACCGACCGGTCAGTCGCAAAGTTGATCTCTTCCCAGTCCCCTGGTTTTTGCGGGAGTTGCTGACCGAACAGAAGCGTTGCCGAAAAGCAAACCACATAGGGAAAGAAAAAAAGTTGCTTGCCAATCATGATGACCTCGAAATTAAGGTAAGTGTCAGGCGGATTGCTCTCAGCACCCGCCTCCCGGGATTCGATCGAATTAATGCTGCCCCGCACGGGGGCTTGTTGGACCAACACATCCAACCATTCTCAAGCGGCCGGTTCCGGGATATGGCCTGATTGGTTGGCTTTCCTAGTCGGGGAACTTACACCACTACGCCGTTGGGCCAGGCCAAAGGGTCAACCCCACGGTTGTCCCCACTTCCAAATCCAGTTTGACTTTTTCGCCGTCCTGTCCCCTCCCAGCCAGCGGCCAGAGCAGAGCCGAGATTTCCACTGAAGCATCACCCGTGAAAATTGTCTTGGTCGGCGTGATCCCGACACCAGGGGTTGCAGCAAGTGGTGCAGCGGCAGAGAACCTGCGAGCGTTAGGATCATCTGCGGCAGGGGCGGGACAGCAAGAACGGCTTCTTGCGTATTTGTAGGCGGCGACCCGGCCGTTGCTGCTTGACTCGGCAGTGTCGATCGTCAACGTGGCGTTGACTTTGAGATCCTTGGGGGCTTCCAAGTAAGCAACGTCCATCTTGCTCCCACGGAGCTCGCCCATTCCGATTTGGCATCATGGGACAAATGGTGCAGGGCAATCCTGTTTGGCGGGAGGGGGAGACCGTCCCAAACAACGTTGGATTCCAAGCTCCCGGAAACCCCTCGGCATCCGTGAATGGAAGGTGCCGGAGTCGTGGCTGAACCAGCCGGATCGGCATTTTTGCTTGCCGTCACCTTCAGGCTGGCTGCCACAACGCCGCCGCGCGAAACGCCGACTGAAGCGTCGGATTCACTACGAGGTGCCGAGGTCGCATCTACTGTGGAGGTGACGTGGGCAACCCGACCAAGGGTCATCCAATCAAGGCCATGACACTGTCAGGTGGAAAGGGAACAACCTCTGCCGTACCTTCCTTCTCTACGATCATCGCCGCTGCCAATGGAATCGCTTCCGCATCATGGTGAGGCCTTGGGTCCTTTTCAGGTGAACACGCACTCTGGAAGTGGACCGTCTATCGGGGCGCAGGTCACACGAAAAACCAGAGTGTAGGCCAGAAAAGTGCCATTAGAGTGTCTAATGGAGTATCATTAGTGCCTATAAGGTGCATTCGCGAAAAAAGCGCTGTTCGGCACCCATGAATCTCCCGTGAGTCCAGTACAGGACTCATCCATCCAGACCGCATCTGGCCATGCTGAACCGGGCCTTGCCGACGAATCCCAGGAGGCGTTAATTGAAGAGTCGCGCCGAACTGAATCGAGAGAACGGGATGCTGCGGGACCGCATCTCCAGGTTGAGCGCCGCCAGTCTGCGGATCAACGCGAGCCTAGACCTCGTCACCGTGCTGCGCGAGGTGGTGGAAAGCGCCCGCGGGCTGACCGGCGCCCGCTACGGCGTGATAGCGGCCCTGGAAGAGTCCGGGCAGATCCAGGACTTCGTGACCTCCGGCTTCACTCCGGAAGAGGCGGAGAAACTGGTCGACTGGCCAGAGGGACCGAAGCTGTTTGAGCACTTCCGGGACCTTGAGGGCGTGCTGAGGCTGCGGGACCTGCCCGCCTACGTCCGGTCGCTCGGCTACAAACCGGACCCGAGATGGCCGAAGATCTTCCAGGGGACGCCGATGCGTCACCGGGGCGTGCACGTCGGCAACTTCTTTCTGGCCGAGAAGGAAGGCGGCGGAGAGTTCACGGGCGAGGACGAAGAGGTGCTGGTGATGTTCGCAGCCCAGGCGGTCGCGGCGATCGCCAACGCCCGCACCTACAGGGAGGAGCAGCGGGCACGGGGCGACCTGGAGGCCCTGATCGACACCTCACCGGTGGGGGTGGTGGTGTTCGACGCCAAAACCGGTAAGGCGGTGTCGTTGAATCGGGAGGCGAAGCGGATTGTCGGGGGTCTGCGGGCGCCGGGCCAGAAGCCGGAGCAACTCCTGGAGATCATCACCTGGCGCCACGCCGACGGGCGGGAGTTCTCGATGGAAGAGTTCCCCATGTCGCAGGTGGTGAGCAACGCGACGATGGTGCGCGCCGAGGAGATTGTCATCGAGGTTCCCGACGGACGCAGTGTCACCATGCTGGTCAACGCCACGCCGATCCGTTCCGAGGACGGCGCGGTCGAATCCATGGTCGTCACCATGCAGGATCTGGCCCCGCTGGAAGAGCTCGAGCGGGCGCGGGCCGAGTTTCTGAGCCTGGTGAGCCACGAGCTGCGGGCGCCGCTGACCTCGATCAAGGGCTCGACGACCACGGTGCTGGTCGCTGAGCCGGACCCCGACCCGGCCGAGATGCTGCAGTTTTTCCGGATCATCGACGAGCAGGCCAATCACATGCGGGGCCTGATCAGCGACCTGCTGGATGCGGGGAGAATCGAGGCCGGCACGCTGTCGGTCTCGGCCGAGCCGTCAGAGGTGGCGGGCCTGGTGGACCGGGCGAGAAACACCTTCCTGAGTGGAGGCAGTCGGCACAACGTCCTGATCGACCTGCCGCCGGACCTGCCGCCGGTGTTGGCCGACCGGCGGCGTCTCGTGCAGGTCCTGAACAACCTCTTCGCCAACGCGTCGAGGCACGCGCCCGAATCGTCTCCGATCCGGGTGGCCGCAGAGCCGGACGGTGGGCACGTGGCGATTTCAGTCTCCGACGAAGGGAGGGGGGTGTCGCCGGACCGGCTGCCGCACCTGTTCCGCAAGCACTCGCGAGTCGGGATGGACAGGAGCGGGATCGGGGGGAGTGGCCTGGGGCTGTCCATCTGCAAGGGTCTGGTGGAAGCCCATGGCGGCCGCATCCGGGCTGAGAGCGGAGGGGTGGGCATGGGCACGAGGATCACCTTCACAATACCGGTGGCAGAAGAGGCCGTCGCTGGCGCTTACGGGCTGCCCCGGAGCCTCGCGCACCCACCTCGGGAAGGAAAGAGGAAAACGCGCATTCTGGTGGTGGACGACGACCCCCAGACCCTCCGCTATGTTCGGGACGCCTTGGCTGCGGCGGGCTATTCGCCACTGGTGACAGGAGAGCCGCGGGAGGTGTCTCATCTTGTCAAGACGAGGAAGCCCCAACTGGTTATCCTGGACTTGATGCTGCCCGGCACCGACGGGATCGAACTGATGGAAACCCTCCCCGAGATGGCCGGTCTACCGGTGATCTTCATTTCAGCCTACGGCCGGGACGAGACCATCGCCCGGGCGCTGGACATGGGCGCCGCCGACTACATCGTCAAGCCGTTCTCGCCCACGGAGCTGGTGGCGAGAGTCCGGGCGGCCCTTCGCAAGCGGGACGTACCGCCGGAACCCTTCCGGCTGGGGGATCTGGCCATTGACTACGGGCAACGCCGGGTGACGGTAGCCGGACATCGAGTGAAACTGACGGCTACCGAATACGAGCTGCTCCAGGCGCTGTCGGTCAATGCGGGGCGGGTGTCGACCTTTGATTTCCTGCTGCGCCAGGTATGGAAAGGTCGTGAAACCGGATCCCCCCGGCTTGTGCGTTCTTATGTGAAGACGCTCCGTCGCAAGCTCGGCGACGACGCGGCCAGGCCCGCCTACATAATCAACGAGCGTCAGGTCGGCTACCGCATGAGAAGATCGGACGACCCATGAGGCCTGAGCTTGAGATCTGAAGTTGTCCCGGCTCCACCAGGCCTGGTGCCTTGATGTCATCCCCCTTCCGATGAGGACGGGGTGTCTCTTTCCGGTGGTTGCGATTCAGGGAGTTGACGTAAAGGGATGTTATCAGCAATCGAAGTATCCAATGGCTTCCCCAAGGATGTACAGGACCCACTTGATCGCTGTCCAAATCACTTTGGCGACAAAGACGAACGGCCACAGGATCACTTCCAGCGCTGTTTTCACTCTTGCCCCCTGTTCCCATCCTTTTCGACCAAGCGCTTGGCTGCATCCACCAACCGGTTCAGCTTTTTGTCAATACCATATGAGGATGAACAGGCCGCGTGAAACCGCCCCGCCCCGGTCGCGGCGTCTCCTGCAGATTACCGGCAGAGTCCTCCAGCTAGCCGAGCGGAACCGGGGGCGGTCTCCTCAAGGAGGGTTGGTAGCGGGGGGGGGACTCGAACCCCCGACCTAAGGATTATGAGACCTTCGCTCTAACCACTGAGCTACCCCGCCATCCAGGATTCAGAGTATAGCACCTCTTGCGGGTTGGGGTTGGGGGTCCGGCGGTGGGGGCGTCGTTCTCAGACGTTTGAGACTTAGTACACCGGTTCATAAGTACTACGACGTATATTAGGCGGCCAGGTCGAGACGTGCAAGGAGGTCGCGAAGGTGATCCCTGGTGAATTTCCATTGGAATGGTCGAGCCAAGCGTTGGTAATGACGTTCGAACCGTCGCAGGCGCCGGGAGAGAGCCGACAGCGAGGGAAAGTCATTGGGAGTGAGGACCTTGCGCTGGACGATGGAGAAGTAAAGTTCGACTTGATTGAGCCAGCTGGCGTGGATGGGACCGTGAATCAGACGTAAGTTGGGATAGCGTCCCTGCAAGCGTTGAATCGAAGCCGGGCCGCGGTGACAGGTGCCGTTGTCGACAATCCAAAAGACCCGATGGGCGTTGCGGTAAGGCGCTTGGTTCATGACTTGTTTGACCAAGCGGTCGAAGGTGACAATGGTGCTGCGGGATTCGCAACGGCCGTAGACCTTGGCTCGGTGGACATCCCAGGCAGCCAGATAGGCCCAGG
>JAJDUG010000044.1 GCA_022826755.1 Acidobacteriota bacterium
GAACCCAGATCAAAGCAGCAGAGATACACGGTCGCGGGGACAACCGTCAATAGGCAGGAACTCCTCTGCATCCTGGCGATGATCAAGTTTGTCGCCACCTGGCCACCGGTAAACACTCACCCCAACATGAAAATGGTCAGGCACGAAGTGGAAAAAATAATCAGCGGAGTCAGGTTTCCAAACTCAATACTCAATCAGGGACTGGGACTGGCTGGAAGCGATGGGAGAGAGCTACGTCCCGGACAGGCCTTGGGGCGACGAAACGGACAGAGACAAGCTCCTGAATATCAGGAGATGGTGGAAAGAGATGTCCACGTTCCCGCTGGACATAGCTGCCAGAATGCAGTGAAAGCCAGGCCTGCGGACAATGGCGCAAAAAACCGACGAGGAGCATGGATGCTCCGCCGCTGACCCCAATTGGAAATCGGAGCCGCCACAATAGGGAAGTACATCCCGGTGGTAATCCAGAGACCGCCTGAGTTCGAACTCGCATTGACGGCAGAAAATTGCAGAACTCCCGCAAAGAGAAGAGAATCGAGGGGCCGGAAGGAGCGAAATGGGTTCGGTAATCACGACCATAAAAGTGGGAGACCTCCAGGGACAGAACTTCCAGAGCGTGGAGGTGGAGGCGGACACCGGGTCCACTTCCACGCTCTGCCCCGGGAAATGCTCTTGGTCCTGGGAGTGCCGGTACAGACGTCCGTCCAGTCACGGCTGGCCGTAGGCAGCATCCAGGTGGTGGACATCGGGCAGGCCACCATAAGGTTGGGTGGGAGGGAGTTCAGCACGACGGTCATATTCGCCGAAGAGGGAGAACCCAACCTCCTGGGGGTGATCGCCCTGGAAGAGGTCCTGTTCGCCGTGGACCCCGTGAACGGAGAACTGATCCCGGTGGTGGCCAAGAGATACTGACCAGTGCCTCACGCCCGAACATCCACCCCTACGGGGCCGTCCGGTGACAGCCCCGGAAGCAGCAGGGACTTGCGGGAGACAAAGGGAGACCCGCAATTTTCTCTGACAGCATGGGGAGCCTGACCTACCCTCAGGGCGACAGAATCCCCCAAGCCTCTCGCCGGACCAGCACACCACGGACTTATTTCTTTCCTTGATTCTCCCGCGAAGGGGCAAGACATGGGCAGTGAACCGGCAACCACGGCAGTTTCACCCGGAGAACGGGAGGAGCATAGCTGGCTGGAGGCCGGTAAGTACATCTGGGGGATTCCCCTGATGCTGCTCCTTTTCGTAATCGTGGCGGCGGTCTCGCCAATGCTTCTGTGGCTCTACATATGGGACAAGGCTCATTCTCCGGCCCACGGGAACGCCACTGCGGACGGGACGAATTCCGGCAAGTGCCACGACTACTCCCGAGGGTATGCGCAGGGCGTGGAGGACATGACCTGCTACCGCGAGAGAGCCGAGAAGGCGGAGCGGGAGGCGGAAATGTTGAGGAAAGAATTGCGGGACAGCCAGTAGCCCTGGCAGCCAGCCGGGAACTGAGACGCCCACAGTCTGGCCAAAGCCCAGTAGACGGGGGCGGCGAGACGCCGCGGAGCATGGGCATGGACCAATACATGAAAGCGGCCCTGGACGAGGCCCGGCAGGGCGCCGAGGAAGGCGGCATTCCCATCGGCGCTGCCCTGGTCGACAAGGAAGGCAACCTGGTCGCCACCGGAAGGAACCGCCGGGTCCAGGACCTGGCCGTGATCATGCACGCCGAGATCAACTGCCTTTACAACGCTGGAAAGCTGGCGGACAGCTTCCGGGGGATGACCATGTACTCCACGCTCATGCCCTGCCACATGTGTGCCGGGGCCGCTTTACAATTCGGGATCACGAAGGTCATTGTCGGGGAGTCCGAGAATTTCCAAGACAACGGGCTGGACCTGATGCTCCGGCATGGCATCGAGGTCATCGACCTTGACCTCGATGAGGCCAAGGAACTACTCGCAGAATTCATCGAACGGAACCCCAGCGAGTGGTATGGGGACATCGGCAGAATCGAGTAGCGACCAACCGGTACGGCGCCGCCGCAATGACGGGACGCCAGACCGGGACCCCGGCACCACGGCACGAGGCCCAGGCAGGTTTCCGTCGGCTCGCCGTTTACTCCTTCAGGTACCCGACACACTCGCCCTCCGGCGACCTGATCCAGCAGGCCGACTTCCTGTACCCGTCGAAGTGGTACTCTCCCCAGTTCAGCACGAAATCTCCGTTATCCTGCATCCCAGTGAGAGGGGTTCCGGGGCATCCCCACATCCCGTCGTCCACCGGAGCTGGATTCCATGACCGGGAATCTTTCCGGTCGCAGGCGCCCCAGCCTGCGCCCTTACCTTCTCCACGAGGTCCATGATCGCGGAAGCGTCCAGGACATCTTCCGCGTCCAGCCGGGCGGAAACCGCCTCCTGCAAAAGCTCGTCGCACTCCGGGTAGGAGTTGCGCAGGGACAAGTTGAGAGAGTGCCCCCACCGGTCCCGGTTCAGCAGGCCGGCCTCGGGGTGTATCGCCGTATATATGATCAAGCTCTGAGTCCACTTGCCGCCCCCCTCAGGCGGACCGGAGTAGAGCCAGCAACCCCCGACAGCCTCTCCGGGACGGAGCGGCAAAAGATTCGAGGGGACCATCGAAAGGAGTGGGATCCTTGTGGAATGGACCTGCAACACGACGCCATCATTAAACCGGCCGCTGGAATCCCGCATCGTCGGATGGAGAAAACGCCGGACACTCCGCCGGTCATGCGTGTAGGAAAGAGGACTATCCAGATCCTTGGCCACAAGGCAGACCTCCGGTTTATCCGGAAACTCGGGGTCCCAGCCCTCGGCCAAACAAATCGGGCCGGAGCTCGACGAACTCATCGGAAAGCCCGCGCACGATCTCGGCATTGAACGCATCTCCGTCGTAGTCCAGGAGCATCTGCCGGAAATCCTCGACGCAGGAACGCCGGAGGACCCGGACGGCATTAGTAGCCAGCATCTCGGTGGGAGCCACGGCCGGGGCGACCGTAGCCGCCACCGCGGGTGGAACCGTGGTCGACGCCGTGCGAGACTCGGGAGTGGTGGCTCCCGACCTCGGGGATCCGGTGGCAGCCAGTGGAGCGGTCGGCGCCGGAACATCAGTTGCAGACGCCGGCGGCTCGGTGACCGGAGGGACCGGGGTTGCCTGAACGGACGTGAGGACCTGGGTGGCAGGGGTATCACCGCCCCCGCAGGCGGCAAGAAGGACGAGAATTAGGGTGAGGAACGCGACGAGGAGTGGAAATCCAAAGAGACGACGGGTACAAAGCATGGAGCCCCCTGCAGCTTGGAGTGGCTAGTTGCTGAAGCTATCCATTCCTGCTGGGCAGCAGAGGGCACAAGGCCCTCCAAGCAACCCAGCAAATGCAAGACGCAGAGAAACCAATGGATAGCTTCAGCGTTATGGATGATTCAGCAGAGAGATGCAGGGCGTAAGAGACTCAGCGTCTCTCACACGACTGTGGACGGGACCGTGGCGGCGTAACGAGATTGTGTCGCAGTCAAAGTTCTGCCTTTCTGCCTATTAGGTTAAGTAATTCCGAAGACTCGTTTCCTGCCTGGGTACCTGAGGTCAGCATCGCAGACGGAAGAAGCGGCGTTGACGACATTTCACCCGGAACGAGCTTGACCCGCCGCGACCGGGGGACAGCAGCGGTGCCTCGGGTAGTCCTGCTGGACTGGAACGATCGAGGGGATTAGCTAGTGCAGTCTGCACTGACCACCCGAAGGACGATATTCCGTAGGGTATGGGCAAAGTCAGCGACGATCCCACCAATGGGCGCCTCCCCTGTGGCGGCGCACGGCCATTGACCTTCCGCCGTGGAAGACAGTGACCCTTCAGGCCGCAATCATCTCCAGGCCACCCATCCAGCGAGGCCCTCAAAAAACGTGAAAATCTCACAGAGGCGTTTCGAGGGCCTCAAATCACCTGGGGTGACCCAACGCCCCCCTCCGGAAAGACCTCCGTGTCGGGCTTCCAGGGGCGAAGTCCGGCATTTTCAAGAAGGGGATGATCCCCTGACTTCGGCGATACGCTTGATCTCGGCGGATCATCGGTCGGGTTTTCCCCATTGAGATTCCCGGTCTCATCGCCGGAATTCGGACCTGACGAATCCTCAACACCGTCGCAATTGGCGTCCTTACAGAGGCAGCAATTTCTTGTTCACCCGGCCCCGGTCCGCCCTCGCAGGAGGTTCGCCCGGGGCCGGCGTACGCACCGGTGTTGAACTCCCCAACACATTGAAAGTGAGAAAGAAAAGGAACGGACGTGCAAGTATTTCCGGAATTCCCAAACAACCGCCGTCGGGACCCGCGGTACCAGGCCGAGTTTCGCGCCTACGAAACCCTACAGGCCAGCGACGCCGACGGTATCGCACTCTACGGCGCCAGGCTTAATCGGCAGTGCCGGGAATTGGACTATCTCATCCTCTTGACCGATGGCGCCCGATTCGGCGTCGAGGTCAAGGGCAACTCATGCCGCCTGGACGGGACGGAATGGCAGCTTCAGACGACGGAAGGATGGGAGAGGCAGCCGAATCCCCTGACTCAGGTCTGGAACGCATCAATGCAGATGCGGGATGGCCTGGGTGACCGATTGGAACACAAGCCCTTCATCATACCCATCGGGCCGGAAATGCGGCAAGGAAAGCAATGAGCATCACGGAAGGAACGGAAACCCTTGATGAGGGTGAGAAGGGGGCCTTCGCAGCCCTCCTGTTGGGGGACACCAATCAGTGGCAGGCGGATAAATCCGCCTCCGGGCAGGGTGAGAATCACGAGACATACTGTCATAGGGAATTTAGGTATAAATCCTTAAGAGAGACCCCCCGTCGCACCCCCTATCAGAAGGGCGCAGTTCTAGGGACATATTCTCCGCTATGACCCTGCTGCAAAATCCCGGAAAATCCAACCGAAATCCCGGGACATAAAGTCCGAGGCCCCTTCTCTAGATACGCGGGCGCGCGTAGCACCCCCCAAAAAGGCAAAAAACCAGGGGCAAGGCGGTAAAATCCGCCCGGCCCCGCGGAGGGGTTACGGCGTTCAAGGACGTCGAGAGACAGGGCCATCTGGATGAAGGAATCGAAATCTCTATGAATCCTGGAGGACACTCCTACCAGGTTACGACTTCGCTGAGAGACAGCAGCACAAGTAGACCCAGAACCAGGTGCAGCGCGACAAAGAGAATAGGGATCCATTTCTCGATGGCGGTAACGGCCAAGTAGGTTTTGCCCCGCCCTTGCTCGGCCAGTTCCCACTCGTACTTGAAGATGGCCGCGGGTAGGTGGCTCTCGAGCTCGTGAATCACGTCGAACTTTATCTTGTTCAAGTCTGAGTGGGACTTGATGATCAGGAACCAAAGTACGGAGACTGCCATTCCGACGACAGTCACCAGCAAAGTCCAGTATCCCTGGCTGAATCCTGCGGACTGAAGGCCGTAAAGTGCGACCAAGGCCGCATTCAGGGTGAGGAGATAACGGCTGGAC
>JAJDUG010000050.1 GCA_022826755.1 Acidobacteriota bacterium
AACCGGACGCTGGCGTTGTCGACGGCCGGCACCAGTCGATGTCCCCTGTGCACGGAGGGCGCCCGGACCGGATCGGCTCGCTGTTCGACAATGCTTGTCCGGCTGCCGTAACGCCGGATACCGGCTCGACCGAACGCTTACAGATAGACGATTTCCTTGTGGAAGCCCTCGTTTTCGGGAACTCCCAGATAGGCCAGTCCGGCGCTCCCTTCCGGCACGGCCGTGGGGGTGGTGGTGCGGACCACCGCGCTCACGTCGGAAGACCCCGACACCTCCACCCGCAAGGTCCCAATCCGGCGGCCATCATCACGGCCATCATCGTGGCCATCATCGTGGTCATCATTGTGGCCATGATCGTGGCCATCATCGCCGCCATCATCGTGGCCATCATCGCCGCCGGTTTCGGGAATGGGAATCTCAAGCCCCCTGAGATAGTCGATGGCGTTGGAGGCGATCATCTGCTGGTGGGGGCCGAGCATGTCGGTGGCCGTGGCGGGCATTTCAGGCCCGCCGGCTTCGGCCGTGTAGGTGAAGTTGAGCATGGCCGACTCTGAACCCCGGTTGGTGAGAGCCAGCTCCGAGGTGAAGTGGGAGTTGTTCTTCCCCCTCGAGTCCAGCACCACCGGGACGAACTGCGTCATGGTGTCCGGCGCACCTGTTCTCGTATAGAAGCCTGAGGCCAAGATAAAGGGGGGAGCTCCCGGAAAGATATGCTGGCGCAGGAAGACGGTCTTCGGAATCTCCGCGCTGTCGGAATCATCGTTGGGATCGTCGAAGTGATAGGTGATAAAGGCGCCCTCCGGGTCTGATTGAGCCGCCGCCAGGATCTGCGGCAAGAGGAGTTCTCCGGTGACCGCATCTCTGGCTCTGCCGCCGACCATGAACTCGTACTGATTCGGAAATGCCGCGTGGAACCAGATGTAACCGGTGGTATCGAGCGCGTAGATGTAGACGGAACCCTCTCTCCAAGGCCCCATCTCGTCCCTCAGAAGGGGCTTCATTTTCAAAAGAGCGCTACCGCCTTCCCTCCTCAAGAGGTCTGCAAGAAATGTGATGGCTCCGTTGACGAAGGACTTGAGGGTGTCCCGGTCCACCACGTCGCCGGCGGTCACCGCCGGGGCATCGGCGGGATCGTGGACGACCGGCTTCAGGTGAGACTCCTGAATTTCAAATCCGGCAAGCACGATGTGCGGAACACTTCGAGGATTCGGTGGAGGTGGATGAAGGTACCCGGCGGCGTGGCCTCCCAGATCCTCCGGCAAGGCGCCCCCGTCCGGGTTGGTGAACATTCCTGCCGTGTGCGGATCAGTGCTTGCTGCCAAGCCGGCTGCGGCAACGATTTGCGAGAATACCTCCTCACGAAGTTGCCTGCCTGACAGGGCCATATTGTCCGCATTCGTATCCACGGTGCCATCGGCAGTCAGAATGACGATGTATACGGATCCAGCCTTCCAATCTCCCTCGCGCCTGAAGACACACAACGCATACGCCAACACGTCTCTTTGGGCGCTCAAGTCCTGCAGGTAGTTTCGCGCCTCCACCGCAAAGGTCTTCAGGTTGGCCCCGGTCGGGTCCGCCTCCACCTGAGCGGCCGTAATGCTGGGGGTCGGTGCCTCGTCAGTCCCTTGCGGACGGGGACACTCCAACTGCGCCTGAGCCACGGCCGGGCGCACGTCGGAAAAGACGCCGGCCAGAAGCAGCGTGCATCCCAAGAGAATCGTCAGTGTTTTCGATTTCTTGCCGGTCATGGTTTCCTCCCTGTTGATGTCCCCAAAAGAACGGCTTCAAGCACCCCAGGTTGGGCACAATGGATGTTGGTAATACGTGAGATGTCCAGTGCGGTATCCCTCGGCGATCGCTTCGCCCTCGTCTCGGGCTTCCCGGATCCTGGATGCCAGTTCATTGAATCTATCAGGTTTGTCATGCATAAGACGTGCATCTGTATGTTATTTTAATGCATATAGGATGTAATCGCAGTGAATCCCCGTGATCGACCGGAAATCCCGGACCCGCGGTAGTTGCTCCCGGAGGGTCCGGAAAGGGGACGCCGGAGGCGGGATTGCGCGGAATCGCCGCAGACCCGACGGCCGCTTTGGCGCCTTTTCGCTGAAAATTCACTAGATTGCCACCGTAAACAGCAAAATTATCACACCCTTATCACAGATATTTCTGCAAACTAACGACCTGATTGTCCATGCCCTGTTGGCAAGGAAGAAGCTCCGGGGAGTTTCGGGGAAGAGCAGGCAGACCCTGGACGCAGCAGGAGAAGCAGGAGGTCGGGTGACCTATGTCGATGCTGCTGTCGCGGACCTTCAAGGCCATTCTTGCGGCCAGGAACCACTTGGCGTCTCTCCGCGGGGCCGCAACCGATTTGTTCAGGAAGCTTGAGAACGGGAAGGAATCCCTGGGGCGCCCCCTCCAGGGCAGGTGTGGCTGGTCGTCTTTCCCAATTCTACGGCCAGTCACACCGCAGCAGCGTCTACGAAAGGAGGCAACAAGCGAATCGCCCTGTCTTTGTGTCTGTTGAAAGGCCGATTCCCCCAGCCTGGGAAACCAGGGTGCTCGATGTAGCCGTTTGTCCCCACGTCGGCCTTGGACCCGATCCTGTCCGTCCATCACGGTTCACCCGCGCCGTTCGACGATCTGAACCGGACACGATTCACCGCCGCGGGCGTCCATCTCCAGGCCGAGCGCCGCGAACCCGCGCGCCAGCCAAAGTCCCGACCTCGAAACCGTCCCGCACGAGGCGCTGCAAGGCGCCGGCACCGGATGCGGCCAGTTTCTACCCTGAAATGGCGAAGGCCGATGCGGTGGGGGTGGACGCGGCGGGACCGGACCAGGAGCCGTGAGAGCAACGAGGCCGTGGATCTTGCCGCTACGCGTTGCAGCGCGTCTCCCGGACTCATCAAATGCTCACCAATGCGGTCTCTCTATTCACACTAATCTCACGTAGATCTTGTTATATTTCCTTTTGGAGCTTATGGCCTTCATGAGAGCCAAGCCGGGACACGCCGGGCCTCCCAGGGTGAAAGCCTCACAATGAGGGGAGAAGAGTCGTTGGTGGAGGAGCCGGCTGCGCCAACCACCCCGGAGAGGCCAGCCGCCTTGCCGAGAGGATCGGTCGCGGGATGGAGGCGGCAAAGCGGGTCACCGGAAAGGACGTGCCGCAAACCCTGAAACGGATCGATATGAGCCTCGACATCCACACCCACGAGTTCAACGAGATCATGTCCCGCATGGACCGGCTCGAGGCGCGCCTGCGGAACCTCGAGCGCCTGCGGAACCTCGAGCGCCTGCTGAGTCCAAGGCGTCCCGTCGGACAAAAAGGGGCCGTCCGCCCGAGCGCCGGCCGGCCCTGGATCGGCCACGGGGTCACTCTCCCAGAGGGCACCGAGCTGCGCATGACCGATGGCGACAGGTTCCACTTCGGGACGATCAGCGGCGGGCTCTGGGTGGTCAACGGCAGGAGGCACGAGTCCCCCTCCGGCGCCGCGGTCGCCGTCCTCCGGATGCGCCGGCCTGAGCGGGTCGGCATCAACGGCTGGACCGCCTGGTACGTCAAGCGTCCCGGCGATCGGGACTGGATCTTTTTGAACGAGTTGCGCTTCGCGCCTCGAGACGGAGCCGGGGACTGAGCGCCATGGAAATCTTCGTGGCCATGGTGATCCTCACCGTGCTGTCGATCATCGTCTTCATGGGCTTCGACCCCGAGAGGTGAGCGCAAGACTGAATCTACTACGGGTCCTGCTGCTCCCCGGCTGCATGAGTCAGCACCCCTGCCTCGCCAGGCCGCATTTCGAACTCCTCGCTCGGGACCCGGACGACTTTGACGCTCACAGGGAGCGGCTCATCAACAGCTAGGATTGCGTGGGTTTCGCGGGTTGCTGCCCTTCCTGACGGTCCGGCCCGGACCGAGATGGGACTCTTGCCGGCCGCCCTGGTCCCGCGATCGGTACAACCGGGGCGGTTGGGTCAATGCCGGCAGCGTAATAGATACAGGCCAAAGGGTCCAGGGCAGGCGGGCCGGGGCTACACGGCCCGCCTTTACCGAAGGGGATGCGATGACCTGGGAAACCATAGCGCTTTACGGTCTGGTCGTGGTTTACACCTGGGTCTGGTACCGGGTGGGCCGCTGGGTGGAACGGAAATTGGTTGAAAGAAAAGACCCCGGCAGACGGCTCACCCCCGTGTTCCTGGTGGGGGTGAGTCTGGTGGGGGCGAGCCTGTAGGGCGAAGCCCCACCCGGGAACGCGGGCGTCTCGCCCGCAACCTTATTCCTGGCTGGAGGTGGTGCAGCGTCAGTGCAAGGTTGCAGGCAGGCAGCCACCCTGCCGGTGTGAACGGCATTGGCCAGTTCGAATGAAAGGCAAGGCCCCGCTGCCGTTCCATCCCAGCGGCGCAGTCGGCCAACGCTGTGCCGGGATAATGTGCGGGCGGGACGCCCGCGTTCCCGGGTGGGGCTTCGCCCTTGTCCACTTCCCCTTGAGGGGGGAGTGATACGTGAGTTTTATAGGGGGGTCCGGTTGGGAGGTGGCGGGAGGGAGTTGCTCTCGGTCAGCCGGCGGTCGCCGGCTTGGCCTTCAACGCCGGTTCTTCCTTGAATCGACCCTCAATCCAGCCCTCCAATCGGGCCATGCGCTGTTCCAGGCTGCCGATGCGGTCGCCAAGTACGGCAACATCTTTGCGTACCAAGTGTATTTCCTGTCGCAAGTCTCCGGTGACCTTCCATCCAAGGCTGACCAGGGATACGCCCAGAATGGCGATTGCG
>JAJDUG010000023.1 GCA_022826755.1 Acidobacteriota bacterium
GGCCGCCGAAACAGATTCGAGAACAACACACCCTGCTTGTCCTTCATATCTGTGCTTTAACCTCCTAAGTGTTTTATAATAAACAGTATAGCACAGATAACGGGCTTCCTTCAGATACCTTCGCGCATAATGCGGGCTAGATCTACTGCATATTCCGTCTGATCCTTGAAGCTGCCTCCTCCCAGATAACTGGCGGCATTGTTGATGTCCAATACAAGGAGCGTGCCTGAACGGGCATGGATAGCAAAGGTGTCCAGTACCTGGTCCACTTCTTCATTCGAGAGCGCATACATGAAGGCTGAGCCCATGCAAAGAATGGCGCCAAAACAACGCTGAAGACGTACCGTCCGCATGTCATCGACTTGGAAGTGTAGGGCTGGATGCTTACTCCTGGCGTACTGGATCATTGTCCCCAGGTAATCTACACCGCAACAATCCGGGCAATCTCGAGAAAGCACGGCCAAATCTCTTCCTGTGCCACATCCAACATCCAGGATTGAAGAGGGCGGCTCGGCCAAGAAACGAGCAAACATCCGGCGACACATTTCCGGAGTCTCTTCATTGGGCTCGGGATAAGCGGACTCATAGTGTTCCGGGTGATCGTAGAGAAAATTCCGCACGCTAGAGTTCATGGCCTTTTCCTGACAACTCACTCTCGAAGTGGACTGATACTTGGGGATTGGTGTTAAGGTCACCGATACTTCGCCAAATGCGCCCAGGGGTTGACGACATCGAGGCCGAGGCCTTCAAAATCTCCTACGTTCCTTGTGGCAACCGAAAGTGCATTGGCCATGGCCGTTCCGGCGATCAGGGCGTCGCCCAGATCCAATACGCGGCCGGAGCGATGCGCCCGTGCTCTCAGAGTAGCCGCCTGGGTGGCTTCCGGACGACCCACCGGCAAGACTCGGTCCGCGAATTCCGCCACAAAAGCGGCCAGTGTCGAACGGATGCTGTCGCGGCGACGACCAGCAGGAAGCAGGTCGATGCCATAGTCCAGCTCATGCAGCACGACCGCAGATAGCCACAGCTCCGAATGGGCATCGAGGAACGCCGTTACTCCTGGATGCGGTGCATCCCTGGTCAGCTCCGAAATGACGTTTGTATCGAGAAGAAACCCGTTCATTCAGCCTCGCCGGCGACAAAGGGTATTTCCCTCCGAGACCCTCTCTTCCCGGAGACATCGAGGTTCACACCGCGAGGCATGTTGTCCACCAGCCACTGACCCATGGGTTTGCGAGGAGGACTTTTCGCGTACCATTCGCCTGCTGGAACGACTACGAAGGGCTTTCTGGTTCCGATATGCTGTGGTCCCTCCTTTTCCGCAAGACGCAGGACTTCGGACAATCGTGCTTTGGCCTCCGCGACTCTCCAGACTCGCCGGGGCTTGGAATGTTGACGGTCCATGGTTCCCTCACGTTGAAGAATGTGGTCTAGTATAGACCATATTGTGATCCAGCGTCGAGCACCAGACCGAGACTGCCTCATCTGCGGACGACAGGGTCATTGCTGGGAGGACGGCTTTTGGGTCAGGCCGGAGTCTCTTTGCCGCCAGCCGAACGCTTGCCAAGTCCGGCTACGGCCGCTACCAGGCCGAAGAGGATGAAGCCGCAGGCGGCTACGCTGAGGGCCACCCGGAAGTCGCCGGTGGTGTCCACCAGGCGGCCCGTTTCCTTCATCAGTAGGAAGGAGACGGGGTTGCTGAGCAGGTAGCCGGCGGACATGACCGCGGCGAAGTGGGCCATGGAACGGGAGGAAATCTCACTGAGAAGCACCGGGAATTCGGCGGCGTAGAAGAGGCTGGCCAGGGTGTAGATCAGGGGGACGCTGGTTGAGAGCATGAAATCTACCCCTGCCAAGACGCCATCGAATCGCCGCACCTGGTAATTCCCGTTATTCAACAACGTCCCCTGAAGGCACTATGTTGAATCGGGGCGATCTCGACTTGTCAGCATCCCGACAACCGCGTTCCTTCGGTCGGGCTCTTTGGTATGTGGTCGCATTTCACGCCGAATCAGACCAGCGTGTTCCCCCACGACGTCAACGGCATCGGCACGCCGGGCCCAAGTTCGCCTTCAGGTTCGGCTGCCGATTCTCTGCAGCCGTTCAGCGATCCACAACTTGATGAGCGCTTGGCGGGTCACGCCAAGATGCCGCGCCTGACCGTCCAGCCCGGCCACAACCCATGCCGGGAAGTCCACATTCACCCGCTTCACCTGCTCGTTTGGGCGCTTTGCTTTCGACCAGTCGACCTGGCCGCCAACATCCTCTCCAGCTTCGAATTTCCTGTCGAACTCACCTGCTTTCATAGTGATCGATCTCCTGTCTCCGGGCCCGCCGCACCGAGATGATCCGCACATTGTCCCCACGATGAGCGCAGACGGCGGCCCAGTGGTTTTCGCCAATCTTTCCGATCACCAGAAAGCGCGGCTCGTCATCGGTTTTTGCCGGTGCCTCCAGCATCCAAGGATCTTTCCAAAGCACCTGGGCTTCGTCGAAGTCGATGCCATGCTTGGCCTTGTTTGTGACGCTCTTGGCGGGATCATACTCAAATGGCATGGGTTATTATAGTATAGAAATTATACTGTTTCTAATAATTACAGCCGTGGCCGAGATGTCATCAATGGGGAAAGTTGGTCTGAATTAGACCCTATTGTCGGTCAGCGTCGAGCACGCAACCGATCCGGCCTCATCGGCCCACGGCGAGGGTACTGCTGGGAGGTTCGTCCTTGGGTCAGGCTGCCGCCTCCATCTCCGCCGTCGGCCGCTTGCCCAGTCCGGCCACCGCCGCCACCAACCCGAAGAGGATGAAGCCGCAGGCGGCTACGCTGAGGGCTACGCGGAAGTCGCCGGTGGTGTCCACCAGGCGGCCGGTTTCCTTCATCAGCAGGAAGGAGACGGGGTTGCTGACCAGGTAGCCCGCCGACATGACCGCGGCGAAGTGGGCCGTGGACCGGGAGGAGATCTCGCTGAGAAGCACCGGGAACTCGGCGGCATAGAAGAGGCTGGCCAGGGAATAGATCAGGGGGACGCTGAGGGCATTGCCCTGCCACAGCATCACCAGCAGGAGGGACCCGCCGATGGGGCCGGCCAGGGTCAGAATGGCCCGTTGGCCCATGCCTTCCGGAAGCAGGGAGAGCAGCGAGCGGGTGATGAGGTAGGCCACGTTGTGGCCCACCAGCGCCACGGCCGGAGCGACTGGAAGCTCGTTGAATTGGTGGTCCATGAACATGGGAAGGAACGTGTAGGTGGCCCCGTCGGCCGAGGCATGCAGCGTCACCAGCACCACGACGGCCAAGGGGCGGATTCCCAGCAGCGGGCGAAGGTGGAGGCGTTGGCCTGGGATTTGAACGTTTTGGAAATCCGGCTGCCTGCTGAAACTCAGCAGGGCCCAGCCGCAGAGCACCACGCACCCGGCGACCAGGAAGGGTGAGAAGAACAGCCTGGCCAGCGCCTGGTCGCCCCCCTCCTCGGACCAGGTCAGAAGCTGGTTGGCCCACAGTGGAATCACGATGCCCCCGAAGGAACCGCACGTCAACAGCAGCGAAATCATCCGCCGCTTGTGGGACGGATAGAGAGCCACCAGGTAGGCGGGAAGGGATGACCTGGAAAACCCCGAGAAAAATCCGTCAAAGGCCAGGCTGACTTTCAGGGCAAGCAGACTGGCGCCCTGGCCGATCAACAGAAAGCAGGCGCCGACGCCGCCCAGAGACAGTTCGGTGATCCGCCGCACCCCGAATCGGGCAATCACGAAGCCCACCAGCAACAGGGAGACCGTTTGACCCAGACTGCCCAGGCCCGACATGGTTCCCCACTGCTCATAGGTCAGGGAGAAATACTCGCGGAGCCGGGGACTGAAGACGACGGTGACCCCGCCATAGGAAGTGAGGTTGAAGATGATCAGGACGGCGATGGCCAGCCGCCGGCGCCGGCGCGAGACTTCGTCTTCGGAATGGTGGTCAGCCGATGGCATGGTACCGGTGTTGGCCGGGGAAGCCCCACAGGGCCGATCCTCCTCCGACCGGTTGGAGTGGAGAGGTGTCGCCGACCCGCAGAAGGACGACGAAGGCGCTGTTGGCTATCCCTCCCGATTACGGCGCAGTCCCTTGGGCAGGCCGATCTGGTCGAAGTCGTAGACGCCGGCCATGAAGCAGGGCCAGGCTTGGCCGCCCATGTGCTCCCAGTCTTCCCCGCAGAGCCAGGCGAACATCCGAGCGGCGGAAACGCTGAAGGGCGGCAGCACGTTCTTGTGCCAGGAGAAGTTGAAGCCGGGGTCCACCACCCAGTCGCGTTGGGGCGGCGTGGTGCGCCAGTAGTTGTACTTCAGGTTGTCGCGGACGCCGCTGGCGGTGCTGGGGCTGCGGCGGTGGACGATCGAGTAGGCGGTGACGACGATGGACCCGGGGGGCGAGGCCGTGGACACCGCCGGCTTCAGGCTGCGCAGCCGTCCCAGGAAGGCGTTGCGGGCCTGGCTGAGATGGCTCCCGGGAATCAGCTCGGTGGGCCCCATCTCCCGGGTGGCGCCGCTGGGGTAGTAGAAGACCTGCAGGTAGTCCAGCCGCGGGGCCGAGATGGAGCCGGCGTCCGGGTGCCAGGGCTGGGCCGGACCGGGGCATTGAATGCGATGGCTGCTCATGACCAGGGGCAGGCGGAAATCTCTGCCCAGCAGGGAGCGGACGGCGCCGGCGCCCTGCGGGTTCTTGATGACCGCGTCCACGAACCACTCTTCCTCCAGGATCTCGACCGGCTCCTCCACGTCGTGGTCCTTCATGAATTCGACGGTCCGGCGGTTGACCTCGTCCGAGACCACTCTCTCCAGGATCAGGTATCCGTTTCGGCAGAAGTCCATCATCTGCCGGTCGGTGAGGGTCGGCTTGCAGTCGTAGGTTCCCAGCGCCACGGCCGGCCTCCCTATTTCTCCAGGATGAACTCGCACCCCAGCCAGCGGTCGACTTCGTCGGGATGGTCGAACAGCAGCGACAGCTCGGGAAACTTGACCACCCGCCACCCGTCCTGCAGGGCATCCAGCACCGTATGGTAGGGCCAGTCCTCGTAGTCGTCGGGCGGCAGCCGCACTTCGCCTCCTTCCACGATGGACATGCCGTTGACCGGGGAGTCCACGGCGGTGCTGTGGGTCTGGAGGTAGAGCAGCTTCTGGGGCCCCGAGCCGCCATTGGCCCGCCGCTTCAGCTCGTCCAGGGCCTCCTGAAGATCCTGCTCGGTGAGCGTGCCCTTCCTGAGCTTTTCCAGCCAGCGAGTCAACCGGGTGGCGTCGACCATTGGGTTCTCTCCTGATGGAATCGAGATCGGGATTCTACTTCAAGCGGCCGGCCCCGACAAGGCGCGGGAGCCGACCGGGCCTGCGACCTGGAATTCGAATCCGCGTAACAAGACTACGGATAAGGATGCGGGCGGGACGCCCGCGCTCCCGGGGGCAATCCGGTCCGGGGATTGCCTGCCCCGAGTATAGGAGTATAATGGAGCCCGCCCTTCGGTGAACCGGATGGTACTGGTGCTTCCCAGGCGTGGAAAACCAGGATCGCGGCTGCAGGCGCCTTGGGGCGAGTTCACGATGGAGTTGGCGGCGGGGTCGAGCAGCTCACAGGTCCCATCACGGGTTGAGGAAAGGAAGGTTTCCATGCGGAGCATCACCATGGCGGTTTGGATCTCCTTCGCGATGGTCGGGTCGGCAGCGGCCCAACAGGAGGGCGGACCCGATTCGGCGATTGTGCAGAAAGTCGAGCAGCTCGGCGGCAAGGTCATGAAGATCGCCCAGAACGATGACGGCCTGGAGGTCTATTTCCACCTGGGCCGCAACCATGACGGGCTGCGCCAGTTCGAGACTCCCAAGCCCGGAGCCCCCAAGCCTCCGGCCCTCGACGGGGAGCTGGGTATCCTCAAGGACGTGCCGAACCTGGTCTGGCTCCACCTGGGGGGAACCGACGTGACCGACGAGGGCTTGCCTCACCTGGCGGGGTTGAATTCGCTGACGCGCCTCCACCTGGAGAGGACCAAGGTGTCGGACGCCGGCCTGGCGAATCTGAAGGATCTGCAGAACCTGGCCTACATCAACCTCTATCAGACCGGCATCAGCGACGCCGGCCTGGCCCACCTGGAGGGTTTGAAGGGCCTCAAGAATCTCTACTTGTGGCAGACGAAGGTGACCAAGGCGGGAGTCGACAAACTGCAGAAGGCGCTTCCGGACTGCAACATCGACGTCGGCTGGAAGGAATCGGAAGAGCCGGCAGAAGAGGCAACGGAAGAGAAGAAGGAAGACAAGTCCTAGTCCGGCTCCTGATAGCTGCTAAGACATTTGCGGTTCAACCCGAACCCCCGTGCTGACGCCGGGGGTTTTCTGTTTGTTTTTCTTCGTGGCCCTTCGTCGTCCTTCGTGCCTCTTCGTGGATATCTCTTTTTTCTCTACCCAACCCCGGTGACGATCTCCTTGACCACCTTGCCGCCGACGTCGGTGAGGCGGAAGTCGCGGCCGCTGTGGCGGAAGGTCAGCTTGGTATGGTCCAGGCCGAGCTGATGCAGCAGGGTGGCGTGGAGGTCGTGCATGTGGACCGGCTTGTCGGCCGCGGCGAAACCGAAGTCGTCGGTGGCGCCGTAGGCCAGGCCTCCGCGGAAGCCGCCGCCGGCCAGCAGGACCGTAAAGCCGCGGTTGTTGTGCCCCCGGCCATAGTAGACCCCGTCCCGGGTCGGCAATCTGCCGAATTCTCCGCCCACCATGACGATGGTGTCTTCCAGCAGTCCCAGCGTCTTGAGGTCGCCGATCAGGGAGGCGATGGGTCCGTCGGATAGAGCCGCCAGGTCGCGTTGGTCGAAGATGTTGGCGTGGCTGTCCCAGGGGTTGCGGTTCCCGAAGAACACCTGGACCACCCGCACCCCTCTTTCCAGAAGCCGCCTGGCCATCAGGCAGCCGCGGGCGAAGTAGCCGTCACCATACCGCGCCCGGGTGGCCTGGCTCTCCTTGCGCACGTCGAAAGCGTCCAGGGCCTCGGTCTGCATGCGGAAGGCCAGCTCCATGGACTGGATGCTGGCTTCCAGTTCGGGGCTCTCTCCTTCCCGGGACATGTCCAGCCGGTTGAGTCGGGACAGCAGATCGAGCTGGCGGCGCTGCTCCGGGTGGCCGGGCCGGGCCCCCTGGATGTAGTGAATGAGCTTGGCCGGATCCAGCTCCTCCCGATTGCGCAGGTGGGCCCCCTGGTGGATGGACGGAAGGAACCCCGAGGTCCACAACTGGGCTCCCATGACCGGCAAGCCGGGGCAGAGGACGATAAATCCGGGCAGGTTGTGGTTGTCGCTGCCCAACCCATAGGTGATCCAGGATCCCATGGAGGGATGGCCGGCGGTCAGGTGACCGCTGTTCATCTGCAGCAGGCTGATGCCGTGACCCGAGCTGTCGCCGTGCATGGAGCGAACGACGCAGCAGTCATCGATCAGGCGGGCCAGCTTGGGAAAGATCTCGCTGACTTCCAGTCCGCTTTGGCCGTGCCGCTGGAATCGAAAGGGCGATTTCATCAGGATGCCCTTGGCGTTTTCCAGCTTCATGCTCTCGGGAACGGTCTGCCCGTCGTACTTGGCGAGCATGGGCTTGGGGTCGAAGGTGTCCACGTGGGAGGGCCCGCCGTTTAGGCACAGGTAGACCATCCGCTTGGCCTTGGCGGGAAAGTGAAGTCCTCCAGCGGCCCCGGCCTCCCGGGCAAGGCCCGTTCTGGACAGCAGGTGGGCCAGCGAAAGCAGGCCGAATCCGCTTCCCAAGTTCTTCAGTGCCTGGCGACGATTCATGGCAAACTCCTGAGCCGGGAAAACCGGCCTTCTTACTTCACGTAAAGAAACTCGTTGGAGCTCAGCAGCACCCGGGCGTATTGGGGCCAGCTCTTTTCGTTTTCCCGGAGAAACGTAACGCCGAGCCGCAGCTCCTCGCGGTTGGGGTCGCGGCCGAACAGGATGCGGTAGATCCGGCGGATCCTGGCCGGATCCCCGGTCCCGCTGTCCAGCCGGTCGACCAGCGCCTCCGACAGCCGGGTCAGAAAGGCGCTGTTGAGAAAGAACAGCCGCTGCAGGGGCGTGGAGGTCTCGAAGCGGGTCTCGCTGATGGCGGTCGGATTGGGGAAGTCGAACAGGGTCATGGTCTTGTCGGGGCGCCGCCGACTCACGAAGCCGTAGAGGGTGCGCCGGTTGGAATCGGTCAGGATCCACTCGGCCGGCTGGCTGTACTTGTCGGGCTCCCCGTCGGGGCCCTTGCGCCAGGCCAGGTTCTCGGTCAACCACAGCGGGGGGCCTCCCAGGGCCCGGTCCAGTTTCCCCGAAACCAACAGCAGACTGTCTCGCAACGCCTCGGCGTCCAGCCGCCGCCGGTCGGCCCGCCAGTAGAGGCGGTTGTCGGGGTCGAGGCCGGCGTTGCGGTCCGAGCCGGCGCTGGAGAGGGCGTAGGTGGCCGAAAGCATGATCTCGCGGTGGAGCGACTTCAGCGACCAGCCACTGGCAATGAGCCGGGACGCCAGGTAGTCCAGCAGCAGAGGATGGGTGGGACGGTCCCCCAGTTGGCCGAAGTTGCTGGCGGTGCCCACGATGCCCCGTCCGAAGTGGTGCAGCCAGATGCGGTTGGCCATCACCCGGGCCGTCAGGGGATTGCCGGGGTCGGCAATGGCTTCGGCCAGTTCCAGCCGGCCGCTCCCCTCTTGGAAGGGCGGGGGCTCTCCCTCCGACAGGATCTGCAGGAAGCGCCGCGGGGCCGGCTCTCCCAGCTTGTCCTTGCTGCCGCCGATGTGGACTTTCAGGTCGGCGGGCTTTTCCGAGTCGCGGATGGCGTGAAGGTAGGCGTACTTGGCCGGCAGGCTCTCCTTCAGGTTCCGGATCTCCTCCAGCACCCCCTCCACGTATTCCCGGCGCCCGCCCTTCAGGAAGGGAACCACCTTCATTTCCGTCCCGGGATACTGGTTCACTTCGCCGTAGTAGTAGATGCCCAGCGGGGGGCGATAGGGCAGGTCGGGTCTGGGGGTGGCGAAGTAGAAGGCGTTCCAGAAGCCGGCCTTGTCGGCTTCCATCACCTCGGGCGGCTTTCCCTTGGGAGCGCTCCGGTTCCTGCGGTCCAGCTCCTTGCGTTCCCGGGAGACCGAGACCACCCGGGCCTGAAACGCCTCCGCCCATTTGCGGAAGGCCTCCTCGGATGCCCGGAGCCGCTGGGGCCAGTCGTTCAGATAGGGATGCTCCTTGGGCCAGGTCTCCAGGTGTTTGATCCAGCGTTGCAGGGTCTCCGTGTCCAGACCGGCCTGCCGGGCGGCGTCGGCCACCGGCAGCCGGGAATCGCCCAGCACTTGCCGGGCGGCCTCCAGGTACCTGGCCGTCTGGCTGGCCAGGATGTCTCCCAGTTGCAGCGTCTCCCGCTTCAGGAACTCCTTGAGGTCGGTTTCCAGGTTGCCGATGCGCTTGGCCTGCTTCTGATACTCGGCAACCACCGCCTCGGGAGCCAGGGGAAACTCATGGGATTCGGTGCTCTGAAAGACGCCCTGCAGCGAGTAGAAATCGCGGGTGGGAATGGGGTCGTACTTGTGGTCGTGGCACTTGGCGCAGGCCACCGTCAGCCCCAGAAAGGTCCGGGTGGTGACGTCCACCCGATCGTCCGGCAAGCGGGGGCTCAGGCCGTAGAGGCCCAGACCGCCCGCGAATCTCTCCGGCGCCTCCGGCTCCAGCAGGTCTCCCGCGATCTGGGCCTTGGCGAAGACGTCGTAGGGAAGATCTTCGTTAAGAACCCGCACCACCCAGTCCCGGTAGCGATAGGCGTTGGGGTAGGGATCATCCCTGGTGTCGTTGAGCCGGTCGTCGGCATAGCGGGCCAGGTCCAGCCAGTAGCGTCCCCAGCGCTCTCCGTAGTGGGGCGAGGCCAGCAGGCGGTCGACCACCTTGGCGAAGGCCAGCGGCGAGCGGTCCCGGACAAAGGCCTCCACTTCCTCCGGGGCGGGAGGCAGGCCGACCAGGTCCAGGCTGGCGCGGCGCATGAGCACGCGCCGCCCTGCCGCTTTCACCGGCCGCATTCCCTTCGATTCCAGCCTGGCCAGGATGAAGCGATCGATGGCCGACCGGGGCCATCGACTGTTTGCGGTTGCGGGCGGAGCCGGCATGCGAATGGGCTGGAAGCTCCAGAAGGACCGCTGCTCGGGAGTGATGCGGTAGGGGTGGCCGTTTCCCGTCTTCGCCTTGGCCGCCTGGTCCTGGGCTTTCGGCCAGAAGGCGCCCGTCCGGACCCAGGTCTCCAGGTCGCGGACCTGGTCGGGATTCAGGGGATTCCCGGGCGGCATCTTGAGACGCGGGTGGGTGCGCCGAACCGCCTGGATCAACAGGCTGGCTTCCGGGTCGCCCGCAATGATTGCCGGACCCGATTGGCCCCCCTTGAGGAGCGAGTCACGGGAGTCCAGCCGAAGGCCGCTTTGAGGCGAATCGGTGTGGCAGGTGAAGCAGTTTTGGGCCAGGAGCGGGCGGATGCGCTCCTCGAAGAAATCGGACGGATTCTCCGATGCAGGCAGACCCTGCGCCCAAAGCAACAGGGCCGCGGCCGCTGCTGCTGCCCGTTGAGGTTTCACGATTCCTGAAGTGTCTCACCAGTTTCCGGCCAGGTCAAGGGGGCGGTCCTGGAAATGATGAATGATGAATTATGAGTGATGAATGAATCTCGGCTCCGGCGTGGTTCCGGGCTGCCGGAGCTGGAAGGGGTGTGACGGGGGCAGGGCGCGCCGCTTGGCGTCAGCCTTTGGCGGACCGTTCCCGGGCGGAGGCGATCACGTCGAACAGGCCGTCCTTGGCGGCTTCCCTTCGTACGTCGCGAGTCTCGATGTAGAAGCGGAGGGCCTCCCGGAAGAGCTCGGACATGTTGCGGTATTCCTCCTTGGCGACCTTTTCCGCCTCCTTCAGGAGGGGCGGCGGCAGGGAGATGGTGACCAGTTTTCTCGAGCGCATGGGGGCCTCCTTCGTGTCATACATTGTAGCACCGGCGTCCAAGCGGGGTGCGCTCGATTGTCACCTATGGGGCGCCGCGATTGCCCCCCGCCGGCTCGACCGCGGGCGGAGCCGAGCCGAATGGCAAAGGCTGATGCGGTGGGGGGGCGACTCCGGGTCGCCAGGCTACGCCGGCTTGGCGTTCCCCCGGCGGCGCAGCCATTCCACCACCAGCATCAACAGCAGGGCGAAGGCGATGAGCAGGGTGGCCACGGCCAGGATGGCCGGGCTGATCTGCTCGCGGATGCCAGCCCACATCTGGCGGGGAATGGTGCGCTGGTCCAGGCCGCCGATGAAGAGCACGGTGACCACTTCGTCGAAGGAGGTGGCGAAGGCGAACAGGGCGCCGGAGATCACCCCGGGTGCGATCAGCGGGAGCTGCACCCGCCGGAAGGTCCGCACCGGTCCCGCTCCCAGGCTGGCGGCGGCCCGGGTCAGGTTGGGATCGAAGCCGCTGAGGGTGGCGGTGACGGTAATCACCACGAAGGGAGTGCCCAGGGCCGTGTGGGCCAGGATCAGCCCCGGGTAGGTCTGCGCCAGCCCCAGGTCGGAATAGAAGAAGAACATGCCTGCCGCCGAGATGATCACCGGCGTGACCATGGGCGAGATCAGCAGGCTCATGGCCAGGGAACGCCCGGGCATGGCGGGGTTGGCCAGCCCCAGGGCCGCCAGCGTGCCCAGCGCCGTGGCCAGGGCCGTGGCCGCGAAGCCGATGACCAGGCTGTTGGCCAGCGCCCGCAGCCACTCCGGGTCTTCGGCCACGGTGCGGTACCAGCGCAGCGAATAGGCCTGGGGGTCCAGGCTCAGCATCCCCTCGGTGAAGGTGAAGTAAGGCTCGACGTTGAAGCTGAGCGGCACGATCACCAGGATGGGCGCCGTCAGAAAAAGAAACACCGCCGAGCAGTAGGCCAGGTAGCCCAATCGTCCCACCCGTCCCCAGGAATTGCCGGACATCTGCCTCACCCCAATCGCATGCGGTCGACTCCGACCAGCCGGTTGAAGACAAGATAGAGAAGGAACACTCCCCCCAGCAGGACGCCGCCCAGCGCGGCAGCCAGCCCCCAGTTGAGAGACTGCTGCATGTGGTAGGCGACCATGTTGGAGATGAGCTGCCCGCTCTGGCCGCCCACCAGCGCGGGAGTGATGAAGTACCCGATGGCCAGGATGAACACCAGCAGCGAGCCGGCCGCCACTCCCGGCAGTGTCTGCGGCCAGTACACCCGCCGGAAGGCCTGCAGGAAGTTGGCTCCCAGCGAGGCGGCCGCGCTCATGTAGAGCGGCGGGATGGTGCGCATCACCGAATAGAGGGGCAGCACCATGAAGGGCAGCAGCACGTGGGTCATGGCCACCACCGTGCCGGTCATGTTGTAGATCATGGAGATCCTCTGGTCTTCGGCGATCAGCCCCACGGCCGCCAGCAGGTCGTTGATGACACCCTGGGTCTGCAGCAGCACGATCCAGGAGGTGGTGCGCACCAGCAGCGACGTCCAGAAGGGGACCAGCACCAGCAACAGCAGCAGGTTGGCCCGGCGGGGCGGGGCATTGGCGATGAGATAGGCGATGGGATAGCCCAGCAGCAGGCACAGCAGGGTGATGCCCAGACTCACCGCCAGCGTACGCTGCAGCAGCGGCAGGTAGATGCGAAGGTCGGGCGGTTGCCGGATGATGCCGCCGCCGGGCGCCTGGTCCAGGTCCAGGGCGTGGAGGTAGTGGCGCAGGGTGAAGCGCTCTCCCGCGCGACGGATGGCATGCCAGGTTCGAGCCTCGGCCCACTTGGGATCGACGGCGATCATGGCCTCGCGCCAGGAGTCGGGTCGGGGGGCCGAGCGCAGCTTGCGCACGCTCTTGAGCAGGGCGCTGCGCAGCCCGGCCTGCACGCGGTTGACGCGGGTGGCGATCCGCCCCAGGGTCCGCTCCCGGCGCGCCTTCAGCAGCTCGCCCGCCATGGTCTCGAAGACCGGCTCGGACGGAGTGCGCTCCCCGTCCCATTGCCGCAAGAGGCGGAGGGTCTCGGGAAGCGCGTCGGCCACCAGCGGATCGTAGAGGCTGCGCCCAAGCATGACCGCCAGCGGAGCCACGAAGGTCACCAGGATGAAGGCCGCCAGGGGCAGCACCAACAGCGCTGGGCGCAAGCGCGGACTCCTCAGCGCAGCAGCCATGCGATGAATCGCAGGTTCATCTCGTCGATGTGGTCGCTCCACCATTCCCAATCGTATTGCAGGCCGCCAGCCACGTTTTCGGGTGCGGTGGGCATGTGCGGCTTCATGTCCACCCCCGTCTCCAGGTGGGTTGAAATCAGCGCCGTTCCCGACTGCCGGGCGGGGCTGTAGGAGATGTAGCGGCCCACCGCCACCATGGACCGGACGGTGGAGGCGAAGGAGAGGAATTGACGCGCCGCTTGCAGATTCGGGCTTCCGGCCACGATCACCAGTTGGCCCATGTCCAGCAACTGGCCGTCCCAGACGATGGCGAAGGGTTGATTCTCCAGCACCTGGGCGTTGAAGATGCGTCCGTTGTAGGCCGTGGTCATGGCCACTTCGCCGTCGGCCAGCATCTGCGGCGGCTGGGCGCCCGCCTCCCACCACACGATGCGATCCTTGATGCTGTCGAGCTTGCGGAAGGCCCGGTCCAGTCCCTCCTGGGTGTCGAGGATGGCGTATACCTGGTCCAACGGCACCCCGTCGGCCATCAGCGCGAACTCCAGATTGACCTGCGGGGTCCGCCGCATGCCGCGGCGCCCCGGGAATTTTTCCAGGTCGAAGAAGTCGCCGATGGTGGACGGCTTGACCTCGGCAAATTTCTCCAGGTTGTAGGCGTAGATGGTGGAATAGAAGAGCGTGCCGACCCCGCACTCGGTGAGCGAGCCGGGGAAGAAGTCCTCCCCGGCGGGCGTGCCGTCAGCCCCCGGCGCCAGGTCGCCGGGGACGATGGGTTCCAGCAGTCCTTCGTCACAACCCCGCACCGCATCCGCCATGTTCATATCGACCACGTCCCAGTGAACGTTGCCGGTTTCGACCTGGGCCCGAATCTGGGCCAGCCCTCCGTTGTAGTCCTCTTCCCTTACCTCGATGCCGGTTTCTTCGGTAAATGGCTCGTAAAAGGCCTTTTCGCAGGCCCGGGCGTAGGAACCGCCCCAGGAAACCATGGTCAGGGATTCGGCCAGCGCCAAGGGGCCGCCTCCGGCCAGGATGGGCGATAGCAGGAGCATCGCGACACGGCTCAGCAGGCCGCGGGTGCTCGCGCCGGCTGGCGCCGGTCGAGTGGCCCGCCTGTCAGAGCCCGGAGTTCGGGCAACAAGATGAAGTCCGGGGAGTCCAGGATGGTGCGGGGTCATGGGAAACCTTCCCCGGACTCGTCGGGCTCCAGCGCCCGGGCGTCGGTGAGCGTCCAGCCGACGCGGACCCGATCTCCCTCCAGCACGCCTCCGTGCCCCACGATGTTGGGTATCTTGGCGATGAAGTCCGGGCTGTCGCACACCGTCATGCGCAGCCGCAGGTGATCCCCCAGGAAGGCGATGTCGTCGATCCTGGCATCGAGCTCGTTGCCGTAGAGGCCCGGCTTGGGAGACACGGCCACCCGTTCCGGGCGGATGGCGACCGAAACGAGGTCACCGACCTGGCAGGGGACCACCCGGAAGGCGGTGACGATCTGCCCGCCGGTCTCCACCCTGCAGAGGTCGCCTTCGACCCCGATGACTCTTCCATGCAGCAGGTTGTTGTCTCCGATAAACCGGGCCACGAACTCCCGCTCCGGCTCTTCGTAGAGCGCTTCCGGCGGCGCCACCTGCTCGATGCGGCCCCGCTGAAACACGGCCACCCGATCCGACATGGCCATGGCCTCCTGCTGGTCGTGGGTGACGTAGACGACGGTCACTCCCAGCTTCCGCTGGATGCGCCGCACCTCGTACTGCATCTCCTCTCGCAGGCGGCGGTCCAAGGCTCCCAGGGGTTCGTCCATCAGCACCAGGGCCGGCTCGAACACCAGCGCCCGGGCGATGGCCACCCGCTGCTGCTGGCCTCCTGAAAGCTCGCCGGGCCGCCGCCCTTCCAGACCCTCCAAGCGCACCAGTTCCAGGGAGCCGCCGACGCGCTTCCGAATCTCCTGGGGATCCATCCCCCGCACCTCCAGGGGAAAGGAGAGGTTCTCCCCGACCGTCATGTGAGGGAACAGCGCGTAGTTCTGGAAGACCACGCCGATGTCGCGTTTGCGGGGAGGAAGATCGTCTACGGCCCGGCCGCCGATGCGGATGGCGCCCGAGGTGGGTACCTGAAAGCCCGCCAGCATCATCAGGCAGGTGGTCTTGCCGGAGCCGGAGGGACCCAGAAGCGTCAGGAACTCGCCCTCGTAAACCACCAGGTCCAGGTCCCGAACCACCATAGTGCGGCCGTCATAGCTCTTGCTGACGCCTTCGAACTCGACGTGGACCTTGGGGGATGAATCCATAAGGGGACCCGTACCGTGTTCTGCCATTCGACCTGCCTGCCGCCGGCGGATGACCGGATCGACGGCTGGCCGCTGCCAACAGGGGCGAGTATAGCAGCAGAGTCAATTGGCGGTTCACGCCGAAAGGGTGCCTGCCTGCCCGCAACGTCGCGCTGACGCTTCGTAACCTCCAGCGAGGAACAAGGTTGCGGGCGGGACGCCCGCGTTCCCGGGTGGGCTTCGCCCTTGTCTCTGCGACCCCCTTCCCCAAAAACGCTAAACACCCACCGCCCCCTCGCATTATCCTTATGCTGAGGCGCCGTCCCTACGGTCCATCGCCTTTGGCGAGGTAACATCGGAGGCGGGCCATCCATCTCCGCCGCACCGTCTTCAGCCGGCGTCACTTCTCATGTTCGACAGCAGCCGTATGGTTGAACTGATGGCCCTGATCGCCTACCTGGCGGTTCTGCTGTGGATCGGGGTGGGCAGCGCCCGCCGCATCCGCACCTCGACCGACTACACTCTGGCGGGAAGAAACGTCCCTTGGCCAGTGCTGCTGGCCACTACCGCAGCCACCCTGATCGGGGGCGGAGCCTCGGTGGGCAGCGTCTCCCGTGTCTATGAAATCGGCGTGGCCGCGGCGCTGGTCACCTGCGCCTGGCACCTGCAACTGATCTTTACCGGCCTGTGGGCGGCCCCCCGCCTGCGGGGGCTCGACCTGGTCACGGTAGCGGACTTCTTCGAGCTGAAATTCGGCCGGGTGGCCCGCGTTTTGGCCACGTCCCACTGCCTGCTCTTCCTGGTGGGAGCCCTGGTGGCCCAGATGGCGGCCATGGCCACCATCACCGCCGCCATCGCCGGCATACCCTACGGCGCCGCCCTGTTGATCGGGGCCGCGGTGACCATTTTCTATTCCACGGTGGGCGGAATGCGGGCGGTGGTGGCCACCGATGTCCTGCAGTTCGTGATCCTGGTGGGAGGAATGGCCGCCGCCGCGGGGATGCTGATCTTCCAGCAGGGTGGCTTTTCCCCCCCGGCTGAGCAGTTGGGGCAGGCTCACTTCCAGATTACGGGCCACTGGTCGGTTACGGGCCTTGTCAGCCTGTTTGTGGCCTTTCTGCTGGGCGAGATGTTCATCCCCACCTACACGGTCCGCTGCTTCATTGCCCGCGACCCTCGCCAGGCCAGGCTGGGAGTGACGGGAAGCGGCCTCTTCCTGCTGCTGTTTCTGCCCATCGTCACCTGTGTGCTGGGACTCTCGGCAGCCGCCCACCCCGAGGTGCAACAGGCGGCCGCCGGAGGAGTTCAGCAGGTCTTTCCCGCCCTGGTTCGGACTGCCTTTCACCCGGCCTTCGCCGGGGTCATGATCGCCGCCATGACGGCCGCCGCCATGTCCTCGGCCGACAGCGTGCTCTCCTGCAACGCCACGGTGGTGATGCAGGACATCTATCGCCGCCACATCAATCCCCGGGCCGGGGACCGGGCGCTGCTGCGCGTGGCCGAGTGGACCACCCTGGCCACGGGAGTGGCGGCCGCCCTGCTGGCTTGTCTCTACCAGGACATCATCTCGGTGCTGGTGTTCGTCTACGATTTCTGGGCCCCGGGCATGGTGCTGCCCTTCCTGGTGGGCTTGTTCTGGTATCGCGCCGAACGGGCGCCCGCCGTGGTGGCCTCCATGGCGGCCGCTACGGTGGCCACCGTCCTATGGTTGTGGCTGGATCCGCCCGGCGACCTGGGCGCCGCCCTGTTCGGCGTGGGCGTGGCCCTGGCGGTTTTCCTGGCGGCCCTTCCGTTTACGCGCCGTCGCCGGCCGGTTGGATGAGGCGTGGATGGGACTTCGGCTGGGGCGACCCACTCGTGGATCCAGCACGCGGGCTACGAAGAGAATCGTATCCCTCTGCACGTCGCGGATGAGAAAAATATAGGGGCGGTCGATCTTGACGCGGGGCAAGGAACCGGATTCGGAAATGAGTATTGTCAACGTGACGGCGGTGGCCGCCGTCGCTTTCGTTCCCTCCTCGTTCACCTCGACAAGGGCCTTGTGGGCGATCGTATCGACGTAGAGGCACCCTCGAAGCGGGCAGGCGATGCCGTTGATGCCGGAGAAGTCCGCACGCTTCCGGTCGAACGGGTCAGGCATCCCCATCTCCGAAAGCGTCTTCATGACATCGAGCGACGACGTGAATTCAATTTTGGGCATGGACAGGTCCAGGTACGTTTCCTTGAGGCTGGCTACGGATTCGGCGACCATTCCGGCATCGAGGCGACGTTCGAACCAGTCGAAGCGCCCTTTGTCCGGCAACAGCACGGTCATGGCCGCCCCTCCGCCCTTGTAGGGCAGCTCGATGACCTTATAGCCGTCCTGCTCCGCGAAGCCGACACGGATGTCTCCCCGCATGGTGGGCGTTTCGACCCGAGTACCGTCCCGTAGGTGAAAGGGCCGCTCTTCCGTCTCCCCCTCTTCGAAGGTGGTTTGCCATCCCGCCTCGAAGGCAACGGCGTTTGTTAGCACGATCCTCGTGTTTCTGCCGATATCGCGCTTGTCCAGCAGATCCTGAATCCGGTTGTCGGTCCGCTCACTCACCCAGTCGTTGATCCGCCGCCGGGCACCGTTTGGGTTTCTTTGGAAATCAGCCTCCAGGGGAATGGCTCCATAGTGGTGTCCCAGGATCAAGCGATAGGACGGCAGTATCGGGCAGCCCTGCTGACTCCAGAGCGCGTTCGCGACATCCAGACGGTATCCCCGCCCGGTGCCTGATGTCAGGGCGCTGTCGAGCGCGTTGATTGCCGGATGCAACACGCGAGGCGGCTGGCGGAAGTGGAAAGTGCCGGCGATCTGACGAGCCGTATCCCCGGCTGCTCCGGCCGCCACCATCCCCATGGACAGCGACAGCCCGTAGGGCGAGTACACCAGGTTGCCCGTCCTGGTGCGCAGGCGCTCATAGATGTCGAACGCCAACGCGCGATTTCCGGCGGCCAGAGTCTTGATTTCCTCCGCGCCAACCGTCGGCGCCGTGCGGGGTGCCATCGGCGCCGGTTCCGGCATATTCGGCGCCGAGCCCGACCGCAACGCCACTTGGTACGGGCCGATACCGCCGTCGACCGCCCGCACCCGAACCTCGTAGCGGCCCGCGGCCGGAAGCCTCGTCGCCCGCCCTGCATCGGGTCCTACAGGCTGCGTCTCCTCCCAAGGAACCCGCTCGCCCGACGACGCCCACACCTCGACCGCCGGCGTGAATGCGTCCGAGCCGACGTCGACGCTGACACGTTGATCGGCGGCGCCCGTAAGTGTCCACACCCCGACAGGTCCGTCTCCAAGAACCGCTTCGACCTGCGTGCTTTTTTCCAGTACCAGTTCCTTTACCGTTGTCTTTTCCTCCGGATCGACCGCCGCCGAGTCTTCCGCACCACCCACGACCTGTCCCTCGGCAGCGAGCGCCCCCTCAACCGGCTTGCCCATCTCACAGGGCATGCTGGTCAGGGTCTCCACCGCCAGCCGATAGGTGCCCGTGCCGCTGTCCTCCGCCTCCACCAAGACCTGGTAGCGGCCTGTCGAGGGCAGCGTTCCCACCAAGCGAGGGCCAGTGCCCCACCGCAAACTGCCGGCGGCCGGTGAAAATAGCGATACTTCCGGATTGAACGCTCCCGAATCTGCCGCGACGCCCACGAGCTGCCCCTTGGCACCCTCGAACTCCCAGAGTCCCACGGGCGCGTCGGCAGCCAGCGCCGCCTCAACCGGCCTGCCCATCTCAATGGGCGGGCTGGCCGGGGCGTGCACCGCCAGCCGATAGGGGCCTGTACCGCCATCCTCTGCGTCCACCAAGACCTGGTAGCGGCCTGCCAAGGGCAGCGGTCGCACCAAGCGAGGGCCAGTGCCCCAGTTCAATCTGCCGGCGGCCGGGGAAAATAGTGATACTTCCGGATCGAACGCTCCCGAATCTGCCGCGACGCCCACGACCTGCCCCTCGGCGCCGTCAAACTCCCAGAGTCCCACGGGCGCGTCGGCAGCCAGCGCCGCCTCAACCGGTCTGCCCATCTCAATGGGCGTGCCGGTCAGGGCGTGCACCGCCAGCCGATAAGGGCCCGTACCGCCATCCTCCGCCTGCACCCGAACCCGATAGCGGCCTGTCGAGGGCAGCGTTCCCACCAAGCGAGGCCCAGTGCCCCACTGCAATCCAGTGCCGGTCGAGGAATACACGGTGACCTCCGGATCGAAAGCAGCCGAATCGGCTGAGACACTCACGACCTGCCGGTAGGCACCCTCGAACTCCCAGAACCCCACCGGCGCGTCGGCACCGAGCGCCCCTTCAACCGGCCTGCCCATTTCGAGCGGGGTGCTTGTGACGGCCAGCAGCCGATAGGAGCCCGCGCAACGATCCTCCGCCCCCACCCAGACCCTGTAGCGACCAGTTGCGGGTAGCGTTTCCACCAGCCAGGCGTCGGTGCCAGGAACTCTGTCAACCCCCCACCCTAAGAACTCCCCGCCCGGCGACAGCAGTGCGACGAGTGGATGGAAAGCCGCTGAGTTCGCCGACACACTCACGATCTGGCCCTCGGCGCCCTCGAACTCCCACAGCCCCGAATGCCCCCCGGAGCCGAGCACCCCCTTAACCGGCCTGCCCATCTCGAGGGGGGAACTGGTCGCAGCCCGTAACGCCAGCCGATATGGACCCCTGCCGCCGTCCTTCGCCCTCACCCAGACCTTGTAGCGGCCTGTATCGGGCAGAGCTTGCACTAGCCGTCCTTCGAGACCGAAATTGATGACCGAGTTCCAATTGAACCCGTCCCCGTACGGGTGCAGCAGTACGACGATTGGGTCGAAACCTGCCGAACGCGCCGCCACCGTCACGACCTGGCCCTCGGTGCCCTCGAACTCCCACAGGCCCACGGGCGCGTCGTCTCCGAGCACCGCCTCAACCGGCCTGCCCATCTCGAGATAAGTGTTGGTCTTGGCTACGTCGCACACCTCCAGTTGATAAGGCCCCCTGCCGCCGTCCTCCGCCCCCATCCAGACCTGATAGCGGCCAGTCGCGGGCAGGGTTTCCACCAGCCACCCGCCGGCGCCCAAGGTGTCGACACTGTTCCAGTCCAATCTGTCCCCGGTGAGCGAAACCAGTGCGATGCGAGGTTCAAAACCTGCCGAGCGCGCCGCCACCGTCACGACTTGGTCCTCGGCGCCCTCGAACTCCCACAGCCTCAAATGCACATCGCTTCCGAGCACCGCCTCAACCGGCCTGCACATCTCAAGCTGCGTGCTGGTCAGCGCGTGCACCGCGAGCCGATAGGGGCCCGTCCCGCCGCTCTCTGCCCGCACCCAAACCTGATAGCGGCCCGTTGCGGGGAGTGTTTTGACCAGCCATCCGTCGGCGCCAAGGCTGATGCCGTCGTTCCACTCCAATCTGTCCCCGGCAGGCGACAGCAGCACGACCTCCAAGTCGAGCGCCACCGAGCGCGCCACGACCGTCACGAGCTGGCCCTCGGCGCCCTCGAATTCCCACAACCCCGGATTCGCATCGCCTCCGAGCGCTGCCTCAACCGGCCTGCCGGTCTCAAGCCGCGTGCTGGTCACGGCGCGCGCCGACAGCCGATAGGGGCCCGTCCCGCCGTCAGCCGCCGTCACCCTGACCTGGTAGCGTCCGGTCGACGGAAGCGGCAGCACCAGCCAGGCGTCGGTGCCGGGACCGCCGTCATCGTCCGACACTATCAACTCTCCTGTCGGCGACAGCAGTTCGACCTCCGCATCGAATTCCGCCGAGCTCGCCGCCACCCTCACCACCTGCCCTTTGGAACCATGGAACTCCCAGAGCCCCCTGCGGGGTCCGAGCACGCCTGCCTCCTTGCGGTTGAGCGTCAGAATGCGGTTCCGCGCAGGCTCATCGCTATCGTGGTCACGGCCTCCTAGCCCGAACTATTCATGAAGGGTGACCTATTGCTGATTGAGGCTTGATCTCGACGTCCCCACAGTGTTCAGACGGGTTTTGGGCCTGATTCTCAGTCTCGGCAGGCATCCCCTTAGAGGGCTGACCGGTGTGGC
>JAJDUG010000037.1 GCA_022826755.1 Acidobacteriota bacterium
GCACGCCCCGGGAACCACCCAGGGCTATATCAAGATCCGCAAGGCAATGGGAACCAGCGCCAACCCCTACCTGGCCTACGGGGTGGTCAACGACGGCGGATCTCCGGGTCAGAGAACCGGCGACGGCGCCTATATCCCGGCCAGGGAGTAGGCCCCGGGCTACGGCAAACTTCAGGCGAGGATAATCGGAGCCTTTTGCAAAATTCTTCAGTAAGCGGAATTTATCGCCGGGAAGGGATGTCCCCCCGGGACCGCGGGCGTCCCGCCCGCACAAGCCGCGAAGGCGGCCAATCCGTTGCGTCCGTGGGGACCGCAGGGCCTACCCGCAACAACGCTCACCACAACCTTTCCTCCCTCCACTCTTCTCAAGCGTTGCAATCATCTCCCAACCTGCACTAATCTCAAGGGGGTAGGCCCCGACGACTATCGCGGGTTTGGTGCGATGATGTTTCAAATGACCGGAAACCGGTTCGTCTTTCCCGCCGCCCTCCTGGCCGCAGTGCTGCTGTCAGCCTCTGGCTCCGCATCTGCACAAAGCGACCTGCCCACCTTCAAGGCGGACGTCCTCCCCATCCTTGCCGAAAACTGCCTGATGTGCCACGGCCAGGAACCCAGGCAGGGCGGGTTGGACCTGCAGTCGGCGGCGGCCCTGCTGAAGGGCGGCGAGTCGGGCCCGGCCATTGTGGCCGGCAGCCCCGATCGAAGCCTGATCATGGAAAAGCTGGTCAGCGGGCAGATGCCGCCCGGCGAGGCCAGGCTTTCCCCCGAGGCCATCGACCGCATCCGGCGCTGGATCGAGCGCGGCGCCCCCAGGGAAACCGGCCTGGCCGCAGATGGCGAAGGCGCCTCCCATTCAGGCCTCCCCGCCGTCACCGAGAAGGACGTGCTGCCCATCTTCCAGGTGCGCTGCGTGGCCTGCCACGGCAAGCGACGCCAGGAGGCGGGACTGGATTTGAGGACGCGCGCCTCCAGGCTCAAGGGAGGCCGTTCCGGCCCGGCGGTGGTTCCGGGAAATCCCGACCGAAGCCCGATCATCCGGAAGATCGAGTCGGGGGCGATGCCACCGGTGGAGATGCAGTTGGCCAACTCGGTGCGACCTCCCACCGCGGTGGAACTGCAGTTGCTGCGCCGCTGGATTGCCGCCGGCGCACCTCCCGACCCGCCGGTTGCCGCGGCCAATGCATCCAATGGTGGTCCCGCGGTCACCGAGGAAGACCGCAGGTTCTGGTCCTTCCGGCCCCCGGTTCGCCCCCCGGTGCCTGAGGTTCGGGCAAGCCGGCTCGTCCGAACACCGGTGGATGCTTTCCTGCTGGCCAGGCTGGAAGCCAAGGGGTTGAGCTTCTCCCCGCCCGCCTCGCGGCTGCAGTTGTTGCGGCGAGCCTATCTCGACCTGGTGGGGATGCCCCCCTCCGCCGCCGAAGTCAATGCCTACCTGCAGGATGAGCGGTCCGACGCCTATGAGCGCATGATCGAGCGCCTGCTGAGTTCCAGCCATTACGGAGAGCGCTGGGGGCGATACTGGCTGGACCTGGCCGGCTATTCCGACTCGGAAGGCTTCGGAGCCCACGACCGCTTCCGGCCCTACGCCTGGCGCTACCGGGACTACGTGATCCGCTCCTTCAACCGCGACAAGCCCTACTCGCAGTTCCTGATGGAGCAGATCGCGGGGGACGAGCTGGCCGACTACCGCAAGGAAAACGTCACCCCGGAACTGGTCGATCGGCTGGCCGCCACCGGGTTTCTTCGGACCACCCCCGATCCCACCGATGCCCCCGAGAGGGGGTTCATTGCCGAGCGCATGAACATCATCGCCGACGAAATCGAGGTCCTGACCTCGGCCGTGATGGGCCTCACGGTGAAGTGCGCCCGCTGCCACGACCACAAGTACGACCCCATCTCCCAAAGGGACTACTACCGCCTGAGCGCCATCCTTCAGACCAGCTACGACCCCTACGAGTGGCTTCCCCCCACGAAGCGACGAATCCCGCTCGGACTGGAACAGGAGAAGGCGGAAGTGGCGGCCCACAACCGGCCCCTGAAGGACGAGATTCGGTCCCTGGAAAAGGGCCTGCTCCAGGAGGCGGCGCCATTCGTGGACACCTTGCTGGAAGAGCGATTGGCCGATCTCCCCGAGGCGCTGCGCCGGGAGCTGCGCGCCTTGGCCCATACCCCGCAAGACTACGAGGACGGGGAACTGAGCCGGAAGTTCCTGGTGGCCCGGGAGCTTGACCAGGATGAGAGCTCGGAGGTGCGCCGCTATCTGGCCGGGAAGTTCAAGAAAACGCTGCAGATTGGACTGGCCGATCTGAACCGCCGCTTCCCCGGGTTCGGCCCCAAGACCGAGAGCCTTCGCAAGCAGTTGGACGAGGTCAAGGGCAAGCTGCGCCAGGAGCCCTATGTCAGGGCTCTCATGGATACCGGAGGCCGGCCCTCGACCACCTTCCTGCTGAAGCGGGGCAACCACTTGTCGCCCGGCGACGCCGTCACCCCCGGCGTCCCGGCCGTCCTGACCAACGGCGTGATTCCCTACCGGGTCGATCCCCTGAAGCATGGCCAGGATTCCAGCGGCCGCCGCCTGGCGCTGGCGCGCTGGCTGACCCAGCCGGGCCATCCGCTGACGTCGCGGGTCCTGGTGAACCAGGTCTGGCTCAGACACTTCGGACGGGGACTGGTTCCCAGCCCTTCCAACTTCGGACGATCGGGAGAGCCTCCCACCCATCCCCGGCTGCTCGACTGGCTGGCCACCGAATTCGTGAGCGGGGGCTGGAGCATCAAGGCCCTGCACCGGATCATGATGACCTCCACCGCCTACCGCCAGACCTCGCGCATCGGTCCGGAGGCACTGAAGCTCGATCCCGAGAATGTCCTGCTGTCCCGCATGCGGAGAGGGAGAATGGATGCCGAGGCGCTGTACGATTCCATCCTGAAGGCGACGGGGCGACTGGACCCGACGCCCTTCGGCCCGGCCGATCCGCTGGAAACCAGGCCCAACAAGGAGGTCGTCGCCAAGGGCTCGCGCGTGGGCTTCCGCCGCAGCATCTACACCCAGCAGCGCCGCTACGATCCGGTGTCCCTGCTGGAAGCCTACGACATGCCCCGGATGACACCCAACTGCGTGGAGCGCAAGAACTCGACCGTGGCCACCCAGGTTTTGCACATGATGAACGGCACCACCGTGTGGGAGCACTCCCGCTACATGGCCGGCAGGATCATCGACCGGGTGGGCTACGACCCCAAGCGCCAAATCGATCAAGCCTATCTGCAAGCGCTGTCCCGAGAGCCCACCGAATGGGAACTGGAGCGGAGCCGGTCGGCGCTGGAGGAGTTTGCCGATCACTGGACGTCCCGCCTTCGCCACGACCGGGACCCGACCCCCGTCCACTGGGCCGCCCAGTGGCGGGCACTGTCCAGTTTGTGTCATACTCTGCTGAATTCGGCCGAGTTCAGCTTCGTGGATTGAGGTGGTTGTGCGGCGCCAGTCCCCTCGCAAACCGGAACCCAGAGCCAATGCGGCATCACTTGCCGGCAGCCCCCGGCTGTCGCGGCGGGAGTTGTTCGCCCGCTCGGGGTCTCTCCTCTACGGCACCGCCCTGGCCTCGATCCTGAGCAGGGAACTGTTCCCAACCGATCCCCTGCTGGCTTCCGGCGGCGAGAGCTACGATCTGAGACCCCGGACTCCGCATTTCGACCCCAAGGCCAAAGCCGTCATCCACCTGTTCATGAACGGGGGCCCCAGCCAGGTAGACCTGTTCGACCCCAAGCCGCTGCTCCAGAAATATGCCGGCACCGTACCCAACCGCGACCTGACCTCCGACATTACCTCGCCCACCCAGTCGGGGGGACTGCTGCCCTCGCCCTACAGCTTCTCCAGGCACGGGCAGTCGGGCATGGAACTGTCGGAGCTGCTGCCCCACCTGGCGACCCACGTGGACGACGTCGCCCTGATCCGTTCCATGTACGGGGCCCACTTCAACCACGAGCCGGCCATTTTCTTCATGCAGACGGGACGCACGGTCGCTACCCGCCCCTCGGTGGGCGCCTGGGTCGCCTACGGGCTGGGAACCGAGAACCAGAACCTGCCGGCCTACGTGGTGCTGGACGATCCCAAGGGGTTGCCGGTCAACGGCATTGCCAACTGGCAGTCGGCCTGGCTGCCGCCGGTGTTTCAGGGCACCCGCTTCCGCGCGGAGGGACCTCCCGTGCTGAACCTGGACCCCCGCCCCGAATGGCCGGGCTCGCTGGTGAAGGCCCAGCGGTCGCTGTTGCAGGACCTGGACCGGGCCCATCGGCGGGAGCGCCCCCACGAGCCCTACCTGGAGGGACGGATCGCCAGCTACGAACTGGCCGCCCGCATGCAACTGGAGGCCAGCGACGCTCTCGACCTCTCGCGGGAGACCGAGCAGACCCGGGAAATGTACGGCCTCAACCGGGAGGAAACGGCTTCCTACGGGAGACGCTGCCTGATGGCCCGGCGGCTGGTGGAGCGGGGAGTCCGGTTCGTGCAGCTCTACATCGAGAGCCAGATCTGGGATGCCCACAGCGACCTGGACAAGATGCTGCGCTACAGTTGCGCCAAGACCGACCTGCCTGTGGCCGGCCTGCTGACCGATCTCAAGCAGCGCGGCCTGCTGGATTCCACCCTGGTGGTATGGGGAGGCGAGTTCGGACGCCTGCCCCTGTCACAGACCCAGGCCTCCGGCATCGCAGGCCGAGACCACGGCCCCAGCGGCTTCAGCGTCTGGATGGCGGGCGGCGGCATCAAGGGCGGCACCACCTATGGCGCCACCGACGAGTTCGGACACAAGGCCGTGGAGGACCGGGTCAGCGTCCACGACTTCCACGCCACCATCCTGCACCAGTTGGGCATGAACTTCCGCGACCTGGCCTACGAGCGCCACGGCCTCCACGAACGCCTCACCGATCAGTTCCCCGCCCGCGTCGTCTCCGAAATCCTGGCCTGAGGGGACTACCCGAGCTCCAAGCGACCTAGCCACACCCGCTTCGTTTGGCAACTCGGCGTCTACCCCCCCACCGCATCAGCCTTCGCCATTCGGCTCGGACAAGGGCGAAGCCCGCCGTCGAGCCGGAGGGGGGCCAACGCGGCGTCCCTTGAGTGCATGTCAGCCGGCCCGGGCCCCGCGCCTCCTGGACAGGTAATCCATCACGTAGAAGGGCCCGTAGGCTGCCGCGAAGAACAGCCAGGCCAGACCCGCCACCGACAGCATGTACCAGGGCCAGGGGCCCAGGTAGTCCAGCAGGCTGGCTCCGGCCGGCTTGTAGCGCATATAGACGTAGTTGGTGTCGATCAGATAGTTGAGCGGGAAGATCAGGACAAAGCAGTAGATGGCCGTGATGACGTATACCCGAACCATTGAGCGTGGAAAGGGTCGAAACCGAAAGACCAGGGTGGCGTAGAGCGCTCCCAGGATGATGAGTCCATGGGTGAAAAAATAGCTCAGGTAAAGCGGATGGGGAAAGGGCTCCTCCAGATCGGGAGTGAGAATGGCCTGCAGGGTACCGCTGAACCCCCAGAAGTAGGTCAGCTCGTAGGCCAGGCGGTTCCTCGACAACATCAACACCGCCGTCGCCATGATGGCGGTGCTGCACAAGTGAAACGGCAGCACGTCGACGAAGCGGTCATGGTAGACCGCAACCCTGATCCAGGCCTTGACGATTTCGTGAGCCACCACGAAGACACCCAGCCCCACCGCCACCTGGATTCCCGCGCGCTCGGAACAGTGCCGGCGCATCCACAGGGGCAGGAGCAGGCTCACCCCCAGCACCACGGCCATGGTCAGCAGATGGGAAGGACCGAAGAGAACGAAGCTCATGGTGAAAACGGGTTCACGTTCCGTTGGCTACGAGTCTGGCCTGAAACAACAGAAAAAAAGAGGAATCCACGAAGGCACACGAAGGACGACGAAGGGCCACCAAGAACGACAATGTTCTTGACCCACTCAAAGGGAACGCCCCGTGGGGTGGGGTGAAGGGAAACGCAGCCAGTCAGCTTCCCGTGAATCCGCAACATGCGATCCAATCCCACTGCCGGACGCCCCGCCCCTTGGCGCTTCGAGGGGTAGCACGGTTCGATCAGCGCCTCCAGCGCTTCCCAGGGAACCACTCGATCCATCTCTTGGAGAAATCGCTCTCGGCGAGTGCGTTTGCTATAGCGCTCAAATCCGCCTTCGGCAAAGCTGCTCTGACGCATCGATCCTCACCTCCTGTTGATTGGGTCACGGACCGTTTTATGATCTCATGAGAGGAATGAATAAATCAGAGTTTCCCTTCGACAATGAGCGGGAGCAATACCTGGTGTGTGCGGCGTTGCGGGCGGGCAATGCGCCGGTGAAGCAGGGACTGCTGGGGATTCTGAAGCGGCTGTTGCCGCTGCGGCCGGTGCTGACCTTGGCTCCGCAAACACTGGCCAAGTCATTGATGGGGGCGTCGACATCGGAGGAAACCCTTACTCCAAGGACTCCAGATCCTCCCCCGACCCGTGGGCCAGGAAACCGCCCACTCGTCCTCCATCAACGAACGCCGGCGATAGTGTCGCATTTGACCTCGATGTTCTCTCGCGCCTGGATAGTAGTCTTGACCTGTCTCCAAGAGTGGTACTACGCTCTAAGTTGAGCCGCGATCTTGTGGTCCGACACCCGGAACTCGGTTAGGCTCCATGGATCTACATCATTATCCCTTGTGCCCCAGACAAGACAGGGCATCTGAACGCAGATCAACCCGTGAGGATCGATGTGCCCGGTCCTCGCTGGCGGGAGTTTCAGCCGTTAACCGTGGCGTCAACCGCACATACGACAACCTCCGATTTATCGGCCCGTCATGGTTCACTGGAGCGGAGTCGAAGCACTTTGGAAACTCACGAGCGTAGCCCAGGGGTGCTGATTGGCTTGCTGGCGGTCGCCGGCCTGTGTATTGGGGTGGGCGACGCCTACGCACAGACTTCCTTCTTCCTGCGCCTAGCTCCCGAGGTGGGCCAGGCTACGGTCGAACACACCAAGAAAGTCACCATCCAGGGAGGATCGAGTTCAAGCACATCGTCCTCATCGGGCCTCGCGCTGGCCGGCATCCTGTCAGGCGGACTGCGGCTGAAACTGCCGGGGAACTGGCACGTTGGCGGCGAGATCGAGGGTGTCGTCTCCGGCCGGCGCAAGCTCAAAGGCACGATTCTCCCGACCCCGAACGGGAATGTTCACGACGTCTGGCCCGGCCGGTGGGACTTCAGCGACCTGTCCGGGGTGGGCGGCAACGTCCTTCTTGGGCGCAGGCTCGGAGACGACCGTTCGAGGGTCTATGTCTTCAGCGGGATACGTCGAATGTGGACCGAGTTCGCTTCCGGAGGGACGAACCCTGCCACCGGAGTGGCCGGCGAAGACCGCGAGCGCCTCGGAAGAGGGCCGTGGACGATCGGCGCGGGAACGACGTTGCGCCTGAAGTGGCCGGTGGACTTCCGAGTCCGCTATTTCCGTTCGCTCACCGACTGGGCAATCGTCGAGGAGACCGTGCGGCTCGACTACCGATACACGGCGAGCGGCGTGTTCATCTCCGTAGGAGTTCACATCTTCGACTGACTGCCCTGCCTCGTTACCGCCCTCGGCACCCGGTCAATCCTGCAGTTGTCAGTCCTTCCACCGGAAGTGTCGTACAACGGTGGCGCACAGTACGTCCGCGCGCGAGAGCGTCCGCGCCTCCTCCAGGATCTACAAGGCGCGACGGCGTAGCGGGACCCGGTGCTCGCGATTCTCCTTCGCGCGCGGGGCCGGGATGCTTCACACGCCCTCGTTGCTGTCTCTTCTGGCGCCATCGAGGCCTCGGTCAAGGGAGAGGGAGAAGGGAGCGGCGGGGGTGATGGCTCATGGATGACTGGGCCGGCTACCTGGCCGGCGGGAGTCGAGGGCCGGACCGATCGGTTGATCGCCCCTGACCTCGGCAGCGCTCGATGGCCTTCCCGCCAGGGACCATGGTGGTGGGAGCGACCCCCAGGGGCAGGGAAAAGGATGAATAAAGGCCTGAATAACCTGGTCTCTGTAGAGTATTCACCCATACGATGCCACGGGCTTGACCCCCCACAGGCGAGAATCGTCGATCACTCCATGGCCATTGGGTGAGCCTGTTTCTTGCTTCGATTCATCCAAGCGTCTGCGGGAGAACAGGACCGTGAACAGTATTCCCGAATGGCCGAAGACGGACCAGCACCTCACGGATAGTCTGAATCCCGGCAGGAAATTGTCTAAAGTCTTACAGGATCGCACGATCTGCGTTTCCTGCCGTTGTACCGGACTTGGCCGGACCGTGCCGCGAAAGCGGGAGAAACGGACTTGAATGTCGGAACTCTCGCGGCCGCGCCCCTCTTGGCCGAAGGTCCCGGAAGCCAACCTCTCGCCTCGACCGTCGTAATCACGCCCTGAGCGGCACCGGTCAGGGCGCGCGCGCTGTCGACCACCTCCTGGAGCACCGTGTCCAGGTCCAGGCTCGAGTTGATGCGCAGCACCGTGGAACTCAGCCGCAAGAAGCGGTCCCGAAGCACCCGGTTCTCCCGCCTTAGTTCGCCGAGATCGTTCAAGGGTCGTCTCCCCGTTTTCGTGCGGCATCGGCCCGAACACCGTGATTACATCCTATGTGCATAAAAATAACACATAGATGCACGTCTTATGCATGACGAACCTGATAGATTCAATGAACTGACCTCCAGGGTCCAGGAAGCCCGAGACGAGGGCGAAGCGATCGCCGAGGGATACCGCACAGGGGATTGACAAGATGAGGATTTTCGGGACTTCACGGTAAATCCAACCAACAGTGAGATAGTCCATTTGCTCGGAACAGATCCAGTCATTGCCAATTGAGACGAAAATTGGGGCGGGCGCGGTTTCTGAGGTACTCGGGTAGGCCACAGAGAGAAAGCGCCGCCTGCCCGGCAAAGCTCCAAGGATAAAGGGGGCGACGGAACCCATGACCCACCGAAATGCTCGCCCCGAAAACCAAGATGTCGAGAAGCTACGCTTGGCTGCTGAACCTGGAGATGCCGAGGCACAATACAACCTGGGAAATGTGTACTACCTTGGTGAGGGAACGCCCCAGGATTATGCCGAAGCGGCGAAGTGGTACCGGCTGGCCGCTGTACAGGGAAACGCGGCGGCACAAAATAACCTGGGGGTCATGTACGACGAGGGGGAGGGCGTGCCCCAGGACGACAGGGAGGCGGTGAAATGGTATCGCAAGGCGGCCGAGCAGGGAAACGCTTCAGCTCAATACAACCTGGGGGTCATGTACGACCTGGGTGAGGGCGTGCCGAAGGATTGTGTGAAAGCCTACGCTTGGCTGAATCTTTCCGCCGCCAAAGGCAAAGAGAACGCTGCCAGAGGCAAGGACTTGCTCAGATCGAGGATGACCGCCGAGCAAGTGGCCGAAGGGCGAGAACTCGCTGCCGAGCTGTTCGACCGCATCGAGTCCTCACAATCTCAGTAACTCCTCCAACTTCCGATAAAGCCTACCTATGTCAAAAAAGGGGCTATCGCAGTTACAACTCCGCGAATTAGGGATTGCCAGACCTGGAGAGGTTGCAGCACAGGCCGACTGGAGGCCTCTTTTTTTGGGAAGTATCCATAATGCTGCCCACCCTCGACGGGCACGGCAAGCTGGACCCGAATAGCAGGCGCTTCATGGCGCACGTAGGAGCAAGCTGGTGGTGCCGGGCCACCGAATGACAGGGTCGGCTCCTGTCAAGCAAGCCCCCACTTGGGGGACCGATAACGGACCAGACAAGAAGAAAGGAGTTTAAACATGAGCACCGCGCAAACCCTTACCATCGTGATTTCGCTGGCAGTGGTCGCCCTGGCCCTTGTGGGCTTGGGCTACTGGAACTGGAAGATGATCATTGAAGCCGAAAAGAACACCATCGCTTCTGCCGACAAGGGTCACGGTAGCCTCAACAAGCACCTGGACGAGATCAAGGCGGACCTTCGGGAATTGAGAAAGGAAGTGGGACAGGTCGGCCATCGACTGTCCAAGATCGAAGGCTGGATCGCTGGCCGCTTCGGCGATGACACGGACAAGGAGTCAGGGTAAACCAGTAGTCGCGCCTCTCCCCTAATCCGTGGTCCGGGGCCTCCCGAGTTGCCCCCCGACGATAGCATCTTGTGGTCGACATCTCCAATCGGAGGCCGCTGAGGGTAGAGCCCTCCGCTCTTCGGTTCCACCCTAAACTCGCTTCGTGACGTCCTCCATATAGGGCGCAGGCATCTGCGGAAGGAAAACCGAGGGCTCGGCCCGTCTCCCAGGACCGAACCTGCAAAGGAGGCAACATGCCAATCTACTTGCCCGAAATTCTTCCGGTCTTCGCACCAGACGAGTACAAGCTCCACTTCGCGCAGCACAACGGCACGGAGGAGCCACTGGATGTGTTTGCGAGAAGTCGGGAGGAGTGGCAGGACTGGCAGGAGTACCGGCCTGAACGTGACGAATTCAACCGTTGTTTCGTTTTCTCTCTGGCCCGCTTTTACCGGGAGCCGGGTGCGTGGCTTTTCGGAGGCATCTATCGCATAGTGGAGCGTTATCCGGATCGCTACGTGGTTGAGTTGACACGTCAAGCAGAAGGCTTTGTCGGCCGCCTCATACTGCGATACAGCCATAGCCTCCCTATACGGCCTAATTTTGAAACGTACTATCGGGGTTTCGAGGTTCTGGAGATTTTGCGGGAACCATACTCTGGTTAGATTCCTCCTGGCTCAATTCGGTGCAGCACCAGCGGTATTTCTTCATGACGGTGTCAGATTAAAGTCAATACCCCGTGCTACACGTTGCTTTAGGTCAATTCATCTAAGGCGCCGGCACCGCCACCAGATTTTTCTCCAACCTCTGTCCCCGGGAAAGATCGATCCGCTCCGCATCCCTTTCCAGGCTTCTCAGGTAGTCAAGGTTGCTCTCAAGCCCGTATTCGAGATCGGTCAAGGCGCACACCAGGTACTGTGCCGGGACCAGGCCATTGAGAGAAAACTGCCCGCGCTGGTCGGTGCGAACTCTCCTGGTGAAGCGTGAGTGGAGCCCCCTGTATTCGGAGTCGGCGGAAAAGACCAGAACGGTCGCTGCTTGCGCGACTTCCCGGCCTTCCTCTTTTTCAACAACACCGCTGATTTGAGCCCCCTCTGAGGAAACGTGAATCGCCACCCCATCCAGCCGGTCGCCGGATCTGACCTCTATGGGCCGGTCAACGAGTTCCTCGGTCCGGATGCGGATGGACTCGACATAATGATTCCCCGGGGTGTTGAAGAGCCTGACAACAAAGCGATAGGACGCCTCCGGCACGTCCTTGATCTTGAAGGTGAAATCCTCTTCAACCCGGGATCTTCCCCCGCCGGCATACCTCCAAGCGCTGCCGATCGGTTCCATATTCAACGAGATCCGGCGCCAATCCAAATCGACCTCCTCCCGATCGGTCACGATCCTGCCCGTGATCTCCCCACCCGCCGCCAGCACCAATGTCAAGCCCTCGATATCCTGGTCGGTCACTTCCACAACCGCGCTGGCCGTCCGTAGATCCTCGTCTCCTTCCGAACGGGCCGTCAAACGATGTCTTCCGGGGAGAAGGCCCTTAATTTTGAATTCTCCCTGCCGATCCGTGTCCGCGCTCGGTTCCATCCCGGAAACGAGGAATTCGTCCGATTCCCTTCTCGATCTGATCCAGACCGAGTGAGCCGGCCTGCCCTCAGGCGTGAGCACCCGGCCGCTGATACCGTAGCTGCGGGCTCCGATCAAAGTGAAGTAGAACCCCCCGACTTCTTCCCCCGCCTCTACCTCCACTTTGGCCGCCTCCTGAGGATTCAGCACTCCAGGGTAGTAGACGGGAGGAAACGACCGATCCGCTTCTTCCTCTCGAGCATTGAGAGGACGGGGCACCGCGCTCAAGTAGTAGCTTCCCGGCCGAATGTCGAAGAGGCGGAATCGCCCCCGATCATCGGTCTTGGCACGACCCGCCGGAACCATCTCGCGCTCACCTCCATAGCTCTTGTATTCGCTCAACGTCACCGAGACCCGCGAGCGGGGTTCGTTGTACGGATCCACCACCGTCCCTTCCACAACGCCGCCTTGAATCAATGGAAAGTCAATGCCGTCGAGGACCTCGCCCTCCGCCAGCGACAGAGTGAGCGATCGGCGGCGCCTTTCCGATTGAGAGGATATCTCCCGGCTGTAGGATCGGCTGAGGTAGCCGTTTCGGCTCGCACGCACGCTGTAGGAGCCTGCCTCAAGGTTCCCGATTTCGTATTCCCCCCGGCTATCGGTCCGAACGGTCCGAGTGAGGGGATCCCCTCGACCGCCCGTCGAATAGAGCGTCACACGCGCCCTGGCCAAGGGGCGCTCCCCCTCGGCGGCGAAGACCTGTCCCCGGATCACTCCGGATTTTGGGTCCGAGGAATCCTGATCGAAAGCCATGGGAATTTGAACGGGAGCCGGCTGGCCGAAGGCAAAGACGCCGAGCAGGGGGCCAATGAGCGCACCCGGAAAGAAGTCTCTTGCCTGCATGTCATCCTCTTTGGGGCCTGGAGGCTGAATGCCAGCCTTCCAAGGCTCACGATCAAAGGGAACAGGGGCGCCTGGCCCGACACTTCTCCCGGGACTGCCCGCAGCCTTGGCAGATCCCTACCAACCGGACACGGCTTCCGTTCCCCAGTCCCCTGTCGTCCCGCAGCAATAATTGACGGTGGCAATGGTTTCGGCGTCGAATCTCGCCTTGTCCTCCGGCGCCAGCAGCCCCTCCTCGACCAGGAATGTGTTGACTCCCCTCAAGCCCTCATCCCGCTTCGGACCCGCGGGCAGCCCCTTCTCCAGAAAGGCCTGGAGTTTCAGGTAAAAGGCTCCCCATAGCCGCAGCCTTTCCCGATCGGGATGCCGGAAGGTTGACGCCTGCTCGATGGCCGAGACGGCCCCATGGTTGCCGTGCTTCAAGGCCGTCTCGTAGGCCGTCACCCCGACATCGTTCGGGAGGTTCGGGTTGCCCCCTGCCTTGA
>JAJDUG010000078.1 GCA_022826755.1 Acidobacteriota bacterium
GGAAGCCTTCACCACCGTCAACCTGGACTTTCTGCAGCACTACCGGCCCACCCGCAACGTGGTGCAGCGCCCTACCGTGGGGTCAGGAAAGGGAATCGCCCTCACCGGCCACCACGAGTTGATGATCCCGCTGCTGGCCGCGGCCCTGGTGGAGCGCGACCGGGAATAGACCCTCCCTGGCCGCGTTTGCGCCGAGCCTTGTCGGGTGAGGACTCCTGTCCCGTTCCCGGCTCCTGCCTTATGGCCGACACCGTTCCCAAAGAACCGTTCCCTGCTCCCGGTGAACCTGGCGGGCCGCCGGCGCCTGTTCCGGTGTCCTTTCCGGTCTGGAACGGCCGCGACCTGCTGGAGTTGGCAGGTTTCTTCTGCCTGGGCCTGGTTGTGCTGATGCTGGGCGCCCAGGCCGCCGGCTCCCTGCTCACTCTCTACCTGGGCCGACCGGCCCTGACCGCCGATCCGGTCTACCTGGGCATGGCTCAGATTCTGATGACCAACCTGCTGAACGGGCTGGTGCTGTTTTTCATCTACCGCACCGTCACCGTGAAGTACCGGTCTCCCTTCTGGACCTCCCTCAAATGGAGGGAGCCCACGGCGGCCCCGGCCGGCATCTTCCTGGTGTCGGGAGCCTTGCTGGCCTTGGTCATGGGGGCTCTCTCCAGCCGTATCCCCGGCATCGAGGATCTTCCCGTTACCGAGCTGCTGCAGTACCCGCAGACGGCGGTGTTTCTGGGTGTGACGGCCATTGCGGTGGCTCCCCTGGTGGAAGAGGTCGTCTTCCGTGGATTCATCTTTCCGGTGCTGGAACGCCGATGGGGATCGGTGGCCGCGGTGCTGCTGACGGCGCTGATGTTCACCTCCCTGCACGTCTCTCAGCTCTGGGGAAGCTGGATGGCCGTGAGCCTGATCCTGCTGGTCGGCCTGGCGCTGTCGCTGGTTCGAGCACTGACCGGCGCCCTGCTTCCGGCATACCTGCTGCACCTGGCCTACAACGCCACCCTGTGCCTTTTGAGCCTGATCGGCCTGGCGCTGGAGGGAACGCCGGCTTCGGAGTGAGAGCAATTCCGCTCCCCGATTCCGCAAGACGTCGTTCAAGAATCCAGGTATCACTCTCCCCTTGAGGGGGAGTCTTCCTGGATCACTCCTTCCCCTCCCCCTCCCCCTCCGCGAAGGCCTGGAATTCCTGCTCCACTCCCGTCTGGCCGGCGTCGCCGGAGTGGATGTAGACCCGGTAGTGGAAGCGCACGGTCTCTTGCTCGGGCAGCAGGTAGCTGCCGTCTTTGCTCTCGTCGCCGTAGAAGTCGTGCAGGCCGAAGGGGTTGGCGGCAAAGAGGGCATAGCCCCGGGCGTGCCAGTGGGTGGGATGGCGAAAGCTGCCGGGATGGTCCAGAACGGCCACGCCCAGGGTCTCGGAACCCACCCGGGTGGTGTAGTCCACCCAGCGGGCCGGCTTGCCCCAACAACCGGCCTCGCCTCGGGCGCCCTCCGAATTCCGCATCAGCAACCCTGCCTTCTCGGTGAAGGGCTCGGCCAGCCGCATGCCGAAGGATCCCTCCTTGGTGTCGCCGAACTTCACCGGTCCGCCGGCAGCGGTGAGCTCCACCTCCAGGTCCATCACCCGCGCCTGGGGCCGGTTGTAGATCCGGACCTCCCGGGTCTCGGCGAGCACCAGCTTGCCGCCGCCGGTCAACCAGTGGTTGCGGGACCGGAGCACGCCCACCTCCGCCCCGCTTTCGACGCGCTCGAATTCCTGGTGCCGGATGGTTCCGCTTTCCGGCGTCTCGCTCCAGAAATCCACCCCGTTGACGTCTCCGTGGGTGAACCAGACGCCGGTGTGGTGGCGGTGGTCCCGGCTCTCTCCGGGAATGTCCTCGATCATGGGATAGCCCCGGGTGAGGACCGTCCCCGAGGCCGAGCGCAGCGGGAAGAAGATGGGCTTGTTGTAGCCCTGGAAATGGTAGGAGGTGAAGGGCTTGCCGTCGATCACGATGTCGACCTGGCGGTCACCCTGTTTCAGGACAACCCCGCCCCTTCCGTTCTGGGAGGAGTGGCCGCCGTTCTCCTCCGGCCCCCCGCGCCCCGAGCAGGCCAGTTGCAGGCCGAAAGCGAGGGGGATCAGGAGTTTCCAGGCCCCGGAACGGGGACGTCCGAAGCCAGAAGCCCTGATGGGCGTTCGCGAAGCCGAGTGAAGTGTCTTCATGGGAAACAGCCTCCAATTCAGTGTTCCGGGAGCTGGGACCGCTCCCGGGATGCCTTTGCGGTTGGCGCCGCCGCTCGGGTCCTCCGCATCCCGGGTGCTTCAGAGAACCCGGCGGAGAAAGCCGAACAGGCCCGCCCCCAGCAGCAATACCGAGGCCAGCCGCACCCACCAGGGGTGCCAGGTTCGCGTCAGGCAGGCTCGGTTGAGCAGATAAATCAGCCCCGCCGCCAGGGCCAGGGTGCAAGAGAGTCCGAGGATCCAGCCGAGGGTCCCCAAGCCCGAGACCTGGGATGCCCGGGCAAGCAGCCCCGAGGAGAGGTCGACCCCGAACAGCAGTCCGAAACAGCCCCCGATGGCCCAGCGGTCGGCGGTCTCCTTCACCAGCAGGTTCTCGGCCGCGATGTAGGCCAGGCTGAGGGCGGTGGCCGAAGCCAGAAAGGTTTCGGGGAGCCGGATCGGCGCCAGGGCGGCCAGCAGCGCCATCAATCCCTGCGCGGCCAGGAAGGCTCCCGCCACCCGGACGGCGCCGCCCGGGCCGGGGACCGTCAACAGCAACCCCAGCAGAAACCCGAGGGGGACGGGAGAGGTCGCCGCCTGCCTGGCGCCCGGGGCCAGGCCTCGAACCAACCGGCCGGCCCGCAGCCTCCATCCCCGTCCCACCTCCAGGCTGGCGGTCGGGTTCTCCAGGTTGAAGTCGAGATCGGCCAGACCTCCGGGATGGCGCACCCTGGCCAGGTTCCAGTGTCCCGAGTCGGTGAGGCCCGGCAGGGTTACCGTGAAGCTCAGCCGCTCGATGGTGGTCGCGAAGCGGTAGTGGACCAGGCATTCCAGTTCGCCCGGACCCGGACCCTGGCGCCAGTAGGTCAGCTCGGCGCGGCCCTCCTCCTCGGCGGACCGGATCCGATAGTTGTCCACCAGGCGCGGAAGATGGCGGGGCAGGGCCCGGCTGACCTCTTCCCGGGAGATGAGGCGGTCCCGGTCGAGGTCCAGTTGGTCCACGAAGTCCAGGTCCCGCAGGTTGATCCGCAGCCGCAGTTGAGCCGTCGTTCCCTCAACCCGGATGTCGGAGTAGCTGACTCCGGTGGTGTGGGCGAATGAAGGAGGTGCGGTCATGAGGGCAATGGCGGTTGCGAAGCCCAGCCGGCGGGTCCATCTAGTAGTGAAGAGTGGAGAGTGAAGAGTGGAGAGTGATCTAGCCCGTGCGTCAAGCATCTTTTCGGTCTCGGCGCCGCCCTTCAGACAAGCCGCGCCCCCGCCCCCACGACGGGCGGATCATTCGAGAGTGAAACAGGGGGGCGTTGATAAAGACGAACCACGAATGAACACGAATAGGCACGAATACAAATGGATCTCTTTCGGCTTTTCTTCGTGGCCTATCGGCAACCAGGACCCTGTCCGGTTGATCCGGTTATCTACCTGTTGAACGTCGATGCACAGGATTAACAGGACGAGAGGATGTGGCACGGGAAGCTGACTGGCTGCGTTTGCCCTCACCCGAACCCAAGGGGCGTTCCCTTTGAGTGGGTAAAGAACATTAGTCTTTCTTCGTGTGTCTTCGTGGATAACTCTTTTTTCTGTTGTTTCAGCCAGGCACAGCCAACTCATCAAGCGCTCGCCCGTCCCCCAAACCCCTGGCCGACCACTCTCCACTCCCCACTTTCCGCTCCCTACTCTCCCCCTTCTCCACTTCCTCTTTCAAACTTCCCCCTTCAAACTTCAAACTTCCCCCTTCAAACTTCCCCCTTCAAACTTCCCCCTTCAAACTTCCAACACCTGCTGCATCTCTTCATGTATCAGGCCGTTGGTGGCCAGCGTCTGCGGCTGGTAGATGGAGTAGTCGCGGCCGCTGAAGCGGCTCACCAGGCCGCCGGCTTCCCGCACCACCAGGAGGCCGGCTGCCGTGTCCCAGGGCTTCAGGCCGATTTCCCAAAAGCCGTCGAACAGCCCCGAGGCCACGCAGCACAGGTTGAGGGCCGCCGAGCCGTCGCGCCGGATGGACTGGGCCTGGCGCACGAAGGCGGAAAAATGTCGCAGGGCCTCCTCCGGGCTCTTCCGCACCTGGGGTGGAAATCCGGTGGCCAGCAGGGACCGCTTCAGTTCGTTCACCCGGGAGACTTCGATCCTTCGGCCGTTCCGAAAGGCTCCGCCGCCCCGTTCGGCCACGAACAGTTCCTCGGTCATGGGCTGGTAGACGGCCCCCACCAGGATGTCTTCGTTCTGTTCCAGGGCGACCGAGGTGCAGAAGACCGGGTATCCGTGGGCATAGTTGGTGGTGCCGTCCAGTGGATCGATGACCCACTTGAACTCGGAGCTCTTCTCCGTGGCGGTTCCTTCCTCGGCCAGGATGGAGTGGTGGGGAAAACGGGAGGCCAGCAGATCCACGATTTCCTTTTCCGATCTCCTGTCGACCTCGGTGACCAGGTCGGCTTCGCCCTTGAACTCGACCGTCTTCACCCGCCGGTAATGTTCCCGCAGGATGTCCCCGCCCAGCCGAGCTGCCTCCACGGCAACCCCCAGATAGTCGCGCATCGCCTGTCCGATCCTCCGCCTTTTCCGCCAGCCAATCCAGTAGAACATTATCATATAGCCCGGAAGCGGCTGCGGTATAATGGACCCAAGGATTCCAAACGGGTTTCATCGAAGGAGAGTTCAATATGGTGGTGAAAGCAAAGGACATGCTGCCCCTGTTGGGATGGCCGCTCCTGGTGGTGGCCCTCTCGGCGTCGGAACCGTCTTTTCCGGTCGAAGCCACCGAAGCCAAGGCCTCGCCGGCTTCCTCCGACGCCAAGGGCCCTTCCAGGACGGCCGTGGCCGAGACCGGTCCGAGGGCCGATGAGGACCGGCTGATCCTGGTTCTGAGGACACGCGGCCATCGGATCACCGTGTACGGGGGAAACCGCTCTCCCCAATATACGGTGCATGACGCCAAGGGGGTCCTCCTGGCCCGGGAGATCGACGGTGCGGCGCTGAAGGAGAAATTTCCGGCGCTGCACGAGGTGGCCACCGGGGTGGCCTGGTCGGGAATCCAGGGGCCGTTCGGCTACAGAGGGAGATGATGGCCAGGGGATGGGAGAGCAAGGCGGTCGAGGCGCAGATGGAGGAGGCCGGAGAGGCATTCCGGATGGGCAAGGCAGCCGCAAGACCCGCCGCTGGAGAAATCTCTCGAGAGCGCCGCTCCCTCCTCTTGGCCAGAACACGCATCCTGAATGAAATGGATGCGACTGCCAACGACCGCTACAGAGACCTGCTGGGAACGTCTCTGGCGGCCATCGAGAAGCAGTTGTCGGCATTGAAGTAGAGCTGTTCCCTCGCCGTCCCGCCACCCGCCCCGGGAGCCGGTCATTCCGTATTGTTTCCGAGACAGGACACTCGCATTGTCCACCTTCCGCAGCCTCGCCTCCGCCCTGTTCCTGGTCTCCTGCCTGTTTCCGCTGGTTTCCCTGTCGGAAAGCGAGACCGGCGCAGGCGCTGCGGGCGGCGGCTGGCCGCCCTTGCAGGCGCAGGTGTTGGATTCCGACCGCAGGGCCATCGCCGGAGTCCGGGTATTGCTGGTTACGGAGGGGGGGCGTGTCCTGGCCGAGACCGTCACCGGTCCCCGGGGCGGCTTCCAATTCGCGACCGTCTCCCCGGAGGCCCGCTCCCTCAGGCTGAGCCATCCGGACTTCGAAGACCTCCTCGAGCCCCTCGGCAACTGGAAGTCGGCTTTTACCCTGGTTCCCCGGCCGGTGGAGCAGGCGCTGACGGTCACCGCCACCCGTTCGCCGCGCACCGGGAGAAACGTTCCCTCGGCGGTCTCGGTGCTGGGGGAACCGGAGTTGGGTCAGTCCCCGGCGATTACCGTGGATGACGCCTTGCGCCGGATTCCCTCCTTCAGCCTGTTTCGGCGCAGCAGCAGCCTGGTGGCCCACCCCACCAGCCAGGGCGTGTCCCTGCGGGGGATCGGACCCAGCGGCGTCAGTCGCACGCTGGTGCTGTGGGACGGGATGCCGCTCAACGATCCCTTCGGAGGTTGGGTCTACTGGAGCCAGTTGGACAAGTCCAGCCTGGAGCGCATCGAGGTGGTCCCCGGGGGAGGCTCCAGCCTCTACGGAAGCTCCGCGCTGGGAGGGGTGATTCAGGCCTTTTCCAGGGCGCCCCGGCCCCCGCGGTTCGAACTCGACCTGAGGGGCGGCTCCCTGGGCACCGCCCGCGCCGACCTGCTGGGCTCGGTCGGAGGGGAACGCTGGAGCGGACTGGTTTCCGGCTCCTTCTTTCGCACCAACGGATACCACGTGGTCGCTCCCGAGGACCGCGGCCCGGTGGACAGGCCGGCCCGATCCCGCGCCTACGCCGTCCGTGCGGCCGCCTTCTACCAGCCTCGCCAGGGGACGCAGGGGACCTTGCGCCTGGAGCACTTCGGCGAAGATCGGGGAAACGGCACCCGGCTGAGGGAGAACGCCACCGACGTGACCCGGGTTCGAGCCCGTTACCGCCGGAAGGACGACCGGGGCAGGGAGTGGCAGATCGGCGCCTACGGCCTGGCCCAGGCCTTCGACAGCAGCTTCACCGCCGTTCCCTCCCACCGGCAGTCGGAGTTCCTGACCCGCGAGCAGGAGGTCCCGTCCCGCAGCGCCGGCGCTTCCCTGCAGTGGACGGGGCCGCTGGGACAGCGCCACCTGGTGACTTCCGGACTGGATTGGCAATGGGTGAGGGGGCACAGCCGGGAGACCGGCTACCGCTCGGGGATTCCGGCTCAGTTTCAGGTGTTGGGCGGCCACCAGCAACTGGGCGGAATCTACCTCCAGGACCTGATGGCCCTGGCGCCGCGCTGGCAGCTTCAGCTCGGCGCCCGGCTGGACGGCTGGTTCAACCACGATGCCGTCCGCGATCAGGTTCCGCTCCCTTCCGGGACCTCCACCGTCCTTGAGTTTCCCCGGCGCGGCGGCGGCATGCTCAGTCCCAGGGGCGGGGTCTCCTATCACGCCACCGAGGCCCTTACCTTCAGGGGAGCCGTCTACCGCAGCTTCCGGGCGCCCACTCTCAACGAGCTCTACCGCGGATTTCGGGTGGGCAGCGTGGTGACCCTGCCCAACGAGAACCTGCGGCCGGAGACGCTCCGGGGAGCGGAGGCGGGCGTGGACTGGTACGGCGGGTCCAGGCTCAGGGGACGGCTGACCGCCTACTGGAACGGTCTGAGCCAGGCCATTTCCAACATCACCCTGGAGACCGCGCCGGCGCTCATCACCCGCCAAAGGCAGAACGTGGGGCGTGTCGACGCCCGCGGCCTGGACGCGGACCTGTCGCTGCGGTTGAACCGGGACTGGAGGCTGCGGGGAGGCTACCTGCTGGCCGATTCCACCTTCGGCCGCTTTCCGGAGAACCCCGGGGTGGAGTCGAACCGGCTGCCCCAGGTGCCCCGCCATCGGCTCACGGCCTCCCTGAGCTATGCGCGCCCCGATGTCCTCAACGCCTTCCTGATGGCCCGTTTGGTGGGCCTGCAGTTTGACGACGATCACAACCTCCGGCCGCTGGCCGGGACCACCCTGCTGGACCTTCACCTGTCCAGAAGGGTACACCGCAACCTGGTGCTGACCTTTGCCGTGGAGAACCTTCTCGACCGCCGGGTTCCGGTCTCGAATACCTCGGTGCTGGGCATCGGCCCACCTCGGATGATCACCGCCGGCCTCCGCCTGGCCTGGTAGCGGCGAGCAGTTTTCGTGGTATATTGATCGACATTTTCAGGCGCTTGGCGGACCGAAGCGGTTGTCGCCAACCGTCTCTCAGGAGCGGCCATGGCATTCCCCAGGGTGGTTCGGGTCAGGCAGCGTTTCCAGTCGACCCGGGTGGATGACATTCCGGCCGGAGTGGCCCGCGAAGTCGCCCGGCTCGATCTGGGCAGCCGCCTCAAGCCGGGGGACAGCGTGGCCGTCACCGCCGGCAGCCGGGGCGTGGCCAACATCGCCGCCATCACCCGCAGCCTGGCGCAAGAGTTGAAGGAGCGGGGGGCCCGGCCCTTCATCGTTCCCGCCATGGGAAGCCACGGGGGCGGGACGGCCGCCGGACAGCGCGGCGTGCTGGAGCGCTACGGCATCACCGAGGCCGCCATGGGCGTACCCATCCGGGCCACCATGGAGACTCGTCCCATTGGAGAGACCCGGGACGGAATCCCGGTGGTGCTGGACCGGAACGTCCTGGAAGCCGACCACGTCGCGGTGGTCAACCGCATCAAGCCCCACACCGACTTCGACGCCGAGATCGAAAGCGGCCTCACCAAGATGATGGCCATCGGCCTGGGGAAGCATCAGGGGGCCATTCGCTATCACCGGGCCAACAAGCGCCATGGCTACTATCGGGTGCTGACCGGGGTGGCCGAAGTGGTCAGGCGGCGCTGCAGCATTCTGCTGGGGTTGGGGATCGTGGAGAACGGCTACGATCAGACCGGGGTCATCGAGGCCATGACCTCGGCCGAGCTGTTCGAGGTGGAGAAGCGGCTGCTGAAAGTGGCCAAGTCCTGGCTGGCCCGCATTCCCTTCGACCGGGGTGACCTGCTCCTGGTGGACGAGATGGGGAAGAACGTCAGCGGGACCGGCATGGATACCAACGTCATCGGCCGGCGGGCCGGCTCCGGCAAGCCCTTCGCCGGCGCTCCCCGCTTCTCGCGCATCGTGGTGCGGGACCTGACCCCCGAGTCCTACGGCAACGCCATCGGGGTGGGAATGGCCGATGTGGTGACCCGACGCCTGGTGGACAAGATCGAGACCCGACCCACCTACGTGAATGCCCTCACCAGCACCAACCTGGAGAGCGTCCGCATTCCCGTGACCGTGGACTCGGACCGCGAGGCGCTGGAGACGGCCATCTCCACCAGCAGCGCCTCCAGCGGAGAGGACTGCCGCATGGTCTGGATCCGCAACACGCTGAAGCTGGACCGCTTCGTGGCTTCCGAAGCCCTGCTGGACGAAGCGGGGGCCAACCGGGACCTCCAGGTTCTGGGGCGCCTGGGGGAACTGGATTTCGACGCGCAGGGCAATCTGAAAAACCTGCTCTGAGCCGTCGGATCGGCGGCGCCGGAGGCCGGCTCGGCGGGGAGCGGAAGGAGACGACATGTTCAAGGTGGTGGCGGTGGATTCGGTGCGCATGGTCCCCACCGTGGAAAAGGAGATTCTGGCCGAGGCCGGCGCCGAGCTGGTTACGGCCGACTGCCATGGCGAAGAGGACGTCATCCGGGCCACCCGGGACGCCCACGCCCTGCTGGTCTCCCTCAGCCCGATCACCCGTCGCGTGATTGCCTCCTGGAACCGGACCAGAGTGGTCGCGCGCTACGGCATCGGCGTGGACACCGTGGACCTGGAAGCGGCCACCGATCATGGGATCCTTGTCACCAACGTGCCCGACTTCTGCTATGACGAAGTGTCGGATCTGGCCATGAGCCTGATCCTGGCGGTGACCCGCAAGGTGGTCAGGATGCACTCCCTGGTTTCGAGGGGGGTCTACAACCGCAAGCTGGCCGCGCCCGTTTACAAGGCCCGCGGCCAGACGCTGGGACTGTTGGCGTTCGGCCACATCGCCCGGGCGGTGGCCGGGAAGGCCGCGCCCTTCGGCTACAGGATCCTGGCTCACGATCCTTACCTGCAGCCCGGTAGTCTGGCCGGCTATCCGGTGGAACTGGTGGGGCTGGAGGAGTTGCTGACCAGGTCGGACGTGCTGTCCATCCACGCCCCCTTGACCTCGGAGACCCGTCACCTGATCGGTGAGCCCCAGTTGCGCCTGATGAAACCCACCGCCTACCTGGTCAACACCTCTCGCGGGCCGGTGGTGGATCAGAAGGCCCTGACCCGGGCCCTGCAGGAAGGGTGGATCGCCGGGGCGGGCCTGGACGTCCTGGAAAAGGAGCCGCCCGACCCGGACGACCCCATTCTGGGGCTGGACAACGTGGTGCTCACCCCCCACTTTGCCTCCTACACCGAGGAAGCCTACGTGGAGGTCCGCGAGAAAGCCGCTCGCCAGGTGGTCCAGGTGCTGCGTGGCGAAGTCCCGAGCTACCTGGTGAACCGGGAAGTTCTGAAGGGAAAGGGCTGAGACCGAAGGTGAAGGCGGTCCCTTTGATCCCGTGCATCCATGTTCATAGAGAATAGAGTGCAACCAGGTCACAGGGCGCTTGCCTGTTCCCGGAACCTGCGACTTGTTGTAAAACAACCCTGTTTCACTCTCGAAGGGTCCGCCCCGAGGTGGCGGGCGGGGGCGCTGCTCGTCGTTGAATGAGTCCATCTGTATGGGTGTCTATCGGTGTTCATTCGTGGTTCGTCTTCATTGACGGCCGCGTGCAAGTTTCGGTTTGTCAATCCTGAGGAGGGAAACCATGGCTCGAACATTTGCCGGCAAGGATTGTAGTGAAATCACTCTCAATGCCCTGCGCATCATGACCGGATTCCTGATGATGCCGCACGGGGCCCAGAAGCTGTTCGGAGCCCTGGGACGGGAGGCCGTGCCCCTGGCCTCGCTTCCGGGGGTTGCCGGGGTGCTGGAGTTCTTCGGAGGGCTGGCGATACTGGTGGGGTTCTATACCCGACCGGTGGCTTTCGTCCTGTCCGGCCTGATGGCGGCCGCCTACTGGCTGGCCCACGGCACCAAGGCCTTCTGGCCGATTCTCAACCAGGGCGAGCTGGCCGCCCTCTACTGCTTCGTCTTTCTCTACCTGGCGGCCAAGGGCGGCGGCGACTGGTCCATCGACGGCTGCATGGGCAAGAAGGGCTGACGGCGCCGGGGGGGCAGGCGACCCCTCCCTGGCTGGAGCCTCGGCGTCGGCTCCCCACCCGGGAACGCGGGCGTCCCGCCCGCACATTTACCCGGCACAGCGTAGGCCGACTGCGCCGCTGGGATGGAACGGTAGCGGGGCCTTGCCGTTCATTCGGACTGGCCAATGCCGTACACGCGGGCACGGTGGCTGCCTGGCTGCAACGTCCCGCTGACGCTCCACCACCTCCAGCCAGGAATAAGGTTGCGGGCGTCCCGCCCGCACATTAGCCCGGCACAGCGTAGGCCGACTGCGCCGCTGGGATCGACCCGGTAACGGGGCCTTGTCTTTCATTTTGACTGGCCCATGCCGTACACGCGGGCAGGGTGGCTGCCTGCCGGCAACCTTGCGCTGTCGCTCCGCCACCTCCAGCCAGGAATAAGGATGCGGGCGGGACGCCCGCGTTCCCGGGTGGGGCTTCGCCCTTGTCAACTCCCCCTTACGGGGGGAGTGATACTTGGGCTTGCAAACGGCCCCTTGCCCGGCGCAGCCTTGACCGACTCCGCCACTGGGATGGAACGGCAACGGGGCCTTGCCTTTCATTCGGACTGGCCATCGCCGTACACGCGGGCAGGGTGGCTGCCTGCCGGCAACGTTGGGCTGACGCTCCGCCACCTCCAGCCAAGAATAAGGATGCGGGCGGGACGCCCGCGTTCCCGGGTGGGGCTTCGCCCTTGTCAACTCCCCCTTTCGGGGGAGTGATTCTTGAGGTTTGCAAACGGCCCCTTGCCCGGCGCAGCCTTGGCCGACTGCGCCGCTGGGATGGAACGGTAGCGGGGCCTTGCCTTTCATTCGGACTGGCCAGCGCAGTTCACGCCGGCGGGGTGGCTGCCTGCCTGCAACGTTGCGCTGACGCTCCATCTCCTCCAGCCAGGAATAAGGTTGCGGGCGGGACGCCCGCGTTCCCGGGTGGGGGGCTGAGGCGGCGTCGCGTGAGTGACTGCCGGGGGCCTGGGGAGGTCTCGCAGGAAGGCCCCAACGCCCATCACCCCACGCCCCCGCCCTGCGCGGGACCACCCCGACAGCTATTGGCTTTTCGCCATGGTGCAGGCCAGGTGGATGGCCTTGACCATGCTGGCCGGGTTGGCCTTGAGCCGGCCGGCGATGTCGAAGGCGGTGCCGTGGTCCACCGAGGTGCGAACGATGGGCAGGCCGATGGTGATATTGACGCCGCTGTCGAAACCCATCAACTTCAAGGGGATGTGACCCTGGTCGTGGTAGAGGGCCACCACCAGGTCGAACTCGCCTCGGTTCATGCGATGGAAAACGGTGTCCGGGGAGATCGGACCTTCGGCGTCGAGGCCTTCGGCCCGGGCCGCCTCGATCGCCGGCAGGACCTCGTCGGCTTCCTCGGTGCCGAACAGGCCGCCCTCGCCGGCGTGGGGATTGAGTCCGGCCACGGCGATGCGGCTGCGCCGGAGGCCCAGTTGTTGCAGGGCCAGGCGGCCGAACCGGATGGTCTCCAGAATGCGCGGCGCCCGGATTCTCTCCAGGGCCTGGCGCAGGGCCAGGTGGGTGGTGACGTGGATGGCCCGGAGGTGGTCCACCACCAGCAGCATGCGTACTTCGGAGACCCGGCACAGCCCGGCCAGGTACTCCGTGTGTCCGGGAACGCCGATGCCGGCCAACTGGGCGGCCTCCTTGTGGATGGGGCCGGTCACCAGGGCATCCAGCCTCCTGTCCAGGCAGCCCGATACTCCCGCCCGAATGTAATCCAGGCTGGCTCTGCCGCACTCCTTGCTCACCCGCCCCAGTTCGATCTCGGAAAAGCGGATGTTCTTCAGGTCCAGCAGATGGATGCAGGTGGGATCGTGTCCGGGCGAGGCCGCTTCCGCCACCGGATGGACCCGTCGCCGGGGCAGCAGCCGCGAGGCGTAGTGGGCTACGGTGGATTCCTCGCCGATGATGACGGGAACGCACTGTCGCTCCACCGCCGGGTCCAGCAGGGCCTTGAGGGCCACCTCGGGGCCGATGCCGGCCACGTCGCCGAGGGTGATGCCGATGCGGGGCTTCCGGTTCATGGGCATGGGGAACGGCCGCCGTCGCCGGGGCGCAGGGGGGCGGAGCCGAGGATCATAGCACATCCTCCGAGGCAGGCCGCCCGGTCAGGAAGAGGGCGATGTCGCAGAGCGTATCCGGGTTTCCGAACCCTCCGGCCTTGGTCACCAGCGGCCGTCCATCCATCCGGCCTCCGATCCAGCGGCCCCAGGGGATGCCGGGTTCCACGTCCCCCAGAATGCGGATTCCCCGGGCGCCGCACTGCTCGTAGACCTTCAGGGCCGTATCCCCTCCCACCAGGATGTTGGCTCGCGGTTCGCCGGTGTCGAACAGGCGGCAGGCGGCCGATTGCAGGGTCTGCTGCAGGCGTTGCAGATGGCTTCGGGAGCGGATTCGCTGTTCCAGGCGCAGGCACAAGGCCACCGATTGCTGGCGCGCCAGCGCCTCCAGGGCAGGTCTCAACCTCTCTTCCAGGCGGGGCGGGGAATCGGCATCCTCGTCCCGAAGAGTGATGACGGTGGCCAGGCCCCGCCTGCCGAGCTGTTCCAGTTGGGCCTTGTTGACCAGGTTGAGGCTGCCGCAAATCAGGAGCACCGGTCCCCCGGATTCCGGGCCGGGCAGGTCCACGCCGGTCGGAGCGCGCCCCCAGCTCAGGGGAAGCACACCGGCCAGTCCGGCCGATCCCACCCACAGGACAGCTTCGTCCAGACGACGTCCGGTCAGGGCCAGCCGCTCCAGGTCGGCGTCGGACTCGATATCGAACAGGAGCACCCGATGCCCCTTGCGGCGGGCCGTCAGGATGCGCTTCTCGATGACGGCCGGCGGCCGGCGCAGCAGGTCGCGGCGCAGCAGTTCGACCTGGGAGCCGAACTCGGCCCCCAGCCGGCCCAGGAGATTCCCGCTGTCGATCCCTGAAGGCCCGGCGCCTCGCGCGGGGCGCTGCGGCGGAGGACGGCCGTCCAGCAGCAACCTTCCTCCCCGGCTGGTCCTTCCCCAAGCCGGGAAGGCGGGAGCGACAATGGCGAGATCGGGTCGCGCCGCGGCCATGACGGCGGCCAGTTCCTGGCACCAGGGCCCCTTGAGGGTCGAGTCGATCTTCTTGTAGACAGGACGGCTGCCGGAACTCAGCAACGACCTGGCCGAGCGGGCGGCCACTTGCCGGGCCCGTTCGACGGGCAGCCCTCGCGAAGCCGTATTGACCACCAGTAGATCGAGGTCCGGACCAAGGTCCGGGGCGGAGGCGCCGGTCATGGCCACCCGCATGCCGTAGCGGCAGAACTGGGCGGCGGTGTCGCAGGAGCCGGTCAGATCGTCGGCAATCACCGCCAAGGGAGGCAGTGGGCCGGATGCAGCAGGTCGGGACAAGGCAGGCCTCGCGTGCTTGTGTCCTGTCCGAGAAATAGGGTTGCCATCTTTCGGAGCGCAACGGGGCCGGATTCTAGGAGCGACGAGGAGCCAATGCTCATTCATTGCGAGGAGGAGCGACGACGAAGACGGTGCCGTTCCGCCCGAACCCGGAGGGCCGATGGAGGTTCCCCGGAGAGAGGGCACAGCGGTGCTTGTTCGCTGAAACGCCAAGGACATCTCGAACCAACCGTCACCAAGTGGAACCTCCATCGGAGATGGTAATCTTATTTCTCGGACAGGACACTACAGAATCGACAGCACCTGCTCGACGCCGGGCCGGCGCAGAAGCTGAACCCGAGGGCCTCGGGGAGCCCAGACCCGGGAGTCGGTATCCAGAAACAGGGCGATGGTGCGGATTCCCAGGGCAGCCGCCAGGTGGGTGATCCCGCTGTCGTTGCCGATGTAGAGCCGGCAGCGGCTCAGGACGGCGGCCAGCCGGCTCAGGTTCTCGATTCGCACCCTCTCCCAGCGGACCGAAGACCCGGTCAGGCCGTGCCGAACCTCTTTGACCGTCTCGCCGTCCAGCGGCCCTTCCAGCAGCAGAAGGCGGCAGTTCGGATCGCGGGACAGGCTTCGCCCCACCTGGGCGAAGTGAGGGGCCGGCCATCGCTTGGGCTTGCCGCTGGCCCCCGGATGGACCGCGACTCTGGGGTTTCCGGGGCGGGCGGCCCAGAAACGCTCGGCAAATCGATCCTCATCCCGGGACCATTGAATCCGAGGGATGGCCGAGAAACCCGGGGTGGATCCGAAGATCCGGTCGAGCTGAGCCCTCCTGAATTCGATCATGTGGAGACCGGACTTTCGGGGCAGCGCCCGAAGGAAGTCGACCCGGGGGTGGATGGCCCGGATGCGGCCCACGAATTCCGGATTGCCGCTCCCCCGCCAGGAGATGATTCTGTCAAAGGTCCGCAGGCGCCTCAGGCACTCCTGCCCGGGCGGATAGCTCTCGATGCCGGTGTCCTGCAGGGCCTCGGCGGAGTCGACGTAGCCGAGAGATCGGGCAAGCGGCAGATTGCCGCGGGCCACCCAGAGTTCCATCCGATCCGGGCGGAGGTGGGACTGCAGCCAGGCCACCGCGGGCAGTGTCACGATGAAGTCGCCGATGGCGCCGGGAATGATCGAAAGGAGATGCAAGGCCCGATTTTTCCTGCCGGATCAGCCACCCATTATGGCCGAGCACGGCGGGAAAGAACAGTGTTGTCACTGGCTGGAGGGGGTGCTAGGCTAGGTGAAGTGCCGCCCGATTCCGCGGCAGGCTGCCGGGAAAGGGCGGATGAGGGCTGGTGCCTGGTTTCCAATGGAGCAGTCCCGGGTGGGCCGCCCGGGTGATCCGAAATCCCATGATGTTTGCCTGCAATCGAAACAGTGCATCGGCTCTGGCCTTGCTTCTCCTGGTTGGAGGAGGCTGCAGCTCGGGGCCCAAGGTGAGCTCCGACACCGCGGCCATCGTCAATGAAGCCGAGATCAAGATGGCCGCGGTCAACAAGCGCTTCGACGCTCAACTCCGGCAGAGTCCCCGGGCGCCGTCGCCCGAGGAGGCTTCCACCTTCAAGCTCAACATCCTGAGCCAGCTCATCAACGATGAGATCCTCATGCAAATGGCCGCCGCCGACAGTCTGACCGCCAGCGATGCCGAGGTCAGCACCCGGTTCACCGACTTCAAGAAGAACTACACCGAGGAGAAGTTTCAGGAGTTCCTCAAGGAGCAGGGGGTCACCGAGGAGGAGTTCAAACAGACCCTGCGCAAGGGAGCCACCATCGAGAAGCTCTACAACAAGGAGATCACCTCCAAGATCTCGGTGACCGAGGCCGAGATCGAGCAGCACTTCGAAGAGAACAAGTCCAACTACAACCTCCCCAAGGGTTGGCGCCTCGCCCACATTCTCATAACGGATTCCAAGGAGTCCGGGATCAACAATACCCGGAGCGACGACGCCGCCACTCCCGCCGAGGCCAAGAAAAAGGCCCGGCTTCTGATGCGGCGGCTGCTGAACGGCGAGGATTTTGCCCGCCTGGCGGTGGAGTACTCCGAGGACGCCGAGTCCGCCCCTCGGGGCGGGGACCTGGGATTCGTCACCGAGCAGCAGATGGAGACCGTCAGTCCCGAGCTCAAGAAAACGGTCCAGAAACTCAAGGTGGAGCAGGTCTTTCCCAGCCCCATCCGCATCGGCTACGGCTACCACCTGGTCAAGCTCCTGGCCAAGGAACGCGGCGGGCAGCATGAGCTGAGCGAACCGCAGGTCCAGGCGGATGTTCGCCAGACCATCTTCAACCGCAAGGAAAACCTGCTGAAGACAGCCTACCTGGAAGTTATCCGCAACCAGGCCCAGATCAGGAACGTGCTCGCCGAGAAGCTCCTGGACAGCCGGTAGTTCCGTCGGCCGGCGCCGTCCTCCCTTCTCCCTCGGCTCGTCCCGCAAAGCCCCGCCGCCAATCCGCAAACCTTCCCAACACATCCGGTAAGAGCCTGAAGATAAACGGTCTTTCCTGACAATTACCACGACCTGCCGAGAAATGCGGGCTAGAATGGAGTATCCCCGCGGAGGCGTGGCAGAGTGGTCGATTGCGGCGGTCTTGAAAACCGTTGTACCTTGACGGGTACCGTGGGTTCGAATCCTACCGCCTCCGCCAAACACCCTTCCAAAGCCGTCCAATAAAATCCAACTCATCGCCGTGCACACTGGGCGGCAATCGTGCGGCTTGCGATCACACAGGACCGCAAGCCGATTCGGCCTCAATAAGATTGCATTCATTTCCGTTATATCTTACTATTCGTAAAATAAGATATTTAGTGAAACCAGCCAATGGAACTCGCCAAGATCACCGCACGCGGGCAGACCACGATTCCCAAGAACATCCGTGAGGCGGCCAATCTGGTTGAGGGAGATGTGATTGCTTTCGTGATCGAGGGCGATCATCTGGTGGTGCGCAAGGTGACGCCCGGGCGGGACGACTACCTGCAAGGCCTCTCCGAAGTTCTGAGTGAATGGATTTCGCCCGAAGACGAGGAAGCGTGGCGTGACCTTTGAATCGCTTGATGTGGTTGTCGTCCCTTTTCCTTTCACGGATCGCCGGACCAGCAAGCGCCGGCCGGCATTGATCGTCTCATCGTCAGGCTTCAATCGAGCCCACGAACAATTGATCCTGGCCATGATCACCTCGGCCGGGAGCGACTGGCCCAGCGACGTGGCGGTCCGGGGATGGCGGGAAGCCGGCCTCAACGTTCCCTGCAAGGTCCGCTTCAAGCTCTTCACTCTCGACGACTCTCTGATTGTCCGCAAGCTCGGGAGGTTGTCGAAAGAGGATGGCGAAGAAGTGAAAAATGCAGTGGGGCAGGTTGTGGCGAGCAACTGACAACTGTCCTGCGCCGCCGGCGAATCGGTCGGTTCACTCCGGAGTCTTCGGGTGTGGGTCGCTCCTCTTCCGGGACCAATCACGCGATTGCTCCGGGATGGGAACCTCCGGTCGGGGTTGGTGAGAATTCCCCGTAGCGATGCCCCGATCAGAAACGTGCCTGCCGAGAATCTCCTGGACAGCCGGAAGTCCGGGCCGTCGGCAGCGCTCCTCTATCCCGGGGCAGGGCGCCACTGACCCTGTGCAGACCAATGAAGAAGACAGAGGTCCATTCCATCGATAGAGGTGTTCTGGCCCGGGCTCAAGGGTGCCTGCTTGGCCAGCTCGCGGGGGATGCGCTTGGCAGCCTGGTGGAATTCCGGAGTGAGGAGGAGATCCTCCGGGAATATCCTGACGGAGTCCGGGATCTTGCTGACGGGGGGACTTGGAATACGATTGCCGGGCAGCCTACCGACGATTCCGAACTGGCTCTGTCGCTGGCGCGGGTTCTGGTGCGACTCGGCGGATACGACACGAGGGAAGCCCGCAAGGCCTACGTTTCCTGGCTGGACTCCGAGCCCTTCGATTGCGGGGCGACCATTCGCTCCGCTTTGCGGGGGCGCCTGAACGCAACAAGCCAGGCAAACGGCGCCATGATGCGCATCAGCCCGCTGGGGATCTTCGGTGCCCGCCACGCCCTGCCGGAGGTGGCGGAGTGGGCCCGGCAGGATGCGGCCCTCACCCATCCGAACCCGGTCTGCCGGCAGGCGAACGCCCTGTTCGCCATGGCGATTGCCCATGCGGTCCGTTCGGCCCGCAGCGCCATGGAAGTCCACCAAGGGATCGCGGAGTGGGCCCGGCAGGGGGACGTCGATGCTTCGATTCTTGACGTCGTTGCTACGTCCGCCAGTGCTCCTCCAACGGAGTACTCCCGTCATGAAGGCTGGGTTCTCATTGCCTTCCACAACGCTCTCTGGCAGTTGCTCCATGCTTCGAACCTGGAGGAAGCCGTGGTCGATACCGTCATGAGAGGTGGGGACACCGACACCAACGCGGCCATCTGCGGAGCCTTGCTCGGGGCCGTGCACGGGCTGGAGGCCGTTCCCGACCGATGGACGGCGTGCCTTCGGAACTGTCGCCCCCTGGCTGGACAGGCTCATGTCTTCCGCCCTCGGCCCCGGCGATTCTGGCCGGTGGATGCGCTGGCGTTGGCGGAGCGGCTGATCCGGTAGGACTGGGCCGGGGCGGGACAAGCGACGGTTCCCGGGATGAGCGCGTCGCATACCCCTTCTTGTCAACGGACAGTGCGTGGGAGTTGATCTGGCGAGCTGAAGCCCGCTCGATGAGTTCAGGACTGACCCGGTGCCCTTCGATCGACTTGCGGGTAACCGGGCGCGACTTCAACCTTGGCCACTCCAGGGCCAGGGAAGAGGGGATTCCCTGTCGGACACTCTTGTCCAGCGTCATCCACAAGAACCGGCCGCCCGTCTCACGGAGAAGAGATAGGCTGTTCCGATTGGATTGCTTGTCACAGGTGCGGTAGTATAACCGTGTACCGGCGGGATGGGGCAGGGCGGCCCCGGTTGGCTGTCAGTCCCCTGTCGAGGTTAGCCGGAGGGGATTGCAGTTCCGGAGACGGGAAATGGAGGTCCGCGCGCAGCCATGAACTCAGCCGATCCCGATAACGCCGTTGCCATCGTCGGATATGCCTACCGGATGCCGGGAGGAATTCGCACCGACGACGACTTCTGGCGTCTGCTGAGCGAGCGCGAGATCATTCGCGAGCCGGTCACCGAACGCTACGGCAGGGGCTATCAACCCGTAGGTGGATTCTCCGGCCCGGGTCGCTTCGCCAGTCCCTACGAGGGCTTGATCCGAGAAGATGGGGAGAAGCTCTTCGACCGGAGTCTCTTCGGGCTCTCCCACAACGAAATGTTGGCCATGGACCCTCAGGTCAGGATGTTGTTGAGTTGCGCCTGGGAGACCTCCGAGCGGGCCGGCTGGGATCTTCATTACTTGCGCAACAGCCCCACCGGTGTCTTCATCGGCGCGCAGGTTCCGCCGGTCGCCAACTGGCGCTCCCTGTATGGCGCCACCCAGTTTGACGTGATCACCATCAGCCTGTCGATGCTGTCCAACCGCATCTCCTACCACTTCAACTTGATGGGACCGTCGGCCACCTACTGCACGGCGTGTTCCGCCAGCCTGACCGCCCTGCACGCTGCCATGAACGCGCTTCGCTGCGGGGACTGCGAGCAGGCCCTGGTCGGGTCCTCCAACTATCTCGGCACAGCCAGGGTGAGTGCTTCCTTCAATGCTCTGGGTGTCATCAGTCCCGACGGCCGGTGCCACTCCTTCGATGCGGAAGCCAACGGCTACATGCGCTCGGAAGGCGCCTTCGTCTTTGCGGTCAAGCCGCTGAAGGCTGCCGAAAGAGACGGCGACCGCATCCACGCCGTAGTCGAGGCGACCGCGGTCAATGCCGCCGGGGCCGCCGACGGCAGCGCCGGTCTGGCTCAAGGACGTTACATCACGGCGCCGACCCGTCATGCCCAGGTCGAACTGATGCGCAGGGCCTGTGCCCGTTCGGGACATGCTCCCCAGGAATTCGACTACATCGAAGCCCATGCCACCGGCACCGTGGTGGGGGACCGCATTGAGGGGAACGCCATTGCAGAAGCCTACGGTGGGAATGGCCGGGCATTTCCGCTGCGAATCGCCAGCGTCAAGAGTAATCTGGGTCACATGGAAGCCGCGGCGTTCAGTTGCGCCCTGCTCAAGGTCATCCTGATGATGCAGCGGCGCACCTTCGCACCGATTTCGAAGAATTTTCTGGTTCCCAATCCGGAAATCGACTTTGAACGTTGCCCCATGCAGGTGCAGACGACCTGCGAGCCCTTTCCCGAGCACCCCGTGGTGGTCGGCATCAACTCCTTCGGCTTCGGCGGCGCCAATGGGCACTGCGTAGTTCGGGAATACCGTCCCTCCCGGCCGCGCATCTGGTCGGTGGCCCTGGCTCCGGAGGCCGGCTTCATGATCCCCCTGTCGGCCCGCACCTCCGGCGCGCTGGAAAGGAGTGCCGGGCAACTGCGGAAAATGCTCTGTGAGCAAGAGATGGACTTGTATGCGCTGGCCGGCAATCTGAGCCGTCGCCGTACTCATTTCGCTGCGCGAGCATCCTTTGCAGTTCGCTCCCGACAAGAATTGATCGAGGCCCTCGACGCCTTCGCGGGAGAGCCGTCGCCGGTTGCCATGGTGGAGGAGAAGGAGCGGCGACTGGCCATGGTTTTCTCCGGACAGGGTACCCAGTGGGCCGGCTGCGGCCGGTCCCTCTACGATGCCCATCCCGTGTTCCGCCGCGTCATCGATGCGATTGAGGAGCACTGGAGGGAACACTCGGAAATCTCGTTGCGCCAAGCCTGCTTCCGGGCCGATCAATCGGCGCTGAACGAAGTCGAGTTGGCCCAGCCCGTCATCTTCATGATTCAGTGCGCCCTGGTGGATCTGTTCAAGACCTGGGGGGTCTATCCGGACTGCGTGGTGGGCCATAGTTCCGGGGAAGTCGCTGCCGCCTACGCCTGTGGAGCAATCTCGTTGGCCGATGCAACCCGGCTGGTTTTCCATCGCGCCACCCTGCAGCAGCGCACGGCCGGTTCGGGCCGCTTGCTGTCGGTCGGCCTGGATCGGCCGGGTCTGGAGGACCTGCTCGAATCGTTGCAAGTTCCCTTCAAAGCTCACCAAGGCCGAAATGGAGAGGTTGAGATCGCCTGCGAGAATGCGCCGGCCAGCACCGTCATCTGCGGCCGGGAGACCCTCCTGCTCCCCATCATGGAGGAACTGGACCGGCGCAACCTGCAGAACCGGCTCATTCCCGGAAATATCGCCTTCCACTCCAGCGCCATGGATCCGATCAGGGAGGATGCCCTGGCGGCCCTGTCGTTCCTGAACGACCGCGGCTTCGACGCCGAGGTGCCGTTTGTTTCCTCGGTCACCGGTGAGAATACCCGGCGTCTCGACAACGCTTACTGGTGGTCGAACATTCGACAGCCGGTGCGGTTCCTGGCGGCAATGGAAACCATCATGAGGGATCATCGGCCCGAGGTGTTGCTTGAAATCGCGCCTCACAGCTCTTTGCAACCCGTCATCGCCCAGTGCCTGGAGGGCGGCGATCCCGTGCCGGTATGCATTCCGACGCTCATGAGAGACACCGATGTCCGCCTCGGCTTCCATCAGGCCCTGGGAGCCTTGTTCAGGGCCGGCGTGGAGCTGGACTTCGCGGCCCAGTATCCCCGGCCGGAACCCGTTGCCCATCGGCTTCCCGGCTATCCCAGAGAGGATCAGGCCACCATCGATCTGAAGTGCGATGATGAGATGTTTCTGCGGCAAGGCGGCTTTTCACAAGGCCCGTTGATTGGGCGCAAGGTTCCCTCCGACCACTTGCTCTTCGAAGCCCGGCTTTCCGACGAGGACTTTCCCTGGCTGACGGAGCACCTGGTCCATTACGCGGCCATCATGCCGGCAGCCGGTTACATTGAACTTATCCTTCAGGCGTTCGCAGGGGCCCCGATTCACATTGAGGTTCTCGAATTTCTTCAGCCCTGTCCCATTCCCAAGACACCGGTACGCCTGCAGACGGAATTGCGTGCACTCGCCAATGTTCCCGACGCCTACACTTTCACCATCTCCTCACGGTCCTATGAGGTCGAAGCCGGCAGCGAGCTGCATTGCCGCGGCAAAGTGCGCCTTCTCAAGGACGATCAGGCGGTGGAGGTCCCGGCCCGCCTGGAAGAGATCGACACCACCCGCTTCGAACGTTCGGTGATTGCCGACGAGAGTGATTGTTACGAACGCTTTGAGGCGGCGCTCAGCGAGACCTTTCAATATGGTCCCCATTTCAGAACCATGAAGCGGGTCCGGATGGATATGTCGACCCGGGCTTATCTTGTCGACGTGGAAATGGACGAGAGACTGTGGAGGACCGGACGGGAGGAAGGGTATGTCGCCTCGGTCCCGATCCTCGACGGGGGACTGCAGATATTCCTTTACAACCTGATGCTGGGCGCCGATCACTTTGCCATACCCCAGCGTGCCGAACGGGTGACGTTTCTTCGTCCTCCGACCTCGCCGCGGATCACGGTTCACGTGACCAAGCCTGCCGACGGTTGGTACCGTGTGAACGAAATGGGCCAGTATTGTGTGCATTACGGGGAAACGACCGGTGGCAGCGTCAGTTTTTATGACAACCAGACCGGGGAACTCATCGCGCACATCCGCGATTACATCTCCTTCGTATCCAATCCTCGCTGGGGCGACTTGCCGCGCAGCAAGCACAGGATCTCGTGGCAACCGAAGATTCTCCCGGTCGGGCAGTCGCTCCTGGACCGGCTGCCCCATGGCGAGATTGATCCTCCTGCGCTCATTGCAGCCCTGGAACAGTCCGAACAGGGCCAACGCTACGCTTGTCATATCGTCGAGTTTGCCGGTGGCCGCAAACCCGATCAGACGATCCTCACACAGTGCATCGACCATCTCTCCAGTTCGGGTGGGCCCTCGGAGTTCTGGATGGTCAGCGACAGCGAGGAGACCTCCCGCGCCCACTACGAGGCCTTCCACCGCCAGCCGGCTGCGCTGCGGTTCGAAACTCTGGACCCATCCCTGCAAGCGGATCTGCGGAAAGGCCTGTTGCGTCCGGGGGCTGCCGAGATCATTTTTCTGCATTGGGATGATGGGCCCTTCGAGCCGGAGCGTTGGCGGTTTCTACTGAGAGTGGCGGTTGCCGGTGGTCTGGCCCTGGTCTGTCACGACGAGGGCGACCTCATCGAGCCGGGCGAAGGCTGGATGATGGTGCGTTCGGGACGGCGCACGACCCTGCTGCAGGCGAGGCTGTCCCGGTCGGTTTCCTCCGACAAAGTAAGTCTCTCCGGCCCCCGGTGGGTGCTGGGCGAGCCCCATAGCCGGGCAGCCGAGTGGGTGTCCCTGCTGGATGCGCCCGGGGTGCGCCTGATTCCTCCGGAGATTCTTCGCGATGGCAATTACGAGACACTGGAAGAGTGGCCGCAAGTGACCGACCTGCAAGCGATCGACTTCTTCTGCGGGACCGACCCCGACGATCCGACAGGCGAAAGAGCATCGGCGCAACTCATTGCCTTTGTCAGGGCTCTGGTTTCCCACAGGCTTGAGCACGGACATCAGCCCTGCCGCTTGACCGTGGTGACGAATCTGGCCGCGTTCCAGGTGGAGGAGCCGCGGGGGAGTGCCCTGTGGGGAGCGGCTCGGAGCATGGCTCTCGAAGTCGGCGAGGAAGTCGGGATCGATTTTCGGCTGGTGGACTTGGGCGGTCCCGAGGACCTCGAGGCTTTGGCCGGTCTCGCACGGTGCGACTTGCGCGAGCGGGAACTGGCCGTGCGGCGGAATCGCTTGTGGGCGCCGCGACTGGTCAGTATTCGAGAGAGATATCCGTTGGTGCCCGCGGGGGAAGATCCCGCTCAACGCCTCACCCTGGAGAGCCCTGGCCAGATTTCCGGTCTGGAAATGAAGACCTACCCACTCCCGGGGTTGGGGGCGGACGACGTGGAAATCGAGGTGGCGGCCGCGGCACTCAACTTCCGCGACATTATGGTCACGCTGGGATTGTTGCCGGCATTGGCCTACGAGCGCTCGGCCCTGGGACGCGAAGTCGGCATCGAGGCCTGCGGAATCGTACGCCGCGTCGGGTCGAAGGTGCGCCACTTTCGCGCCGGCGATGCGGTGGTGTTCACCCAAGGCGGTTGTGTCGCCAATCGCGTTGTGGTCAACCAACATCTGGTGTTCGGAAAGCCGGATCGCTTGAGCATGGAAGAGGCCGCGTCAGTATTGTCGGTCTATGTCACCGCCTACTACTCCCTGATTCACCTGGCTCGTCTGCGCAAGGGACAACGCGTTCTCATCCACTCGGCCATGGGCGGAGTCGGGCAGGCGGCCATCGCCCTGGCAAAACACGTGGGCGCGGAGATTTACGCCACGGCCGGCAGTCGGAGCAAGCGCGAGAAATTGCTGGGGTTGGGAGCACGGGCGGCCTTCGATTCGCACAGCTTCGATTGGTACGACGGATTGATGGAAGCCACCGGTGGCCAGGGTATCGACGTGGTCTTGAATTCCCTGGCCGGCCGCCACATCGAATTGTGTCTGCAGGCCCTTCGCCCGGGCGGTTGGCACTGCGAGATCGGCAAGGTCGACATCTATGCCGACAACGAGCTCGGCCTGCGTATCTTCCGCAAGAACCTGCGCTTCGCGGCCATCGACGTGGACCGCCTGATGGTCGACGACCCCTATCTCTCGCACCGGCTCTCACAAGCCTGCCTGGATCTGCTGGGTGAAGGGGCGTTACCGGCGCTGCCGGTCACCGTCTTTCCCTACAAGGACTTCGCCAGCGCCCTTCGCTTGATGACAACCGGTCAACACCAGGGGAAACTGGTGCTGAAGGCTCCCGAAACTCCGGCCGCTGCCGGTTTCTCGGTTGCCGACGTGCGGCCGTTTCTCGATCCCGATGCCACCTATCTGGTGACCGGTGGTCTGGGGGGCTTCGGGCTGCGGGTGCTGCCTTACCTGGCGGCTGCAGGCGCCCGCCATATCACCCTGATGGACCGGGACCCCGAACGCCGTCGGACTGCCGACTGGGTCCGTCAGTCAAGCGCTCTGGTCTACATGGATGAGAGGGTGGAGTTCGACATCGTTCAGGGAGACGTGTCGGTGGAAGAGGATGTCCGACGCTGTATCGCCCAGTTGCAACGACCGCTCAAAGGCGTGTTTCACCTGGCCGGGGTGCTGGACGACCATTTGTTGGTCGACATGTCGAACCAGTCCGTGGCCAAGGTATTCGCTCCCAAGGCCTCCGGCGCCCTCCACCTGCACCGGGCCACCGAAGGCTGCCCACTCGATTACTTCGTTCTGTTTTCCTCCACTGCCTCGGTGTTGGGCAACCCTGGACAGGTCAACTACAGCGCGGCCAACTCTTTCCTGGACGGTTTGGCTGCCTGTCGCCGTCGCCAGGGCCTTCCCGGTCTGTCCTACAACCTGGCCGCCGTTTCCGACGCCGGCATGGCCGCGCGCAGTTTGCCCGTGCTGCGAATGATGAGGGCCGCGGGCATACCGCCGGTGAGCAGCCAGTTCGCCGCGTCCAACCTGGACCACGCCCTGCGTACCATGTCTGAAAACGACCACTTGATCACGGCCCTGTTCGAAGGCCCGACCTGGACGGTGGACCTTCCCGATTACATGCGGCTCGGGCGTCTGATGCAGAATCAGGATGCCTTTGAGGTCGGTGAGGCCGGAGAGCTTACTGTCGACAGCGTAGTGGCTCAGATTGCCGCCAAGGTGGCCGATCTCTGCGGCCACGACGAGGGCGGCGTGGAGGAACCCCTGTCCAGCTTCGGGCTGACCTCGATCTCGGTTGCCGAGTTGGGAACCTTCATCCAGACCCAGTTCAACTACCGGGTGAGCGCTCTGGAACTGATGACCACGGCCTCTACTCTCTCGTTGGCCCGGGACATCCTGCTTGGGAAGGAGAATGTCGAGGAGGTCCAGGACGAGACGGAGGCGGTCGGAGCCAAGGAGGCCGGCCTGGTAGGCTCTAAACGGGTCCGCCGCGCACCGTCGGTTTTTGCCAGTCCACTGGATGACCACTTTCCGCAAGGTGTCGGAGATTTGTCGGGCGCCGCCGAATAAGAGACCATCCACCGACTGCAAAGAAAAATTCGGAATGGAAGGCGGCCATGCCTCACGCGCTTCTGGTATATCCCGAACACCCCCCTGCCTACTGGGGAGCCAAGTATGCTCTGGAATTGCTCGGTATACAGGCAGCCTTCCCCCCTCTGGGCCTGCTCACCGTCGCCGCCATGTTTCCACCAGGATACGACCTCCGCGTGGTGGATATGAATGTGACTCCCTTGCAGGAGGCGGACCTGGAGTGGGCCGACCTGGTGTTTACATCCACCATGATTGTTCAGCGAGCCTCCCTGCAGGCAGTGACCGAGCGCTGCAATCGGGCCGGCATTCCGGCGGTGGCCGGAGGCCCCTTTCCCACGTCGTATCACGAGGAGATCGAAGGCGTGGACCATTTCGTGCTGGACGAGGTGGAGGAAACCTTTTCCGGATTTCTGCGCGACCTGGAGACCGGCACGGCCAAAGCCATTTATCGGGAGCCGCGAAAACCGGATGTGAGCCGGACGCCCCTCCCGCGTTTCGACCTCATCGATACCAACGCCTATCACTCCATGTGCGTGCAGTTCTCCCGAGGATGTCCGTTCGACTGTGAATTCTGTGACATTATCAAGCTCTTCGGGCGCGTGCCCCGGACCAAGTCACCCGAGCAGATGATCCGGGAATTCGATTTCCTGTATCGATTGGGATGGCGAGGCCCCCTGTTCCTGGTTGACGACAACTTCATCGGCAACAAGCGAGAGGCGTTGGAGCTGCTGCCGGTGGTCGCCGAGTGGCAGAAAGCCCGTGGCTACCCGTTCTCCCTGTTCACCGAGGCGAGCGTGAATCTGGCCCGAACGGATGAACTGATGGATGCCATGATCGAGGCCGGGTTCAATTCGGTGTTCCTGGGCATTGAAACCCCCAACCCCAGGGCCTTGCTCAAGACCAAGAAGCCACAAAACGTCGGCAAAAAGGAAGAGGATTATCTCCTCCATGCCGTGCGCAAGATCCAACACAAGGGGATGCAGGTCACGGGAGGCTTCATTCTGGGTCTGGATGAAGATGACGAGGGTGTGTTTGACGAGCAGATCGACTTTATCCAGCGGGCCGGCATTCCCATGGCGCCGATCTATATGCTGGTTGCTCTAAAGGGCACGGATCTCTATGAGCGCCTGAAAAGGGAGGACCGCCTGCTGGACGCACCCATCGAAATCGACGCCACCAGCTTGAACTTCAAGCCGGGGATGAATCCCAGGACATTGGTCGAGGGATACCGGCGCGTGATCAGTACCATTTACGACTCCACCCTCGAGAATTACTTCAAGCGTTGCCTGACCTTGTTCGAACACCTCAGGCCCGTCCCGCACCTGCAAAAATCCAGGAGCAAGAGTGCGCTGTTTGTGGAACTCATGGGTGTGCGGAACCGACTCTCCTCCCGGCAACTCCCGGCCTACAACAAGTTCGTTGCCAAGGTCTCCAGGGACCATCCCCGAATGCTACCTGAGGCGATTCGCCTGGCCGCCCTGGGCTACCACTTCGAAAAGGTCACCCGCCAGCAGATTGCGATCAACGAGTTCAAGAAGTTTGTAACGGCCGAGTTGGAGGAGGTCAAGGAAGCGTCCTCGCACCGCGCCAGGGCAGTGGAAGCAGTCGGGGAACGGAAGCAAGCGTTGCTGACGCGAGTTCATGAGCGCTATCGATCGATACCCGCTGACTTTCGTTACCAGGGAGACGGCGTCGAGCATGCGTTGGCGAGTTTCCGATCCGCCGTGAATGAGCAGGTCGACTGACGCGCGCACTCGGTGGCGACGTAGAGTGCCGCGCCCAATTTGCCCTGTTCCAAGGAAGGAGCATATGACCGAAAGAACCGACGCCGACACGACGGTGGAGCCGATCGTCGGGACTCTGCCCCCGCATTGCCAGAGAGACGTCGAAACACTGCGGCGATTCATTCATGCCTCCGTCAGTCAGGAGAGGCCGGCCGATCCCGTGTCTCCGGCTGATTTTCGAGAGGTCCTGCTGACCGGAGCCACCGGATTTATCGGTCGTTTCCTGCTGCGCGACCTGTTGCGGCAGAAGCCGGATCTGGTCGTGCACTGCCTGGTCCGGGCCGACGATGCCGCGGGTGGGTACCAGCGCCTGTGCGCTGCCCTCCAAGAAGCTGAAATCTGGGATGAGTCGTTCGCCTCGCGCATCCGAGCGGTGGCGGGAGATCTCGGCCAAGCCCGATTCGGGCTGGGGGAAGGAGAATTCAACGACCTATGCCGGCGGATCGACGCCGTATACCATCTGGCTGCCTCCATCAGTCTCGCGACCTCCTACATGGCCATCCGCGAGCTCAATACGCTCAGCCTCCGGAATGTGCTCGAATTGTGTTTGCGGCAACGCTTCAAGCACCTGTTCTACGCTTCGACCATGGCCGTGTTCCCGCAGTACTTTTTTGCCTTCGCCCGCGAATTCAAGGGCAGCCGCATCGACCACCAGATGCAGCCGGACCTGGCAACCATGAAGAAGAAGTACCCCATCGGATTGCTTGGTTATCCCTGGAGCAAATTGACCGCTGAACAGATCCTGCTTTTTGCCCGGCAAGCCGGACTGCCGTTGGCGATTTTCCGGCTGCCTCAAACCGCCGTGTCCGGCATGGGAATCGTCCAACCGAGCGATCTCACGATGAAGATACTGGCCGCGGTGGTCGATTCCGAAACCATGCCCGCGGGATTCTCCTTTCGATCCAACCACGAGGCGGTCGATACTTTGAGTCGAGCCTGTACGGCCATTTCCCTGAATCCCGAACGGCGGTTCACCATCTACCATTGCTGCAACCCTCAGTTGGACTACTACAACCTGGAACTCGCCGACTTTGGAGTCTATTTCCCGGAAGTTCCCTACGAGTCGTTCAAGCAGTCCTGCCAGGCCCGTGGCGAGGATTCGATACTGCACGGTCACTGGGCCGTGCTCGATCATTTTGGCAAATACTGGTTCAGCAACGACAAGCCTGCGGGTCGGCTGCCCATGAGTGACCGTGCCTTCCGCGAGGACTGCCCGCACCCGATCAAGTGGCCGAGCGTGTTGACCAAGCTCAGGCGTTCCTATCAACGGGGGCAAGAGAATCGCCGAAATTGGCCCTATCCCTCGTCCCATGGCCGACTCGACTTTGAAGGCTTGATGTCGCGGGCTGAACACTATGCCGAGGATTGCAAGGTCTCCTTCGAACAGGCCTATCCCGAATGGATGCGTCGCAATCTGCAACAATTGGTTCTGGGATTCAAGGCGTCCGATGCCAATCTGCTGGAGAACAAGGTGGTTGATATCGTCTTCGACCTCAGCCGTCTCTTGATGATCAATGCCGGGTTCGCCCGCGAAAGACAGCAGTACAGGGAGATCGAACAGGAGGAGATCACGTGCCCGGTCTTTATTGTCGGGATCAATCGCACGGGTACGACCTATCTGCATCGGCTGTTGGCCCGTGACCCGCGGTTTTGGGCGCCGCGGGGCTACGAGTACACCGCGCCGCGTCTGTCACGGGATGAATACGCCACGATTGCGCTTACGCCGGAAGACCCACGTCGGGCGTGGGTCGAGGAGATGATCGACTCATCCGATATCAACGAGCTGTTCAAAGGGGTTCACGACTTCAATGTGGACGAACCGACGGAGGATTTCCCGCTATTGAGCATGGCCTTCGGATCATGGACCGCGACCGTTCGGTTCCATGTCCCGGAGTTCGGCCGTTGGCTGGATGCCACCGGTGTGCGGCATGCCTACGCCCATCACCGCCGCACCATGCAGAACCTCAGTTGGCAGCGTCGGCAGCGCCATCCTCGCCAGGTGGGGCAGTGGCTGTTCAAGATGCCCTTTCATCTCATGGAGTTGGAGGCCCTCGTCCGGACCTATCCCGATGCCCTCTTCATCCAGACCCATCGGAGCCCGACTCGATTCATGGGTTCCTGGAACAGCTTTGTGGAAAGGGCCCGCTCGCTTGTCTACGAGCCACAGCCACGAGAGATCCTCGGCGCCGAGCAGTTGGCGTTCATGACCGGCATGGTGGACAGGGGTGTTCGATTCCGGGAAGCCCACCCCGAGCTGGAGCACCGCTGGATGGACGTGAACTACGTGGACCTGGTGGAGGATCCGATGGCCGTGGTCCATCAAATCTATGAACGGTTCAACTGGCCGCTCAAGCAGGGGGCGATCACCGCCATGGACGACTGGCTGAACCGGCAGGGACAGCGCCGGCGCAAGGAACCACGGCACCGCTACCGCCTGGGGGACTACGGTCTGACGTCGGAGGAGGTCAACGACGCCTTTGCAGGTTATCGCGCCTTTCTGACCCGCAGGTCCATTCGGAATTCCGGCCTGCAACGCTACTGAGCCCGACTGGATTGGCTTACGGGGGCAAAGGCTGTGCCGGCCGGGTCTTCGTTCCGGCAGGCTACCTCGCTTCGGCCGCCAGGGCCGTCATTTTTCCGCTTTTGCAACAACGTCTTCGAGCACTGTTTCGGCGGATTTGAACATTTCCGTCAGAAGCTGCTTGCGCCGGGTCTTCAAACGTTCGACATACAGCCACAGGGCGTTGGTGATTCCGGCAACCACCGCCTCCCGGGTCGTGAGCGGGAGAGTGCGGTCATTCTGGTATTCGTATTTCTCAATGGTGAAGTTGGTGATGTGCTGGATGTTCTCTCCGACGATATCGAAATCGACGGAGCTGCGAAGCGGAATGGTCTTGCCCGCCTGTGCTGCTTCCTCCTCGTCGCCGACGTCGGCCTTCCCGGTGATGGCTTCGATGGCCGCACTCTGCGAATCGTAAATCGACATGATCCCATGAAAGCCGCTGACGGTGACAATCTCGCGGATCGAATCGGAGAGGTTGCAGATACCGAAGGCCTTGCCTTCCGGGTTGAATTTCTTGGCGATGATCAGGCAGACGCGAAGGCCTGCGCTGCTGATGTAGCCCAATTGCCCGAAGTCCAGGATCATGGCCCGTTCATCGGGATCGATTCCGGCTTCCAAGACATTCTGGACTTCAATGTAGTTGTTCCCGTCGATACGACCGATCGGCGCAGCGATCAGAATGCCTTCTCTACGGCTCCACTTGACTTGGGCTGGCATGGCGTTACTCCTTTCAGGTCAGACATCCGGAAAAACCTGTGCATCATAGCATGATACGTGGCGGATGCGGTCGTATTGGGTTGCCGTGCGGCGTGTTTCTGTAGACACCGCGAAGTTTGTTCACGGAATTGCAACAGCCCGAGGTCGCCACTTGAGCCGGATCGACAAACGTGAGCGAGGACGATGCCATTGAACCCGGACTCGATCCGCCGGAGGAGAGCCGCCACCGATCCATCGGCGGCGGGAGGCTCCCTGCAACTTTCCGGAAGACAGCTCTTGCTGGCCATGACCGGCGTGATGACGGCCATGTTTCTGGCTGCCGTGAGTCAGATCAATATCGCCACCGCAATGCCTCGCATCCTGGCCGACCTGGGCGGGTTCGACCGCTACGCCTGGGCTGCGACCGCATACCTGGTTGCCTCCACCGTTGCGATTCCCATCGCGGGCAGACTGGCCGATCTGTTCGGACGCAGGCTGTTCTTCATCCTGGGCCTGGCGATCTTCATGATCGGCTCGGTCGCGGCGGGTTTGAGCCAGTCGATGAACCAGCTCATCGCTTCCCGCGCCATCATGGGCATCGGTGGCGGCACTCTCATGACCAACAGTATCGCCGCCGTCGCAGACCTGTTCCCAGCGGGAGAACGGGGCAGGTACATGGGGTTGATCGGTCTTGTCTTCGGCCTGTCTTCGGTGATCGGGCCGCCGGTGGCCGGTTTGATCACCGACACCTTGTCCTGGAACTGGGTCTTTCTGCTGAACGTTCCGGCCGGAATCCCGGTGTTGCTGTTGATCGTTCGGGCTTTCCCAGGGATCGCTCCCGCTGGCGGGAAGCGCAAGCTGGACTACCCGGGAATGGCCGCCCTGACACTGGCGGTGGCCTGCCTGATGATCGCGCTCTCCCTCGGAGGCGTTCACTACCGGTGGAGTTCGCTTCAGGTCGGCGGACTCCTGGGTTTCGGATTGGCGATGGCCGTGATCTTCCTGGTGATCGAGTCCAGGTCCGACTCTCCCATCATGCCCCTGGAAATTTACAGAAACCGGGCGGTGGCGGTTTCCGTGATGGTCACCCTGCTGACCGGATTCGGATTGCACAGCACGGCGCTCTTGATCCTGCTCTACTTCCAGGGGGTGGCGGGCTCAACCGCGACCGGCAGCGGCGGCCTGCTGACCCCCATGATGCTTGCAATGGTATTCGGGGCCATCGTGTCCGGGAGACGGCTCTCCGGAATCGGAGGGAACTACCGGAGGCAGGCCCTGATTTCCTCGGGAGCCATGGCAGTGGGCATCTTTCTCCTCTCCACCATGAACGAGAATACGAGTCTTGCCCGGGCGGTGGCCTACGTTTCGCTTGCGGGGCTGGGACTGGGCGGCGCCATGTCCACCTCCAACCTGGCCGTCCAGAACTCGGTCCCCCTCCGGCTGGTTGGCAGCGCCACCGCCGCGATTCAGTTCTCCAGGTTGTTCAGCGGCACGCTGGGTCTGGCCGTGTTGGGGGTCGTGTTGGCGGTGAGCTTCTCATCCAGGTTGGAGGAAACCCTCCCGGAATCCGTCAGGGCCGGGCTTGCCCAAGGGCAGTTCGAGGCCGTCAGGCAGAACCCGCGGGCGCTTGTCGATCCCTCGGCGATCGAGGCGCTGAGAACCGGCTTCGAGGAGAGGGGGCTGGACGGCATTCGGATGGCGGACAGGTTGCTCGGCGCACTCAGGTCGGCGCTGGTCGGGGGATTGGGAGATGCCTTCACGCTGAGCGCGCTGGTGGTGGCACTTTCGTTCCTCGCCGCACTGTTCCTGAGAGTCGAGCAGCGGAGAGGCTGACGGCCCTTTTCTCCGCGGGGAACGGGGGATAAGGATGCGGGCGGGACGCCCGCGCTCCCGGGGGGCGACGCGCGGCCACGCCGGGTCGCTTCATGACCAACTCGAATGCCTGCAGGCGAGCGTCCAGCCTGTCATCGCCCCCGGACTCCTCAGTTGGACGACTCGAACTGCGCCACGTGAAGGCGGATATAGGTCCTGGTTCCCTTGAGCGCCTCGTTGGCCTGGGCCAGGTCCCAGGGCGTCTTGCCCTCGGCATTCCGAGCATTGGCGTCGGCTCCGGCCTCCAGCAGCAGGTCGATCACGGCTGGAACCCTGCCGCTTGCAGCGGACTGATGCAGGGGTGTGCGGCCGGCGTTATCCCGGGCCTCCAGGTTCGCCCCAGCCTCGATCAGCACCCTCGTCACTGCCGGGTTCGGGTTTGCCCGGGCGGCATCGTGCAGTGGCGTGTTGCCGGACTTGTTGCGCACGTTCGGATCGGCTCCGGCGGCAAGAAGCGCCTCGATGACCGCCGGATTCCGGTTGCCCCAGGCCGCCAATACCAGCGGGGTATTGCCGTTCCTGCTCCGGGCATCCGGTTTTGCTCCGGCCGCCAGCAGCGTTTTGACCACCGCAGGATTCTTGCTGTTCCAGGCCGCCAAGTGCAGAGGCGTGCGGCCGGCTTCCGTCTGGGCTCCGACGTCGGCGCCGGCATCCAGACAGGAGGTTACCTCCTCGACGGTTGCTTTCAGGAAATACTCCCGCGTGTTCCACTGTTCGCAGGCCGGGTCCGGCTGAGCTGCAAGAGTGGAAGCAAGCAGCAACAGCGCAAACCGGCTGCCGCCGGAAACGAGCTTGAATGTCATGGCATTACCCCTCCTGTAAAATACTGCTGGTAAGGAAGTTGATCCGTTCCGACCGGGACAGCCGGCGCTCACGCAGTCTACCACCAAACCGCCGGAGTTTGAAGGCATCCGGCAACCCATGGAGAAATTTGGGGCGTGATGGATCTTAGTGGGTGTACGGCTTAATCGCGATGCGGTAAACTACGGGCATGAAAAAACCGCATTGTCGTTCCATTTTTATTCCCATGCTTCTCTCCCTGGTCTCTCCGGCCCTGGCTACCGAGGATACGTGTGCCGACCGCTCCATCGTGGCCGGCGCCGTCCGGACGTTGCAGGACGCCAAGACTCTGACCCAGTGCGCCTACGAGTTTGTCCAGGAGGTGGGCTTCGAGGAGGCCCGCAGGGCCTTCAACGAGGAGGAGCGCTGGAAGAGCGGCCCGACCTATGTCTTCGTCTCCGAGGTCACGCCGTTGAGCGACCAGGCCCGGCTGTTCGCCTTTCCGCCCGCTCGGGAAAGGGAAGGGGGCTCTCTGGGCCTGCTGATCGATGTCTACGGCAACGACTACTACAAGGAACAGCACCGCATCGCCAGCGGGTTCGGCGAGGGCTTCATCTATTACTCCTTCCTCAACCCGGAGACAGGCAGGGACGAGCCCAAGGCCACCTACATCAAGAGCATCGACTGGCAGGGGAACTCGGCAGCGATCGGGGTGGGGGTCTACCGGCGCGACCTGCCCGGCACCTGCCGGAGCGAGGAGGTCAGCGCCTCCATGCTCGACTCGGAGCCTTCCGAGGCGCGGCTGCAGGAGTTCGTCCGCTGCGCCGCCATGGAGTTGGATTCCATGGGGTATTTCGCCACGGTCAGCCTGGCCAACGATCCCCGCTGGAAGAGCGGCTCCATCTACCTGTTCGGACTGGACACCTACGGCTACACCTTCTTCAGCGGCTCTCCGATGGATTCCCGGATCGGTTCGGAGCTGTCCTCCGACACCATCGGGGGCTTCGGGGGCCGGAATGTTCTGGGGGTAGCCGATGCCTTCGGCGAGTCCTTCCTCTACTACTCCAACCGGAATCCGGCCACCGGCCAGTGGCAACGCAAAGTGACCTTCGTCAAGAGGGTCACCTCCTTCGGGGTTCCGGTGCTGATCGGCGCAGGCTATTACCTGGATTCAAGCCAACCGGACGAAGTCGCGCCGGCGGCAGGGTCGCAGTAAGGGGCCTGGCCGCCGGCCGTTCACCCGGGTGGAATCTCCGCGGGTCAGAAGCGGTACCTGAGTCCGAGCGTCACCCCCCGATACCGGAAGCTGCTGAGCGTCACCGTTCCCGAGAACGGCGTGGTTCCGTGCGCGGCCCGCCGAAGGCGTAGCCGGCGCTGAAGCCGCCCGTGAATCCCATGCCGGGCGAGAAGCCGTTGGAGGAGAGCTGGCGCGGCGTCGTGTCCATGCAGGCCGGGTCACCGCTCGGCGCCAGTGCCGGATCACGGAGCTGTTTGAAGAACCCATCCAGGCCGGTTACAATCTCGCTGCTCCTGCAGTGGAATGCAACAGCGCCCCGGCTCCAGCCCTGCATCAACCACGCCAATCATGACCAACCGGAATAACATCCGTTCCTGGCTGTCTATCCTGCTTCCGAAGGAGCCTGCTCCACCAGCATCATGTGGCCTGGAACGGTTCAAGGCTCGGGGTTGACGTTCTGCAGATTGTCACGAGAAGAAATTGAAGAATACCTCTCAGGCAACAATCACTGCCTGACCCGGGAACCGCTCCTCTTGGAGCCGCCGACTCACCTCAGGATCTCGCGTTCTTCCTTCTCACCGGCGACGTCCTCCCGGGTTGACCTGGCCTGGCGGACAACAGCGCCGTTGAGACGGGATTCATCGTGGAGCGCCGCAGGGTAGGTTGGAGCCGACGAGGCCTTCGTGGGGGCGGTGTTCGCCACGGTGGCCGAGGGAGACATGAGCGGGATCGTATCATGGATCAGATCTCCGGGATGGCCAGGTCGGACGCGCCCGGCCGGGACATGACGGCGTCCGGGTAGTAGCGCTCGATCAGGTCGGCCGCGATGCGGGCGCGGCGGACGCGTTCCCTGGAAAGGGCGATGGCGGTGGGATCGATGTGGGTCCCGCTGGGGTAGATGTCGGGGGCGTTGCGCAGGCCCAGCTTGACATAGACGGGGGAGAGCAGCCGGATGAATTCGGGGATCTCGAAGTGGCGGACGAATCCTCCGAAGTTGTCGGGAGTCTCCACGTAGAGGTCCAGCGGCAGGGAGACCGCCTCCCGGATGGAGGCCAGCAGCGGCAGCGGCAGGTCGGAGGAGACGTTGAAGGTGTTGCCCCCGAAATCTTCCAATATCTTGACGGAAATCGGATTGGTGGCGCTGAGCTGGACCGAGATCTTGACCACCAGGTTGGCGGGCAGCTCCCCCGATTGCTTCAGTTGATTGACCAGCCACAACAGCCCCAGGTCGGCCACCAGGATGCCCCGCAGCCCCAGTTCGCATCCACGCTTGATGTCCTCCACGGCGTATACGACCTGGTCCATCCCCCTCAAGCCCAGGCCGATGTTCTTGCCGGCGGCCGTCAGGGGCTGAGCTCCGATATCGAAGGTGGCCCGCGGTCCCACGAACAGGCTCACCTCCATCTGTTGGTCCCGGGCCATCTTCAGCATGTCCTTGATCTCGTCGTCGGTCATCAGCATGATCCCGCTGCCCTGGCTGACCCGGTGGATGGTGAGCCGGTAGCGCTCGGCTTCCTCGATGACCGCCCGCAGGCAGCGCGGGCCCTCGACGCTGGGGATTTCGAAGCGATACTGAGCCCCGTCCGGAAAACGCTTGGGCGTGCTCCGCAGGGCGTAGCCGTCGCCCGAGGGGAGACCGAGCTTTTTCAAGTAATCGCGAGTCGCCTTCATGGTTGGTTCCTTTCCGATCGGATGGGGCGGTTTGAAGTGTCTTCTCGGGAGCGGGCGACGCCGGCAGATCCGGCCCTCACCCTGGCGGGCGAATCATTCGGATGTCAAACAGGTGGTCGCTGATAAAGACGAACCACCAATGCACACGAATAGGCACGAATACGAAGGGGTCTCTTCGAGTTTTTTTCGTGGCCTATCGGGAGCACGGAAAGGTTCCGGTTCCCCTCGGCGTCTCGCTTCGTGTGTCTTGGTCGTCCTTCGTGTGTCTTCGTGGATATCTCTTTTTTTTCTGTTCACTATCCACTATTCACTGTTGTTTCAAGCAAGTCCCGCCCCATTCAATGCCCATCAGGCGGGTCTTTTGCCTGGTGCTCCCGAATTCTGTCCAAAACACGCTCCCGAATCCACTTGGGGTCCCACCACTCGGTGGGGTTGACGGGGATTCCGTGCAGGAAGAGCCCGAAATGAAGATGGTCGCCGGCCGCCAGGCCGGTGGCGCCGCTGCGGCCCAGCACCTGGCCCTTGCCGACCCGGTCGCCGGCCGCTACGGAGATGGAGCTGAGGTGTCCATAGAGGGATAACAGCCCGCAGCCGTGGTCCAGCAGGATGGTGTTCCCATAGATGCCCAGCAGGTCGGCGTAGCGCACCACGCCGTCGTTGGAGGCTTCGATGGGGTAGTGCTTCACGACCGACAGGTCAAAACCGACGTGGTCCTGGCGGTCGATCTCCCGGCCCTCATAGAGGTAGGTGCGGTGATCGGCGAAGAGGGACTCCACCTTGGATCGGCTGAGCTGGGCGAAGGCCTCGGTCCATAGAAACCGCGGCTCGGACCGGCTGGACACCTGCTTGATCTTCTCGTGGTTGGCCTGCCGCAGCCCGTCGTTGATCTGGAGGAAGTCTTTCACCAGGTCGCCCTGGCGGGAGAGCTGAGGATTTTCGTTGAGGATCGCCGGAACCACCTGCTGCAGGAAGGCCGGACTGAGCCGGATGGTGCGCTGCCGGAACTTTCTGGGAAAGAGCTTGTACTGAAAGCGGGCCTCCGACCGGTTCCCGGCCGCGTCCACGGCCACCAGCTTCATTTCCGGATCGGGTCCCAGGTTGTAGCGATAGCCGAAAACGCAGAAACGGACCTGCTTGTCGCCGTCGGGATCGGCCGCGTATCCCGGAAAGAAGTCGGGACCCACCTGGACTCCCGAGACCTCGGTGTCTTCTCCCACCCGGTAGAGAACGCAGGCCGAGCCGCCTTGGGTGATGTAGTGCTGCGCCGACAGCGCCTGGAGGGTGGGGGGGCGGATGTCGAAGCTGAAATCCCGTTGCAACCGAGTCCGGTTCCCGCCGAAGAACCGGCGATAGGAGTGGTCGCGGGCGCTGATCGACAGCCGCGCGGGGCCTTCCCGGATCTGGTGGCTGGACGCCATCATCTCGCCCAGGTCGAAGCGGGCCGAAGATTGAGCGCCGCTCCGCTGGAAGAAGAGCAGCCACGGCCCCGGGTAGCTCCGGTCGATCAGAGGGAACATCCGGTCCTCTACCTCGAGCACCGCCGAAAGCTGCTTCAACCCGGACTGGGCATCCTCGACCTCGATCACCAGAGAGGGGTTCTTGCCCAGGGCGGTAAAGTCGCGGTCCAGGCTCACGGCGGGCGGCTGCCCCTCCCAGCGGCCCAGCCAAAGCGAGAGCAGGCACCAGAGGAGGAAGGCTCCCAGCGGCAGGGCCCACAAGATCAGTGGCGGTAAGCGATTGGGGAGAGCCGGCTTCCGGTAGGGTATGAATGGTTTCACGTTTTTTGCCGTCCGGTCCCGAATTCCCCTGGATTATAGCTCGGTCCGGAGGAGGGAGAAAGAGGTGGCTCCCCACTCCCTCACAGCAGGCGGTGCTCGGCGAAGCTGAAGCAGTCGTTGCCGCCGATGACGATGTGGTCCAGCAGGGAGATGTCCATCAGGCCGCAGGCCCGCTGCAGCTCCCGGGTCACCTGGCGGTCGTCCGGGCTGGGGGAGGGGTTGCCCGAGGGATGGTTGTGGACGGCCACCATGGCGGCGGCATTCAACTGCAGGGCCCTCCTGACGATTTCCCTCGGAAACACGGTGGCGCTGTTGAGGGTGCCCTGAAACATCTCCTCCACCGCCAGGACGTGATGCCTGGTATCCAGAAAGACCACGGCGAAGGTCTCCCGGTCCCGATCCCGGAACCTGCCGCAGAGCAGCCGCTGGACGTCCCGGGAGTGTCCGATGAAGGGTCCCCGCTGCATTTCCTCGGCCATGTAGCGCACGGTCACGGCCGCCAGCGCCTTCAGGGTGGCCACCTTGGCCTCCCCCAGTCCCTTGATGCCGCCCAGCTCCTGCTGGCTGGCCTTCAGCAGGCCGCGAAACCCGCCGAAGTTCTGGAGGAGTTGGCGGGAAAGGTCGAGCACACTGGTCCCCTTGATTCCCACCCGCAGGAAGATGGCCAGCAGTTCCGCGTCGCTGAGGGCATCGGCGCCGCGGGTCAGGAGACGTTGGCGGGGCTGCTCCGACTTCGGCCAGCCGCTGACCCATTTTTCGGAGACACGTCGCTTGGAAGCCACGGTTGGGGTAGGGTTCCAACGGATTCAAAGCGGGACCGTACAAGGCGCAACAGCACGGCCGCTCTGAATGCATCGATGGACTTTGGATCGGGGAGAAGGTTTAAGGGAGGGAGAGCAATCGGACAGGTATTCTACCCCGGTTGACCTCGCCGCTCAACAGGAACGGGGTGAAAACCCGCCGATTACAGTCCCAGCCGGGCTGCAATGCCGCTCATGGCCTGAATGCAGAAGGCGATGTGCTCGTTCAGCTCCACCTCCAGGTCGGCGGCGCCGGTGAGGATGTCCTCCCGGCTCACCGATCGGGCAAAGGCCTTGTCCTTCAGCTTCTTCCTGACCGATTTCGGCCGGAGCCCTTCGATCTTGCGGTCCGGGCGCACCAGGGTCACCGCCGTGATGAAGCCGGAGAGCTCGTCGCAAGCGAACAGCACCTTGTCCACCAGGTGGTCCCGGGGGCAGCCGGTCCAGTGAGCATGGGACTTGATGGCGTAGATCACGTCCTCCGGATAACCCTGTTGCTTCAGGATCCGGGCGCCCTTTTCGGGGTGGTCGGGAGGGTTGGGGAATCTCTGGTAATCGAAGTCGTGCAACAGGCCCACGATGCCCCATTTCTCCACGTCCTCGCCGTACTTGCCGGCATAGGCCCGCATGCAGGCCTCCACGGCCAGGGCGTGCTTGATGAGGCTGGGGTTGGTGGTGTACTCCTCCAGCAGCTCGAAGGCGGATTGCCGCTCCAGCATATGACCTCTCTTTCCAATGAAACCGTCGTGGCCCACAGGGGCTCTCCGCGGTCGGCGGCCGAGGAAGCCTTCAGGTTTCCATCCAGTTCCGGCCGACCGCCACGTCCGCCACCAGGGGGACCGAGAGCGAATGGACCGACTCCATTTCCTCCTTGACCAGAGCCTGCAGGGCCTCCAACTCCTCATCGGGGACCTCGAAGACCAGCTCGTCGTGGACTTGCAGCAACATCCTGGAGTCGAGCTTTCGTTCGCGCATCTCTCGGTGGATGCGGATCATGGCCAGCTTGATCAGGTCGGCGGCGGTGCCCTGAATGGGTGAATTGACGGCCGTCCTCTCGGCAAACTGGCGCAGGCCGGGATTGCGGCTGTTGATGTCCGGGATCTGCCGCAGCCTTCCGAAGAGAGTGCGTGTCGTCCGGCTTTGGCGAGTGTCCCGGATGGTCTGATCGATGAACTGCTTGACGCCCCGATACCGTTCGAAGTAGCGCTGGATGAATTCCTGGGCGTCGCGGTGGGAGATCTGCAGCTCCCTGGCCAGGCCAAAGGCCGTCTGGCCGTAGATGATTCCGAAGTTGATGGCCTTGGCGCGCCGGCGCATCTCGCCGGTCTGGAGCAGGGGGTCGATGCCGAACACCTCGCTGGCGGTCCGGGTGTGGATGTCCTCGTTCTTGCGGAAGGCATCGAGCAGCACCGGGTCCTCGGAAAGATGGGCCAGGATCCTCAGCTCGATTTGCGAATAATCGGCCGACAGCAACCGGCAGCCCTGGCCGGCCACGAAAGCCGATCGGATCTGTGCGCCGAGCTCGGAGCGGATGGGGATGTTCTGCAGGTTGGGGTCGCTGCAGGACAGCCGGCCGGTGGCGGCCACCGTCTGGTGGAAGGAGGGATGAACTCGCCGGGTCCGAGGATCCACCAGGCGGGGAAGCGCGTCCAGGTATCCGGACTTGAGCTTGGCGATCCGGCGGTACTCCAGCATCAGGCGGGGCACCTCGTAGTCCTTGGCCAGGTGTTCCAGCACCTCCACCGAGGTGGAATACTGGCCGGATTTCTTGAGTCTTCGAGGCGTGGGCAGGTTGAGCCTGTCAAAGAGAACCTCTCCGAGCTGCTTGGGCGAATTGAGGTTGAACTCGGTCCCGGCCACCTCGTAGATCCTCCGGGTCAGGGAGTCGGCGGTCCGCTCGAATTCCTCCGACATCTTCCGGAGTGCGGCGGCGTCGACCTGAATCCCGTTCCACTCCAGCTCTGCCAGCACCTCGACCAGGGGCAGGTCGATCTGCCGGTAAGCCTGCTCCAGCCCCGAGGATTCCAGTTGGGGACTCAACTGCCCAAAGAGCCGTTCAACGGCGGCGCAGCGGCCCCCGGCGTCCGGCGGCGCCTCCTCCCCCAGCAGGGCGAAGGCGATTTCGCTCAAGCCATGGTTGCTCCGATTGGGCTGCAGCAGGTAGGAGATGAGCATGGCGTCTCCCTGCAGACCCTTCAGCTCCAGGCCGAGATGCCTGGATACCAGGTGGGCCGGCTTGGCATCGTAAAAGACCTTGCCGATTTCCGGATCTTCCCAGAACTCCCTGAGGTCCGCCAGGCCCGGGGCGGCTCCATCTTCCAGGTCGAGGGTCCAACCCGATTTCCCGGCCATCACCGCCAGGCTGCGGGGACGGCGGCACAGCGAATCCTCCGGGTCGGTCTCCAGCCAGCAGGTGCAGGAAGTGGACGAGCGCGCCTGCTCCAGCAAAGTCCGAAGCTGGCGAGGGGAGGCCAGTCGCTGAAATTCCACCGGCTCGGCCCGGGCCGGCGACGCGCCCCCCTCCACTTCCTTGAGCATGGTTTGAAAGCCGAGTTGGGTCAGCAGGGGCCGGAGTCGGTCCGGGTCGGGTTCCCGAACCTGCAGGGTTTCCCAACTGAAGTCGATGGGCACCGCGGTATCGATGGTGACCAGTTCCTTGCTCTGCACGATCTGCTCCCGGTGGTTCTGCAGGGACTCGCGGTAGGTCTTGCGCGAGACCTGTTCGCTTTGCTCCAGCAGGGCTTCCAGGCTTCCGAAGCGAAGCACCAGGTTGCGGGCTCCCTTCCCGCCGATGCCCGGGGCGCCCGGGACGTTGTCCACGCTGTCTCCCATGAGCCCCAGCACGTCCACCACCCGTTCGGGGGCGACCCCGAAGAACTCCTCCACCTTGGAGGCGTCGAAGAGGGTGTCGGTCTTGGATTGGTGAAGCACCCGGGTCCTGTCATTCACCAGTTGGAACATGTCCTTGTCGTTGGAGACGATGGTGGTTTCCCAGCGATTCTCGCCGGCCTTCCTGGCCAGGGTTCCGATGATATCGTCGGCTTCGAAGCGGTCCTTCTGCAGGATGGGGATCCGCATGGCCCGGCAGAACTCCCGAATCACCGGGAGCTGGGAGGCCAGGTCTTCAGGCATCCGTGGACGATTGGCCTTGTACTGCTCGAAGGCCTCATGCCTGAAGGTCGGTTGGTCGGTGTCGAAGATGACGGCCAGATAGTCGGGCCGGTGCTGCCGGATCAGCTTGCGCAGCATGGCCGCAAATCCATAGACGGCGTTGGTGGGATGCCCCTGGCTGTCGGTCAGGCCGCGGATGGCGTAGTAGGCCCGAAAGATGTGGGACATGCCGTCCACCAGAAACAAGCGCCGGGCCGGGGTTGGGGCAGGGGACGGAGAGGGGGTAGCCACCGGTGGATCTTCCTCCAACCGGCCGCTATTCGGCGAATTTCCGGATGACTTCGGTTACCAGGGCCTTGATGGTTTCCGGGCTCAGGTTTTTCTTGGTGCCCTCGCCGAAGGCCGGCATCTTGATCGTTCCCTCGCCGGACCCCTTGGTGATGGCCTCGATCAACTGCTCGTCGGTGCGTTCGGCTTGCCAGTCCTTGCTGGTGAAGTCGGGGGTCTTCATGACGGAAAGCCCCTTGCCGTCGGCCTTGTGGCACATGGCGCATTCCTTTTTGTAAGTCCCCGAGACGTCCGGCGGGTCTTCCGCAAATCCCGGTGGGGCGTTCAGCAGCATCAATCCTAGAATTCCGGCTGGTAATCCGAATCGACCGATCATCGGGTCCTGTCCTCCTGGGTTGTTTCAAGAAACGGGCTCGCCTCCCTGGTGAATGGCTGCCATCCGGTCGGGAAGCGGCGGGCGGGATACTGACTCCGCCCGAAATTATAGCCCAACTTCCGGCGAGGGAACCGCCAAAGGGGGATATCTCCTGGAAAATCCTTTGTCACCAGGGGCGTATTAACCTCGAAATGCCGCAGCCGCGAAGCGGCGAATCAGTGGCGTCGTTCGGGAATGCACCGACGTGTCAAGAGCACGTTTTCGGCTCCCTGTTTCATCCCGTATGATCCGCCCTGTCGTGGGGGCAGGGGCCCGGCTTGCCGGAACACCCGTGTTCCGGACAAGTGGAGAGTGACGAGTGGATAGTTATTTGATCGACAGGTTAAGCATCTTGTCGGTCTCGGTGTAACCGTTCAAGCGCATCCACGTCACACGGCGCCGGTCCGCTCCCAAAACCCTCCGACGACCCCTCTCCACACTTCAAACTTCAAACTTCAAACTTCAAACTTCACACTTCAAACTTCACACTTCAAACTTCACACCCTCACCGATATCTGCCGGTTAGCTGATTCCAACGAATCAGGAACAAGCCGAGAATCATCTTGAGGCCGTCCTGCAGCAGGCGGACCTTGGTTCCTTCGGCATGGTTCCATCGTATGGGAACCTCTTCGAGCCGGAGGCCGCGAGTCCTGGCCAGGAAAAGGATCTCCGGATCGAATCCGAAACCGGCGATGCGCTGGCGCGCCAGCACGGGGAGCATGGGTTCTCGCCGGAAAGCCTTGAAACCACACTGAGTGTCCCGAAAGGGCAGGCCGGTCAGGAGGTGTACCAGGCGGTTGAAGAGGCGCCCGGCGTGCTCCCGGAAGGCGGACTGGCGTGTTCCGATGAGTGAACGGTCCAGAGCCCTGGAACCGAGTGTGAGGTCCCGCTTGCCCCGGACAATGGGGTCCAGAAGCTTGCACATTTCCTCGATGGGTGCGGACAGGTCGGCGTCGCTGATCAACACCACCTGCCCCTTGGCTTCCAGGACGCCGTTTCTGACGCTGAATCCCTTGCCCAGGTTTCGAGGGTTGTCCACCAGGCGCAGGTTGGGCCAATGCCTGGCGCAGCCGGCAACCAGGGGGCCCGTCCGGTCCCGGGACCCGTCGTTGACCACCAGGACTTCCGCCCGCAGCGACTGGCTCCGGAGGTAGTTGCACACCGTCTCCAGGGTCTGCTCGATTCGTTCCGCTTCGTTGTAGGCGGGGATGACAATGGAAAGGAAGGGCGGCTCCATATCGCTTACCCATTATGATACACGAGCGACGGACTGGAGGTGTCGTTCTGGGGAGTTTGTGCGGGCGGGACGCCCGCGTTCCCGGGTGGGCATCCTCCACCCAACAAACCGGGAACGTGATTTACACCACGCCCAGGAATGGGGCAAGGGGCCGTTTGCAAGCCTCAGTATCACTCCCCCCTTGAGGGGGAGTCGGAGAGGTCGAGCCGAATGGCGAAGGCTGATGCGGAGGGGGGCAGACGGCGGGGTTTGTCAGGTGCCCGTCCCGAAAAACTCTCTGAGGTTCTCAAGGACCAAGTCGCTGCTGCCGGTCACGCGCCGGCAGTCGGGAAGCGAATCCAGGAAGGTGCGGCCGTAGGACTTGTCCAGGACCCGCCGGTCCAGAATCAGGATGCATCCGCGATCCTTGCGGTCGCGGATTAGGCGTCCAAACCCCTGCCGGAAGCGAATCACGGCTTGCGGAACGATGTACTCGAGGAACGGATCGCCGTTCCGGTTCCGGATGGCCTCGACCCGTGCCGCCACCACCGGGTCTCGTGGGACGCTGAAGGGAAGCTTGGTCAGAACCAGGTTCTCCAAGGCCTCCCGGGCGACGTCCACGCCTTCCCAAAAACTGGCGGTGGCAAACAGAACGCTGGTCTTGTCCCTCTGGAAATGGCCTGTGAGCCGGTGTCTGGGGGCGTCCCCCTGTTTCAGGGCGGCAATCCCCAATCGGCTCAGGGGCTGAGCCAGGCGCTGGTAGGTGCGGCTCAGCAGGGCGTAGGACGTAAAGAGCACCAGGGCCTTGCCTTGGGAGGATTCCAGGGCCTTCAACAGAAACCGGCCGAGGGACTCGGCGAAGTCGTCGTGGTCGGGATAGGGCAAGTCGGTGGGAATGGCCAGCACGGCTTGGCGCCGGTAGTCGAAGACAGGAGGGAGCGCCAGCTCCACCAGGCGCGAGTCCGGATCGTGCTGAAGCCCCAGCCGCTCTTTCAGGTAGTCGAATCGCTTCCTGCTGGTCAGCGTGGCGCTGGTCATCACCACGGTTTCGAATCGTTCGAAAACGTTCTGACGAAGGAGGTCGCCGATAAACAGGGGGACTTGACGGAAGGTTACCCGTTTGCCTGATCGGCCCGGAGACCATTGGATCCACCGGACCTTGTCGCTCTCCTGAGCCCCGAAGATCTCGGCCAGGGTGACTGTTGTCGCCTCCAGCCGGTCGGTCAGGGCATTCAGCTCGATTCTCTGGCGTTGCAGGGCCTCACGAGTCTCCTCCGAAAGGTTGGTCAGCAGCCGATCCACCGCCCGCAGGTTGCCGTAAAGGATCTGGGCGGCCTGCAAGAGTTGGTGGATTCGGGCAAGGATAGCGACCTTCCAGTCTTCCTGCCGGTAGAGGTCACTGGTGAAGCGGACTTTCCTTTCCGCGGAGGGTTCGCGGCTGCGGGCCTCGAACCAGCGGGCGCAGTCGTTGAAGACCCCTTCGGCCAGAAACGAGGCTTGCTCCAGTTCCGGCAGCAGGCGGCTTCGGACGTGTTCCTCGATACGATCCGACAGATCGGGATCGACCTGCTTTCCCAGGGAGCGGAGTCCGGCCAACAGTATGGGGATGGCCCCTTTCTCGCGGACGGTCCCCCGTTTTCCGACCTGGTAGAAGCGCGCCAGGAGCCGGCGCAAGGAGAGCTTGGAAACCTGCGCGCCAAAGTACTCGGTGGCGATGTCTTCCATGTTGTGGGCTTCATCCAGAATCAATTTGGAATAGGGTGGGAGGACGGCGGCATCGTGGTATCGCCCGGTGGCTCGGCGTACGGCCAGATCGGCGAACAGCAGGTGGTGGTTCACCACCAGCAGGTCGGCCGCGGCCGCCTGGCGCCGCGCCTTGTAGAAGAAACAGCGGCTGTAGTGATCGCACTTGATTCGAGTGCAGGTATCGCTCTCGCAGGCTACTTTTTCCCAAAGGGCGGAGGAGACATTGAGAGACAGGTCGGACCGGCTGCCGTCCGAGGTCTGCCGAGCCCACTGGGATAGTGCGGTGAAATCGGACCACTCCTCCTCCAGAAACAGCTTGCCCTGCCGATCCAGGGCCTGCAGCTTGTCCAGGCACAGATAGTTGCTCCTTCCCTTGACCAGCACGGCGTTGAATTCACAGTCCAACACTTGCTGAAGCAGCGGAATATCCTTGTGGATCAACTGTTCCTGCAGGTTGATGGTGTTGGTGGAGACCACGACCCGCTGCCGGTTGCGAGCTGCCCACAGGATTGCCGGAACCAGGTAGGCCAGGCTCTTTCCGGTGCCGGTGGCGGCCTCTATCAGGGCCACCCGGGAATGGTTGAAAGTCTCTGCTACGGATTTGGCCATCCGTTCTTGAGCCGGCCGGTGCTGGTAATCGCTGAATCTCTTGGCAAGAGCCCCCGCGGGGGCGAAGAGTTGGAGGATTTCGGAAACCTCGAGCGTCGGAGAAACGGGTTTTCCGAATGCCTCCACGACGACATAGACCTTGTCCACCGAGTTGTTGACGATATAGAAACCCACCCCCTGGTTGCCGTAGTGGGCAGCCAGATCGAGGTCTGCCTCGGAAGGGACCAGGTGTCCCGAAGGATGGTTGTGGAGGATCACGTCTCCCGGAGAAGCCACCTGGAGAAGGGCGGGAACGGCCGAGTCATTGCCCCGGGCCAGAGGATCGACCTCTTGAACGACCCCGGTCTCGTCGGTCGTTCCCAGGAAGAAGACCTCGTTGCCTTGCGCTTCCTGAATAGTGAACCGCAGGATCCGGAGGGCCGCGTCGGAACAGAGATCTGGAAGGCGGGACATGGTCGGTCCGGAGGGAGGGGCGGACGTTGGCCGGCCGAGAAGAATCTTATCACTTTTTTGACTTCAGGAGTGTACGTTAGTAGGATTGTACAGCAGTAGGTGTTCAAGAATATGGGTGTATGAGCCTGGCAAGCCGCTTGGGCCGCGGGAGCGGCAGTGGTGGGGCGGAAGCCGGGTCTGAGCAGGGGGGAGGATGAAGACCGTTTCTGTGATCAGCCAAAAAGGCGGGGCCGGCAAGACGACAATGGCGCTGCACCTGGCGGTGGCTTCAGCGTTGTCGGGGCGGAACACGGCTGTCATCGATCTCGATCCGCAGGCCTCCGCGGCCAACTGGGCCGACCGGCGGGAGACCGAGGTGCCGGTGGTGCTGTCGGCTCATGCCAGCAGGCTGCGCCGGGAAGTGACCCGGGTGGCCATCATCGGGGGCGAGATGCTCTATCTGGATACGGCTCCCCACTCGGACGGCTCGGCGCTGGAAGCGGCCAGGCTGTCCGACCTGGTGCTGATTCCCTGCCGTCCGGCGATCCTGGATCTGGACGCCCTCAACAACAGTCTGGATTTTATTCGTACCGCCCATAAGCCGATCTGCGTGGTGCTCAACGCGATCGCCTCGGTCGGTCACGACGCCGACCAGGCCGTCGAGGCGCTGCAGGGACTGGGGGTGGAGATCTGTCCGGTTCGGTTGGGAAACCGGGTGGCCTTTGCCCGCTCGCTGATCACGGGACAGGTGGCCCAGGAGTTCGATCCCAAGGGTAAGGCGACCGCAGAGATGGAGCGGCTGCACCAATTCGTTCAGAGTCGGGTAGGTAAGTCGGGTAGGTAAACTGTGAGCAAATGGAGGCTTTCCGGATGGCTAACAAATTCGCCACTGCCTTGAAACCGAAGGAGACGCCCCGGCGGCGTGGCCGACCACGCCGGGAGACGCGGCACATCGGGGGACACTTCCCTCCGGAAACGGTGAAGCAGCTTCGACTCATTGCCGTCGAGGAGGACACGACCTCTCAAGCGCTTCTCGAGGAAGCGCTGGAACTTCTGTTCCATTCCCGCGGCAGGCGTTCGATCGGTTAGCGATCTCCTGAGACGGAACACCAGCCATGGTCGATCTGAGAACCGAATTCGCCGGTATCAGGCTGAAGAACCCGGTGATGACCGCCAGCGGCACGTTCGGTTACGGAGAAGAGTTCAGCCGGTTGGTGGATTTGAACCGGCTGGGGGGCATTATTGTCAAGGGATTGTCCATAGAACCGATGGCAGGCGCCGAGGGTCCTCGGCTGCACGGTACAGCCATGGGCATGATGAACGCCGTGGGTCTGCAGAACGTGGGAGTGGGCGAGTTCGTATCCAGCAAGCTGCCCTTGCTTCGTGATTATCGGACCCGCGTTCTTGCCAACGTCTTCGGATTTGCCACCGAAGAGTACGTGCAGGTGGTGGAGGTGTTGAACGAGTCTGAAGGACTGGCTGGCTATGAACTCAACATCTCCTGCCCCAACGTGAAGTCCGGGGGACTGATGTATGCCTCCGATCCGGGCGCTACCCGGGAGGTGGTGGAAGCCGTCAAGTTGCGGGCTCGCCGTCCGGTGCTGGTCAAGCTGTCTCCCAACGTGACCGACATCAGGGAGCTGGCCAAGGCCGCCGAAGATGGAGGGGCGGACGCGCTCAGTCTGGTCAACACGCTGACAGGCATGTCGGTGGACGTGGAGAGCTTCCGCCCGCGGTTGGGGAACATCACGGGAGGCCTCTCCGGGCCGGCGATCAAGCCGGTGGCCTTGAGGATGGTCTACGAGGTGGTGCGGACGGTAAAGATTCCGGTCGTGGCCATTGGCGGGATCCGGACGGCCGAGGACGCGCTGGAGTATCTGATCGTGGGAGCCAAGGCCGTGCAGGTGGGAACGGCCAACTTTGTGGACCCGCAGGCTCCGCTGAAGGTGATACGGGGGCTGGAGGAATACTGCCGGCGCAAGGGTTTCCCCTCCATCCGCTCGGTGATCGGCCGGCTACGAGTTGACTGAGCAGCCCCGTCCCCGTGTTGGATCGAACAGGGTGAAACAGAGGGCTTCCGGGCAAGTAAAGAGTGAAGAGTGGAGAGTGAAGAGTGAAGGATATTGGGAGCAGGCAAGTACGTTGTGACGTGGTTTTGCTGGGACCGACAAGGTGCTTGACCTGTCGATCAAATAACTAGCCACTCTTCACTCTCCACTCTTCACTTTTCACCCAGCCGCACCCCCGCCCCACGGGACGGGGCAGATCAAACGAAGCGAAACCAGGATGTTTCAGGCGGGGGAGAATGAAGGCTGAAGATCGGATCATTATCGCCCTGGACGTCGACTCTCCCGACGAGGGTCTGGGATTGGTGCGGCAGTTGCGCGGCCGGGCGGGCCTGTTCAAGGTGGGCAGTCAACTGTTCACGGCGACGGGGCCGCCGGTGGTGTCCGGGATCCTGCAGATGGGGGAGCGGGTATTCCTGGACCTGAAGTTCCACGATATTCCCAACACCGCCGCCAAGGCCGCCCTGGCCGCCCGGGCCATGGGCGTCTCCATGATCACCGTTCACGCCGGAGGGGGTTCCGCAATGTTGTCGGCGGTGATGGGGGCTCTGAAATCGGCTCCGCCGGAGCCGAAGCGTCCCCTGGTTCTGGCGGTGACCCTGTTGACCAGCCTGGCCGCCTCCGACCTTGAACGCCTTGGAGTCGCCGGTACTCCGGCAGACCAGGTCCTGCGGCTGGCCGGGACGGCCCTGGAGGCCGGCGTGGATGGCCTGGTGGCCTCTCCGGCCGAAGTCGCCCGGTTGCGCCGGCACTTCGGTTCCTCCCCTCTCCTGGTGACCCCTGGAATCCGCCCCGCCGGGGCAGCCCTCAATGACCAGGCCCGGGCAGCCACGCCGCCAGAGGCTCTCGGGGCCGGCTCCGACTACCTGGTGATCGGCCGGCCGGTAACCGCGGCTGCCGATCCTCTCCGCAGTTTGAACCGCATTATCGAAACGATCCGATGAATGGTTGTTTTCCACAATCCGACTACGGCAGGACTATTTTGGGTGAGTCCTCGAGAGGGGGCCGCTCTTTGGTGGCTTCCGACACCATGGTTGAAAGCCAGTCCAGGAATTCCCGGCTTCTGGGACGTGACGGGTCGGAGCGGTTCGCCATTTCCAGATTCAATTGCAGGCAATCCAGCACATCGGCTGTCTTGGGGGTGGAAGCCGAGAGATCCTCGGGTTTCCGGCGCTTGTCCAACAGGGACTTCAGCGATCCGTAAAGGGCTTTCCGAGTGAGGGTGTCGGGCACGTGGTCGTAGTAAATGCCGCCTTCAAGTGTCCGATAGGTTCGAGCCAGCCGTTCCAGGACCTCCCGAACATCGGCATCCACCAAGGACGGGAACTCGGAGCGGGACTGGTCGATGGTGGTCCACAGACCCATGAGCAACTCCATGTTCCTGGCCTGGAAGTCTCGGCTCCACAGTCTTTCGGTCAGTTGGACCGCTTCACCCTGCCTGAACCTTCGGCTCCGTTCGTATTCCCGTCCCGAATGCAGGTAGACACAGTCGGCCGGGCAGTCGATCTCCACCTCTCTCTTTTGTCCGCAGCAGACCGCGCAGATGTGGGCCTGCTTGGCCGGACAAAACCGCTTGGCCTTGCGGCCCTCGCACAAGGGGCATTTTCGCTTTGAGGGCGTCATGGAAAGGTTGGGAAGCTCGGAATTATCCGGGAAGCGCGGCCCGGAACCGGCGGAAAATCACCAGCTCTCGGGCCCCTCGCCACCGTGTTCCGGCATACTATCACGGCCGGTGACCGTTCGTCAGGCCCGCGCCCCGCGACAATCTATAATGGTATTGACATCAATCGGTTGCGGGCTATAATCAATAAGATTCCAGTCCACTTTCCAGTGCCGCAATCCGACCGATGTCACGTGGACTGAGAGGACTGTCCGTGAGAGCGCGCAAGCCAAGCCGGTTCATCCTCTTCTGCTGGGTGGCCGCGGTTCTGATAGCGGGTCGACTCCCCGGGGAGGCGGCCCAGGGTGAAGAGCAGCGGGAGAAGTCCCTCAAGCGGGAAACCTCGGATCGCTATCTCAAGAAGTGGATTCGTGAAGATGCCCGTTACATCATTACCGAGGAAGAAAAGAAGGCCTTCCGGCAGTTGACCACCGACGATGAGAGATACCAGTTCATCGAACAGTTCTGGTTGAGGCGGGACCCCAATCCCGATACGACCGTGAACGAGGCCAGGGATGAACATTACCGGCGCATCGCCTATGCCAATGAGCGATTTTCATCCGGGACCCCGGGGTGGTTGACGGATCGGGGGCGGATCTACATCACCTTCGGCCCCCCCGACGAGATCGAGTCCCACGCGGGCGGCGGGCGCTACGCCCGCCCCATCGACGAAGGCGGAGGAATCACCAGCACCTACCCCTTCGAGATCTGGCGCTACCGCCACCTGCAGGGGCCGGACCTGGGCAATGAAGTGCTGATCGAATTCGTCGACCCCACCATGACCGGCGAATACCGCATGACCATGGATCCCTCCGAGAAGGACGCCTTGCTGTATGTCCCCAACGCCGGGCTGACCACCATGGAGAGCATGGGAATGGCCAGCAAGGCGGACCGCTTCACCGATCCTTCCGGGATGGCTCTGGGGGCCTCCCCCGGCGGCCGGAGCCGGCGGTACAATCAGTTCGAGCGCCTCTCCCAATATGCGGCCCTGCAGCGCCCCCCCAAGGTCAAGTTCACCGACCTGGAGGCGGTCGTCAACACCAAGATTTCCTACAACCTGCTCCCCTTCAATTCCCGAACCGACTTTCTGAGGATCACCGAAGATACCGTGTTGACGGCCATCACCGTCGAGCTGCTCCACAAGGATATGACTTTCAAGGATCAGGAGGGAGTTCGCCGGGCTCAGGCCAACATCTTCGGAAGGGTGTCCACCATCACCGGCCGCGTGGTTCAGGTCTTCGAGGATTCGGTCGCCAAGGACGTTCCGAACTCCCTGTTCAAGAAGACCCTTGCCGGAAAATCCCTCTATCAGCGCGCCGTGCCCTTGCGCTCCGGCCGCTACAAGCTGGAGTTGGTGCTCAAAGACCTGCACAGCGGCAACGTGGGGACGGAGTACGTCGGAATCGTGGTGCCCAAGTATCAGGACGACCGGCTGGCCACCAGCAGCCTCATCCTGGCCGACCGCATCGAGAAACTTCCCGACCGGCAGGTGGGGCGGGGAATGTTCGTGATCGGTGAAACCAAGGTCCATCCCAATGTGAGCGAGCAGTTCAATCGGGAACAGAGCCTGGGGATCTACTTCCAGGTCTACAACTTGACCCTGGATCAGGAAACGAAGCGGCCCTCGGCCACCATAGAGTACCGTTTCAGGAGAGACAAAGAGGAAATCGCGCGATTACAGGAGGACCAGCAGGAGCTGGTGGGGGCTTCCCGGCAGATGACCTTGGCCAGGAAGGTCTCGCTCAAGCCCCTGCAACCCGGCCGCTACCACCTGGAGGTCAAGGTGACCGACAAGTTGTCGGACCGCTCGGTCGTCCAGGTCGGACGCTTCGAGGTGCACTAAACCCGCATGTCTCACCGGGTCGCTGGATACACTGTGGAAGGCCGTCCAAATTCAGGACTTTATCGGACCTTTTGTGACTACTTTGCAATTGCAGACGGCGCGCCCCCCCGGTGAGACATGCGGGTTGACCTCCCGGAGCGTCATGGGTTCGGAAGAATGAATACGAGGAAACGCTCGATGCGAATCGGTCACACGACTGTCGTGCTACTCATTGCCCTGCTGGCTGGAGGGGTCCTGCACGCCCAGGCGGCGGCACAGGACGACCGCGGGTACATCTCCGGGTTCGTCAAGGACTCACGAGGAACACCGCTCGGAGGCGTGCTGGTTACCGTTCTGCAGGGAGCCTTCAACCCCCGAGTGGTTCAGAGGGTCACCACCGACGGATTCGGTCATTTTGAGATCAAGGACCTCTTGCCCGGTTCCTACTCTCTGAGCGCCAGCCTGGCCAGCTATCTGCCCATGTTGCAGTCGGGAATCGAAGTGGTGGCCGGCAAGATGGAGCGCCTCAACCTCAGCTTGCAGAATCTCTATCTCCAGACCCTTTCCCCGGGGGCGCCGGGCGATCGTTCCTCTGCCCCGCAGGAGGACATCGGTTCGGTGTTGAGGATGGCTTCCTCCACCCGACCGATTCTGCGATTCCAAGGGACCGGCCAGCGCGCCGACCTGGAGCTCGATCTGGAATCGCCCCGAGCGGCGGCTCCGGTCGACCAGGGGTGGCGCGGCTCGGTTCACGTCTACTCCACCGCCTATTCCGCCGATCCGGACCTGTTGGACCTGGGTGGGGCCTTTACCGAGTTCGTCTTCGTAAAGGACCTCAATTCGAACTCCCGATGGTTGATGGCCGGAACGGTTTCCGAGAGCGGCTTCACCGAGCTGGACTCGCTGATCCGGTGGAAAAACCTGAAGGGGCACAATCCGTCCCTGCGGGTGAGCTTGGGCAGCTTCCCCTACTTGGATCGACAGGTTCCATCCGAAAAGGGGCACCTTCAGCGGCTCAATCTCTTCAACCTGGACTTTGAGGACGAGGTGGCCATCTCCGAGATGATCTCGGCGTTTTACGGGGTAGAGCTCCTGGCCACCGATCCCTCGGTGAAGGCTCGGCGGGTGCGACCGCGCTGGGGTTTGAGAATGAAGCCCCATCCCGCCTACCAGGTGGCGTTCATTCGCACCAAGTCCATGCCGCGGCTCCATCGCACGGTTCCAACAGAGTCCGGGGAAGAGCTTTCATTTTCGTCTCCTTTCCTGCACCCCTTCGGGAGCAGGATGCGCCTGGGTCAAACCGAAGCCACCCACACGGAAATGGCGGTGGACCACGAGCTGGGCAACGGGTCCCTGTTGGCCGTGGGGGTCTATTCGGATGAGTTCTCTCCGGGCAGCGCCTGGGCGCTAGCCGGGTCGAGGAGTATCGTCCCGGCCTCCTCCAAGGGCGTTCGAGTCGCCTACGGGCGTCCGCTGGGTCACGGTGTTCACACGGACCTGGGATACACCTTCGGAGGAGGGACGCAGTGGGGGCACGGCGCATTCGACCTGACGCCAAGAAACTATCACGTGATGGTGGCCCGGTTGAAAGCGCAGGCGAATTCCTCCGGGACACGAGTGGCCGCGACCTATCGGTATATCTCGGGCGTTTCACTCACCCTCATCGATCCCTACCAGGAGTATTTCGAGAGTTCCGCTCCCGGTTTGAGTCTCATGGTGACTCAGTCCATACCCTACGTAGGGCGGTTCATTCCGGGAGAGCTGGAAGCGCAGCTCGATGTCCACAATCTCTTCGATCAGCATCGGTTCGACTTTACCGAGGCTGCCAGTGAGTCAAGACGCTCCGAATTCCTCCAAACCCCCCGGTCATTGAGGGGTGGCATCCGACTCAAGTTCTAGCCCGCGTTTTTCCTAGAGCAAGGCAATGGTTGCCAATTTCGGCTTCAAGACGACTCTGATCGTTCTTCTCACCGCGTGCCTGGCGGTGATCGGCATCCAGAATATCCGGCAGAAGCGGCAGCATGTCACGCCGGATGACGGGAGCGGTTGGATCAGGACCTCCCGCGGCGTGGAAGCCTTCATCGTGGAAGAGGGAGGCGCCGCCGATCGGGCGGGCATTCGCAAGGGTGACGTGCTGGTGGCCATCAACGACAGGCCGATCACCCGGGCAACCCAGGTTTCGGAGGAACTGGATCAACTGGGAGTGTGGTCGAAGGTGCAATACTCCCTGACACGCTCGGGGGCCGGTTACGACACCACCCTGGTGATCAGTCCCCAGCCGACCAATCTGCGCCTGAAAGGGTTTCTGGAATCGGTCGGCTTCCTCTATCTTCTCATCGGTGTCTTTATATTTCTGCGCAGATGGCAAGCCAAAGGGGCTTTGCACTTCTACACCATCTGCCTGGCCTCTTTCGGGGTCTTTGCTTTTTCCTATACCGGGAAGCTGAACGTTTTCGATTGGGGAGTCTATTGGCTGGATGCCGTCTGCCTGCTGTTCCTGCCGCCGCTGTTTCTCCACTTCTGTCTGAGCTTCCCCCATCCCAAGTCGTTCCTGGAGCGTTACGCCCCTCTGAAGATCGTCCTCTACCTGCCGGCCCTGCTGCTGCTCGGGATTCAGGTGCTGTTCGTCTTCAACCTGTTGCTGGTCGAGGCGCCGCTGAGGACCCGGATTCTGCTGGATCGGCTTCACATGCTCCATTTCGCCGGTCTGTTCGTCCTGGGGACGTTGGCCCTGGCCCACACCTACTGGGCCAGCACCAACCAGATCCTGAGGCAGCAGATGAAGTGGATCGTAATGGGAACTGTCGTCGGGACCCTGCCCTTCTTCCTGGTCTATGCCGTTCCCTACTGGATGGGAGTCGTTCCCACGGTCTGGATGGAGATCACGGTGCTGCCGCTGGTGCTGATCCCGCTGACCTTCGGGTACGCCATCATCAAGTTCCGCCTCATGGATGTGGACATCATCTTCAAGAAGGGGATGGCCTCGACGCTGGCCTCGTTGGCCAACGTGGGTTTCTACCTGGGACTGCTCGCCATCGTCAGCCAGGTGTTCCATGCGTCCGGAGCCCAGTCCATCAATTGGTACGCCATGATCTCGGTGGTGGTGGCGGGATTTGCCTTTGTCCCCTTGCGCAACTGGATTCAGTCCAAGGTGGACCAGTACTTCTACAGGGACCGATACGACTACCGGCAGACCCTGATCGAGTTCGGGAAGAAGCTCGGCTCGGAGGTGAACGTCTCCCGGCTGCTGGAGTCGGTGACCGAAAAGATCAGCACGACTCTTTCGGTGGACAAGGTGGCCGTTTTTCTGGGGGAGGAGGGCCACTCGCAGCAGTTCCGCCTGGCCAAGTCGGTGGGCCTGCCGAGAGAGCCCCACGGCTTGGACCTGGGCTATCTGCATCCCCGGAATCCCTCCCTGGCCAAGGGCTTTCTGTTTTACGAGGACCTCAGGAGTCTCATGGCGGAGAGGCCGGAGCATCGTGAAGCCATGGAACAACTGGGGCTCCACTACTATCTTCCCTGTGTCGCCAAAGGGGAGACCATTGCCTACCTGGGACTGGGGCGGACCCATCGAGGCGACTTGCTCACCAGCGAGGACGTGGAGCTTCTGCATACCATCGCCGGCTACGTGGCCATCGCTTTGGAGAATTCCCGGCTGTATTCGTCCGTTCACCAGAAGGCGGAAGAGCTCCGGCAGCTCAAGGAATACAGTGAGAGCATCGTCGAGTCCATCAGCGTAGGGGTGGTGGTGGTGGATCTGGAGGAACGGATCGAGAGCTGGAACCCTCAAATGGAAGCCCTGATGGGAGTGCCCAAGGACCAGGTCATCGGCAAGAGGGTATCCGAGGTGCTCCCGGAGAACCTGGTCCGGGAGATGCGGATGCGAATGGGGCCCGACCCCTCGGGGCATTCCGAGGTCTTCCGGCTCTACAAGTGCCGACTCAAGATTGGCGGGGACCTGCGCGTGGTCGACGCCACCGTTACCCCTCTCATGGACAAGGATCGGGGAGTCACCGGTCGGATCATCATCCTGGACGACAACACCGAGCGGGTCCAGATGGAAGATCAACTGGCGCAATCGGAGAAATTGACTTCGATCGGGCTGTTGGCCGCCGGTGTGGCTCACGAGGTCAATACACCGCTGGCGGTGATCTCCACCTACAGCCAGATGCTGGGCAAGCAGTTGAGCGAGGACGATCCCAAGGCGAAAATGATGGGGAAGATCGTGGCGCAGTCCAAGCGCGCCTCCGAGATTGCCAACCGCCTGCTCAACTTCTCCCGGACCGAGGGAACAGCCTTTCGGGAGTTGGAGATCAACGGCGTTATTTCCGAAACGTTGTCCCTGTTGGAGCACCAGCTCAAGGCAGCCAAGATCCGTCTGAGGACGGATTTGGGCTCCACCGCCGTCCGGGTCCACGGCAACCCCGGAAAGCTGCAGCAGGTGTTTCTCAATCTGTTCATCAATGCCAAGGACGCCATGCCCGGCGGGGGAGAATTGCTGGTCAGGACCTCCACGCCGGATTCCGTGTTCCGGGTCGAGATCGAGGATACCGGCAACGGAATTCCCGCGGAGCACCTGCAGAAGATCTACGATCCCTTCTTCACCACCAAGGAAATGGGACGGGGCACCGGGTTGGGACTTTCGGTGACCTACGGGATCGTTCAGGAGCACTCGGGAAACATCATGGTGGATTCCAAACCGGGTCAGGGCACACGATTCATCGTGGAGTTACCTGCCGCCAGGAAGGTGGCCAATGTCTGAGCACGCCGGATCCATTCTGGTGGTCGACGACGAGCCCGCGATTCGCGAGAGTCTCGAGGTCCTGCTGTCCGAAGCCAACTACAAGGTGGCCCTGGCTGAGGGCGGTCTGGACGGGTTGAAGAAGCTGGAGTCCGACCTTTTCGACCTGGTGCTGCTGGACGTCATGATGCCCGACAAGAACGGATTGGAAGTGCTGGATGAGATCGGCCGTTCCTCCCCGGAAACCGCCGTCATCATGATCACCGCTTTCGGCACCATCGAAAATGCGGTGCGAGCCATCAAGTCCGGAGCGGTGGACTACGTCACCAAGCCCTGGGATAACGAAAAGCTCCTGTTGGACATCCGAAACGGGATTCAACAGCGCAAGCTTCAGTATGAGAACCGGGAACTGAAGCGCGCTCTCAAGCAGCAGTCGGGATTCGCCAACATGGTTGGCAAGAGCGAGCAGATGGTGAAGGTGTTCGACCTGGTTACCCAGGTGGCTCAGAGCCGGAGCACGGTGCTGATTCAGGGAGAGAGCGGCACCGGGAAAGAGCTTGTCGCCAAGGCGATTCATGCCAACAGCAGCCGCTCCAAGAAAGCCTTTGTGACGGTGAACAGCGGCAGCCTTCCCGCCGACCTGCTGGAGAGCACGCTCTTCGGACACCTCAAGGGCGCCTTTACCAGCGCCGTCGCTTCCAAAAAGGGGCTGTTCGAGGTGGCGGACCAGGGGTCGATCTTCTTTGACGAGATCGGATCGGTAGGGCTGGAGACTCAGGCCAAGCTGCTAAGGGTGATTCAAGAGAAAGAGTTCATGCGCCTGGGTGGAGTGGACACCATTAGAGTGGACGCGCGGATCATTGCCGCGACCAACGTGGACCTGAAGGCTTTGGTGGAGCAAGGCACCTTCAGGGAAGACCTTTTCTACCGCCTGAATGTGATTTCCGTTCAACTGCCTCCGCTGCGGGAGCGCAAGGAGGACATACCGCTGCTGGTCAATCACTTCTTGACGAAGTTCAGCCAGGAGAACAACAAGACACTCGGGCCGGTTTCTCCCGAGATCATGAGGCTCCTGGTGCAATACGACTGGCCGGGAAACGTGAGGGAACTGGAGAATGTCATCGAACGGGCGGTGGTGTTGAGCACATCTGACGATTTATCCAGAGATCTGATCTCCCATGAGGTCAAGCCTTCTTCACCGATTCACAAGACCAACGGCATGCCTGCCATGGACGGCAAGCCGCTCGGCGAAATCCTGGATTCCTTTGAGAGAGATGTGATCTTGCAGATGCTGGAGAGTGTCAATTGGAGTCAGACCGAGGCGGCCGAGCGGTTCGGATTGCCCCTCTCCACGCTCAACTCCAAGGTCAAGCGCCTGGGAATCGACGCCAAGCGCAGGCGCTTGCGACAGTAGCCCCCGCCGTTCTCACCCTGCCGCCTGTCGCCGTTCTTGCCGGCCCGAGTGTCCATGAAACGCCTGATTCCCGCGTTCCCGCGCAGAGGACCAGTATTGCGGATTGCCCGGACCCTGGGCCTGTCGATTGTGTTCGGGATGGTTGCGCTTCCCGCCGCCGCTGATTGGCTCATGGGGCTGAGCTACTACCACCAGGGGAAATACCGTCGAGCCGTCGAGGTCCTTCTGGCCGAAGTCAGGGAGAATCGCCAGGATGCGCTCATCCTTCGAATTCTGGGTCTCAGCTACTACCAGTTGCGCGACTATGATCAGGCGGAGACCTTTCTGAAAAGCGCTCTGGAACTGAAACCCGACTTCGAGGCGGAGTTGGGCCTGGCCCGGGTTCAGGCGGGGCGCGGCAACTTCGATGGAGCCCTTCAGTCGCTTGACGAGGGGCAGGCGTTCATTCAGACCGATCGTCACAGATTCCAGTATCACTTTTCTCGGGGTTCGATTCTGTTGCGGCAGGGCCATCCTGACCTGGCCCTTGGGGAATTCAAGAGGGCCGAACCCTTTGCAGGCAAGCAGCCCGCCTTCTTTGCGCAAATGGGCAGCCTGGAGTACAGCCTGGGGCGGATTCCGGAAGCCCTGGCGGCCTTGGAGCGGTCTTTGAAACTCAACCGCGGCCAACCGGAAGTCCTGGTGTCCCTGGGCGAAGTCCGCTTGCGGCTCTCGGCAACCGAAGGCGGCGCGGCCAAGGCAAACCATTTCGACCGGGCCGTGGCCCTGGCGGAGGAGGCGCTGGCCCTGAGTCCGGACAGCCTGGCGGCGCACCACCTGGCGGGCAGGGGCCACTTGGGATTGACGGCTTTTCCCAATGCCGAGAGACACTTTCGCAAAGTCGTTGCTTTCGACAGAAAGCATCCGGGGATCCTCTACAGTCTGGGGCAGGCTCTCATTGGATTGCACCGGTACCCGGAAGGGAGCGTGGCCCTGGAAGAGGCCGTTGAAGAAGATCCCGGCAATCCGGACATCCACTACGCATTGGGGTTTTGCCGGGAAAAAACGGGAGATTTCCGGCAAGCCCTGGACTCCTATCGGCAAGCCCGTCAATTGCGTCCCGACCCGGAGTTCAAGGCCGCCGAGGAGCGCTTGGGAAAGCGGCTGGAATCTGGCAGGTGAGCGAGGAATCGCCTTGATCAAGTCATCCGTTCTGGAGCAGTTGAGCCGCAGGGCCGCCGCAGCCGGCAAGCATATCGTGCTGCCGGAAGGAACCGACGAGCGCATACTGGAAGCGGCCGCCAGGATTCAGGACCATGGGTTGATGCGGCTGACTCTCCTGGGGGACCCTGGCGTCATCGCGGAGAAGGGCAAGGCCCTGGGTTTGAACCCGGAATCGGTCGGGATCATCGACCCCGGGCGCTCGCACAGGTTGAACCACTACGCCGGGCTCTACCATGACAGCATGAAGTCCAAGGGCGTCACCCGGCAGGAGGCGGCCCGACAACTGGAACACCCCCTCTATTTCGGAAACGCCATGGTGAGCTGGGGAGATGCCGACGGCTCGGTGGCCGGGGCAAGCCATACCACGGCCGAGACGGTCCGGGCGGCCTTGCGGTGCATCGGGCTGCAGGACGGTTGTTCCCTGGTCTCCAGCTTTTTTCTGATGCTTCTGCCGGGAGGTTCCGGCCGGGAGGAGCATCCCCTGATCTTTGCCGACTGCGCCGTGGTGCCCAATCCGGATGCTTCCCAGTTGGCGGATATCGCCATGGCGACAGCCCACAGCACCCGGGCGCTGCTGGGGGTGGAACCCAGGGTGGCCATGCTCTCGTTCTCCAGCAAGGGAAGCGCCCGCCACCCCCTGGTGGACAAGGTGGTGGAGGCAACCCTCACCGCCCGAGAGCGTTATCCCGGCTTGCAGGTGGACGGTGAACTGCAGGTGGATACGGCCCTGATAGAGGAGATCGGTCGTCGGAAAGCGCCGCAAAGCCCCGTGGCCGGACAGGCCAACACGCTCATCTTCCCGGACTTGCAGGCAGGCAACATCGCCTACAAGCTGGTGGAGCGCCTGGCCGGCGCCCAAGCCGTCGGTCCGGTGCTGCAAGGATTGAAAAAACCTGCCAACGACCTGTCCAGGGGCTGCACGGCCCAGGACATCGTCAACACCGCGGTGGTTACCGCGGTCCAGGCGGGGAACCCGCCCCCGTCACCGGGGAGGTGATGAGAACGGGATTGTCTTCGTCAGCGCGACTCGGCGTCTCTTCGCTGCTTTTTTCGGCTCCGCTTGCGAGCCAAGGCCTGCTTGACCCGTTTTTTTTCGCCCGGTTTCAGATAAAAGGAGTGCCGCTTTACTTCCTTGATGATGTCTTCGGTCTGGACCTTGCGCTTGAAGCGCCGCAAGGCGTTTTCCAGGCTTTCGCCCTCTTGAACCCTGACTTCCGCCACTCTGTTTCACCCCCCTTGGGTGCGTCGATAATGGCAGGATGGTAGGTAAATCCCCGACTGCCTGTCAAGGGATAACCACTCTTTCGAGTGGAGAGTGAAGAGTGGAGAGTGAAGAGTGGAGAGTGGGGAGTGGAGAGTGGGGAGTGGGGAGTGAAGAGTTGGGAGGGGAGAGTGGTCAGCCGAGGGATTGGGCAACAGGCAACCGCCTGATGATCTGTTTACGCTTGTTGAAAGACTGCGCCGAGGTCGACAATATGCTCTACGTACCGATCAAGTAACTCTCCACTCTCCACTCTCCACTGCCTTTTACTGCCTCATCAGCACCACCGGCGCCTGGTCGGCCGCGATCATCCGGTCGAAGAACTCCTTCACCGAGGCGTAGTCCTCTGGTGGAACCACGGCGTTGTCGAGTTCGAGATGGCGCTTGAAGAAGAGCTTGCCGGCTTCGACGCGCCAGTCGGCGCGGTAGCGTCCGAACGGGGTGGCGAGCGCCACGGGCTCCGGCATCTCATCCACCGTGAATCCCAGGGGAAGATCCACCTCCACGGTTTCCTGGAAGCTGTCGGCTTCCAGGACGACGGCGTACCTGCGCTCGGTCTGGTTCAGATAGGTGAACCCTCGATGGGGCGCCACGGCCGGCTTGAAGATAAGGAGATACCGGCCCACCGTTCTCCCGTAGGCAAGCGCGGTGAAATCGACGTCCACGAAAAAACCGCCCCGATTCCGCTCGCCGGCTTCGATGCTGGACACGTTGGCCCCCGGAGCGCCCCGGGAGACCCAACGCTCGATGACCCTGCGGTAGTCCCTGTTCCCCAGGCTTCTGTGAAGGCGGCGATTCCTGCTGGCGGCGCTCCCTTCCAACTGCTCCCGAATCTGACAGCCGATCGATCCGTCATGGGACAGGCTCATGGTGACGTGGCGTTTGAGGAGGTTGGCTTGGGGAGGGGAAGCCGGGGCGCGCAGCAGTTCACCCCCCCTGGGCCTGACCAGCAGCGCCAGGCTGTCCTGCTGGTGGGCGGGAAGGTAGCCCAAGGGCGTGTAGCGGTCGGTCGGGTCGAACAGAAGGAGTTTCCCCCAATCGCCGGCCGAGGCTACAGCGGGCGCTTCCAGCTCTCCAGAAAACCTGACGGCGATGATGACGTGGTTGAATTGCTGCGGAGAGGGCCAATCGGGCCGCACATAACGGCGATTGCCGGAAAAGATCGCTACCGGGTAGGACTCGACGCCCACCGCCGCCAACAGCGAGCGCATGAGGTTGACCTTGTCCTTGCAGTCTCCATAGGCCTTTTGCAGCGTCTCCCCCGCGGGACTGGGCTGGTATCCGCCGCCGCGCCCGACCCCCAATTGGATGGAGGCGTACTTGATGCGCTGGGAGAAATCGGCGATGGCCTCGATTTTCTCGAGCTGGCTTGCCTTTCCCGCGGTCAGGTCCTGCGCCTTGGCGATGACGGCCCGGTCGGGCCTGGCCCGGGGGTCGGCAAGGGAGGCCAGCCAGGCAGAAACCTGGCCCCACTCGCGGAAGGTCGGCCCGGCGGCCTTGACCTGGGAGGGAGGAAAGTAGCTGACGTTGATCCGGGGTACGATCGACCTCAGCCCGGGCCGGGCGGGTTCCTCCGAGACCGGGGGCAGGCGTTCCAGTTGCCAGGTGTAGGAGGAGCCGTTCACCAGGGGCTCAATGGGTGCGTGGTTGTCCGTGACCGATTCAGCCGTCCAGCCCGAAGGCAGCTCCAGGCGGAAGCGGGAGAGCAGAGCCGGCAGATCGTTCTGAAAGCTGAAGCTGAACTGGGTAAAAACCGACCGGTCTTCCAGGACCGATTCGTAGCCGAACACTGAACCCGTATCGGCGTCGGCCATGCCACGGATGGACGACTCCCGCGACTCGTCATAGACATCGTAGACATCGTCTTCCACCAGCGAGACATCGACAATGTCCTTCTTGCGATAGGTTTTCGAAGCGCCGGAGGGGTAGAGCATCCAGGCCTCGAGCCGGCGGACCTTGCCGCTGTCGCTGCCATAGATCACAGTCCCGCGAGCTTTCCGTCGGCCTTCCCGGGTCAGGACCTTGACGGCCTTCCGCACCGAGGTGGTGACCTTGCCATCCGGCTCGACGGTCACGGTGGTTTCGTCGAGAAGAACGACGGCTCCCACCTCGCTGTCGTATTCCGGGACTTGGCTGGAGGCCAGCTCAGTGAGCCAGGAAGGGGCCCGTTTGGCAGCCACGGAGGGGGAGGCAATGCAGGCCAGGACCAGGGCGGCCGCCCACGGCTTGACCCGCCACCGGTCAATCCGCCGGCGGTCTGCGGGTGAGCGTGAGCACATGGTTGTCCTGGCGGTGGATGTAATCGAAGGTTCGCTTGATTTGGGGATAGGCGTCTGAGCGGAACAGTATGTTTCCGTTGTCTCCGAAGCGAAAACTGCGGCGGTAGGTCAACCCGTTGCCGTCGCTTGACTCCAGGCTGGCCTCATATTTCCCTACGCCTCTCATGGTGAAGGGTCTTGGGGATGAGATCCGCTCCAGGCGGTGGGTCTGCGGCAGCTCGATGGAGACCTCGTCCGTCTCGGTCCAGGGGTAGCGGAAATAGATATCGTAGAGGCGCTGGCTGGTTTCGAACTCCGCGGGCTTGTTCATTTGGAAAAAGGCCGGCTGCAGCAGCAGACGCCTGCCGACCCCCTGGGCATAGCCCGGCACCCGAATCCTGTAGCGCACCGAGAAGGGGGCCCGGACAGCTTTGGCGTTCAGGATCTCGACCTCGGTTACTTCGGCGGATTGCAACCGTTTCTGCACCCGCTCAGCAATGTCCTCCTGCTGCTCCTCCGGGGCGAGAGCGTCATACAGGTTCTTGCTGGACACCCCCGAGTGGCCGTGGAAGACCATCTCCACCGTTCCTTCCAGAGTTCCGTCCTCCTGCAGCTTGAAACTCGCTTTGCGGTGAATCCGACTCTTTTCGGGACCGGAGGAAGGAGTCTTCTGGAAAAAGGGTTGCTTCCGGTGGAGGATCAGCGATTCGACGCCCTCCTCGGGCCACAGCAGCATGCCGGGTTCCAGGTAGGGAGAGGATGGATCGTAGAATTTCCAGTTGCCGTTGAGCTCTACCGCCACCTGCATGCGGTCCAGGAAATAAGGGTCCATGAATTGGGAGTTGAAAAAGAAGTCGTCCCGTCCGGCGGCCAGGGCGATATAGGCCCGTATTCCGGAGGCGTTCAAGAGGGCGGTGAACAGCTTGTTGATGTCGCGGTGCGTTCCCATTCCTTGCTTCAGGGTGTCGGACGGCTTCTTGCGGGGCTTCAGTTTCAGGCGCTGCTCGGCAGTCACCCCGGAGCGGTCGTGGTAGATGCTCTTGATCCGGTTGAGGCAGAAGTCGAGGATGCGATCGATTTTCTCGGTGGGTGAGGACAGACCCGCGGTCAGCTCGGCGGCTTTCTTCTTGATGGCGCCGTCGACCTTGACCTCGTTCCTGATTTCGTGGCGAATGGCTTTTCCCAGTTCGCTCCAATACTTGTCCGGCTTGAACTTGCGTTTCTTGGAGTAGAACAGCAGCATCCAGGAGCGGAGGTTGTCCTCGGGAGGCATTCGGGCTTCTCGCCGGAAAGCCTGAACGTCCTGCACCGTGATGGACTGCCACCCCCCGGGCATTTCCCGGATTCCCTCGCTCCTGACGTTGAACACCTGGAAACCCATCAGGTATCCCAATCGCTCCCAGGCATAGTCCGAGGGCTTGACGTGGTAGGTGACCTCCCAGGAAGGGATGTCCCGCTGAAAATAGAGACGGGAATACTGGGAGAAATAGTCGTCGCGATACTGTTTCCACTGGTACTCGACGATGTCTCCCGGTTCCACCCCCGGCATGGAGAAGGACTTGAACCTGACCTTGATTCCGCCGGTCCTGGCCACCGTCCGCTCGAAGATGGAACGACCGGGAACCTCCAGGATGCGGCCGTCGGACTTGATGGTCCGCGCACGCAGGTCGCCGATGCGAATCTCGTCGGTTGCCGACAGCAAGTCGATAGTGGCGTGCTCCTGCACGCCGCGCTCGGTGAAGATCTTGATGCGGAGGTACTGCTCCTTGATGTTCTGCGGCTGCCGCCCTCCGATCATTTGATCCGTCACCCAGGTCCGCCAGAACACTGCCTCGGCGTCGGCATCGGGGTCGATTCGGGGACTTTGCGCAGCCAGGTGGGCCGGCTCGACGGGAGCCCACTTGACGGCGGCGGCCGGGAGGCAAAGGACCAGAGGCAGCAGCAAGGACGCCAGGATTCGAAGAGCCGGCTTCATCAGGATTCTCCGGTGTGAACGGAATCGGGAGGTCGGTTGCGGTGCTTCAAGGGAAAGCTGTTGGGCGCGGTCATGATATACCACGACTCAACCGGTTACCATCGGCTTCGGCGCCGGTGAGGAACCTGCCTCAAAACCGAGATTGCTCGCCCGCGGACCGGCGCACACTCAGGTCTACGTTCGAAGTGCCGGCTCCCTTGACCACCTCGACCAGCCTGGAGTCGAATACCTGGGAAATCCCGTAGCCTCGACTGGGGTGGGTGGCGTCGGGCCTGGAACGGAGCGCCAGAAAGTAGCGGCCCGGGGAAAGCCCGGCCAGGGTGTATTGGGGCGAGGGAACGTCGAACACCGAGGAGGTGTTCTCGACGAAATTGATGAGGACGATCTGCAACTGGTTCAAGCCTGGGGCGTCGCTCGCCGACTCGACCGAGCCCGAGATGGAGCCGCCCAGTCTGAAGGCGAAGTCCAACTCTTGCAGGAGGTCCCCTTCAACCACCGTCACCACCCGCGGCAGCGGCGACCGCAGTGCGATCAGATTGGGGTCCGAGAGCCTGGGGGTCAGGGAGTAGCGCCCCCCGGGAGTTCCGTCCACCCGGAATGAACCGTCCTCCCCGACCCTCAACTGCCGGTCCTCGGACCCCCTGGGATCGAAATCCAGTCGTGCCAGCTCGACGACGTCTCTTGAGGAGTCCCATTGATATTCGGGCTCCTCGATACGAACCCTGCCGCGGAGACTGGCTCCGGCCGTCAGATTGAAGTCGATGTCCCGGAGGGCCTTCCCTTCCTCCAGCTCGATCCTGTCCGCCCTGTCCAGGCTCAGCTTGTCCCGGTAGTAGACCTGGATGAGCCGCCGGTGCCTGGCCGGGAGCAGCATGCCCAGGGTGTAGTCTCCCGGGGGCAGTCCCTGAAGCAGGAAGGCTCCCGACCGATCGGTTTGGGTTCGCGTTGGATAAAAACCCGGCAGGATGACCGGTTGCGGAATCACCTGCACTTCCTCCAGGGGCTCCTCGTCTCCCAGTGTCACGACCTTCCCGCTGATCCAGCACTCCTGCAAGAGGGTGAAGTCGATATCGGAAAGGGTGAGACCCGGCTCGACATCGACAGCGACTGCCGATTCCCGAATGAACTGTTGGGGATAGAACTGGGGCAGCCAGCCTGGCTGTTGCCGGCCGGGCCCGTCTTCTCCTTCGGGGAGGCCTGCCGACAGCACGTAGGAGCCCGGCGAAAGGCCGGCCAGCCGATATCGCCCCAGTGAATCGCTGGCGGCGATACGGGAGATTGGGGAAGACCCCTCTTTCTCGGCAACCACCCGGACTCCCTCCAGCGGCTCCATTCCCTCGAGAGTCCGAATCCGGCCTCGGATGGCCCCTGCCCGTTGCAGCACAAAGTCGATCCCGGTGAGGTTGCGGCGTTGCTCCACGGCCACGGGTCGCGCGTCCTGGCGGTCTGTGGCCTCCGGATAGTAGGCGGATACGTATCGCTGGTCCCGAGTCCCGGCGGAAAGGAGGAATTCGCCGGGGGGCAGCCTCGGCAGGAGATAGCTCCCGTCTTCCCCGGTCGAGGTGGAGACACGATGATGGGCCGACTCGGCCTGGACGGTGACCTCGGCCAGGGGGATCTCTCTCTCACCCTTCACCCGGCCGGCAACCGAGCCGCCCATGGTGAGCGCCAGGTCCAGAACGATGAACGAATCGAAAGTGGGGATGTGAAGGATGTCGCCGCCTTCCGCATCCCCCGATCCGCCGTACTGCCTGGGGAGGTAGTTGGAATCGGGGACTTCGACCTGGATCCGGTAGCGTCCCCGCAGCAGGTCCAGGAGATAGCGCCCCTGCCGGCCGGTCAGAGCCTGAGCCGACGGTTGCCCCGGGTCCAGGGCCAGGGCCCGGACAACGGCTTGGGGGATACCCTCCCCGGTGTGGGAATCGGTGACTCGGCCGGCAACCTCGGCTGCCTGAACCGGCGCCTGCAGGCTGAGGCCGATGAACAGGATTCCTGCGGATGTGGATCGAAACATCGCCGCGGGTCCAGCTTCAGAAATCGTGATCTGCCTCGAGAATCAGCCCTTCCATGGTAGCAAAAAAAGCCGGATCGATCCCGTCCTCCCGGCTATTTCCCGGGCAGGCCTGGCGATAGAATTGCTTCAGGTCGCCGAAGGTGTCCAGGTCTGCCTGGGGTTGCAGTGATTTCCAGCGCACTCCCCTTCGCCTGAGCCGGTCCAGGGTGGTCTCATGGACCGCCGGAGTTCCCCAGGGAATTCCCTGCAGGATTTCGGGAAGGCAGGCGGCAAACCCGATCAGGTAGTATCCGCCGTCCTGAGCCGGGCCGATGACCACCTCCCGCCGGTTCAGGGCTCGGATGGCGTCCCGGACCGTCTTCGATCCCAGACAGGGGCAGTCGGTGCCGACGAAGATGACCTTTGAAAAACCCTGGCGGACTCGGGTCGTGAGCGCGTGGCTGAGACGCTCCCCCAAATTGGAGCCGCGCTGGACGTCCAGCTCGAAGCCTCGCGCGTCCATCCGTCCGGCATGCTCCAGCGCTTGCTGCAGCGTTCCGGTAAGGCAAAGGCTTGCCTCCACCCCGAGAGCCATGAGAGGCCGCATTCGGGCAACGGTGTGGTTCAGCAGGGCCTCGTGCAGGCGCAGGCATTGCGCCGGCGACAAGGGGGGGGACATGCGGGTCTTGACCGTCCCCGGGACGGGGGCCTTGGCAAAGATATTCAGGGAGGTCCTGTCTACGGTTAGCGGGGAGATGATGACTGTCCTGGTTGCCGACCTAGCGGATAACCCAGTCGAGGAACCTGTTGAGTAGAACGGCGCCTCCGGCAATGGAAGCGCCAATGCGCCATATGTCGGCTTTGAGAACGGCGAGGTCTTGCTTGGTCGCCAACTCGACGTCCGAGCGGCTGATAGCGGCAACGACGGCTTCAGCCTGTCGGGTATCCATTCCGGCGTTTTCAAGCTGTTTGATCGTGGCGTGGGTGTCGAGGGTGTAGGTGGTCATGATATTCTCCACTGACTAGACACTAGCACACTCTCTCATCGGTTGAACGACCAATGGCTGCAGGCACTGGGTGCCTGCGCTCCGCTCAAGAGGGGACATCCAGCGAGGCGACCTGTCAATCGCCGGAAAAGGCGGCGTCGAAGGCCACCCCGGAGGGGGCAAAGTCCTGCCGGCGGACCATCGCCAGAGCCTCGGGGGCCCCCCAGTTGCGGTCCATGCCGGAGTCTTCCCACTCGATGGAAAGCGGTCCCTGGTAGCCGATGCGATTGAGTGCCCGCATCACCTGGTCCCACTGGACTCCGCCTCTGCCCGGGGAGACGAAATCCCAGCCCCGTCGATGGTCCCCGAAGTCGAGATGGGAGGAGAGAATGCTGCTGCGGCCGTCCGCTTGAACCCGGGCGTCCTTGATGTGGACGTGAAAGATGCGGTCCTTGAAGTCATCGAGGAAAAAGACGGGGTTGATGAGCTGGGGTATGAGGTGGCTGGGATCGAAATTGAATCCGAAGCTGGGGTGGTGCCGGATGGCCTCCAGTGCCCGGTGAGCGGTCACAATGTCGTAGGCGATCTCGGTCGGGTGAACCTCCAGGGCGAAGCGGACCTGCTGTTCCTGAAATACCTCCAGAATGGGGAGCCAGCGTTCGGCGAAGTCGCGGTAGCCGGAATCGATGTGGCTCTGGGAAGTGGGCGGAAAGAAGTAGAGCTTGGCCCAGACACTGCTGCCGGTAAATCCGTTGACCGTGTCGACTCCGAAAAGCTTGGCCGCGCGAGCGGTGGCTTTCATCTCCTCGGCGGCACGCCGGCGGACTCCTTCCGGATCTCCGTCCCCCCAGATGCGGCCGGGGAGGATGTCCTTGTGCCGGGCGTCGATGGGATCGCAGGTGCACTGACCCACCAGGTGGTTGCTGATGGCCAGGCAGCTCAGACCCAGCCCATCCAGCAGAGCCCGCTTCTCACGCACATAGCCGTCGCTCTCCAGGGCTCGGTCCACTTCGAAGTGGTCGCCCCAGCAAGCCAGTTCCAGGCCGTCGAACCCCCACTGGCCTGCCTGCCTGGCCAGGGCTTCCAGAGGCATATCGGCCCATTGGCCGGTGAACAGTGTGACGGGTCTTGCCATTGTCTTCCTCCGGGTTGGGGTCGGGGTTCGATGCGGCCGCCTCGCCGGCATCGTCCGGCTCCAGGGCTACCGGGGCCGCAGCGAGATCCATTGTCTGGACTGTGCGCTTTCCTGGATGGCCTGGAGCACTCTCTGGTTCGCCACACCGTCCTGGAAGTCGGGTGAGGGGGGCTGGTTCCGCGCCATGGCCTGCATCAGGTCATGGACAATGTGAACGAAGGTGTGCTCATAGCCGATGACGTGTCCGGGAGGCCACCAGTTCATGTAGGGGTGAAAGGATTCGGTAACCAGGATGTCCTTGAATCCCTGGGAGTGCCGGGCATCCTTGCACAGGAAGAGTCTGAGCTCGTTGAGACGCTCCAGGTTGAAGGTCAGGCTGCCCAGGCTGCCGTTGATCTCGAAAGCGTTGTAGTTCTTGCGGCCGGGCGCGAACCGGGTGGCTTCGATGCTGCCCACCGCGCCGTTGGCGAATCGAAGCAGCGCCAGGCTGGCGTCGTCGACCGTTACCCGGCCCTTCCTGGTGGGCTGATCCGGCAGGGGGCGCTGCTTGACGAAGGTTTCCAGCAGGCCCGAGACCGCGCGGATTTCGCCGACCAGAAAGCGGGCCAGGTCGATCAAGTGGGATCCCAGGTCGCCCAGGGCTCCACTGCCGGACTTTCGTTGGTCGAACCTCCAGAGAAGCGGCAGCTCGGGGCTCATGGACCAGTCCTGCAGGTAGGTGCCCCGAAAATGACGAATGGACCCCAGTTCACCGCCGTCAATGAGCTCCTTGGCCAGGGCCACGGCCGGCACCTTGCGGTAGTTGTGACAAAGCATGTGCGGCACACCGCCCTGGCGAACGGCAGCCAGCATCTTTCGGGCTTCGCTCAAACTGTTGGCCAAGGGCTTTTCGCACAGGATCGCCTTGCCGGCTTTGGCGGCGGCCAGGCAGATCGGCAGGTGGGTGTCGCCCGGCGTGGCGATGTCGACCAGGTCGATGTCGGGTCGATTCACCACCTCTTCCCAGGAGGTGCTCCACTCCCGCCATCCCAACCGGTCGGCGGCGGTGCTGACTCCGGCCCGGTTGCGGCCGCAGATCACCTTCATGACCGGCAGGGCCGGAGGACTGAAAAAGTGCTGCATCTGACGGTAGGCGTTGCTGTGGGCCTTTCCCATGAACTGGTAACCGATCAGGGCTACATGGATCTTCCGGACCATGGGTTCGCTCTCTGGCCGGTGTGGAGGCCAAATCCCGGAGGCTTGCCGGTCGGGAACGGCTGGGCTCAGGAAGGGGTGCCGCATCCCTTCCGGTAATGCCGTTCGTTTTCAACGCAAGGAAAGCCTGTATATCAAGATCCATCGAAGAGGGTCAAGCCCATCGACCGGGAGGGGCGCCGACTTGCCCCGCGAGTGACCTCTCCCCCGGCGTCTCCCGGGTAAGCTCCCGCCGCCCGGCGAATGGGGAAAACGGCTCAATGGTTGGTCCTTCTAGATTGATTCTGCCCCGTCGGGGATAACCTCGGCCCCTTGGTGGCCCTTCGCGGTCCGTCGTGTCCCTTCGTGGATACCTCTTTTCCCCCTGTCGCGGTTCACCGCAGATCCCTTCGATGAAGAAGATTTTGTCCCTCGGCGGATCTGCTATCATAGACGTTTGGCGCCGTTGGCGTGGCGGCAGCGCAGGACCGCGCATCGGTACTTCGAGTGGGCACGAGAGGAGAGTTGCAATGGCGGACACCAAGCTGACGGTGAACAATCACGGCTCCTTGAGAATCACGGGGGAATTCACCATCTACGACGCCCAGGGGCAGGCCTTCGACCTCGGCGGTCGCACTGCCATATCCCTTTGCCGCTGTGGCCACTCCGACAGAAAACCCTTTTGCGACGGCAGCCACCGCAGGGTCGGCTTCCAATCCGAGGTCAAGGCCGTGAGTCTGCCGCCCCCAGCTTCCGGGGGCAGCCGTGGGTGATCCTCTTTCCACCATCAAGCCGGCGGTAAGGGACCTGCGGCCCTACACGCTCAAGCACTTCAAGGCGCCCGTAAAGATCAACCAGAACGAAAACCCCTTCGATATGCCCGAGGCGGTCAAGCGGGCGGTGCACCAGGCGGTGTCCGAGACAGCCTGGTGCCGCTATCCGGACTTTGTGCCGGCCTCCCTCATCTCCCGGTTGGCTGACTTCAGCCATTGGAAGAAGGAGGGAGTGCTGGTGGGGAACGGGTCCAATGAATTGATCGAGGCCCTGATGGTGGTGGTGGTGGAGAAAGGCAAGAGGGTGGTGATCCCTCAGCCCACCTTCACCCTTTATGGGATGTTCGCCCGGATTCTGTGTGGGGACTGCCGGGAAGTGCCCCTCAGGCCGGATCTGGAGTTCGACGGACCGCGCTTGGCGAGAGAGGCCCGGGAAGCGGATCTGACCATCCTCTGTTCGCCCAACAATCCCACCGGTGGAGTGTTGGATCGCGGCGACCTCGAGAGCATCCTGCGCCGGGCGGGTGGATTGGTGGTGGTCGACGAGGCCTACCACGAGTTCAGCGGCCAGTCGGTGGTGCCGCTTCTGGAACGATTCGAGAACCTGGTGGTGCTCAGGACCTTTTCGAAGGCGATGTCGATGGCCGCTTTGAGGGTCGGCTATCTCTTGGGCCGTCCGGAACTGGTGGAGCAGGTGGCCAAGGCCAAGCTGCCCTACAATCTCAATGTTTTTTCCATGACGGCGGCCTCGGCGGCGCTGGAGCATTTCGCACTGCTCAAGCCGCAGATCGAACGGGTGATTGCCGAGCGGGACCGGCTGTGGGAGGGGCTGAGCCGTATTCCCGGCGTGGAGCCCTTTCCGTCCCAGGCCAATTTCATGGTCTTTCGGCTGGCTGCCGATCCGGGGATGGTCTTCAGGGCCCTTTGCGAGGAGGGAATACTGGTGCGCGACGTCAGCCGCTATCCCATGCTGCAGCAGTTTCTGCGGGTAAGCGTGGGTCTGCCCCGGGAGAACGACCGCTTTCTGGCAGCCCTGAGTCGGATCATGAAACAGGAAGCGGCCATACCAGCGGAGCCGGTGTTGGGAGGCGCCCCGGCAGGCTCTTCGGAAACCAAATGAGGGTTATCCACTCTTATTTCTTGAATGAACCACATGACTGGGGGGGGGCAAGTTGACAGGGGGGCCGGTTGATCAGCATTGGACCGGGACCACAGGAGGTGGAGGTTGAAGAATCAGCGGACATCCGAAGTATCCCGCAAGACCAACGAAACCGATATTTCGGTCAGGTTGAACCTTGATGGGGAGGGAGCCTCCCAGGTTTCGACGGGCATTCACTTCTTCGATCACATGTTGATCCTGATGGCCAAGCACGGCTTGTTCGACCTCGAGGTGCGCTGCAAGGGCGACCTGGAGGTGGACGGCCACCACACCGTCGAGGACGTGGGAATCGCTCTGGGGCAAGCCATCGACCGCGCCTTGGGCGCCAAGGAAGGCATCACCCGCTATGGCATGGCCTATGTCCCCATGGATGAAGCCCTGGGGCGGGCCGTGGTGGACTATTCCGGGCGCCCCTTCCTGGTCTGCAAGGTTGTGTTTCCGGCCGAAAAAGTCGGCGAACTCAACACCGAGCTGGTGGAGGAATTCTTCCGCGCCCTGGCGGTGCACGGCAGAATGAATCTCCACATCGAGATCCTCTACGGGAAAAACTCCCACCACATGGCCGAGGCCATGTTCAAGTCGGCCGGTCGCGCGCTCTCCCTGGCCGCTGTCCGGAATCCGGCAGTCAAGGGAGTGCCCTCCACCAAGGGCGTTCTGTGATGATCACCATCGTCGATTACGCCATCAACAATCTTCACAGCGTGCAAAACGCCTTTCGCAGCCTGAAGATCCCGTCACAGATCAGCCAGGATCCCGAGACGATCCGAAGCGCACGCAAGCTGATCCTGCCGGGAGTGGGCGCCTTCGGGGATGCGATGGAGAATCTCCGCGCCAGGAAGCTGGTGGAACTGCTCCGGGGAAAAGCAGACGACGGGACCCCTCTGCTGGGACTGTGCCTGGGTCTGCAACTGCTTTTCAGCGAGAGCGAAGAATTCGGTCCGGTCGCCGGGCTGGACTGCATTCCGGGGAGGGTCAGGAGACTGCCGCCGGAAGTACAGGTCCCCCACATCGGTTGGAACCAGTTGCACCTGGTGAAATCCGATCCCCTGCTGGAGGGGGTGGCCGAGGGCAGTTTCGTCTACTTCGTCCATTCCTACTATGCCGATCCCGTCGATGCCGGCCACGTTGTGGCCACCACCGACTACGGGATCGACTTCACGGCCGTAACCCGAAAGGGCAACGTGTGGGCGACCCAGTTCCATCCCGAAAAAAGCCAGGACGTCGGCTTGCGCATCCTCAGAAATTTTGCCGGGCTATGACCGGTTGGACCCGAGAGGCTTGCAGGCCCGGAAGGAATGGGGTCCACCGGCGGGGATACAGGGCACTCGGATGATTATCTTCCCGGCCGTGGACATGCGTCGCGGCAAATGCGTTCGGCTGGTCCAGGGGCGGGCGGAGCACGAAACGGTCTACTCGGAGGACCCCCTGGTGGTCGCCCGCCGATGGTGCGAGCAGGGCGCCTCCTGGCTTCACCTGGTCGACCTGGACGGGGCCATGGTCCAAGGCGGTCACAACCGGAGCATAGCCCGGGAGATCTTTGAAGCCTTGCCCATCCCCGTGCAGTTCGGGGGTGGGGTGCGAAGCCTGTCCGACATCCGGGAACTGCTGGCCGCGGGAGCCGCCCGGGTGATTCTGGGCACGGTCGCGGTGGAACGGCCCGACCTGGTGGAGGAAGCCTTGAGCCGGCATCCCGGCCAGGTGGTCGTGGGGCTGGACGCCCGCCGGGGACGGGTGGCCACCCGGGGATGGAACCAGTTGGAGGCGCTGGAGGCGCTGTCCTTCGCCAGGGATCTGGCACGGCGCGGCGTGGACCGAATCGTCTACACCGACATCGGCAAGGACGGAACCCTCCAGGGGCCCAACCTGGAGGCCACAGGGCAAATGGCTCGGGAGAGCCGATTGAAGGTGATTGCCTCCGGGGGGGTTTCCTCCCTGCAGGATTTGTCCCGGCTCAAGCACCTGGAGTCAAGCGGTGTGGAAGGGGTGATCGTGGGAAAAGCCTTGTACGAAGGGAGGTTTTCCCTGGGGGCGGCGCTGTCGGCGGTCGCGGATTAGCGGGCCTCTGCCCCCCACGACTCTGACTGGGAATCGGGGTTTGGGCACAGCGGCTGCCTAGGCTACAGGACAGGTCAATCGAGAAGGGCCATGAATTAAACATCGATGCTAATCGGAATTCCACCCGTGTTTGACTTCGAACCGGTTTCAAGTCACCAGGCACAGGGGATTGTTTCAGGGGCAACCACCAGGGTTGCCCGCGGCGGTTGATTCGACGGAGCGAAAAGAATTATGCTGGCGAAGCGCATTATTCCCTGCCTGGACGTGGACCGGGGGCGCGTGGTCAAGGGGGTCCATTTCGTGGATCTGGTGGATGCCGGTGACCCGGTCGAGTGCGGGAAGCGATACGACCGGCAGGGCGCCGACGAACTGGTCTTTCTGGACATTACAGCCTCTTCCGATGACCGCCACACCATGGTGGAGGTGGTTCAGCGGGTTGCCGAGTCCATATTCATTCCCTTTACGGTCGGGGGAGGAATTCGCGACACCGGCGACGTTCAGAAAATTTTGCATGCCGGCGCCGACAAGGTGTCCCTGAACACGGCAGCCGTGAAGAATCCGCAACTGGTCCGGGCGGGAGCCGAGAAATTCGGCAGCCAATGCATGGTGGTTGCCATCGACGCCAAGCGGACCGCTGCCGCCCCCGGTCCCGCCTGGGAAATTTATATCCATGGCGGTCGCACGCCCACCGGCCTGGATGCCCTGGACTGGGCCGAGCAGGCGGAATCCCTGGGGGCCGGCGAAATCCTGCTGACCAGCATGGACCGGGACGGCACCCAGGTGGGCTATGACCTGGAGCTGCTGCAGGCCGTGACCTCCCGGGTAGGGATTCCAGTAATCGCGTCGGGAGGAGTGGGGACTTTGGAACACCTCTTCCAGGGCCTGACCCTGGGTGGCGCCCACGCCGCCCTGGCGGCTTCCATCTTTCACTTCGGCACCCACACCCTCCAGCAGGCCAAGGACTATCTCAGGGCGCGTGGAGTGGTGGTTCGATGAGCTTTCGGGAAGAAATCATGTCACCCAAGCAAGCCGAGGAGATCGTCTCCCGGATGAAATTCGATGCCAACGGCCTGATCCCGGCCATCGTGCAGGATGACTCCACCCGGCAGATCCTGACGGTGGCCTACATGAATCGGGAAACGGCCAAGCTGACGCTGACCCGAGGCGAGACCTGGTTCTGGAGTCGCAGCCGCCAGGAGGTCTGGCACAAGGGCGAGACCTCCGGAAACACCCAGAAGATTACCGAGATACACCTGGACTGTGACGGAGATGCGCTGCTGGTGCTGGTTCATCCCAGGGGGCCGGCCTGCCACACCGGGGCGCAGACCTGCTTTCACCACCGGCTCTTTACCGCCGACCCGGGAGGAGAAACGCCGCTCGGCCGGTTTCCGGAAACGGTGGATCGGCTGATAACGACCATCAAGGACCGCCGCAAGCACCGCCCCGAAGGGTCCTACACCAGCTATCTCTTCACCCAGGGACGGGACAAGATTCTCAAGAAGATCGGCGAGGAGTCTGCCGAGACCATCATCGCGGCCAAGAATCGATCCAGGAAGGAGTTGACCGCGGAGAGCGCCGACCTCTTCTATCATCTGCTGGTGTTGCTGGCCAACGAGGAGGTTGAGTTCGAAGAGGTGCTGGGCGAGCTCGACAAGAGATCCGGGAAAGGGCCGGCCTCTCCGCCGGAGCAGAAATGACGGTCACGTCCCAGGCGCGCAGCCACGAGCGGCATACCCATCCGCGGGGTCAGGGAGACACCCCCGCGCCTTCCTCGGGGAAACAATCCTCGCGGCCATCTTCATCCATGATTGAACCCGATTACAACCAGTTCACCGCCTACTGCAGGCAAGGCAACATCGTCCCGGTCTACAAGGCAGTCACCGCGGACCTGCTCACGCCGGTGCTGGCCTTTCTCAAGATTCAGGGTTCAACCTCCAGCGCCTTCCTGCTGGAGAGCGTCGAGGGGGGCGAGAAGATTGCGCGCTACTCCTTTCTGGGGTGCAACCCCTATCTCACCTTCTCCTCGAGGGGAGAGACGGTTGAGATCAAGCGGAACGGCGAGGTGGAGCAACGGAAGGGTCGCCTGCTGGAGGTCATGCGGAAGACCACCGACGGCTACCGCACCGTCAGGGTCCCGGGATTGCCGCCCTTCACCGGAGGAGCGGTGGGGTACTTTGCCTACGACACGGTTCGCTGGATCGAGAACATTCCTCAATCCGGGCAGGACGAGCTGAATCTGGACGAATCGGTCCTGATGTACTTCTCCAACATCCTGGCATTCGACCATGTCCGGCAGCAGATCCTGATCATTGCCAACGTCTTCACCGAGGACGGACCCGAGCCGCTGGAAGTCAAGTACCGGAAGGCCCTCTCGGAAATCGAGGCCCTGGAACACCGGTTGAATCGGCCGCGGCCTGCGCCTGCCCCCTCTTCCTCCAACCGGGGCTCCCTCCAGGTGCGGTCGAATTTCACCAAGGACGGGTTTCTCGAGGCCGTCGAGCGGGCCAAGGAATACATCAAGGCCGGGGATATCTTCCAGGTAGTCCTCTCGCAGCGGTTTACGGTGGAGGTGGAGGCCGATCCCTTCACCATCTATCGCGCCCTCCGCATGGTGAATCCATCGCCCTACATGTTCTACCTGCGCCTCAACGGTTTCTCGGTGATTGGCTCCTCTCCCGAGAGGCTGGTCAAGATCTCGGAGGGGAAGGCCTATTACCGTCCCATCGCGGGAACACGCCCGAGGGGCCGCCATGACGACGAGGATGCACTCCTGGCGGAAGAACTCAAGGCCGACGCCAAGGAGCGGGCCGAGCACATCATGCTGGTAGACCTGGGCCGCAACGACCTGGGCAAGGTTTGCGAGTACGGCAGCGTGGAGCTGGTGGATCTGATGTTCGTGGAGCGCTATTCCCACGTCATGCACCTGGTGTCCACCTTGCAGGGTCGACTTCGCCCCGGGCTGGACCGCTTCGATGCATTGATGGCCTGCTTCCCGGCCGGCACCGTGACCGGCGCTCCCAAGGTGCGGTCCATGGAGATCATCGACGAGTTGGAGCCCAGCCAGCGGAGCGTCTATGCCGGGGCCATTCTCTACCTGGACTTCTCCGGCAACCTGGATTCCTGCATCTCCATTCGGACCCTGGTGGTCAAGGAGGGCAAGGCCTATGTCCAGGCAGGGGCCGGAATCGTGGCCGACTCGGTTCCGGAGAGGGAGTTTCAGGAGACTCTCAACAAGGCCCGGGCCCTCCTCAAGGCTCTCGAGTTGGCGGGGAAGGGGTTGTAGGGGAGCTCTTGTGGGGTGCCCGGCTTTCCCGGAAAGGAATCGGCCAACCAGGCGAAGTCGGACAATGCCATGATTCTGGTCATCGACAACTACGACTCCTTTACCTACAACCTGGTTCAATATCTGGGGGAATTGGGGCAAGAGCTGGTCGTATACCGAAACGATCACATCGACGTCGCCGGAGTGGAGGCCGGCAAGCCCCGGAAGATCGTCATTTCGCCCGGACCGGGCGTTCCCGACAACGCCGGTGTGACGCTGGAGCTCATCGACCGCTTTTCCGGAAGGGTTCCGATCCTGGGAGTCTGTCTCGGCCACCAGGCGATCGGCCAGGCGTTTGGAGGGAGAGTCATTCCGGCCCCCTACCTGATGCACGGCAAGATCAGCCAGATCCACCACGATTGCAAGACCATCTTCCGAGGTCTTCCCGATGGCTTTCCGGCCACCCGTTACCACTCCCTCATGGTCGAGAAGGAGAGTCTGCCTCCATGCCTGGAGATCTCCGCGACCTCCGCCGACGGCCTGATCATGGGGCTTCGCCACCGCGAGTTTCCGGTCGAGGGGGTCCAGTTCCATCCGGAATCGGTGTTGACCACCTATGGCAAGCAATTGCTCGACAACTTTGTGAGGCTTTGAGAAATCATGACTGCAATGGCGCTTTACCAGGAGGCAATCCGAAAATTCCAGGGCGGGAATTCTCTGGATGAGAGCGAATCCGAGCAGTTGATCGTCGCCATACTGGACCGGCAGCTCAGTGAGGTGCAGGTGGCGGCCCTTCTGGCCGGATTGGCGGTGAAGGGAGAGGTCGCGACGGAAATCGCCGGTTTCGCCCGAGGCATGCGGCGAGTGGCCGTGGCCCTTGACCACCGGCAGCAGGGCCTGGTGGACACCGCCGGTACCGGCGGGGATGGAGCCGGCACTTTCAATATTTCCACCGCGGCCGCATTCGTCATTGCCGGGGCGGGCGTGCCGGTGGCCAAGCACGGCAACCGGGCGATTTCAGGCAAGTGCGGCAGCGCGGACGTGCTGGCCCAGTTGGGTGTGAGAATCGATGCTCCCCGGCAGGTCCTGAAGCACAGCCTGGAGACCTGCGGCATCACCTTTCTGTTCGCACCGGTCTTTCATCAGGCCATGAAGGTGGTGGCGCCGCTGCGGCGCAATCTGGCCATGCGAACCATCTTCAACCTGTTGGGGCCTCTGCTCAATCCGGCCGGAGCCCGTCGCCAGATCATCGGGGTGTTTGCTCCCCACCTGACCGAGGTGTTCGCTCAGGTGCTGCGATCGCTGGGGTGCGAACACGCTCTCATCTTCTCGGCAGAGGACGGCCTGGACGAGATCTCGTTAGCGGGTCCGACCCGGGTCACCGAGCTCAAGGGCGGCGCCATTCGGACCGACAGGCTGCACCCCGGGGACCTCGGGTTCCAGAGCCGGTCCCTGGACCAGGTTCAGGGCGGGGACGCTGCCGAGAACGCTCGGATCCTGCGGGGGGTTCTGGAGGGAGAGTGCACGGAGGGACAACGGGATATCGTTCTCCTGAACGCTGCCGCCGGCGTTTACGTGTCGGGGCGCGCGGATTCGCTTCAGGCCGCGGTGGAGGTGGCCCGCCAGTCCCTGGATCATGGGTGGGCGCTGGCCAGGCTGCAATGCCTGGTGGAGTGCTCCAACCGGTGAGAGGAAACCGATGCCAGGAAACGTCTTGACTGAAATCGTCAGGGCCCGCCAGCGACAGGTCCAGCAGCTCAAGAGAAACCGCCCCTTGTCCGAGACGCAGGCCTTGGCAAGACGGCAGGAGCCGGGGATGGGGCCTCGTTCCCTTTACCATGCCTTGAGGCGCACCGGCCCGGTCAGCTGCATTGCCGAAATGAAGAAGGCCTCTCCTTCCAGGGGGCTGTTGAGAGAGCCCTTCGAGCCCATTGAAATCGCCGTGGACTATGAATCCCACGGGGCTGCGGCCATCTCCGTTCTGACGGAAGAAAACTATTTTCGCGGTTCGGTAAAGCACCTGGAGTCGGTCCGGCGCAGCATCTCCCGGCCCGTGCTGAGAAAGGACTTCATTCTGGATCCCTATCAGATCTATGAGTCCGCCGCCTGTTGCGCCGACGCCGTACTGCTGATTGTCGCCATCATGACGCCGCGACGGTTATTGAAGCTGAAGCAGTTGGCAGAGCACCTGGGGCTTGAGGTCCTGGTGGAGGTCCATGATCGGCAGGAGCTCAGGGTTGCTCTGGATGCGGGAGCCAGGTTGATCGGCGTCAACAATCGTAATCTGAAGACCTTCGAGGTCAATTTGAGCACCTCCGTCGAACTGGCCCCTCATATTCCGGAATCGGTCCTGTCGGTGAGCGAGAGTGGAATCAGGGCCCCGGGGGACATTCGACAGTTGCGGGAGGTCGGCTACGACGCCTTTCTGATTGGCGAATCGCTGATGACGTCGGCCCAACCGGGCAAGGCCTTGCGGGAGTTGATGGTCCACAGCGTCAACTGACATAGTGGCCAGTGATCAGTGGTCAGTGGCTAGTGGTCAGTGGTCAGTCTTGAGAGCAGGCGAGATCCTGACAATTGGTTTGCATTTGTTAAACGACTCCGCCGAGATCGACGAGATGCTTGACGTTTGGGTCTACTGACTATCCACTAATCACTAGCCGCTATTCACTGTTGTTTCAGCCATGCAGGTGAAGACGAAAATCTGCGGCATCACCAATCCGGAGGATGCCCGGGCGGCCGTCGAACTCGGAGCGGACGCTTTGGGTTTCAACTTCTACCCCAAGAGCCCGCGATACATCCAACCCCAACGGGCCAGGGTGCTGATTGAAGGGCTGCCGCCGCTGGTCTCCACCGTGGGCGTCTTTGTGGACGAGCGCCGTCCCGAGCAGGTGGTGGAGATTGCCCGCGCCACCGGTCTGGGAACGGTGCAGTTGCATGGCTCGGAAAGTCCGGACTACACTCGGCAGATCAGGCCGCTGCCGGTGTTCAAGGCCTTCGGCGTGGGCCCGAGGCTTGAACTCGATCGAATCGCCGCCTTTCCCGTGCAGGCCTTCTTGCTGGATACTGCCGGTGGGGCCCTGCCCGGCGGCACCGGGAAGTCATTTGACTGGGACCTGGCCCTGGCGGCCAAGCGGTTCGGGCGCGTCATTCTGGCGGGAGGGCTCAATCCCGACAATGTGTATGAAGCCATTTGCCGGGTGCGGCCCTATGGCATCGACGTCTGCTCGGGCATCGAGCGGGAGCCGGGTCTCAAGGACCACCGCAAGATGGCAGCGCTCTTCGATGAGATCCATCGAGCCCGGCGGGAATCAGGACGGGTGAAATGAACGAAACCACCGGCAGGGGAAGCCTGGGACAAATTCCGGACAGCCGGGGGCACTTTGGTCCCTACGGGGGCAAGTTCGTGCCCGAGACCCTGATGCACCCCCTGGAGGAGTTGGAGCAAGCCTACCTGCGAGCCCGGCAGGACCCCGGCTTCCAAGCGGAGCTGGATCGGCTGTTACGCGACTACAGCGGACGGCCGACCCCCCTGTCTCGGGCCGACCGACTCTCCCGGCAGCTTGGCGGGGCCAGGGTGTACCTCAAGCGGGAGGATCTGAACCATACCGGGGCCCACAAGATCAACAATTGCCTGGGTCAGGGGTTGCTGGCCAAGCGGATGGGCAAGAAGCGGGTGATTGCCGAAACCGGGGCCGGACAGCACGGCGTCGCCACCGCCACCGTGTGCGCTCTGCTCGACCTGGACTGCGAGGTCTACATGGGTGAGGAAGACATGCGGCGGCAGGAGTTGAACGTCTTCCGCATGCGCCTGCTGGGAGCCAAGGTCCACGGGGTCTCCAGCGGCAGTCAGACCTTGAAGGACGCCATCAACGAGGCCATTCGGGATTGGGTCACCAACGTGCGCAGCACCTACTACCTGATCGGGTCCGTTCTCAGCGCCCATCCCTACCCCATGATGGTGAGAGATTTTCAGTCGGTCATCGGACGGGAGGCCCGCGAGCAGATTCTGGAGCGGGAGGGCCGATTGCCTCACACCCTGCTGGCCTGTGTTGGAGGGGGCAGCAATGCCATCGGGCTCTTCCATGCCTTCCTGGAAGACGAAACGGTGGCCATGGTGGGAGTCGAGGCCGGCGGTCGCGGTTCCAACCTGGGTGAGCATGCGGCCCGCTTCAGCGGCGGGAAGCCGGGAATTCTCCAGGGAACCTACTCCTACGTGCTGCAGGACGATGACGGACAGATCGCCAAGACCCACTCCATTTCGGCAGGCCTGGACTACGCTTCGGTGGGGCCGGAGCACGCTTTCCTGAGGGATCGGGGACGCATCCGCTACACCTCGGCCACCGATCAGGAGACCCTGGAGGCCCTGCATCTGCTGAGTCGAACCGAGGGTATCGTTTCGGCCCTGGAAAGCGCTCACGCCGTCGCCGAGGTCATGCGGCTGGCTCCCCGGCTCCGGGAAGAGGACCTGCTCCTGGTGAACCTGTCGGGCCGGGGCGACAAGGATGTCCAGACGGTGGCGGCCGCCGATTCGGGATGAGCTCGACAGAGGATCCGCCGCCGGCTGCCTCGCGGGGAATAGGGGACGTCCCCAGCGCTGCGCCACGAATTTCGCAAAAGGCTCGATGGGTAGAGAAATGACTCGCATTGGGCAGATGTTCGACCGGGCCCGGCAACAGGGGAGAGGTGTCTTTATTCCCTACGTCACTTTGGGCGACCCCGATCTGGAGACTTCCCGCAGGGTCGTGCTGGAATTGGAAGCGGCGGGCGCCGACCTGGTCGAGTTGGGTGTCCCCTTCTCGGACCCCCTGGCTGACGGTCCGGTCATTCAGAGAGCTACCGAGCGGGCCTTGGACCGGGGTTTCACCTTGGAAAAGGGGTTGGCGTTGGTGGCCGACCTGCGCCGTCATACCCAGGTTCCCCTGCTGCTCTTCAGTTACTACAACCCGTTGTTTGCCTACGGGTTCGAGAGGCTGGTCTCGGCTGCCAAACAGCGCGGAATCGACGGTTTCCTGATTACCGATCTCTCGGTGGAAGAGGCGGAAGGCCCCTTGGCGGTGCTCCGAGGGGCGGGCCTGGATTCCGTTTTTCTGGCTGCTCCCACCAGCACCGACGAAAGGATTCGAAAAATCGCGGCCTACTCCTCCGGGTTCATCTATGCGGTCTCGCGCACGGGCGTGACCGGGGCTCGAAAATCGCTTTCGGACGAAGTCCAGTCCCTGATCCGAAAGATTCGTTCGCAGACCTCCCTTCCGGTCGCCGTGGGGTTCGGAGTCTCGGAGCCGGATCATCTCCGCCAGGTATGGTCCCGGGCCGAAGGCGCGGTGGTGGGGAGCGCCATCGTCCGCTGTATCGAGCGGAATATAGGTCAGCCCGATCTGGCGCAGCGGGTGGGCGAGTTTGCACGGTGGCTCAAGGGAGGGTGCTAGACCATGGACATTTCCGATTGGAGAAAGCGAATTGACGAGGTCGATGCCAGGCTGGTGGACCTGTTGTCCGATCGTTCCGGTTGCGTGATGGAAATCGGCAGGATCAAGCGCCGCCGGCAGCTTGCGGTGAGAGATCCCCAGCGGGAAGAGCGAATCCTCGGGCGGATCGTCCGCAACAACAAGGGGCCGCTTGCCGATAAGGCGGTGGCCAGGATCTTCGAGACCATCATTCAGGAATGCATTCGATTGGAGGAGCAGGTGTGAACAAAGTCATTGGCGATGCCAACCAGGCGATCAGCGACATCGGCGACGGCGCCACCATCATGATGGGTGGCTTCGGTCTGTGCGGCATTCCGGAAAACCTCATCCAGGCGTTGCGGGACCAGGGCGCCAGAGATCTGACGGTGATCAGCAACAACGCCGGCATTGACGATTTCGGCATTGGAATTCTGTTGGAGAAACGCCAGATCCGGAAAATGATCTCGACCTACGTAGGGGAGAACCGGCTCTTCGAAGAACTGGTGCTCAAGGGTGAGCTGGAAGTGGAGCTATGTCCCCAGGGAACCTTTGCCGAGCGGATCCGCGCCGGAGGGGCCGGGATCGGCGGGTTCTACACTCCCACGGGCTACGGGACCGTGGTTGCCGAGGGCAAGGAGACCCGGCCCTTCGGAGGCAAGCACTACGTCCTGGAGCTTCCCCTCAAGGCCGACTTCGCCTTCGTAAAGGCTCATTGGGGAGACAGTGCCGGCAACCTGGTCTACCGAAAGACCGCCAGGAACTTCAACCCCCTGATGGCCATGGCTGCCAAGGTCACCATCGCCGAGGTGGAGGCGTTGGTGGGGCCTGGGGATCTGGATGCCGACACCGTACACACGCCCGGCATTTACGTGAATCGGATCTTCGAAGGGATCGACTACCAGAAGCGCATCGAGAGACGAAGAGTGAGGGATTGACATGCCGGACCAAAGACGCGATGCCATCGTGCGGCGGGCCGCCCGGGAGTTGAGGGACGGATTCTACGTCAACCTGGGCATCGGACTGCCCACCCTGGTGGCGAACCATATTCCCGAGGCCATGAGCGTCACCCTGCAGTCGGAGAACGGGCTCCTGGGAATGGGGCCTTATCCGACGGAAGATGAAGTGGAGCCGGACCTCATCAATGCGGGCAAGGAAACGGTTACGGCATTGGAGAGCGCCTCCTACTTCTCCAGCGCCGAATCCTTCGACATGATCCGCGGCGGACACATCGATCTCACCATCCTGGGGGCCATGGAGGTGGACGAGCAGGGAAACCTGGCCAACTGGATGATCCCCGGAAAGATGGTCAAGGGCATGGGGGGAGCCATGGACCTGGTGGCGGGGGCCAAGCGCGTGGTTGTCGCCATGGAGCATCGGACCCGGAAGGGCGGTCCCAAGATCCTGCCCGAGTGCCGCCTTCCTCTCACCGGCGTGGGAGTGGTGGACCGGATCATCACGGAAATGGCGGTCCTGGACGTGACTCCGCAGGGGTTGCAACTGGTGGAAATTGCCGAAGGTCTGAGCCTGGATGATGTCCGGCAGGCAACCGCGGCCGGTTTCTCGGTGGACCCCGATCTCAAGACAATTCGGGCCTGAACCGGAATGGAACCGGCGAAGCGGCTGCCCGAGCCCGCATTTCTCACCAGGGGGCATGCCCAGCGCCGTCTGTTTCTGCGTGAGCTTGAAGCAGAACCAAAAAGGTGCCGAAAACAAACATCCTTTTTCAATATCGGTAGCGACCTGGTGGGAAATGCGGGCTAGAGGTGTTGCCGGTAGAACCCGACCATGCGGGTCCAGGTGTCTTCGGCGTCGGCCTGGTGGTAGACGTCCGGCCGGACCTCGTTGAAGAAGGCGTGGTCTCGTTGGGGATAAATGTGGAACTCGACGCTCTTGCCGGCGTCCCGGAGCGCCGCTTCCAAGTCCCGGACCGCCTGAGGGGGCACGAAGGCGTCCTTTTCGCCGAAAAAGCCAAGCACGGGCGCCTCCAGGGCGGGAATGTCCGGTTGCACCTTGGGATGGATGCCGTAGTAGACGACGCAAGCTCCGATGCCGGGGTTGGCGCAGGCCGCGTAGAGCGAGAGCTGCCCTCCCATGCAGAAGCCCACGCTGCCCACCCGCGATCCGTGGGTTTCGTCCAGGCCGAGGAGGTAGTCGACCGAGCCCGCCAGATCTCGAGCGGCTGCTTCCATGTTCAGCGCCATCATGAGCTTGCCGGCTTCGTCAGGGCTCTTGGTGGATTGGCCGTGATACAGGTCCGGAGCCAGGGCCACGAAGCCTGCTTCGGCAAGGCGATCGACAACCCCCTTGATCTGGTCCACCAGTCCCCACCACTCCTGAAGCACGACCACGCCCGGGCCGCCCGCGGCCGGCTTGGCCAGATATCCCTGGCATTGGCCGCCGTTGCTCGAGAAAGTCACCATTTCGCCAGCCATCTTCACGCCTCCATTGTCCTATTCGGTTGAATCCTGAATCTGGGAGAAAAGGGTGGGTTCCGCGTCGCGAACCGGTGTCTTGCGGCTCCGGGTTGTTTTGCCGCGGGTGGTCCTCTTACGGGCAGTCGTGGTGCTCTTGCGACGTTTGGGGGCGGTACCGCCGTCCGAGTCCGACTGGGTCGCGGGCGCGGCAGCCTCGCTCGGCAGGGGTGCGCCGGCGGTCGTCGCCTCCACCGGGGATGCCTCTTCCGCTGAAGTCTGCCCTCCCGCGGCAGCAGCAGACGGGCTCTCCGGAGGCTGCTCCGGTGAGGTAGCGGGAACCTCGGCTGGTGGGGCCTCCGGGGCTGCCTTGGCAGCGGACTTCCTGCTTCCGGCAGCACGACTCCCTGGAGAGCGCCGGCGGGGACGCACGGCTTTCTTTTCCGCTGGGGGCGATGCCTCGGTGGATTGTTCGGCTGAGGTGGTTTCACCCAGGGGGAGTTGCTCCGTCTGAGGCTGCTCCTCCTCGGAAGCGGCGGTCGTGGCTGGTGCGATCTCCGCAGGCTGCGCCGGCGGGGCAGCGGCAACCTCGGTTGGCGGGGCGGCAGAAGCCTCCGCCGCAGGAGCTTCCTCAGTCGCCTTGGCGGCAGCCTTCCGGCTCCCGGCGGCGCGACTCCTGGAAGAGCGCCGGCGGGGACGGGCCGCTTTCTTTTCAACCGGTGAAGATGGTTCGGTGGATTGTTCGGCTGAGGTGGTTTCACCTAGGGGGAGTTGCTCCGTCTGAGGCTGCTCCTCCTCGGGAGCGGCGGTCGTGGCTGATGCGATCTCCGCAGGCTGCGCCGGTGGGGCAGCGGCAACCTCGGTTGGCGGGGCAGCAGAAGCCTCCGCCGCAGGAGCTTCCTCAGTCGCCTTGGCGGCAGCCTTCCGGCTCCCGGCGGCACGACTCCTGGAAGAGCGCCGGCGGGGACGGGCCGCTTTCTTTTCAACCGGTGAAGATGGTTCGGTGGATGGTTCGGCGGCAGTGGTCTCCCCGGGGAGTGGCTCCTCCACCGCGGTCTGCGCTTCCACGGGAGAGGTCGCCGCGGCTGACGGGCTTTCTGCGGGCTGCGCCGGCGGGGCAGCAACAGCCTCCGCCGCAGGAGCTTCCTCGGCCGCCTTGGCCGCAGCCTCTCGGCTCCCTGCGCCGCGACTCCTGGAAGAGCGCCGGCGGGGACGGGCGGTTTTCTTTTCCACGGGCGGAGATGGCTCTGTGGATTGTTCGGCAGAGGCGGTTTCCCCGGGGAGTGGGCTCTCGGCCGGAGCCTCGGGTGTTTCCGTCACGGCTTGGGGAGTCGCTCCGGTCTGAGGGTCGGTGGATGCGGCTTCAACCGGAGCTTTGGGATCGCTCTTGGCTTTCTCCCGAGCCCCCTGACGGCGACCGCGGGACGAGCGGGTTCTGGTCGGAGCACTGCTCTTGCCGGCCGAGGGCGGGCTTTCGCCCTCGGAGAGAGTGGACTCCGCCTGTTCTTCGGAAGGCGCCTCCGTTCCTGTGCCATCGCCGCTCAAATTCACGATGTAGCCGCCGCTCTTCTGGTCCTTGGTCAATTGGAGCAGCTTGTTTTCGGAGGCATCCTCCAACAGGCGGGAGAAGCTCGGGTATCCGAAGTAGGTCTCATTGAATGAGGGCAACTTCCGGACCAGCGTCTGCTTGATGACGGAACCGTAGATGACTTCCTTGCCTTCCCGCTGCAGCGCCTCAAAGGTCTCGACGACCAGGCGCAGAGCCTCGGCCTTCTTGCGAGGCAGTCCGTTCAGCTTGGGAGCCAATCGCGTATTCTCGGTGGCGGGCCGGACCAGGTCTTCATAGAAGATAAACTCGTCGCAGTTGTTGATCAAAAGATCGGAGGAGGACTGCTTGACCCCCATTCCGATGACGTACCGGCCGTATTCCCTCAACTTCGAGACCAGTGGCGAAAAGTCGCTGTCCCCGGAAACCAGGACAAAGGTATCGATGTGGTCCCGCTGATAGGAAAGATCCAGCGCATCCACCACCATTCGGATGTCGGCGCTGTTCTTGCCGCTGTAACGGCTCTGAGGTACGTCGATCAGCTCGATGGCGGCCTGGTGAAAGGCTCTCTTGAATTCGGTGTAGCGATGCCAGTCGGAGTAGGCTCGCTTGACGGTGATCTTTCCCTTCTCGACCAGCCGCTTGAGGACGAGGTCAATGTCGAAATTGCCGTATCGGCTCTCGCGGACACCCATGGCCACGTTCTCAAAGTCGATAAAGACGGCAATTCTTCGTTCGTCGATCTGCATGTCGGCTCCGCGCTAGTGTATCCCAGCCATAAACCTAACACAATGACGGGTATCGAGCAGGGGACCTGCGACGTCCACAAGGGATGCCCCGACGGTGTTTCCGCGTAGTCCGGCCGGGATCATCCGGACATTGCCTGTCTCTCGATTCTGCCTGGACCGGGAAGCAGGTGGTTTTCGGGCGCCAGATCCAGCCTGGAGAGTTCCTGCATGAATCCGATGCGGGCAGGTTCGACGCGATCGAGATAGGAGGCCTTGAGTGCGTCGAAGTCCGAGATGGTCCGCTGGCAGCCCCTGGCCAGCCTCATTCTGCCTTTTTGGGTCAGGTATTGCCGGTGGGACTCCAGTTGGACGATCAGCACGCCATAGTCGTGGGCCCAACCGATGACGTCCTGCAGGTCCTTGGCCAGCCTGGTCGCCTGGCCGAACCGCTGGTCGTAAGCTGCATTCAGGAGTTCCAGGCGATATCGCAGCTTCTTGGTGTGGATCCTGAGTTCGTGCAAACGCGTTTCGTACTCCTCTCCCGAAGGCGCCGCCTCGAAGGCGAAGATCTTTGCGACGTTCTGTCTGAGATCCCTGGTGCTCATACTGAGGAATCCCTCGAACTCCAGTTCCTGCCCCACCTGGGTAAGCAGCGAGGGTCTGGACCGGCTCATGCGAGCGGTTTCGGCAAACCGGCTGAGCCTGGTTTCGAGGGCCCCCTGGTCGATCTTGCCCACCTGCTTGAGCATCCTTCGCCGCTGGCGCGCCTGTTCGAATTCGAAAATCTCCAGCAGGTACTCGTGGGTGGTGCTCAGGATCGGTGACGGCCCGGGTTGGTAGGCCGCCAGCAGACTGAGGTTGACATCGGTTTCGCGGGGCCGTCCCAGGACCCGGGTGATGTTCCTGACCGATGAAAGAACCTTCTTCAGTTTTCTGGGGGCGTAAAAGGCGGTGAACACCTGGAAGCACTCGCGCAGGCGGCGGGAGGCCACCCGCATGTCGTGAAGATGCTCGATATCCTTCCCCTCTCGAGTGCCGGCAGCCCGGGAAAACATGGCTCTGACCCAAAAGAGGGCCGACTCCGCCGCGAAGCCTCGGATGTCTTTATTCTTTAATGAGATGCCTGTCTTCATGGCGAGAAATACCGGAGGGATTCCCGGCTGGGCCGCCGCCCGGCTGAAGCCCGGCGGGAGTCACTTCTTTACCGAATCTTAATATAGCACACCGAGACGGGGGGCACTGAATGAAGGCGAACCACCAATGGACACGAATGAACACGAATAGATAAGGAGACCGATGCGATGATTGAGCAAGCTCGCTTTCTCTGCAGGAGCGTCTTATGCCGGTTATCCTGTTCATCCTGTCTATCCATGTTTTTTGTATTTTTGATTAACATGGATGCACAGGATATACAGGATTATTGTCGTCCACCGCCTTGCCCCAGTAGCGGGAGTCGTGCGTCTCGTATCGCTCGGGTCAGCTGCGCCGGCAACATCTTCTCGTCCTGGTTATCCGGTCTATGGCATCCTCGGAACCGGTGAACTCCATGTTCGGGTAGAATGCAAGCGAAGCCTGCTTGAAACCGGTGAGGTGTCGATGACCACGGATCCGCATGGCCGGTACGATCTGACCCGAATCGCTCAACAGTTGGCAGGGGAGGGCTACGTCGTCCTGGAGGGGCTGCTGGACTCCGACCGGTTGACGGAGTGGCGCAGCCACATTGACAGGCTGGCGGTGCAGGAACGCCAGGCTCCTTTCCTTCCGGGCGATGGACCGGTTCATCCCGGAGACGAGGAAATCGAATCCTATCTGGCGGAATCCTACGCGGTCAGCCGGGAGGAGTTGGCCCGAATGATGCAGCGTGTCCGCCACACGCGGGCTGAGAATCGCGATACGCCCTGGCCCGTGGGACCGCGGGAAATCAACAAGACCTTCATGCACATCCCCAATCTCTTCGATCACGACCGCTCGCAGTACGTGCGCAATCTGCCGGCCAAGACCCATCTGGCCGATGGGCTGGTCGAGCATCCCGTGGTGCTGGGCCTGGCCCATCGTCTGCTCGGACGAGACTGCGTGCTGGGCGACGTCACCGCGACCAGTATCGGTCCGGGCACGCCGGGAGGGCCCTGGCATCTGGACAACCCCTTGACTCAAATGCCCGAGCCCCTGCCCGATTTCCCCTTGGGGTTTCAGGTGGCCTGGATGATCGATCCCTTTACCGCGGCCAACGGGGCGACCCGGATAGTTCCCCGCAGCCACTTGACCCGCAGCAAGCCAAGCTGGAAACGGGGCGACCGGGCCGAGGAGAAGGCTCTGTGCGGAGATGCGGGCGCGGTTGCGATCTGGCTGGCCAGCACCTGGCACCGGATAGGCCCCAACTCCACCGATCGACCGCGCCGGGCCGTCATTTCCTTCTACCAGCGGTCCTGGATCAAGCCCTTTTCGGATTACCGCGGCAGCATTTCTCCGGAGCGAGCCCGGCGCATGTCCCCCACCGTACGATACCTCTACGGCTTCTCGTCCAATGGGCTTCGCAGGGGCTGACGGATTACGGGAGGTCAGCGTGCCCTTTCCAGGTAGTCGCCGCTGTTGGTGTCGACGCGGACTTTTTCACCCGCGTTGACGAAGGGAGGCACCTGGACCACCAGTCCCGTTTCCAGCTTGGCCGGCTTGTTGACGCTGGAAGCGGTGGCGCTCTTGAGGCCGGGCTCGGTCTCCACCACTTCCAGGTCCACCGTGCTGGGGAGCTGAATTCCGACGGGGGTCTGCTGGTGGAATTCGACCCTGATGGTGATGTTTGGAACCAGGTAGAGAATGCCGTCTTCCAGCAGGTCTTCGCCCAGGTGAACCTGTTCGTAGGTCGTCGTGTTCATGAACACGTAGTCGGTTCCGTCCTTGTAGAGATATTCCATCTCCTGCTGCTCCAGGGCCACCCGCTCCACGGTGTCCACCGAACGGAATCGGTGGTCGATGAGGGCTCCGGTCCTCAGGTTTCTGAGCTTGGATTGCACGAAGCCCCGCTTGTTTCCGGGGGTCAGGTGGGTGAAGGAAAAAACAGAGAACAAGTCGCCGTCTTTTCGAATGACCATTCCGCGTCTTAGTCCTGTGGCTGATATCATGAGCCTCCAACCTCTTGGGTTTTCATCGCCGCCTCATCCCGGGCACGACCTCCGGTTTCCGGAGAGCCCGCCGGGTCAAGGCTCTCTCTCATCAATCTCTCGATTTCGTCCACCTCCCGGGGCAATTCCAGGGAGAGAACCCGGTAGCCGTCCCGGGTAACCAGGACGTCGTCCTCGATACGGACACCAAGGTTCTCCTCGGGAATGTAGATTCCGGGCTCGATGGTGATCACCATTCCGGGCTCCAGGGGGCGGCTGCGGTCGCTTACCGGATCGTGGACATCCAGTCCCAGGTGGTGTCCGGTCCCGTGAATGAAGTAACGTCCCAGCCTTCGTCCCTGCCGGTCTCGACCGCGGCTGTCAATGGTCTCCACGGCCGCCTGGTGGATGGAGTCGAATGTCACGCCGGGACGGACCTGCTGCAGGGCGGCCTGCTGCGCCGCCAGGACGATATTATAGATTTCCTTTTGCCGGGGGGTAAAACGGCCGCTGACGGGATAGGTCCGGGTGAGGTCGGCGCTGTAGCCGTCGAACTCCGCTCCGACATCGATGACGACCAGGTCCCCGGAGGTCATTCGGCGATTGTTTTCGGCGTAATGCAGGACGGCGGCATTGGGTCCCGATCCGACAATGGAGGGAAACGCGGGCCGGGTGGCCCCCCGGCTGCGGAACTGGTACTCGATGGCGGCCTCCACTTCGTATTCGAACCGGCCGGGGCCGATTGCGGGAAGGGCGTTGCGATGGCCGGCAATGGTGATCTCGACAGCCCGGCGAATTTTCCCGATCTCCCATTCCGATTTCTTCATGCGAAGGAAAGCCAGCTCGGGACCGGAGTCCAGGATTTCCGCGTGGGGCAGCCAGCGGCGCAAGCGTACCCACGGTTCCGGGCAGCACTTTTCGGCGGCCTCCCGGTGCGGGCCGGTCGGAAGGTTGGCGTAGACCTTGCCCTTGGGAGGGGCTCGTTGAGCCAAGGCATCCGGCAACTCGTCCAGGCTCAGGACTTCCTGCATGCCCAGGCGGCGGGCCGTCTCGCGGCCGGAGGCCATGCGGGGTCCGGTCCAACGCTCCTGTTTCGGGTCCCGCCTGGCCAGGAACAGGGTTTCCCGCGGACCCTCCTTCCCGGGGATCAACAGGAGCACCGCTCCAGGCTCGCTGCAGCCGGTCAGGTAGTAGAAGTTCTTGTCGGGAACGTACTCGTTCAGTTCGCGGTGGCGCCGGTTGAACAGGAGCGTCACTCCCTCCGTCGCCCTCTGGAGGTAGGCGATTCGCCTGGCCCGGGCCTCCTGCCGCAACTGGGAGTCCGCAGGAGATGCCGACTCCGACAGCAGCAGAAGAGCGCCGGCAAGGCACAAATGGCTGAAGAGCTTGGACCGCATTTGGAGCGGGTCAGGAAGCCGTCTTGGGCAGTAGCGGTGCTCGCCGGGCGTCCAGGAAGCGAGCCAGAGGGGCCTGAAACAGGGACATGAAGCCGGTGAAGACATACCCCACCAGAAACAGCATCAGGAAGGGCAGCGTGAAGTAGTTCCCGCTCGACCAGGCGAAATACACGGTGAAGGCGAAGTAGAGGCCCAGCGCCAGTTCCAGGAAGGGTGTGAAACCCATTTTCCCCCGGTACTTGCGCTTGGCGGCCAAACCGTCGCCGGTCGAAGCAATGCAGTGCTTGGGAGTTCTGCGAAAGGCGGTCTTTCTGCCGACGAGAGCCTCCAGGACTGCCAGCGAGTTGCTCACCGACAGACCGATTCCCACCGACAGGAGGAAGGGAAGGTACTTCACCTTCTGCACCCAGCCACTGGCATCCAGCTCGCGCTGGGAGAGAGCGTAAAAGGAAGAGACCGACATGGTCGCCAGCATGAAGAGCGGCAGGTCGATGAAGAGCATCTGAAACCAGCCCTGATAAAAGCGCACGATCATGGCGGGCAGGAAGATCAGCGAGAACATCACCATCAGGGGGTAGGAACAGTTGGCGGAGAAATGGAAGGCAGCTTCAATCTTGACCCTTAGCGGCAGCCGACTCCTGAAGATGGTCGGGAGCAGCTTGATCCCTGTTTGCACCAGCCCTTTGGCCCAACGGAACTGCTGGCTCTTGAACGCGTTCATTTCAACCGGCAGTTCGGCGGGGCAGACCACGTCGGGGAGATAGATGAATTTCCAGCCTTGAAGCTGGGCGCGGTAGCTGAGATCGGTGTCCTCGGTCAAGGTGTCGTGCTGCCACCCGCCCGCGTTCTCGATGGCCTCGCGCCTCCAGATCCCGGCCGTGCCGTTGAAATTGAAGAACAGCCCCGAGCGGTGCCGGCCGCCGTGCTCCATCACGAAGTGACCGTCCAGAATCATGGCTTCCGTCCGGGTGAGAAGACTGTACTCGGAGTTGATGTGCCCCCACCGGGTCTGCACCATTCCGATCTTGGAGTCGGCGAAATGGTGGATGGTCTTGCGCAGGAAGGAGGGCTCGGGCACGAAGTCGGCGTCGAAGATGGCCACGAATTCGCCCTTGGCCACTTTCAGTCCGGCTTCCAGGGCCCCGGCCTTGTACCCCTGGCGGTCTTGTCGGTGGAGGTAGTGAATGTCGAAGCCGGCCTGACGAAAGCGTTCCACGCACTGCCGGGCCAGAAATCGGGTCTCGTCGTTGGAATCGTCCAGAACCTGGATCTCCAGCAGTTCCCGGGGGTAGTCCAGCTTGGTCACCGATTCGATCAACCGTTCCACCACAAACAGCTCGTTATAGATGGGAAGCTGGACGGTTACCACCGGGAGCTTGGTGAGTTTCCGCTTGAGTCGAGGCTTTCGATCCCTGTTTCTGAAGTACAGGTAGACCAACTGATAGCGGTGCAGCCCATAGATGGCCAGGATGCCCAGTATGATAAAGTAGGGAATCAGGATGATGAAATCGAACGCGTCCAGGCTGTGCTGGGCGCGCACCCCATCCAGAAAGGATCGGTAGGGGCCTGAGGGAAACAGGAGGGCCTGAAGATCCCGAATGAAGCTCTGTCCTGGATACTCAAGGTGGAACACGGAGCTGGATCAACCTAATCTAGCGGGATCGGAGAGGCGGCGCTCAGGCGCCGGCCACAAGGGCTGCCTGGGACTCAAAGGCCGGCGCTGCCGGGACGAAATGCATTCGGTTCCCCCGATTGCGCTTGGCCAGGATGAACAGGCCGGGAGGCTGGGCTTACGCAGGACCTCGATTCGCAGGGTGAGCTTCTGAAATTTGATACGTTTGCCGCCGCAACCAGGAAACCCCAAAATCCCTCGCACTATACTCTTGCCTCCAATAAAGATCAACTGGTTTTCAGGAACAGGATCGGGCGGACAGCCCGCCGCTGGCGGCCGTTGTGGGGCCTGCTGGCCTGCGGGTTGACGTCGGCGTTCCTCTACCGGAGCCTGCCCGACCTGGCGCCGGTCCAGGCAAGCATTCCGGAGTTGGCGACCCTCTACCTGGGTCTGTTCCTCCTCTATCTGCTCTCCCTTTGGCTGTCACTGCGGGCGCCCCGCGGTTTGAAAGCCAAGCTGCCCCTCATACTCTTCTTTGCCCTCGTCTTCAGGCTGCTGCTGTTGCCGGCCGCGCCGGCCCTGTCGGACGATGTCTACCGTTATCTGTGGGAAGGCTATCTGCAGACGGAAGGGATCAATCCCTATGAACACAGTCCGCAATCGCCGGAACTGGAGGAGTACCGAAACCCTGTCTGGACCTCGGTCAACAACAAGGAGGTCTCCGCCGTCTATCCCCCCTTCGCCCAGATGGTCCATGCGCTCTTCTATCTCGGTTTCGGTTCCGTTTCCGGCTTCAAGCTGGCCTTCCTGGGGGTCGAGATCGGGCTGGTTGCGGCCATTCTGGCCCTCTTGAGACGGAGCGGCCGGCCTCTGGGTCGCGTCCTGGTCTACGCCTGGAACCCGTTGGTGGTGATGGAAGTGGCCTGGAACGGGCATCACGATGTGCTGGTGGCGGGACTGCTGCTTTGGGGCCTGTTTCTGCTGCAGATACGAAGCAGGGTAGCCGCCGTGGGGCTGCTGGCAGCCGCCATTCTGTCCAAGCTCTATCCCCTGATCCTGGCGCCTTCTTTCCTGAGGGGGCTGCCGGCCCGCTACTGGGGGTGGCTGGCCGGGTTCCTGCTGGCAATGCTGCTGCCATACCTGGGCGGTGGAAGCCGGCTTCTGGAGGGCTTGAGCCTCTACCGCGATCACTGGCGCTTCAACGGGTTTCTCCATTCCTGGCTGACCGGCCAGGGGCTCTCTCAAATCTGGGTGGAGGGACTGTTGGGGGCCGGGCTGCTGACAGTGCTCTGTGCCTGCTGGGCTCGAGGGATCTGCAGGCTGCGCCAACTCTATTGGTTGACCGGCGCCGTGCTTCTCCTTTCCCCGACGCTTTTCCCCTGGTACCTGGTCTGGATCGTTCCCTTTCTCTGCTTTTTCCCCAATCCGGCCTGGTTGCTGCTGTCCGGCCTGTCGGTCCTGTCCTACGAGGTTCTCAACGACTGGTCGGTCCTGGGAATCTGGCGGAGCGACCCGTTTTTTCTGAAGTTGCAGTACTATCCTTTTTGGGGGATGTTGGCGTTGATCGGGATTCGAAGTCTTTGGAGGCGGAGGCCGGAACCTGCCCAATGAATCGAACGCACCACATTGCGGTGATCGACGACGAGAGGGAGAGCCTGGCTGCGATCTCCCGGGCTCTCAGGAGAGTCGGGTACCGGGTCGATTCCTATGAGGACAGCCAGGAGGCCATGGCTCAACTGGACCGGTTCAAGCAGTTCGACCTGGTCATCACCGACTTGAAGATGCCTCGGGTAACCGGCATGGATTTGCTGAGGGCGGTGCGGTCCGTCAACCCGGAGGCTGGTGTGCTGATGGTGACCGGCCATGGGACGGTGGAGACCGCGGTGGAGGCCATGAGACTGGGGGCCGACGACTACATTCTGAAGCCGCTGGACTTGTTCGAGCTGAGGGACCGGGTGCGACAGATCCTGGAGAGCCGGTCCCCCAGCGCCGGGGGACAGGACCTGGCCGGCCGGGGCCTTGCCGGCGCCGCCACCCGGATATTGGGCGATTCCGCGGTCATGCAGGATCTTCTCAAGCAGATAGCCACGGTGGCACCCACCCGCTCCACCGTTCTGCTGCTGGGTGAAAGTGGCTCCGGCAAAGACCTGGTGGCACAAACCATCCATGAGAACAGTCCTCGCGGAGACCGGAATTTCCTGCCCTTGAACTGCGCCGCCCTCAGCCCGACCCTGCTGGAGAGCGAGCTCTTCGGATACGAGGCCGGAGCCTTTACCGGAGCCCGCCAACGGCGGCTGGGCAAGTTGGAAATGGCCGACCGGGGAACGCTCTTCCTGGATGAGATCGGGGAGATGCCACCGGAGATGCAGGTGAAGCTGTTGAGGTTCCTGGAGACCCGGGAAATCATGCGGGTCGGGGGGAACAGGTCTCTGACGCTGGACGTCCGGCTCATCGCGGCGACCAATCGGGACCTGGTCGAGGCCGTCAAGCAGGGGACCTTCAGGACCGATCTCTATTACCGTCTCAGGGTGGTGACCCTCCGGGTGCCTCCTCTCAGAGAGCGGACCGGGGACATCCCTCGGCTGGCCTGGTCGTTTGTGAATGCCTTCGCGGCTGAGCATCGCAAGCGGATTTCCAGGCTCGAGCCGGAGTTGCTGGACAGGCTGCTCGACCACCCCTGGCCGGGGAACGTGCGCGAACTGAGAAACCTGATGGAGAGCCTGGTGGTCTTCTGCAAGGGAGGCACTCTCAGGATGGAAGATCTTCCGCCGGAACTTCGCCTGGGCCGGCCGGCGGCGCCACCGTCCTCGGAGGCCGAGCCGCCCCGATTCGCGGATCTGAATCTGGATACCATCCAGCGTCAAGCGGTTCTGCAGGCGTTGGAGCGCAGCCAGGGCAATCGGCAGCGGGCGGCCAAGCTCTTGGGAATGGGTTTGAGGACTCTACAGAAGAAGCTCAAGGAGTATGGGCTGACGACCCGTGGACGGAAGTAGCGGACGAGTGAAGTGTGAAGTACGAAGTTTGAAGTTTGAAGTGTGGTGAGTGGTTAGCCCCGGCCCCTGTCCGCGACGACGGGGCGGATCATTCGAGGGGAAACACCCGATCGTCATAAAGGGCGAACCACGAATGAACACGAATGAACACGAATGGACAAGGTATGATTAAGGCCCTGTTGGGGGATTGCGCTCTGCAGGGTGTCTTCGTGAAATAGGGTAGTGGCCGGGAGTGATCGATGGGCGGGACCATCAAGCAAGTCGGCATCATCGCCAAACCCAAGCTCAAGACGGTGGCCCCCGTGATCGGCCGTTTGCAGGAATGGTTTGGCTCCCGGGGCGTCGGCTGCACCCTGGAGCAGGAAACCGCGGCTATCGTCAATGAGCGGGGGTTGCCCAAGTCGGAAATCCCCGCGGCCTGCGACCTGATTGTCGTCTTGGGAGGCGATGGGACGCTGCTGTCGGTGGCGCGTCTCCTGGACTCCCGTCGGGTTCCGATTCTGGCGGTCAACTTCGGTAGCCTGGGGTTCCTGACCGAGATTACTCTGGAGGAAATGTTTCCCACTCTGGAACTGATCCTGCGAGGAAAGGCCACCGTTCAGCGTCGAATGATGATCGATGTGGCGGTGGTTCGCGGCGGCCAACCCTTTGCAGGCTACCGGGCCCTGAACGACGCGGTCCTGACCAAGGCGGTGCTGGCGCGGATCATCGACATCGACGTCCGGATCGACGGCCACTTCGTGGCCACCTACAAGGCTGATGGCCTGATCGTGGGCACGCCTACCGGGTCGACCGCCTACACCCTTTCCGCCGGCGGCCCCATTCTCTATCCCACCCTGGGGGCAATGCTGGTAACCCCCATTGCCTCCCACACCCTGACCTTCCGCTCGCTGGTTGTGCCCGATTCCGCCTCCATCGAATTGAGTCTGAAGGCCACCCAGGAGTCGGTATTTCTGACCGTCGACGGACAGACCGGCCTGGACCTTCAGGGAGACGACCGCATTCAGGTCCGCAAGTCCGCCAGCACGGTCGAGCTGATCGAATCTCCCGGCAACAGCTTCTTCGACATCCTGAGGCGCAAGCTGAAGTGGGGAGAGCGGTAAGGGGGCCGGGCGCCGCCTTCAACGGGAACTCAGTCTACCGGGGACCTCCATTGGAGAGTTCGAAAAAAGCGTCCTTTTTCAAGCAGGTGTACCGTGTGGTGGGCGCAATTCCTCCGGGACGGGTGCTGACCTACGGGCAGATCGCCACCCTTGTGGGTGCTCCCTACCTCGCCCGTCAGGTGGGTTGGGCCATGCACGGCTGTCCCCTTGGGCTGCCCTGGCACCGGGTCGTTGGAGCCGGCGGGCGCATCCTCACCCGTTCTCCCAACCCGCCGGGGGGCGCCCTGCAGCAGCGTCAGCTCCTGGAACAGGAGGGAGTGCTGTTTACCGGAGAGCGGGTGGAAATGAGCCGGCACCAGTTTGTTCCTCCTCGAGACTTTCTCAAGAACCGGCCCCAGGCATCCCCGGCCGCTCCCCGCAGGCGGACGCCGCCAACGCGCTGCGGCCCTGCCGGTTGATATCCCCATGTTAATATGGGCCGGCGCAGGTCGGCATGTTCGCAACCGGGGGCGCGTTTCCGAATGGAGGAAGCCATGGGAAGTTGGAGTCGGCGCCTCGCCGGATTCGCGTTGCTCCTGGGCCTGCTTGGATGGGGATGCCGGGCTCAGGCGCCCGTCGAAACCCCTCTGCTACTTTGCGCGGCGGCCAGCACCACCGGCGCGGTCGAGGAGATCCGGGATCGATACACCCGGCAGACCGGCCAGGCGGTCGAGCTGAACTTCGCCAGCACCGCCACCCTGGCGACACAGATCCGCAGCGGAGCCGAAGCAGACCTGTTTCTGGCGGCCAACGAAGGTTGGGCCCGGGTCCTGACCGGCATTCCGGGTTTGGTGGTGGACCGGATCGATCTGCTGGGCAATGGTCTGGTGGTGGTGCTTCCCAAGGGAAATGGGCGCTCCCTGCGTTCCCCTCGGGAGTTGCTGGAGGCGTCCTTTGCCTCGGTTGCCGTGGCCAATCCCGACTCCATGGTTCCGGCGGGCCTCTACGCCCGGGAGGCTTTGGTCCGGCTGGACCTGTGGGAGTCACTGCGGTCCAGGATGGTTTATGGGGATAACGTCCGGACAGCGCTGGCCTACGTGGAGACCGGTAGCGTGGCAGCCGGGATCGTCTACCGAACCGACGCATTGGCCAGCTCCGGGGTTGACCTGGCCCTCGAGATCTCTCCACGGGTGCACCGGAAGATTCGGTATCCGTTGTTGCTGCTGAGCCATGGCGCGCATTCCGCCGCGGCCCGTGAACTGTTCGAATACCTGCAGGGCGCCGAGGCAGCCGCCCTGTTCCGGAAGCACGGCTTCGCCCATCTGTCCCAAGCCGGGCCGGAGTAGCGTTCGTAATGTTCCGGACGCATTGGTCGACATCCTCTTGCATCGTCACCGATAACGGTCTCCATGGAATTCAGCGCCGCCGAGTGGTCTGCGATTCACAATAGCCTCTGGGTCGGCCTCTTGGTCGTGCTGGTGAGCCTGCCCCCGGGGGTATGCCTGGGCTATGTGTTGGCCAGACATCGGTTTCCGGCAAAATGGCTGGTGGAGGTGGCCGTCAACCTGGCGTTGGTGGTTCCTCCGGTGGTGACCGGTTACCTGCTGCTGCAGGTCTTCAAGCCGGCGGCTCCGGTGGGCGGGTTCCTGAGCCGGGCGCTCGGACTCAGGGTGGCATTCGAGTTCCCGGGACTGGTGGTGGCAGCCGCGGTGATGAGTTTTCCCTTGATGGTCCGAGCCATCCGGCTCGGATTTCAGTCGGTGGATCCGAATCTGGAGACTGCCGCCAGGACCCTGGGAGCGGGGTGGTGGAAGACTTTTTTCACCGTCAGCCTGCCGTTGGCCCGCAACGGCGTCATTGCCGGTTGCGTCCTGGCCTACGCCAGAAGCCTGGGGGAGTTCGGGGCAACCGTCATGCTGGCCAGCCAGAGAGAGGGAAACCGGACCATCCCTCTGTTGATTTACACCTTGAAGGACCGGCCCGACGGGCTGGCGTCCATCTGGCCGCTGGTGGCGGTTTCGCTGCTTCTGGCCGCCGGTGCGCTGGTTGCCAGCGAAGTTCTGGAACGTAGAGGGTTGCGGCATGAGTCGGCTTGACTTCAACTGCCGGCACCGATTCCCCAGCGGGTTCGAGGTCGACCTGGCTTTTGAGGCCACCGGCCTGGTGACCGCCTTGTTCGGCCCCTCGGGTAGCGGAAAGACCAGCGTGCTCGGCATGATCGCCGGCTGGTTGACGCCGCAATTCGGCCGGATCCGGCTGGGTTCGCGCTGGCTCGACGACAGTCCGGCCGGAATCCACCTGCCCACCGAGCGCCGGCAGGTCGGAATGGTGTTCCAGGACCATTGGCTCTTCCCACACATGAGCGTCGGGGACAATCTCGGCTACGGGCAGCGGCGCCGGGGAAGCGGTCCTCCCATTCGCTTCGACAGGGTCGTGGAGGTGTTGGAACTGGAGGACCTGCTGAGTCGCTATCCGGGGAGCCTGTCGGGGGGCGAGCGCCAGCGGGTGGCCTTGGGGCGAGCGCTGTTGAGCAACCCGGAGCTGCTCCTGATGGACGAGCCGCTGGCTGCTCTGGACGAGGCTCTGAAGCTTCGGATCCTGGCCTATCTGGAAAGGGTGGTCACGGAATGGAACATCCCGACCCTGTTCGTCAGCCACGGACAGGCCGAGGTGCGCCGATTCGCGCAGCAGGTGGTGGTGATGGAGAGAGGGAGGGCGGTGGCGGAGGGCACCCCGGAAGAGGCGCTGGGGCAGCCCACCCCCCTGGGATGGACCAATTCGGCCGGACCGGTCAATCTGCTCCGGATCGATGGAGCCATGCTGCGCGGCGACCAGTGGGTCGGAAGGCTGGGGGGCCAGGAGATGAAGCTCCCCCCAGTGGACGGCGCTCCCTCCCACCCGCTCTTTGTCCGGTTCCGGCCCTCGGATGTGACCCTGAGCCTCGAGGATGTCCAGGGGCTCAGCACCCGAAACCATGTTCTGGGAGTGGTAAGCCGCATGATGGAGCTGGCGGACGGATTTTTCGTGGCGGTGGATGTGGGTCAGATCCTGTGGGCCGAGGTGACCCCGGCGGCGGTGCGAGACCTCGGGCTCCAACCGGGCTCCAGGGTGACCTGCCTGATCAAGACCCGCAGCCTGGAGGTGGTGGGTTAGCCCGCACTCGTCAGCGGAGGCAAGGCGCGGCCTCCTGAACGGGCGGGCCGATCTCGAGAGGCGCCGGACGACTCCGAAGGAGCAACCTCATCAGCAATCGTCCCTCCCTGCCGGTCCGGATTCGACTGAGGGCAGAGTACCTGGCGGCCCGGCTGCTGCTTGGAATCTTCGGCACTCTCCCCCGGCGGGCCTCCCTGTGCCTGGCCCGGGGAGTCGCCACCGTCGCCTATCGGAGCCTGGGCCATCTCCGCCGCACCGCGACCCGAAACCTGAACCTGGCCTTTCCCCACTGGACCTCGGGACAGACCCGGGCCGCGGTCCGGGGAGTCTTTCACAACTTTGGAAGATTGCTGGTCGAATTTGCAGGGCTGCCCAAGCTCAACCGCGACAACATTTCCCAGGTGGTGGTCTATGACGGATTCGACCACTATGCCGAGTCGCTTCGCCGAGGCAACGGTACCCTTTTCCTGACCGCCCACTTTGGAGCCTGGGAGCTGTGTCCCTTTGCCCATGCTCTCTATGGCCACCCGCTGAAATTCGTGGTCCGGCCGATCGACAATCCCTACGTAGACTGTCTGGTCAACGCCTACCGAACCGCCTCCGGCAATCAGGTCATTCGGAAGAAGGACTCCTTGAGGGAAATGCTCAGGACCCTGAAGCGGAATGAAGGGGTCGGCATCCTGATAGACCAGAACACCACCCGCGACGCGGGAGTCTTTGTGGATTTCTTCGGCCTGCCTGCCTGCACCACCACGGTCCTGGCCGCCCTGGCATTGCGAACGGGAGCCACTGTCGTTCCAGGCGTGCTCATCTGGGACAGCGCCCGGAAGATCCATCGACTCCACTTCGAGCCTCCGGTCGAGATCGTCCGGACGGGGGACACCCGTGCCGACATCGTGGAGAATACGGCCCGCTTCAACAAGATCCTGGAAGGCCTGGTCAAGCAACACCCGGATCAATGGCTCTGGGTTCACCGCCGCTGGAAGACCCGCCCGCCGGGGGAGACGTCGCCTTATGGGGAAGACCTGTAGAAGAGGTCCCCTCGACCGACCCGGGTCAACCGCGGCGCCGCCACTCTCTCCGAAGTCAAGACGCGGCTCGGGCGGGAGGATCTTATTTGATGGATATACGGGATGCGCAGGATGTCATTCCCTGTCCCTGGCGGACCATTCCTCAACCCGTTTTCCTTCACCCGTACCCGGGGGCGTTCCCATTGAGCGGGTCAAGAACACCGTCTTTCTTCGTGTGTCTTGGTCGTCCTTCGTGTAACTTCGTGGATCACGCTTTTTTTCCGTTGTTTCGGGCAAGTCCCGCGTTCCGGGGGAGGCGACATTCATGAAACCGATCTCGCAGGAGCCGCCGGCGCCCATCCTGGTGGTGGCGGGCGAGGCTTCTGGAGACATGTATGCCGCCGAACTGGTCCAGGCTCTCAGAACCAGGTTGGGCGCCTCCGCACAGGCCTTCTTCGGGTGCGGCGGCTCGGCCCTGCGGCAGGCGGGGATGGACATCCTGGTAGACAACCGGCACCTGAGCGTGCTGGGGCCTTTCGAGGCCGTTTCTCATCTGGGCCGGTTTTTTTCCGCCCTGCGACAACTGGAGGCGGCCGCCAAACAAAGGAAGCCCCGCTGGGCCATACTGGTCGACTTTCCGGACTTCAACCTCCCCTTGGCCCGGAAGCTCAAGCGACAGGGCGTGGGCGTCTTCTATTTCATCAGCCCCCAGATCTGGGCCTGGCGCAAGCGCCGGGTGCATGCCCTGCGACGATGGGTGGACCGAATGATCGTCATTCTGCCCTTCGAGGCGGAGTTCTACCGGCGATACGGGATGCAGGTGGAATACGTTGGCCACCCCCTGGTGGACCGGGTGAAGACGTCCTGCTCGCGGGCTCGGTTCCTGCGCTCACTGGGATTGGCCGAGGACCGCCTGACCATCAGCCTGCTCCCGGGCAGCCGACCCAGGGAAATCCGGTTCAATCTGCCGGCCATGGCCCGCACGGCGCGGCGGCTCCAGAGGGAGCGATCGGCTCAGTTTCTGGTACCGCTGGCCTCTCCCTCGCAGGCCCCGCTGGTTCGCGGCCTGATCCGGGACGAGGCGCCGGGGCTCTCGGCGGCGCTGGTCGAGAACGACACCTACAACACTGTGGGCCATTCCGACCTGGCGGTGGTTTCCAGCGGCACGGCCACCCTGGAGGCCGCCCTGCTGGGGACTCCCCTGATAGCGGTATTCCGGATCTCGATTCCGAGCTGGATTGTCGGCCAGTATCTGATCGATGTGCCCTACTACAGCCTGGTCAACCTGATTGCCGGCCGCGAGATCATCCCCGAGCTCTACCAGCAGGACTTTACCGAAGACCGGCTCTATGCCGAGGTCGGGAAGTTTCTCACCCAATCCGGTTGTTCCGCGCGTGTTAAAATGGCGCTGTCCGGAGTCAGGGAAAGGCTGGGTCAGGGAGGGGCCATCTCGAGGGCTGCCGAGAGCATTGCTTCCTGCATGGAAGCGGGACCGAAAGGGGGATGATGCAGTCGCCGTCCGGCTCGATCCGGCAGGTAGTCGGGATTTTCAGGTTCGCGGAGACAACAGCATCGGACCGAATTTCGTCCTAACCCCTTGGAAGGTTGACCCTGTCCGGAACGACTGGAGAATTGCTGATGTCAGAATGGTTCAATAGATCTTGCCCAAGGGCTCTTGCTTTCCTGGTGGTACTGCTGGCCGGCCCTGCTCTCCTGCCGGCCCAGCAGATCGACCAGGGCCCCTCCATCGACGTTGAAGAGTACGACGTCTCGGTCGAGCTCCGACCGTCGCAGCAGGAGTTGCAAGCCGCCGCCACCCTCAAGTTCTCCTCCAGCCAGGACCGGCTGAGCCGCGTTTTCCTGGATTTCAACGGCAATCTGACCGTGAAGCGGATCTACCTTGCGGATCGGCCTCCGGCCCCCGGCAGCCTGTCACGTGCATCGGGCCCAAGACGGGTCGCTTCCGGCCCGGACCGGGAGAAGGAAGGGGTGCCCTACCTGACGCGACGGCGCCCCCCCGCCCCCAAGCCTTCTTCCCACCGTGAAATTCCCGCTCCTGATCCGACCGCGCAGGATCCCAATCTGCTTGCGTTTCAGCAGGACTTCGACCAACACCTCCTGGAAATCCAATTTCCCCGGTGGCTCGATGCGGGACAGACCGCCTCCCTGGTGATTGAATATGACGGCAGGCTCTTCTCTGCCGAGCACTCTCCCCTATACGGTGTCACGACCGCCCTGGTGAGCGACGAGTTGTGTTACCTGCTGGACGTCAGTCGATGGTTTCCGACTCACGGATACCGTCAGGACCGGGCCAGGGCCACCTTCCGGGTGACGGTTCCCTGGGGCTACCTGGTTGCCATGGACGGGGAGGTGGTCTCCCGGGAACGGCAGGAAGAGCAGGAGACCTTCACCATCGTGAACCGGCAGCAGGACTTTCCGGGCTCGCTGGCGGCGGCCCCCTTCAACGAAATTGAGGTCCGGGCGGGCCAGGTGGAGCTGCGGTACTACGTCATGGACCACAAGCGGGATTTCCTGGATGCCCATACCCGGGTGATCGGCGAACTGCTGGACCTCTACTCCGACAAGTTTGCGCCCTATCCCTCCCGCACTTTCAGGGTGGTCGTGATCGACAACGAATCCCTCTTGGGTTTTTCCTCGCCGGGCATTCAGTTTTTGGCCGACCGGGCCTTCGGTCCCGAGCCCAACGTCAACCTGTTGGCCAAGGAGATCGCCTATCAGTGGTGGGGTTCCCTGATCACCCCCCGGACCGAACGGGACCTGTGGCTGAAAGAAGGATTCTCCTCCTACTCGGCCCTGCTCTATCAGGAAAGCATCTCCAGCCGGGAGGAGTTCGCCGAACAGCTCGAGGAAGTCGCCGTGGCGGCCCTGCTCTATGAAGATCAGTCCTCCATCCTCAACGCCAGCCTTCTCGACCTCTACTCGCCCGAGTACAACTCCGTGCTCAAGAACAAGGGAGCCTACGTCCTGCACATGCTTCGGGCGGTGGTCGGGGAGGAGAAGTGGTTTGAGCTGATGAAGCAGTTTGTCTACGACTACGGCTACAAGACCGCTTCCATCGGAGACTTCAAGGCCCTGGCCGAGAAGATTTCGGAAAAGGACCTGGGGTATTTCTTTTCCCAGTGGATTGAACAGACCGGCGTGCCCGAGTTCCAGTACGAATTCACCACCTACCGCATCAAGGACGGGTTCCGGGTGGATGGGGTCATCACGCAGGACCTGGACCTATTCAAGATGCCCATGGAAATCCTGATCGAGACGGAGGGTGAGCCCGAGACCAAGCAGATCGAGGTCATGGGCACGGAGTCCTTTTTTTCGGTTGCCACCTTTGGAAAGCCGATCAAGGCGGTCATCGACCCCAACCATCGCCTGCTGCGGGTCTCCGATGACATTCGGCTGGCCTCCCTCATCGCCAAGGGGGACGAGCTCAGAAGGATGGGTGAGTACACTGCAGCCATTACCCAGTACCAACAGGCGATCGAACTGAAAAAGAGAAGTTCGCTGGCCTTCTTCCGGATTGGCGAAGTATTCCTGGAGCAACGGAGCACCCAATCCGCCGCCAACTCCTTCCGGGAAGCCCTCAACGGCGATCTGGACCCGCAGTGGATAGAAGTCTGGTGCTACGTCAACCTGGGAAAGATCTTCGATATGGCGGGTCAGCGGGACCGGGCTCTCAACGAGTACCAGAAGGCTCTGGACACAAACGACAACACCCAGGGCGCCCAGCAAGTCGCCCAGAAGCACATCGAGGAGCCCTACCGGTACCAGGGCCCCCGGGTGCTGATCCGATAAGCTCTGCGTAGGGTTGGCTGATGCGGACGACTGAACAGAATCGGCTTGACCAATGAAACACGCATGGACCCTGCAGCAGTCCGACCCGCCTGTCTATCGATGCAGCCGCTGCAACCAGAGCTTGCCTCCCGGAAGGCTCAAGCAGCTACCCTGGGACGTCTGCCCGGGGCGGCGGTGGCCTGACCGGGCCTGGCGAGTGGGAAAGGTAGACCCCGTTTCGTTCCCCAAGAAACGGCCGAAGCAAGGATCGCTTCCCTTCGAGTGATGCAACAGGCTGCGGCGTTGGATTGCCGGAAACACTCTGCCCACGCCGAAACCTGGAAGAGGCCGCGGAGAGATCCGAGGTAGATCCCCCACCCGGCAAACCACTCCAACACCCTCATCGCCAAGACCTTACAGAACAGCCAGTCCAGTTTGTTGCAATTGCGCAACGACGTCTTTCGCTTGCCTGGGATTCCGGCTGGTCGGAGGGGTTGGCGGTGCTCCGGATCCATTCTTTGAGGCGGTTCCCGGCCGCACCGGTCCGGTAGGAATGGGCGGGGCGCTGTGCTATCATTCGGCCACTTGCTGCAACCCTCCAGTTGACGGGAATCCCGATGTCGAAGAGCGTGGAGCGAACGAGCCAGAACGTTTCAGCCGATAGTCCCAGCCGGCTGCGGTCCGCCCTGCGACTCAAGGAGCAGGAAGTCGCCATCCTGTACCAGATCAGCCGTGCGATCAGCGGCAATCTCAACCTGGAAGACGTCCTGCACGAAATCGTCGACCTGGTAACCCATGTGACCAAGGGAGATTCCTGTCTCCTGTACCTTTTGGACCAGACCGGCGATGAGCTGGTGCTGCGGGCCTCCAAGAACCCCCACCCCAGGATCATCGGCCGGATCAAGGTGAGGCTGGGGGAGGGAATTACCGGCTGGGTGGCTCAGGAGCGACAGCCGGTCGCCATCCAAAGGGACGCCAGCAACGATCCCCGCTTCAAACTGTTCCACAACCTTCCGGAAGATCGGTACCAGGCCTTTCTCTCGGTTCCGGTCATTACCAAGAACGAGGTGATCGGGGTCATCAACGTGCAGCATCGCCGCCCCCATCGCCATTCCTCCAGCGGGAAGACCCTGTTGATGACCATCGCCAACCAGGTCGGCGCCGCCATTGAAAACGCCCGCCTCTATGAAGAAGCCCGGCGGAAGGCTCTTCAACTGGAGACCCTCTCCAACGTCAGCCAGACCATCACCTCCCACCACTTTCTGGACGAGATGCTCCAGTTCATCGTGGGAATGATAGCGGAGACCATGAACTCTCCCATCTGCTCCATCATGCTGCTGGACGACGAGGGCAGGGAGCTGGAAATCAAGGCCACCCACAGCCTCAGTCAGGACTACGCCTCCAAGCCCAACATTCCGGTCCACCGCAGTCTGCTGGGCCGGGTGGTGAAGGGCCGCAAGCCTCTGGTCATCCGCGACGTCACCCAGGAGCGAGGCTATGCCTATCGGGAGCTGGCCCGCCGGGAGGGACTCCGCTCCCTGGTGTCCGTTCCGTTGATGATCAAGGACCTGGTGATTGGCGTGTTCAATCTCTACAGTTCCCAGGAGCGAAGCTTTTCCCGCGAGGAAATGCAGTTGTTGACCTCGGTGGCCAACCAGGCGGCCGTGGCCATCCAGAACGCCAAGCTCATGAGCGAAACCATCGCCATGAGGGAGGCCCTGGAGACCCGCAAGATCATTGAGCGGGCCAAGGGAATCCTGTTGAAGGAAGAACAGTTGGCCGAGGCCGACGCCTACCGCCGCATTCAGCAAAAGAGCATGAAGCTGCGCAAGTCGATGCGGGAGATCTCGGAAGCCATCATCCTGGCCGCCGAGGTCAAGGGCTGAGGGCGGGAGAAGCGGAACCACAGAAAAAATCATTGACTGTCCGTCGCTGAAAGCCGTTCATCACCACCCGCTCCGGTCATCGCTCATCATTCCTGTTAGACACTCGTCGGGACGGTCAGAACGATGACCAATAGGAGTTTTCCCATAGGCAGTCGCGAGCGGCCGCTGCAGGTGGCCATCGTGGGCTCCGGCCCTTCGGGGTTCTACACTGCCGACACCCTTTTGAAGCAGAAGGATCTCCACCTGAAGGTGGACATGTTCGAGCGCATGGCCATGCCCTACGGGCTGGTGCGCTACGGTGTGGCTCCCGATCACCAGAAAACCAAGCAGGTGATTCGCATCTATGAAGCCACGGCCAGGGATTCGCGCTTCCGACTCTTCGGCAACGTCCGGGTGGGCCGCGACCTGCAGGTGAAGGAACTGCAGGAGCACTACGATCAGATTGTCTATGCCGTCGGATGTGAGTCGGACCGGCGGTTGGACATTCCGGGAGAGGATCTTTCCGGCAGCCACACGGCCACCGCGTTTGTGGCCTGGTACAACGGTCATCCCGATCATCGAGAAGGCCTGTTCGATCTATCCGCGCGGCGAGTGGCGGTGGTGGGCGTCGGCAACGTGGCCATGGACGTGACTCGAGTCCTGGTGCAGGATCCGCAAGCTCTGGCCTCTACGGACATCGCCGAGCACGCTCTGCAGGCCCTTCGCAAGAGCGCGGTTGAAGAGGTGGTGGTGTTGGGGCGCCGCGGACCGGTCCAGGCCAAGTTCACTCCCAAGGAAATCCGTGAGATCGGCGACCTTCCCGGTGTGGATCTGGCGGTCAGAACCGAGGACCTGGAATTGGATCCGTTTTCTCGATCCCAAGTGGAGAAGGGAGGGTTCGCCCGCCGGAATTACGAATACCTGAAGGAGCAGGTCTGCCAGGGGGCTCGGGGCAGACGACGACGCGTCCGCCTGCGGTTTTTCACCTCACCGGTGGCAATCCTGGGGAAGCAGGGGCGGGTCGGCTCCGTCCGGATGGAACGGAATCGCCTGGTCTGGGATGAACAGGGACGATCCCGTTGCGTGGGCACCGGTGTGTTCGAGAGCATCGATGTCGGCCTGGTGTTTCGGTCGGTGGGATATCGGGGAATCCCGATTCCAGGCGTTCCCTTCGATGAACGCAAGGGCTTGATTCCCAACGCGGCGGGGCGGGTCCTTCGCCCCCCCGGCCAAGAAGCCGCGACCTCCGAGTACGTGGTGGGCTGGATCAAGCGGGGACCTTCCGGTCTCATTGGAGCCAACCGGCGGGACTCGGCCGAAACGGTCCGCGGGATGATGGAGGACCTTCAGGGCCGGGCGGCCCGCACCCTTCCGGAGGGAAATCATGAGGTCCCGGAACGTCTGCTCATGGAGCGAGGAGTCCGGCCCATTCGCTTTCGGGACTGGCGACTCATCGACGAGGAAGAGCGGGAGCGGGGCCGAAGCCGGGGCAAGGTGAGGGACAAGATTACAGATCCGGAAGAAGTTGCCGAGGTGTTGAAAAAGAGGCGGTGCGGTGAAGGTGCGTAAGCTGGAGGCAAGGCAACCCGTCAACCAGGACGCCCCCGGGAGCGCGGGCGTCGTTTCTTTGAACCGGATGCTGCCAAGTCATGGGTCCTCCTGTCCAGGTTTGTCTGTGGTGACCCGAACCCTGGCGGAAGCTCGTGTCCACTGCTGCCTCCGATAGCCCGCCTCAGGTGATTACCATCGCAGGACACCCGATGACCAAGAAGCGGTTCCGCGCGACAGCTCTGATTGCAGCAGCCGCATGGGGACTCTCCGGAAGCGCGGCCCAGGCGGACGACGTTTACTTGCGAGCGGGAGGCGGCCTGGAGAGGTCGGCGGAAACCCGGTTCACGGACCAATCCTGTTCGAGCACCTCTCCGGCGGCCTTGTACGGTTGTGGGCCAGGCAACGACGGCGCGCCCAAGAGTACGCTGGGCGATTTCGGCAGAATGGCCGGCTTCGAACTCGGGGTTGGCCGCGCCGTGGCGCCTGCATTGAGGCTGGAAGCTGTCCTGCAACACCGCCCGAGCTTTTCCTTCAAGGGCCGCGCCAACTTTGTGCAAACTACAGCCCGGCAGTCGGTTTCCGCGGACTTGTCCTCCCTGTCCGGCATGATGGCCGCTTATGTGGATCTCCCTCAATTGGGCGTGCGAAAGATCGGACCGTTCAGTCCGTTTGTCGGGGGCGGCACCGGAGTCTCCCGTATCGACATCGGCGAAACCCGCATGGAGTTTCCAAGAACGGCCACGATTGTTCCGGGTGGACGAAGGATTGGTTTCGCCCGGATGCTGGCGGCGGGCGTCGGCGTATCACTCACCGAGGCAGTGACAGTCGATCTCGCCTATCGCTACACCAATTCAGGAGCCGCCGAGACCGGCAGAGCCACGGGACGGATCGTTTGGCATGACGGGAGCCGCGAACCACTGGAGCTCAGCCTCGCCGAGACGCGGGCAAGGGTGTCAGGCCAAGGATTCTGGGTTTCACTGCGCTATGGATTCTGACCGGTATTTCTCACCAAGGGGTTGCACTCTTGAGTGGAGTGAAGGCTCTCTGTGACAAACCTGGGCTATGGCGCAAACATTTCGCCCAGGACGCCCAGGACTTCTCCCGCGGCCCTGTCGCTGATTCTGCCCAGGCGTCGGAGAAGGCGCGTCTTGTCGATCGTGCGTATCTGATCCAGAACGACTTGCCCGCTTTTTTGCTGAAAGCGGACGGGGATGCGGGTGGGATAGCGAGCGCCTTTGGTTGTCAGCGGAGCAACGATGACCGTGCCGATATGTTGGTTGATCTCATTCGGAGAAATCAGGACACAGGGGCGGGTTTTGCGAATTTCGTGCCCTTCGGTGGGATCGAGGCGTACCAGGTAGATTTCAAAGCGGGCGACTACCATTCCCACTCCGTGGCGTCCCATTGGGTCGCTGACGGAAATTCTTCATCAAGAAGCGTATCGTCTCCATGTTCGCGCATTCGGCGGAAGGCGTCATCCCATCCGTCCCGGGTCGGTGTCGCCGGACGAATGACCAGGTGGTCTTGACGAGGTTCCAGTTCGACTTCGTCGTTGAATCGGTACTGTTCCAGGAGAACTTTCGGTATGCGGATGCCACGCGAGTTGCCAATCCGAATCAAAGCAGTTTTCATGGGACGCCTCGCTTCCGGAAAAGTAATTACAATGTAGATACAGGAAAAGGCAGAGCCTGTCAAATTATCCACCGGCCCCGTTCTATCCCTCCTCGCCCATCAGGGCTTTCTCGCGGGCCAACCCGGAGCCGTAATCCCCCGAATAGACCATGACGAAGCCCTTGGGGCAGACGAGTTCCTCCTCGGGCTCCAGGACCCGATCGAGGTCGTAGCGGAAGGAAACCTCCACCCGCCGGTCGCGGGCGGTCCCCACGGGTATGGTGAGTGTGCCCGCCTCGGGAGGCCGGCCGGCCACGGTCATGCCCATGACGCTGTTCCAGAAGGCCACTCGGGCGAATCCGGGAGAGGCGGTGGTCACGGTCCGGGCGAAGTCGAGATCCAGCAGGGGCCGGGTGGACTCTCCGTGGACGAATTGATCGTAGTGATAGCACTGCAGGCCGTGGCGGGGAGCCCGGGAATCGGTAAGGGAAGCATCCATGCGGAAGAACTGGTTGGTGATGCGGGTGATGCGGATGGGACGTTCCAGGTCCGGGTTGCGGTAGACGGCCCAGACCATGGCGATGTCCGGGTAGGCCTCGTAGAGCTCGACGACCATGGTCTTTTCGATCAGGATGTTCTTTTCGGTTTCTCCGAGGCCGGTGATCTTGAGGCGCTTCCCGGGGCCGAAGCGGCCTCTCACCTCGGACAGGCCGATGTTCCGGTAGTCGACGTAGAAATCCAGGACTTCTTGTCCCTCAACCGCAATGAAGTGGCTGGGTTTGGCCAGCGTGGGATCGGGCGGGTTGTGGCTGAGAGCCAGGAGTCGGCCGTCCTGCCGCAAGAAGACATTGCAGTAGAGCTCCCGATCGAAGCGGAACTGTATGGAGGAGTGGCGGAACCACACTTCCCCCTCGGCCACGGCGGAATAGTGGATTCCCTCCGATGTTGCCGTCTGTCGCTGGCCGCCGCCGCACCCCGGTCCGAGAGTCCAGAGGAGAAGTCCGCTCAGCACGGCCGCCAGGCCGCGGGGGAGGGCCGCGATTCCAGTTCGACGAAGCCGTGCCGGAGCCGCCGATTCAAGTGAGCGGCAACAACTTCGATTTCCAGGATTGAAAGGCATCAGTGAGACTCTTCCGCTTGTTTGAAGCCAGGGGAGGACTCGATCCTCAGCAGGTAGTCCAGGCAAAGCTGGGACCAGGTTTCCAGTTGGGGCCGGCGCCGCGCCAGTTGCTTCAGGGTGAGGAAGCGAAGCTCGGTGATGGAGCCCTCCCCCTTGCTGACTTCCCGGTGATCCAGCCGGCAGCGATGCACGATTCCCAGATGGACCCGCCCCACCGGGGTGGAATCGTCGTTGAGAATCCCCAGCGGCTCGGTGGGGAACACACCCTCCAGGGAGATTTCTTCCGAAAGTTCCCGCTGCAGGGCCGCCTCGTAAAACTCCCGTCCGCGATGGAACAGGCTTTCATCCCCGGGATTGATGTGACCGCCAATTCCGATCGAACCCATGTGGACCAGGCGTTTTTCTCCCGAGGCTTTCCCCCGGACGTAGTACAGCCAGCGGTCTCCCTTCTGGATCAGGACGTAGGGAATCAGTTGCTTGAATTCCGGGTCCTGCTCGGCCTGGGACCTGGGTCGGAAACGGGAATGTCGCGGGTCCAGCAGCACATCGAGCCTCGCTTCTACTTCCGGTTGGAACCCCTGCCCGATCTCCAGTGTCTCCAGCAGTCGGCTGGGGACCCCCAGGACCATTTCGTCCTTCATGACTCTCCCCGGTGAGCAACGCAGGCTTGAGGTTAGGTAGGATCTCCGGGAAATGCAACCCGGAATTTTGCCCGGCCGCCGGTGTTCACGGGTCTCAAGCCAGTGCCGCCCCGCCCTTCCCGGCGGATCATTGGAGGAAGAAACTGCCGATCATTGTTGAAGACGAACCACGAATAAACACAAAGACCGATGGACCTCCTTTGCTGCGACGACGTCATGGGAGGAAGCCCCCCGGGAGCGCGGGCGTCCCGCCCGCACAACACTGGCAGAGCCTTGCCCATTTTCTCCGTCCGGGTCGACCGGCAGGGTGGCCGGGTACCGCATCGCAGGGAAACTGAGCGGCACGCAACGGGATAGCATGCGGGCGGGACGCCCGCGCTCCCGGGGGGCGCCTGCTCCCAACACAGTTGCTCCTCAAGGGGGTATGGGCCGGATTGCCGGGCCGCAGGCCTGCCGTTGCGGCTGAGCCGCCACGCTTGGTGGCCCTTAGTGTCACTTCGTGGATCACTCTTTTCTTGATTGTTTTCGAATAGTGCTTAACGCATCGATTGGATCACTCTCCACTCTTCACTTGGCCGCGCCGCAGCCCCCTCGGGTGGGGCAGAGGCGCGGCTATGCTATATTGCCGGGTGGAGGCGAAAAGGGTCTGGTGACTCTCCTGGTCTTCAAAACCTGTGCGTCGCGACGATGTCGGGACGGGTGGGTTCGATTCCCACACGCCTCCGCCAGCCCCCTCTGAAGCTCCCGCCATGCAAGCCCGCACATCTCACCAGGTCGCTGGCGATTTGCAAGTGCTCATGGAAGCCGAGCGGTCCAGCCCCTGGGCTCGGACTCCGGCGCCGGAGCTGGCCGGCCGGCTGTTCGAGGTGGCGGAGGCCTTTTACGCGCGTGGAGACCCCTTGGCCTCGGAGACCGCCGAACGCATGGGAGTGCCTCCGGCCTCGGTCTGGTTCGAGTCCCTGTTCCCCGCCGTATGGGGGCTGCTTGCCACCGCCTCCTTTCTGAAGACCCTGGAAAGCTCGCTGGGTGAGATCGTTGCCTCGGAGCCGATAGCCACCGGGGACTTCGCCGGGTCGCCGGCGTTGCGGCTGCTTCCCGTCAACCCATTCCAACGCCTGCTCCTGCCCGGCTTTTCCGGGCATGTCCTGCTGCGTCCGTCCCTGGGCCTGCCGCCAAAGCCGCCCTCCACAGAGGGACTGGCCCTGTGCCTGCTGCCCTTCAATCTGGCCGGCATCGGCGCCCTGGACATCCTTCACCTGCTTTGCCACGGTCCCCGGAGGGTCCTGGCCAAGGTCTCCGAGAAGGCTTCCTTTCTCAAGGATCACCTCGAGGAGATGTTCGCCCCTCTGGTGTCCTGTGGGGCCTTGTCCTTTGTGCAGGGCGGACCCGACACCGGTGCGTGGCTGGCGGCCCGTCCCGAGTTCGACCGGATCCACCTGACGGGCAGTGCGCGGACGGCTGCCGCGTTGCGGGCCATCGCCGGGCAGGACAAGGTCACCTGCGAGCTGGGAGGAGTGACCCCGGCCATCGTTCTTCCCGAGGTCGGAGGGAACAGTCGCCTGTTGATCCAGGTGGCGCGGCAGTTGGTTTTCGGAGCCCTGGCCAACAACGGGCAGCACTGCGTCAGCTACCAGGTGGTCCTGGTCCCGGATTCCCTGCGGGCCGCCCTGGGTCAGGCGCTGGCCCGCGAGATGGCTCTGGTTTCCCGGGCGGGTGGCCTGGCCGGCCCCCATCGCCTGCTGATCGACGAGGAGGCATCCTCCCGGGTGGCGGCCATGGTCGAGGACGCCCGCCGTCAGGGGGCCTCAGTGACTTCTATCGGGGATGAAGCCGGGGGGCGCCGCTTCCCGGTTACACTCCTGAACGGGATCACCGAAGAGATGCGGCTCTTTCGCGAGGAGGCGTTCGGTCCGCTGGTGGGTCTGGCGGGCCTGCCCGACGGGGACTTCAGCCGGGCGGCGCTTTCTCGGGCCAATCAGCCCGCTCTGACGGGTGACCTGGGCGCCTCGGTGTTTACCCCGTTTCCGAACTCGGAGCCCGTTCGGCAACTGGCTCGCGGCCTCAAGCACGGGGTGGTGGCCATCAACAGCTATCCCGGGGTGGCCTACGCCACCTCTCTGCCCTGGGGCCCCGGCCCCGGACAGGCCAGCGGCCGGGGTTGGGTGCACAATTTCCGGTTTCTGGACGAATCCCGGATGGAGAAGGTGGTGCTGGCGGCCCCGCTGGCAAGGAAAGGGCTGGGTCCGCTGGCCTGGGAGGATCCCTGGCTCCCCAACGTCTCGGGCCGCGGTCCGCTTCGGCTGGCCAAGGCCCTGGTGCGTTCGGCCCTGGCCTACTTCCGCCAGCAGCCCTGCCGGCTGCTGGCTGCGCAGCGGGACCTGATTCCGGCGCTGATCGGACGCGAGCTTGGCGCCCGGCGCCTGGACGGTTTTCTATGATGAAACGGAAGCCGGGCCGGCGTGGCCTGAAGGGTGTTTCCGCAGATTCTCCTCCACCGGTTCGGCAATGACACGGTGCACCCGTTCCATCAGAGCGGGGATGTCCCGCGGCCCCAGTCCCTTGGTCTGGATGGTGTCATGCAGGTGCACGGTAATTCGGGAAGGGTAGAGCATGACGCTTCCCTTGCGGCAGAACTGGAACGATCCGCAAATGCTCATGGGAACGATGGGGGCGCCCAGCCGCTGGGCGATGGCGAAGGCTCCCTTTTGGAAGGGTCCCACCCGGCCGTCCAGGGTCCGCGACCCCTCGGCAAATACGACCACGCTGATTCCATCCTGGAGGTGGGAGCGGACCCGGTTCACCAGGGCCTTGAACTGGGACGGCCCCCCGCCCCTGCTCACCGGAATGTTGCCGAAACGGCTCATCATCCATCCGTAAGCCGGGATCTTGAAGTGGGACTCCAGCTCCAGGCCTCGAACGAACTGAGGGATCCCGCAATAGACGACAAAGGCGTCGAAAATGTTCACGTGGTTGCAGATGAAGATGCTGGTCTGATCGGGGTCGAAACCCGGACCCCATCGCTTGCCGAAGCGGACGCCCGCCAGTCTGACGATATTGCGGCAGAAGACCCTCTGAGGCCAGTCGTTCCAGCGCGGGTTCACAAAGATGCCCAGCGCCACCAGAAAAGTGCAGACGGTGAAGAAGTGCAGGCTGCTGACCGCCCAGATCAGGCCGCAGCGCAGGGTGAAATAGAGTCGGCGCATGGAGTGGTTTCGATTCGATGGGTTGGGAGCCGGCGCCGTTGCAGCCTCTCCGCCTCACACGGCTACCTGGAGAGCTCCCGGCAGGACCTGGATGGACCGCGGTTGGCAGACGATCACCTCGCCATCGATCATGACCGGCGTGGGCGCCTCGAGGTCGAACTCCACCCGCGGGACCGCGGTTCGCCAGATCAGCGGGTGCGACATATGGGTTCCGGAGAAAATCCGCGGAAAGGTCTTCACGAACTCCCAGCGTCCGATAGCGCCGACCCGCGTGATTTCGACCAACCCGTCCGCGATATCGGCTTGCGGGGCGATCATCATCTTTCCTCCGGTAAAGCGGCTGTTGGAGAAGGTCAGGTAGGTACAGGGTTGGCGTTCGATCTTTCCCCCCTCCTCCAACCGGAAGGGAAAGGTGGGATAGCGGAGCCCCACCCAGCACCTGAGGATGGCCATCAGGTAGCCCAACTCTCCCCAGCCCTTGTACAGGCGGTTGGTGAGGTCGCCGGCGTCGGCCGTGAAGCCGATGCTGAGAAGATTGATGTAGTGCACCGCACCTGCCGCATGGGTCAGGCGCATCACGTCGCAGGGGCGTGAACGCCGGGCCACCAGCGCTTCCACGGCATGATCCAGTCCCCGGTCGCTGAAGTCCCTCAAAAAGGAATTCCCCGTCCCCAGGGGCAGGAATCCCAGGGTTAGCGGCTCTGATTCATCCTCCCGAGGAAAGAGGCCGTTAACCACCTCGAAGCTGGTCCCGTCTCCCCCCACGGCCAGAAAGCGGCGGAAGCCGCTCCGATAGGCCTCGCGGCAGAGACTGGTGGCATGTTCGGCTCGGCGGGTTTCCACCGACTCCACCGGCACGCCTTGCGACCGCAGCCGCTCCAGGGCTGCCGGAGCCTGCCGCCCGCAGCGCCCTCCGCCGGCAGCGGGGTTGACGATGGCGAAGTAGGGTTTCATGGCTGGCAGCGCCGCCGCCTTGCCGTGCGGATCATACGAGAGTGAAACAGGGGGTCGTTAATAGAGACGAACCACGAATAGGCACGAATACGAATGGATCTCTTTCGGCTTTTCTTCGTGGCCTATCGGCAACCAGGACCCTGTTCCGTTGATCCGGTTATCTACCTGTTGAACATGGATACACAGGATGCACAGGATCAGCAGGACGAGAGGCTGTGGCACGGGTAGCTGACTGGCTGCGTTTTCCCTCACCCGAACCCAAGGGGCGTTCCCTTCGAGTGGGTCAAGAACATTGTCTCTCTTGGTGGCCCTTCGTCGTCCTTCGTGTGTCTTCGTGGATAACTCTTTTCACCCCGTCACATGCACCGCGAAACGGGGTTGTTTCAGGTAAGGCTTAACGTTTCTATCCAATCACTCTCCACTATTCACTCTCCACTATTCACTCTCCACTTGGCCCTGCTCCTCAGAGGGAACGGACGTCTTCCGGGCCCATGCGGGCCGCAATGGCGTCGGCCAGCACCTGGCGCTTGATCTTGAGCGACGCCGTCCGCGGAAAGTCTTCCGGCCACATCAGGTAGCCCGAGAGCCGCTTGAAGTCGGGCAGCCTTCGGTTCCGCCGGCGCAGTTCCTCCAGCAGGTCGGAAGGCAGGGAGGCGCCCGCCTCCAGGTGGAACGCCATTATCAACTGTTCCCCGGTGAGGGAACGCCGCTTCCAGACGAAGTTGGCGGCAAAGATGCAAAGCTCCTTGACTTCAAGGCCGCTGAAGGCGTTCTCGATGTCCTCGGGATAGATGTTCTTGCCTCCCTCGGTGACCACCATGTTCTTGAGGCGGCCCAGCAGGTGGAGATGCCCGCCGGCATCCATCCGGCCCAGGTCCCCGGTCAGAAGCCAGCCGTCCTTGAAGGTCTCGGCGGTCAGCTCCGGCTCGTCCAGGTAGCCTCGCATCAGCGTCTCGCTCCTGACGGCGATCTCCCCCACGCCCTCGGCGTCGGGGTCGAGCACCCGGATCTCCACTCCCGGCAGAGGCTTGCCCACGGTGTCGGGGCGGAAGGGATCCAGATCGTTTACGGTGACCGCCGTCCCGGCTTCAGTGAGGCCGTAGCCGTTGGCCACCGGCAGACCCAGGTCATAGAAGAACTGCAGGGTCTTGGGGTCGGCAAAGGCCCCGCCGGTGATGAAGGCCACCAGCTCTCCCCCCAGCGCCTGATGGATCTGGGGCAGCAGCCGGCGGCTCAGGGCCGGTCTCGGCTTGCCGGCTGTCAGCAGGCGGTTGATCCCGATCAGGCGGTCCAGGACCCAGCGTCGAAAGGGTGGAAGCTCGGCGAACTTGGCCTTCATGCCGGTTTCCATGGCCTTCAGCACCATGGGAACCACGCTGACGTAGTTGATGCGGTAGCGAGGAAAGGCCGCCTTGAGAAATTCGGGCCGGAGCGTCCTCAAATGGATGACGGTGGCTCCGCAGATAAAGGGTCCGATAAATCCCACCATGAAGTCGATGGCATGGTTGGTGGGCAGGATGCTGAGATAGCGCAGCCCCGGCCAGAAGGGATACCAGGTCATGAGCGACTGGCACTGCTTCAGGTAGTTGTCATGGGTCAGCATGCATCCCTTGGGGCGTCCGCCGGTTCCGGAGGAGTAGACGATGCAGGCCAGGTCCGACCGGTCGCGGGAGACGAACTCCGGCGCCGGGTCGGCTTGGCAGTCCTCCCAGCGCCGAGCGCCGGAGAGGTCCGCCTCCGGGGGGGCTTCGCTGACCAGGATGGTTTCGGGCCTGAAGTCCTCCGGCTTGATTGCCTTAGCCAGGGCCCGCCAGATCGGGTACTCGACGATCAGCACCTTGGCCTTGGCGTGCGCCAGCAGGGCAAGATGTTCCGAAGGCCCCAGCTTGTAGTCCAGGGGCACCAGCACGCCGCCGCTGTAGAAGACCGCATAGGCGGCGATGAGCCACTTGGACTGATTGGACATCAGGATGCTGGCCCGGTTGCCGGAAACGAACCCGGCGGCCTGCAGGGCGGCGGCAATGGGAAGGGCGGCCTGGCTGAAGTCCCGGTAGGACAGGCGGCAGTTTTCCCGTTCGCGGTCGGCTTCGATCAGGGCCAGGTGATCCGCCCACTTGGAGGTGGAGGACCGCAGGGCTTCTCCCAGAGAGCGGTAGGGCGTCAGGTCGGGGGCGGCAGTCTTCATCAGAGTCGTGAATCCACGCGCTCCGCCAGGGTTCGAAAGTCGGTCACCCCCTGGAGCTCGTAGTCGGGAAGCTCGATACTAAAGTGATTTTCCAGTTGGGTCAACAGGTCCAGGGCCTGCAGGCTGTTGATTCCCAGCTTTTCGAAGAAGTCGTCGTCTCCGCTCAGTTGGCCGAGGGGAATTTGAAACCGCTCGGAGGCCAGTTGAAGGATCCGGTTCAGGGTTTCTTCTTGCGCGGGCATGAATGGGCCTCCGTGGCTCTGATGGCGCCTGGGCGCCTTCGAAAGAGTTCACCCTGTGGCCGACAGCACGGGCGGGAGAACCGCCGCCCCTTGATGCCCTTCCTCGACTCAGGGCAGATAGGGTTGAACCTGGCTGCTCTCCACGAATTTGAGAAGGGCCGCCTCCACCTCGGGCCGATCGAAGAGAGCGCAGAAGGTCTCGATTTCCCGTTCGAGCTCCAGGTAGGGAATCGGCTTGATGAAGCGCTTGGCCTCGCGAGCCGCGCCCGAGTCGAACTTGGTTGCCTGGGTCGCGATCCCGCGAGCTGCCCTCAAGGCGTGGCCCGGCGCCACCAGTTGGCTGACCAGCCCGGCCGCGGCCGCCTTGGCGGCGTTGATGCTCCTGCCGGTCAGCAGCAGGTCGCGGACCAGGGCGTTGCCCAGGTCCCGCTTGAGTCGAGGAATTCCGCCGAACCCGGGGATCAGCCCCAGCCTCAATTCGGGGAAGCAGAACCGGGCGGTACGGTCGGCCACAATCATATCGCAAGTCAGCGCCAGCTCGAACCCTCCCCCGAAGACGACTCCGTGAACTGCCGCCACCGTGGTCAGCGGGACCTGGTCGATGCGATTGAACACCCGATGGATGCGTTCCAGAAAATCGCGAACCCCGGCGTTTCTTTCGGCCTTGGCGCGCGACTGCAGCCCGAAATAGAGCTCCCTGAGGTCGGCTCCGGCGCAGAACCCGGCCTCCATCGAACTGTGGACCACCAGGGCCTTGGCCCGGACCGCCTGGTCCTCCAGCGCCTGGACGAATCCCTCCAGTTCCTTCAGCGCAAGTGACCCGATTTCGTTGCAGGGCTGCCGGTGCAGCCGAAGCTCGAAGATTTCATCGACCAGGTTGAAGGACAGCGTCTTGCCTTGAAAAGAGCTCATGATGGTGGTCGGCCTGAGGCGAAGCCGGATAAGCAGGCCCCCGCCCTGCCGTGCGGATCATACGAGGAAAAACGACTGATCGTTAATGAAGATGAACCACGAATGCACACGAATAGACACGAATACAGATGGACCCTCAAAGTCACAAAGCAAGATTCTTGATTTCGAGTCTTGCTGATCCGATGGTTCTTTTTGTGTTTTTGTGCCTTTTGTGGCCATTAAGCTTCAGACGGCCAACGGGTTCAGTGTCACCTGAACCTTGACCGACTCGGAAGGAAAAACCCTCGATCTGCATAAGGATCGCTTGCCTCCGATTCTTGCAAAAGGCTCTTACTGTCTATTCGTGTCCATTCGTGGTTCTTCGTTTTCCTTTGGGGATTACCCTCAATTGTTTCAGTAAAGCGCGTCGATCTCGTCCCGGAAATGTGCCTCGATGGCTGCTCGCCGCTGCTTTCCGTTGGCGGCAAGCAGGCCGTTTTCAATGCTGAAGGGCTCGGCGGCGACGTGGAATCGGCGGACCCGGCGGTAGTGCGGGAGTTGCCGGTTGACCTCGTCGATGACGCGGGCCGACTCCTCCTGGCTCACCGGTCCCGTCAGGAGGGCGGCCAGGTACTTGCGCCCGTTCCCGACCACCATCACCTGGGTCGAGGCCGGCAGGGCTTCCAGCAGACGCTGCTCAATGGGCTCGGGGCTGATGTTGTGTCCCCCGGTGGTGATGATGATGTTCTTCATTCTTCCCACGATTTTCCAGTTTCCGGTGGCGTCCACCTCACCCTGGTCGCCGGTGCGGAACCACCCCTCCCGGAAGACTTCCCGGTTGGCCTCGGGGCGGTTCCAGTATCCCGGAAAGATGTTGGGACCCTTCACCAGAATTTCTCCCTGCTCGCTCAACCGCATTTCGATGCCGCGGATGGCCGGGCCCACCCGACCCGCCGTCACCTGGTGCACGTCGTCCATGGTGCAGATGGCGGTGGTTTCCGTCAATCCGTACACCTGCAGGACCGGAATCCCGATCATATGAAAGAACTGTTGGGTTTCCTCCGCCAGGGGAGCGGAACCGCAGATGAGGGCCCGCAGCTCGGATCCGATGCGGTCTCGGATCTTGGTGAAAACCAGGCGTCCCGCCAGGGCCAGCCAGAACCCGTCAAGCAGCCGGGGTCGATTCTCCTGCGCCCGCAACCAGGCCGATTGACCTCGGCTGAAGAGCAGCAACCCTATGCCGCCGCCAGCCCTTATCTTTTCCTCGACGCCGGTCCGGATCCGTTCCAGCAGGGCGGGGACGTTCAGCATGTATTGGGGGCGCGCCAGCTTCCACTCGTCGGCCAGGCGGTTGAGGTCCGTCGACAACATCAGGTTGTTGTTGCGATAGAGGCAGGTGAGCAGCAGGATCCAGGAGCCGGCGAAGCAGAGGGGCAGATAGTGGAAGACACGGTCATCTCCATTCCCGGGGACGCCCTGCATCAGTTCTTCCAGGCGAGCCGTGGTCCGCTGCAGCATGAAGTCGATATTGTCGCCGTTGAGCATGACACCCTTGGGCTCGCCCGAGGTGCCCGAGGTGTAGATGATGGTCACCACCTCCAGCCGGCCGGGCGACTCCTCCTCCACGGTATCGCTTCCGTTGCCGGCGCCGGGGGCAGCCTCTTCCAGGGTCTGCGAGTAATCGAGAACGGGTGGGGAAGCGCTCCAGCAGGAGCGGATGGCTTCAATTTCGGAGGGGCCGGCGCAGCAGAGCAGGGAAACCCCGCAATCCTTCATCATGGCCACCAGTTCCTCCGGGGCCTGCCGGGAGTAGAGGGGCACGGCCATGGCGCCCTCGGCCATGATCGCCAGGTTCATGGCGACCCAGCGGCTGCTGTTGGGTCCCAGCAGTCCGCAGCGGTCGCCGGGGCGCAGCCCGGCCTCCCTCAGGCGGCGTCGGGCCTGGCCGATCCAATCCAGAAGATCGGCTCCGCTGACCGAGTGGAGACCATCCTCCCGCACCTCCTGCAGGACCGTTTTCTGAGGACCGCGGGAAAGATTGGCGAAAATCCTCTGCAAAAAGTTCATGTTTTCCCCCTTCCCCCTCCCCCCTTCAACCTTCCCCCTTCAAACTTCATCCTTCTCACTTCACACTTCTCACTTCAAACTTCACACTTCCCCCCGGTGGTTCTCGTACTTCTCGATCAGGCTGACCAGGTTGGGGCTCAACGGGGGAAGATAGTCTTCCCAGGAGAGATGGCCGCTCCGAGTGGGGAATTCGGGATAGCGCTCCAGCAGGTGCTGCTGAAAATAGACCCCCATGCGCGCCATCGCCTTCAGGTTTCGCACCACCGTTGCCCCCAGGCTTGCCCGCATCTCCTCGGCTTGACTCAGCAGTTTGGGGAGGAGCGCTTCCACTTTGGACTCCAGGTCGGGATCATCGACCTCCAGCAGGAATTCCGAGTGCCCCCGCTCCCGCATCAGGTTGCGCAGGCGCTCATCCATGGTGATGCCCGCCGAGGCCACGCCGGCCGGCATGCTGGTGACCACTCCATGAAATCGGGAAGAAAGGAGCAGGTGGCACTGCCTCAGGATGCTCACCAACTGGTACATGTCGAACTGGTCGGCGATAAAGCAGGGGGCGCCTCCCAGGCTCCGGCTGATTTTCTCGCAACTGACTCGATCCAGCGCCTCCATGCCGATCAATACCGGAAACACCCGGTGATTCTCTTGGAAGGCCTGAATGCCGCGGCTCCAGGCGTCGATATAGCGCTGAAAGGCCTCCCGGACCTCGCGGTTGTCGTGATGGAAGTAAATGGAACGGTAGTGGCTGGACTTGTACAACCCCAGCAGGGTACGGGCGCTGAACTTGGCCAGCGAAGGCCGCACCGGCCACCAGAAGGGGTTGATGGGGCAGAGCCCCAGGATGGGGGTGCGTCCATCCCAACCGGCTGCCTTCAATTGCTTTTCCCCGTATTCCGGTCCGCGGGGTTCGAAGGTCCAGGCCGTGTCGGTCCCCAACTCCGTCGACACCCCCAGGCCTCCCAGGATGCCCTGGGACTCCTCGTTGCGGGTGATGACCAGCGAATCTGAACAGAAACGCCGGCACATGGATTTCAGAAAGCGGTCCATGTCGCCGGCTTCCGCCCCGTATCCCACCGAAAGCCTGTTATGGGCGGCGGCGATTCCCAGGCAGCCGATCATCATGGCGCTGAGGGCGTTGGCGAACTTGCTCTTGAACATCGAGCCCTCGCAGGCCAGAACCCCGTGGTAGCGGCCGACCTCGCGAAAGAGGAAGGGTGGGAAGACATCCGGCAGCTTGACCTGGCGCACCGAATCGAAATATCCGCGGGACCACTCCAGGTTGTGCGAGAGGACACTCAGTTCCAGGTTGGAGTCGCCCAGCACGTGGCGAACCTGGCGGATCATCTCCTGCACGCGAACATCGGCCCCGGTGTTGCGGTTTCCGTTATACCCGGCAAAGAGCAGGCGCAGCGGGGTTCCCGGCTGCCAGGACTCTCCCGATCCCAGCATCCATCTCAGCTTGGAGAGCTCGATCAGGCTGCTGACCCACAGCTCCAGTCCCAGATCCATCATGGGGCAGCCCCCCTCTCGGGCCATTCCCGGTAGGGATAGGTGAAGTGGTTCCTGGTGGCGAACCGATAGAGAGGATAGCAGTAGTCGGTGAAACCTGCCGGGGTCATCCCCGTTTCCTGCACCACCCGGCTGTTGTCGAAGACCGTGTTCCAATGCAGGTAGGGAAGAAAGACCTGCATGAGACTGGCCAGATAGCCGACCGCGGTGCCTCGGCGGCGGGCCAGCCAGCTCACCAGGGAGTTGACGGGGCGGATCAGCGAGGGGGCATAGGTGGGCCGGCGGCGGTTTCGTATGGCGCTCAAGGCGTTGGTAATGTCCTGGCAGGTGGGAGAGTCTCTTCCGGAAGAAAGATGGTAGGTGTCGAAGCCGGGGTTCTCTTTCTGGTGCAGCGTCGCCACCGCCTCGGCCACGAAGTCCACGTTGACGATGTCCAGGCGGTCGCCGGCTCGCAGCGGAAGCAGCGGCAACCCAGCCAGGAAGGCGAAGGCCTGAACCATGTCGAACTGGGTGGTTTCCGCCCGCCGGCTGTCTCCCAGCACGATGCTGGGGCGAAAGATGGTCAGGGGAGTTTCCGGCAGAAGCTCCCGGATCAGGTGTTCGGAGAACTTCTTGGTGCGGGCGTAGGGATCGTAGTCCGAGCGGTTCCAGTCGATGGCTTCCTCTTCTCCGATGACTTCGTCCTGGCGGGTTCCCGCCACCGCCACCGTGCTGATGTGGCTGAAACGCTTCAGGCCGTGATCGGCGGAGATGGCCTGGGCCAGCTTGACGACTTCCAGGGTGCCTTTGAGATTGATGTTCAGGCAGGCTCGTTCCGATTTGCGGTTGAGCGAGGCCGCCACGTGCAGGATCGAATCCGTGTTCTTGACCAGGTGGCGATACTGGTCGGGGCTGAAACCGAATCCCTCTTCGGTGAGGTCCCCGGTCAGCACCTCGATGCCGGTATTCAGGTGGTGGTGGAAGCGGTCGAAGTCCAGGTGCAGCTGAAAGGCCCGCCAAAGGCGTTGGGCCGCGGCTTCACGGTCGGGAGCCCGCACCAGAAGAACAAGGCGCTGGTGGTGTTTCTCCAGCAACTCGGTGGCGATGTGAGCGCCAAGGTAGCCTGTGGATCCGGTGAGGAAGATGCCCATGTTTGGGTAGTGTCCTGTCTCAGGAATAGGATTGCCATCTCCGATGGAGGTCCCACCGGGAAACGGTCGGTAGAAGAGGCCTGCTGAGTTTCAGCCAACAGGAATCGTTGTGCTTCCCATCCCGGGAATCTCCATCGGCCCTCCGGGTTCGGGCGGAACGGCGCCGTCTTCGTCGTCGCTCCTCCTCACAATGAATGGGCATTGCATCGTCGTCGCTCCTAGAATCCGGCGCCGTTGCGCTCCGAAATATGGCAACCCTATTCCTGAGACAGAACACTAGCCTTCACTCGGCCGGGCGTGGTAGACCCTGCCGCCCATGGGGTCTCCGGAGGCACTGGCGGTTGCCGCCGGGGTGGAGGCGGGCTCCAGCTTGAAGTTGCGGGGGAGCAGGCCGGTGTCGGGACGGCGCCCTTCGATGATGGGATAGGTCCAACGGCGCAGCGCCGGCACATGCAGGTTCACCCAGTAGTCGTACCAGTCGATGGATTCCGGATGGTATCCGAAATCGGTGACTTCATCTCCGGGCAGGGCTGCCCCCAGTTTTCGGATATTGTCGGCGGCGAAGAAGTACTCGTTGTCCAGAATGAAAGGCTGGTAGAGCTCGATGACCTTGTGGACCCGGTCCAGGGCGCGCTGCTTTCGGGTGAGGCTGTCGTTCTTCACGGGAAGCACCCCGGTCACACGCTGAAGACCCTGCAGCAGAACCTTCAGACGGGGAAGGGAGACGTTCCGGTAGCGGGCCTGGGAAACCGGGATGGTGTCGAAGCGGGCTCGGAGCCAGTGCTCCAGGCCTTCCAGGGACCGATAGTATTTGCGATGGGCCAGGCCGGTCAGCTCGATGGTCCGGCGCATGTCGGCGGGATTGGTGGCCGAGGTCGCCAGTTGGTAGACCCTGTCGTGACGTCGCTCGACCAGGGCTGCCGCCACCAGGGTGAGTCCGCGGCACACCAGGTCGACCGGGATGACGTCCAGGCGCTTGCGCTTGTTGGAGGGGAGCTGCCGGAAGTAGGTGCTCAACAGGTAGGACAATGGGGCCGTCGTGTTGACGCCCTCGTTCCAGCCCCGAAACGGTTGACTGATGGAGGACTCCACGATCGAGGGTCTGACCACGGCAATGGGGAGATCCTGGTCGGCCAGCAGCGATTCTCCCAGGCTCTTGGTGAAGGTGTAGATGTTGGGCCAGCCCCAGTGCTGAGCTCGCTGGATCCCGAATTCGATTCCGCGATCGCGAATCCAACGGGTGCGCTCCTTGCGAATCAGGCGTGAAGGGTCGCTCACATTCGGCTTGCGGTCAAAGACTCGGGCGTGGACTTCTTCCGTTGCCGCCTCGCTGTCTCCTTCGCGGGTGATGCGCTCGATGGCCTGATGGACCAACCGGTATTCCCGGTTGACGTCGAAATCCGCTCGGCCGGCTGGAGTGTAGTTGGGAAGCAGTTCCTCCGACACCCGCCCGTCGATGCGACCGTTGACGAAACAGGTGGAGACGTGCAGCAAGGCGGCCCGTCGGCAGCCCTTCAGAAAGTCGATCAAGCCCATGAGGCTGTCCACGTTGGTGGTCATGGCCAGGCGGATGTCCGGATTGAAATCGGTGAGGCCGGCTGAGTTGACCACCAGGTCCAGATCCCGGGACAGGCGCTCCAGGGTGGCTCCGTTCAGGCCCAGGTTGGGATCTCCGATGTCGCCCTCCAGCACTTCCACCCGGTCCATGAGCATCCGGGGCAGTCGGTCGCCGAAGCGTTCATGCAGGGGATCGAAAGCGGGAGATTCGGAGACGATCTTTTCGAAGCGCTGCAGGGCGCTGCGCGAGCCCTGCCGTCGGATCAGCAGATAGATCCTTCCGATCTCCGGAAGATCTTCCAGCAGCATGGACAACCAGACCTTGCCGATGAATCCCGTCCCGCCGATCAGCAGAACGTGCTTGCCGGCAAGGGCCTGGCGTACCGACAGCTTCTCGGGTCTGGCCCGGCGCCGGTGGAAGTCCACCACCGGAGGCGCGGGGCTGTTGGTTTGCCGGGCGGTGGTCTGAATGTGCGGTCCCAGGCCGCTGGAGGAAAGCCCGGGCAGACCGTCGATGAGAAAACTCTGGGAACCGAACGGCGCCCGGTTCGGCTCGGGTTGCAGGGTATCGGGGATGATGGGTGAATGCAGGCGACCGGTGGCCAGTCCGTCCCGAAACTCCAAGCGGTTGGAGACCAGGCTCCGGACACCCAGATGCTGGGCCAGGGGACGGAGAAGATGGTCCAGCTCACGGCTGACCAGCACCACCTGATTGCCGTCGGTGATCAACCGCTTTATGGCCTCAACCCCTTGGGGCTCGAGATGGTTGCGCAGCTTGTACTGGAAATATTCTTCACCCAGCAGGTCCAGGCGGTCCCGGCTGGTGCCCCTGAGCGGCAAGTGGATCAGTCGGGTGGCCAGCCGGGGATTCCAGGTCCCCACGATCAGATGGATGGAACGCATCAGACCAACCCCCAGCAGGCGGTGGATTCGGCCCGCGAACGTCTGGGAGTTGCTGGCGTAGTGGGCGGCCAGTCTCGAGGAGTTGACCCGGAACAGCCCGCCGTCGGCACTCACGAAGGCAAGCTTGCCAGGCTTATCATTGGTGTTCTGCAACGAAGTGGTGTTGTCCCGCCGGACGCCGCGATTCAAGGTTCGCGATCCGTACCGGGCGGGAAAACCGTCCTCCCGTGGGCTGGCCGATTCCCGGACTCAGAATGTGGGCCCGGTCGCCACCGGCAATCAGAAAGAATACGTGAGCACCAGGGGTTTTTCAAGCTCAAAAGGGTCGGCGGGCGGGCGTCAGGATCTGACTGAATGCGTGGGATCAGCCTGGCGTCGGCCCATGCTCTCGTCTTTCAAGTCGGGCTTTTTGTGCTAGACTAGCCGCGTGAGCCATCGGCAAAACAACACCTTAGCTGGTCTGATCTCCCTCTTGACAAGTCCGTCAAAGTGGAAGGAGCATCAGCAATGAGAATCAGCGCAGAGTCGAGGAGGAATCATGCGGTCCATGCGTCCATCGAGCCCTGTTGTCATCACTCTGGCCATCGGTTTCCTTCTGGGCGTGTCCCTGACGGGATGCGCGCCGAGTGAACCGCCGGCTCCGGCATACCAACCGGAGATCCTGCCCTTGCCCGAACAATTGGCGACCTATGAGGAGATGAAGATTCCGGAGGACAACCCCATGACGCCGGAGAAGGTCGCCCTCGGACGCCAACTGTTTTTCGACAAGCGCCTCAGCGCCGATGGGTCCCGTTCCTGCTACTCCTGTCATCTGTGCGAAAACGGCCTGACGGACGGGTTGCCCACGGCCATCGGGGCTCTTGAAAAGAAGCTCACACGCAGCAGCCCCACGCTCTGGAACATCGGATACCACTCGGAGTTCTATTGGGATGGCCGCAGCGGCTCCCTGGAAAAGCAGGCCATGGCAGCTTGGAAGGGCGGCAACATGGGAGCCGATGTGGAGGTCGCGACCGCCGCGATCAATGCCGTCTCGGGATATCGCGCCCAGTTTCAATCGGTGTTTGGCGGCGAGGCGACTCCCGAACGGATCGTCCAGGCCATTTCCGCTTTTGAACGGACCATCATCAGCGGAAATACGCCTTTCGACCGGTGGCGGGCCGGGGACGAAACGGCGGTGAGCGATGAGGTCAAGAAAGGCTACGAGGTATTCAAGAAGCTGGAGTGCGACAACTGTCATGACGGCGTGCTCCTCACCGACATGCAGTACCACAACGTGGGCATCGGAATGGATGCCGAAAAGCCGGACGTCGGCAGATTCAAGGTCACCGGGAATGAGAAGGACACGGGGGCCTTCAAGACGCCCACGCTGCGGGATATCGCCAAGTCGGGTCCCTACTTTCACAATGGTAGCGTGGCCACCCTGGAGGAGGCCGTGGACCTGATGATCGGAGGAGGCAAGCCCAACAAGTATCTGGACCGCACCAATCTCAAGAAGCGGAAGGCGACCGAGGACGAGAAGAAGAACCTGATCGCCTTCTTGGGGTCACTGACCAACGACTGTCAACTGACCGCACCCAAGCTGCCCGAGTAAACGACGACAGGATCGACCGTCGTCACACCCACCCCACGAACGCGGGCTTCAACCGCTGGGGCCCGCCTGCTTTCTTGCCGGTGAGAGCCTCGGCTACCCGGTAGGAATTAATGGATTTCTATCTCATTCAAATAGGGAAACGCTGGGTCCTGTATGCCGAGGATCTGCCTGTCCCCGGAGGGGAGGCGGGTCGCTCGCAGAACCAGGTCGACCGCATTATCCGGAAACTGGCAGCTCGAGAGGCTTGGTGGGCGACGGGGATGAGCCGCCTGATCCGCGCCGTGCGGGACGGGTACTACGAGCTCCAGAACCGGCTCGATCCCATGGAACGGGTGTTCAAGCGCATGCGCCATGCCGGACCCATGCGGGTGCACTTCTCGTCCTCACTTGCGGAATCGGAGGCGCGGGCCAGGCTCAAGTCGCTATTGGTGGGCCAGAGAAATCGTCACGGGGCCTGGATGGTCTTCGACGGTCTGCTGGCCCTGGGCATGCTGCCTCTGGCTCCCGTTCTGGTGCCCATACCCGGGCCGAACCTCTTTTTCTACTACCCCGCGCTGAGGACCTTCAGCCATTGGGTGGCCTGGCAAGGGGTGCTGGCCGCGCTCAGGCAGATGCCGCCGCAACTGGTGGCTCAGGAAGAGATCGCCGGTTTGGAAGACGCGATCGGACGCGGGGGTGTCCCGGATAGTCGAGCGGAAATTCGGGATCTTGCCTCCAGGCTGAAGCTGGAACAACTTCCCGAGTTTATTGCCCGATATCAGTCGTAGTACTCCAGGCCGAGGTGGGTGATCATCTCCTCACCCTTCAGGTACCGCAGAGTGTTCTTGAGCTTCATGAGCTGGATGAAGATGTCGTGTTCGGGGTAGAGTTCCGGCGCGCATTGAGGGCTCTTGAAGTAGAAGGACAGCCACTCCTGAATCCCATGCATTCCGGCGCGCTTGGCCAGGTCCAGGAACAGGGCCAGGTCCAGGCAGAGGGGAGCCGCCAGGATGCTGTCGCGGCAGAGAAAGTTCAGCTTGATCTGCATGGGATATCCCAGCCACCCGAAGATATCCACGTTGTCCCATCCCTCCTTGTTGTCTCCACGCGGCGGGTAGTAGTTGATGCGCACCTGGTGGTGATAGTCCCCGTAGAGTTCAGGGTAGACTCCGGGCTGCAGGATTTGATCCAGCACCGAGAGCTTGGTCTCCTCCTTGCTCTTGAACGACTGCGGTTCGTCCAGCACTTCGCCGTCCCGATTGCCCAGGATGTTGGTGGAGTACCAGCCGGCCAGGCCGATGAGCCGGGACTTCAGTCCGGGAGCGATGATGGTCTTCATGAGCGTCTGCCCGGTTTTGAAGTCCTTGCCGCAAACGGGAACCTTGTTCTTCCTGGCCAGTTCCAGCATGGCCGGAATGTCTGCCGACAGATTGGGAGCTCCGTTGGCATAGGGGATCCCCATCGAGAGGGCGGCGTAAGTGTAGATCATGCTGGACGAGATCTTGGGGTCGTTTTCCTCCAGTCCCTTTTCGAACTTGGCCAGACTGGAGTGAACCTCGCTGGGCTTCAGGAAGACTTCGGTGCTGCCGCACCAGATCATCACCAGGCGGCTCAGGTCGTGCGCCTTCCGGAACTGGTCGATATCCTTCATGACCTGCAGGGCCAGTTGGCGCTTGTTGGCGGCTCTCTTGACGTGGCGTCCCGCCAGGCGCTTGACGTACTTGCGGCTGAAGACGGCCTTCCAGGGGCGGATCTCCTCCAGGTGGGGCCGCAGTTCGTCCAGTTGCCGGGGGTCGAGCACCCCGGAGCGAACAGCCGTCTCGTAGCAGGACTCCCCGTGAATGTCCCAGCCGCCGAAGACCAGGTCATCCAGCGAAGCCAGCGGGACGAAGTCCTTGATCAAGGGGACCCGTTTTTCGGTGCGCTTGCCTAGCCGGACCGTTCCCATTTGGGTGAGGGATCCGATTGGCGCAGCCTTTTGCCTGCGAATGGCCTCGACTCCGGCAATGAAGGTGGACGCCACGGCGCCCATCCCCGGCAAAAGGATTCCCAGCTTGCCCTGGGGTTCGGCAACTTCGGTCCCTTTCTCAATCACGGCGTGCTCTCCCTGGCTCAAACGAACCGAAATCATGCAACGAAGTCGGCATGCATGGCAACTTGAAAATTCCGGCCGGCCGGAAAGGGGTAACGGCGCCCCGGGCTGCAGGGGCTATCCGGCGGCCTGACCGTGGACGATGATGCTCAGCGGCGATTGCCCGCCGGATTCCTGACCCAGGGGCAGCGATAGGATCCAATGGTCGGAGTCGTCTTTCTCCAGCAGGGGACGCTCTACGGAGTCGGGAGGGAACGCTAGGTTGATGACGGTGGGATGGTGGGTCCCGGAAGCTTTCTTGCTGAGTTCCACCAACTCCTCGGAACTGAGGCGCGCCTCCGGCGCCTGGGTATCCTCGCTCAGGGGAATCAGCAAAACGAAGTCCACGATGGGCGCGGCCCCCACGTGGTTCCCATCCTGGGGAATCACGCCGTAGCGCATGGTGTAGGTTCCCTTCCCGACGGGAAGGCCCCGAAAATCGGTGCCACCCTCGGGAAACCTCATCAACCCGAGCAGGACTCCCGAATGGAGCCCCGGGTATACGGCTTCCGGGGAGGCGGGCTGACCCGAATCGGCGATCTCTCGACGGACCCAGATCTCGCACCACGTGTTTCCCTGTCCATTCAGGACACGAACTCCGGCCGGATTCAGGATGGATTTGAGGGGCTCGGCCACGGCCTCGGGCAGGCTCTCGACCGCCTCCAGGGAGAAGTCTTCCGCCTGGGCTGTTTGCACCCCCGGGAGAGTGAGCAGCAGAAGGCCGATGCTGCCGAAACGAAGCATCATGGGGCTATGACTCCACAGAGTTTTCATAGTAAAGAACCCATCAAGCAATAAGGATGCGGGCGGGACGCCCGCGCTCCCGGGGGAACGACCTTCCCGGAAGCCAATCCCGTACCCTTGCGAATTTTGCACAAGGCTCACCTTTACAGGGTTTGTGGCCTTCTTGCAGGTGCAGAGGCTTGGGTGCCGATGACCGAAGCGTGACCTCCGGTTCGCCCATCCGCCTTGGCTGCCAAGCCTGGGAGGTCAGCGTTGCGGGGCGTCGTCGTAGGAGAAGTGTCCCACGAAGGCGTTGGTCTTGCCGTTGATCTTCCAGTTCACTCCCAGTCCGCTTCCGCTGAATTCGTCGTTAATGGTATAGGCCGGCATGGCGTGGGAGAGCTGGGTCAGTGGAGGGTAGTAGACGTGCTCATTGCCGCAGAGGTGGTCCTTGGCTCCGATGGGCCGGGCCTTGATTCTGGCCAGATTGCCGGCCTGCAACTCCGCCGACCCGTGCGCCTCGCCTTCTCCGAGCGCCAGGTGAATGGGTGCGCTCTCCACAGTCACCACGTTCCGCAGGAGCTCGGGGGCCATGGTTTGAGCGAAGGACTCCAACGCCTCACGTTGTCGGGGGTTGGCCCGGGCATCCACAATGAGCACCGATTTTGCGGGATAGGGATTCCCGTAAGGGTCGCCCAGGGTGGCTTTGGCCTTGGTGACGCCCACCACGCCCAGGCCGTCCAGCTTGACCCCCTGCCAGCTTCCCTTTCGGATCCGCCAGGCCAGAATGGCCTGGTCGCCGGTCAGACCGGACTCGGCATTGGCCACACAGGGCCCGGTATAGACATTGGCGCTGCGGGTCTCCACATAGTCGCCCGAGATGACGGCCGACCAGCCCGGGCAGGCCAAACCCAGGATCAAGACCAAGAGGATGGTGGCTTTCATTCCTTGTTCCTCCCGTAGATGCTTCCTGACTGCTTCTTTGCCGCCATTATAGTATGCCGGCAAGATGCAACTCAACCTCACCGGTCGAGTCTCTGCCCTTACGTGCCCATCACGCCCCTGGTGAGAAACGCGGGCTAGAAACCTCCTCGGAAGCAGGTTCGCCCCAGCTTGCAGTTCTCGGGCTCCACCAGTTGCTCGTCGGGTCCCAGGATTCTCTGGGTCAGCGCGCACCAGTAGTTTTCGTCGCCTGCCGGAGGCACCGTCGGATCGGGGAGCGACTCGTAGAACAGGCTCTTCCAGCGCAGGCAGTTGCAGACTTCGTGTTCGTAACCGTCAAAGCGTCCGGCCATGGCTATGCCCCTCCCATGACAGCGTTGAGAATCGCCCGTTTCACCGCCACCCGGGCCAGTTGAACCTTGTACCCATTCCTGCTGAGAGGCGTGGCTCCGGCGACGGCGGCAGCGCCCGCCTCGGCCGCCGTGCCTTCATCGATCGGCTTGCCCGCCAGGTCCTTGGCCGCCTGGACGGCGTTCCAGGGGATGGGGGCGACGTGACCCAGGACGATGCGGGCCTGTGCCACGTTGCCTTCGCTCAGCTTCAAGGCGACCGAGGCCGTGGCCAGCGGCCAGTCCAGGGCTTCCTTCTCCCGAACCTCGTAGGTGGCGTTGCGCACCTGGCCGGCCGGGGGAACATGGATTTCCCCCACGATCTCACCGGGCTTCAGAATGGTCTCGCGATCCGATTCCTGCTGCGGGGTGCGGAAGAACTCGGCCACGGGAAGCTCGCGCGAACCGTCCTTGCTGAAAATTCGCAGGGTGGCGCCCAGGGCGATCAGTGGCGGGCCCAGGCTGGAGGCGCTGACGAAGGCCGCTTCTCCCGAGTTGCCCAGGATGGCGTGGTATTGATTCTCTCCCTGCCGAACCAGGTCCTGCCCGGAGGCATCCTTGGGGAAATACCCCAGGCCGTTGCGGAAATACCAGCAGCGCGGCCGCTGGCAAAGGTCGCCGCCAATGGTGCCGAAGCTCTGAATCTGCTGGCTTCTGACACCACCGGCTGCCTGCACCAGCGATGGATAGTTGCTTTGGGCTGCCGGATGGTCGATCAGTTCCGACAGGGTTGCCAGGGCTCCCAGGCGCAGGCCGGAGGAGGCAATGTAGTCGATTCCCTGGAATTCCTGAATTCCCTGAATGTCCACCACCCGCTTGGGGGTGGCGCCGAAGGTCTTCATGAGGCTGAGGAGGTCGGTGCCGCCGGCCAAGACCTCGGCCTCTTCCCATTGGGCTCCCAGCAACTGGATGGCCTGCTCCTTGGTGGTGGGACTGGCATACTCGAAAGCCTTCATGCGTAGAGCCCTCCTTTCTCTTCCAGTGCCGCCAGGACGCGCCTGGGAATGAAGGGCGCCCGCGGCACCCGCACCCCGATGGCGTTGGCCACGGCGTTGCCGATGGCCCCGACCGGCGCGATCACCGGGGGTTCCCCAAGACCGATCACTCCGCGGGCATCCTGCTCCGCATCTTTCCACATCTCGACGACCAGTTGTCCGATGTCACCCAGGCCGGCCAGCTTGTAGAACTCCATCTCGCCGTTCAGGAGCGATCCGGTTCGCTCGTCCATGATGCGCTCCTCGGTCAATGCCGAGGAAATCCCCATGATCAGCGACCCGTATACCTGGCTCTCGGCCAGCTTCTCGTTGACGATCAGACCGCAGTCCTGAATGGCCACGAACTTCTTCATCTTGACCACTCCGGTCTCGGTGTCTACCGAGACTTCAGCCATTTGCACTCCGGCCACCCCGGAATCGATCAGCTTGCCGTCCGAGGCTCGACGGCTGGCGCTGATGTTTCTGCCGGTCACTTCCAGAGGGGTCACCCCCAGCCGCGAGGCAGCCTGTTTCCAGGAAAGGCTCCTGTAGGGCTTTCCCTTGACCCGGATGCGGCCGCTTGCGGCCTCCAACTCAGACGGTTCCGCCCCCAGCCTGGGCGCCACCTTCTCGAAGAGTTCTTCCAGGGCCAGTTGGCAGGCCCGCCGGGTGGCCGCGCAAACGCCACCGACGGTAGTGCTGCCGCCGGAGGGGCCGGAGCGGGGGTAGTCGGGAGAGCGGCCGGTGTTGACCTTGATGGAATTGACCGGCAATCCAAAGGTCTCGGCGGCCACCATGGCGATGACGGTGGTGGTGCCGGTTCCGATATCCTGGGTGCCCATGCTGATGGAAACCGAACCGTCCGGATCGACCACCAATCGGGCCGTGCTGTTGTGGCCCCGTCCTCCCCAGGTGTGAAAGGCCAGCCCCAGCCCCAGCTTGACGGGACCAGCCGTATCCTGTCCCCTGGCGCGCCACTTCTTGCGCCATCCCATCAGCTCCTCGGCCCGGATCAATTGCTTGCGATAGAGGTCGGGCCGTTCGGTGAGGTTGAGGTTCTTGAGGTAGAAGTCGAGGGGGTCCATCCCCAGCTTGGCCGCCAGGTCGTCCAGGGCGGCGAAGGTCAGCCAGCAGGTCTGAGGATGGTTGGGCGCCCTCCAGGCCCGCGCCGGGCCGGTGTTGGTCGCAATCCCGGTGTGCTTCTTGCGGACGTTGGGCGGGTTGATCACGTAGGGAAGGACCTGCATGGAGATTCCCCCTCCACTCAAGCCGCTGGTTCCCCAGGACTCCGCTTCCCAGGCGGTCAGCGAGCCGTCTTTCTTGGCTCCCACCTTGATCCTGGCGAAACCGGAGGGCCGGACCCCGGCCACGAACAGCTCGGCGTCCCGCTCCAGAAAGTTGCGGACCGGCCGTCCGGTTTCCCGAGACAGCCTGGCGGTTTCCAGGCCCCAGCTATCGGCCCCGAACTTGCTCCCGTAGCCGCCGCCGACGTGGTCCTGAACAATGGAGACGTTGGCGGCCGGGATCTCCAGCGGCTGGGCGAACTGGTTGGCCATCCCGGAAATGTTCTGGGTCGACTGATAGGCCGTCAGCGTCTCACCGCTCCAGTCGATGACCTGGCCGTGCGGCTCCAGGCAGCAATGGGTGATGACCGGGATGCCATACTCGCCTTCGACCACCGCATCGGCATCCTGAAAGGCTTGATCGGGGTCGCCCTTGACCTGTTCCGAAGGTTGCTTGGTGCGGTCTCCGGCCTTGCCGAGGTCGTCTTCGTTGACCAGGTGAGGCAGCACTTCGTACTCCACCACGATCCGTCGAACCGCGTCCTCCGCCGTGGCTTCATCCACGGCAGCCACCACCGCGATGTCATCCAGGGACCATTGGACCTCCTTCCCCGGACCCTGAATCACCCGCACGGCCTTGACGCCGGGAAGGCTCTCGGCGGCGCTGGTGTCAATGCTGGTGACCCTGGCGTGGGCATGGGGACAGCGCAGGAACTTGGCGTGCAGGGTTCCCGCCAGGTTGACGTCGGAGGTGTATTTGGCCCTTCCCGTGACTTTGTCGGGGCCGTCGAGCCGACTGACTCGTTTCCCCAGGACCTGGCGCTCATTCCTGTCGGGCCATCGATACTCAGGCATGATTCCTCCCTTCGCCAGCCAGGCTGCCGGTTTGACTCTCTGACGACTGCAATACGGCCTGGGCCACGCCCACGTAGGTTCCGCAGCGACAGAGGTTGCCTCCCAGACCGGTTCGGACCTGGTCCAGGGTGGGGTTGGGGTTCTTGTCGAGAAAGGCCTTGCAGGCCATCACGAACCCGGGCGTGCAATAGCCGCACTGTTGGGCGTCATTGTCGACGAAGGCCTGTTGAATCGGATGCAAACGGTCACCATGGGCCAGCCCCTCCACCGTCCGGATGTCCTTCCCCTGGACCTGGATGGCCAGAACGGAGCAGGCATAAGCGGGTTTGCCGTCGATGGTGACCGTGCAGGCCCCGCAGGTGCCGCGGTCGCAGACTTTCTTGGCGCCTGTGAGATCCAGCTCGAAACGAAGCGCATCCAGCAGGGTGACGCGAGGTTCCAGCGCCAGCGATCTCTCGTTTCCGTTCACCGCGAGCGTGATGTCGACCTTGCCCGGACCGGCCACCGCTGCCCCTGAGGATTCCGGAGCAGCGCGCAACGCCTCGGTCCCGGCCACCAGGCTGGAGGAAATCACGGCGCCGGCGCCGGTGAGAAAGCCTCTGCGGGAGACCTCGAGCGCTCCCTTGGCTTCGGGCTCTTTGGGTTTTGGCATGCGTTACCTCCTGAGGGAGAAGACCATCGCTTTCGGAAAGAAGGGCAAAGACCGACGGCTGTCTCACGGGCGGAGACCCGGCCACCGCGGACCGCCGGCCTTAATGTAAATGGGCGTTGATTCCGAATGAATCCAGAGAGGTCTGCATCATAGAGGCAGGCTTTCTCGGTTGTCAACAGCTATCCGGACTATCCGGACAGGTCGCCGGCGCCGGGAGCGGCCTCGTCTGGAACAACGGAAAAAAGAGTTATCCACGAAGACACAGTGCGCCGTGGAAAGGCGCCTTCTTCCGGCGGGTGCGAATCCCGCCCAACAACTGTCGCTCCGGTTGGTAGCAGCCAGGGCGGATCATGGAGGCAACGATATGGTCTGAAGCACTCTGGTGTCAAAAGCCGCCATGGGCGGCTCAGCGAGCATGCGGGCCGGAACGCGAGTGAACGTCGAGCAGGCCTCGAAACGGACAATACGGAAGCCGACCCTCCTGTGATTAGGGGAAGGCCGTTGGCGGATGGGGAAGAGAGCGACACGAGCACCGATCCGCTTCCGTCGGGGTAGTGACGCTGGCACGCATGGAAGGGGAAGAAGGCAGCAACACGGGAAGCCCTGACGGAGATGCGGCACACATCAACGGGGACCCCGCGAGGGGCAGGCCGTGCCGGCAGGGTGGCGGAGAGGCCCGTAGTACCGGAGAAGCCGGGTAACGCCGGTGGAGGGAAGGGGCCTCAGGTGAGGAACGGTGACCGAAGGGGGAAGGGTCTCGGGAGTGGCGAAAGCCTGAAACCCCGGCAAA
>JAJDUG010000039.1 GCA_022826755.1 Acidobacteriota bacterium
CCGCCGAAACAGATTCGAGAACAACACACCCTGCTTGTCCTTCATATCTGTGCTTTAACCTCCTAAGTGTTTTATAATAAACAGTATAGCACAGATAACGGGCTTCCTTCAGATACCTTCGCGCATAATGCGGGCTAGAGGTTTTGAGAATGGTGGTTCAGATATTTCACGCACGTTCACCCTGCCACTTCCGAATACCCCACAGCATTCTAAGGTAAAGAAAACGCATCAGAATCGTAAACTGACCGGTTGCCGCAAAAATCTCGCCGTCTGTGGACCAAAACCTGCCAGGACGGCCGAGAGACCTTAGTGCGGTCCTCAGATTCTGCCTCACGGGTGGGAACTGTCAGATTTGGATCGGCTGGCGGGCGCAGGCGGTTGGCGCCCGTCGACAGGGTGAATGCCAGCGCTGGCCATGAAGCGGGGGGCTACGGGTAGCGGAGACGCAGCCAACCACGAATGGCCCGCAAGCCGAGAAAAGCAAACCTTAAGGGATACACGCACCCCATTAGCTTCGATCCGCAGCACGGGCTGCTGACCACTCCACTCGACGGACCCGGCGTCAGGGTTGGTACGTGGCCGACCTGTCCGTCAGTAACCGTTAGTCCAAGCCATCGAGTCTATCCGCCGTCCGGGGAGGTGTAGCGAGCAGAATCGACGGGTCGCCTGAAATTGCAGGTACCTCCAACCTCTTCCGGGTCCAAGCCATCACGGCCTGACCGAACAGTTACGGTCCATCAATGTCTTGGAGGGTCCAGTGTATTCCTTTTCAAAAAGAGGGATGTAATGAGGGAACTGCAGCGGGCTGGTCTATAATAAATCTTTTATATTCAATGGTTTGTATTCTATAGATTGCAGTCCGTGCGACAGTGTCTCGTCCTGTTAATCCCGTGCATCCATGTTCAATAGGTAGATATCCGGATCAACGGGACAGGGTCCTTGTTGCCGATAGGCCACGAAGAAAAACTGAAACAGATCCATTCGGATTCGTGCCCATTCGTGGTTCGCCTTAACTAAACCACCAGCCGTTTTTCCTTGTATGATCCGCGCGGCAAGGCTGGGGGGCGGCGAACTGCTGACCACTAGCAACTGACCACTGGTCACTGATCACTATCCACTTACCACGACAAACGGTGGTAGACTACCCGGACCCAACAAGATTCCCTGAAACAGGAGGACGGAGTGGCAACCAAGGCTGAGAAGCGCAGCGTTCTGGACCTCATTGACGGCATGCAGGAGGAAATCGTGACAGCCGTCAGTGAACTGGTGCGGATTCGCAGCATCAATCCGGGTTACCCCGGGACCGACTACGAGGCCGAAGTCGGGGGCGAAACCAAAGCCAATCAGTACCTGGCCGGACACTACCGACAGCTCGGACTGGAAGTCGACCTTTGGGAGGTCGAGCCGAAACGGGCCAATCTGGCCGGTGTCTGGAAAGGCGCCGGGGGAGGCAAGTCGCTGCTCTTCAATGGCCACATCGATACGGTACCTACCGGCCTGCCCGAGACCTGGAAGTCCGGAGACCCCCTGAGCGGCAAGGTCGAAGGAGGCCGGGTCTACGGCCGGGGCTCCTGCGACATGAAGGGACCGCTGGTCTCCCAGACGATGGCGATCAAAGCGATCCAGTCGGCAGGTCTCAGGCTCAAGGGGGACCTGACGCTCTCCGCCACCGCGGGCGAGGAGAATATGGACAGCGCCACCATTGGCGCCGGCGATCTGCCCAAGAGGGGCTATCGGGCCGACGCCGCCGTGGTCTCGGAACCCTCGGCGCCGCCCTACCCCCTGGCAGTGGTGCCGGTCTCTCCCGGCTTGTGGTGGGTCAGCGTGACCGTAGAGGGGAAAGCCAGCCACGCCTCCACCCGCGGAGAGACCTTTCGAGCCGGCGGCCTGGGAGCCGAGGTGGCCGTCAATGCCATCGACAAGGGCGTCTTCCTGGTCAACGCCATCCGCAAGCTGGAGGACGAGTGGGGATTGACCAAGAAACATCCGCTCTTCAAGCCCGGCCACTTCACCATGCTGCCCGGCGTCATCACGGGCGCCCCGCACGGCGTTCAGGTGCCCTTCTTCATCTCGGATTTCTGCACGATCGAGTACTGCCTGTGGTATCACCCCGAGGATTCTCCCGAGGCGGTACGGCAGGAGTTCGAGGACTACCTCCGCCATGCCTGCCAGTTGGACGAGTGGCTCCGCCACCATCCGCCCAAGGTGGAATGGAAGGTCAACTGGCCGGCCTACTCGGTGGACCCCGGCCATGCGATCTGTCAGGCCATGGCGGCTGCACACGGGGAAGCCGCTCAGGGATCACGCTTCGACGTGCCGGCCAGGTTCGCCGGATTCTACGCGGTGTGCGACGCCGCCTTTCTCAACCCGCAGGGTATTCCAAGCATCGTCTACGGGCCCGGCAGCATCCTTGTGGCGCACGCTGCCGACGAGTACGTTGAGATCGACGAGCTCATGGTGGCCACCAGGGCCTATGCCCTGCTGGCCATGGACTGGTGTGAAGTGAGTGGGTAGGACTGCCGCCGCTGTCCGGTATTCTCCGGCCGGCCCGAGCCAGGGGAGCGGAAATGAGCAACGACTCCATCGTTTATCCCTATATTCCCAACTCGGTTCCCGAGATCAAGGCGCGGATGTTGGAGGAGATCGGCGCCGCCAGTATCGAGGAGCTGTATGCCGAGATCCCCAGCCATTTGCGGCTCAAGGGACCACTGAATCTGCCCGAACCCATTCTGGACGAAGCTTCGATCAAGCGGCACGTGGAGCAGTTGCTGCGGAAGAACCGGAACTGTTCGGAGACTCTCAGTTTCCTGGGAGCCGGCTGCGCTCGGCACTACGTTCCGGCGGTATGCGATGAGATCAACAACCGTGCCGAGTTTCTCACGGCTTACGTGGGGGAGTCCTATGCCGATCACGGCAAATGGCAGGCGTTCTTCGAGTACGCCAGCCTGATGGGAGACCTGCTGGAGATGGATGTGTTGAGCTGTCCTCTCTACGACGGACCTCAGGCAGCCGCCACCTCTCTGCGCATGGCCTCCCGAATCAGCGGGCGTCCCCAGGTCCTGCTGCCCAGGTCCATGGGCGAGGAGACCCTGTCGGTCATCGGGAACTATCTCAAGGGGGGCAGGGAATCCACGCTCGAAGTGGGTCTCGTCGGGTTGGACCCGGCGACAGGCCTGGTGGATATCCGCGACCTTGCATCCAAGCTGTCGGACCGAACGGCGGCGGTGGCGATCGAAAATCCCGGATACCTGGGCGTGATCGAGACCCGGGCCGAGGAGATCAGCCGCATGGTTCAAGCCCACGGCGCTGAAATGGTGGTCTACACGGACCCTGTTTCTCTGGGCGTGATGGCCCCTCCCGCAAATTACGGCGCCACCTTCGCCTGCGGGGATTTTCATCCCCTGGGCATGCACATGCTCTGCGGCGGCGGGCAGGGAGGCTTTATCGCCACCCATGACGACATGAGATATGTCGCCGAATTCAAGGACCTGATGTTCGGTCTCACCGAAACCGTCCGCGAAGGGGAATATGGCTTTGGAGAGGTGCTTTTCGAAAGGACCTCCTACGGTTCCCGGGAAAAAGGCAAGGAGTATACGGGCACCACCACCGGGTTGTGGGCCATCACCGCGGGAGTCTATCTGGCTCTGCTGGGTCCCAAGGGGATGCAGGAGCTGGGTCAGGTCATCATGCAGAGGGCCCAGTATGCCGCTGCTCGCCTCGCCGGGATCGAGGGCGTTGAGGTTCTCTTCCCGACGCCCTTCTTCAAGGAGTTCGTGGTGAGTTTCGGGGGCACCGGCCAAAGCGTGGAGCAGGTCAACAAGGCCCTGCTGGAGCATGGAATCATCGGCGGCAAGGACCTCTCCGGGGAATTCCCGGAATTGGGACAGAGCGCCCTCTACTGCGTGACCGAAATCGTGACGAAGGAAGACATCGACCGGCTGGTCAGGGCCCTGGAGGCAGTTGCAGGGCGAGGTTGAGCCTCGCCGACCGGTTGTCCCGGGAGACGATTCAATGGGCAGGAACAAATCGACGCTGTTGCGGAAATTCCACCAGGCAAGGTGGGATGAGGAGATCATCTGCGAGATGAGCGTCCCGGGCGAAAGAGGGATTCTCGTCCCCCGGGTGGAAAGGGAAATAGAGGCCGAGATCGGAGACGGGGTTTCCAGGATTCCGGAAAGTCTCAGGAGGGCGAAGCCGGCCGCACTGCCCGAAGTGAGTCAGGTTCGGACCCTGCGGCACTTCTTGCGGCTTTCCCAGGAGACCATGGGCGCCGACATGACCGTCGATGCCAGCGAGGGAACCTGCACCATGAAGTACAGCCCCAAGGTTCACGAACAACTGGTGGGGAACCCGGGCCTCAGGGACATTCATCCCCTTCAGGATGAGGACACCATACAGGGCATTCTGGAGGTTTACTTCCGCTTGGAAGCATTCCTCAAGGAGATCTCGGGGCTGGATCATTTCAGTTTCCAACCGGGCGGCGGCGCCCAGGGTGTCTACGCCAATGCCTGCATGGTTCGGGCCTGGCACGAAGCCAGGGGGGATGAGAAAAGATCGGAAATCATCACCACGCTGTTCTCCCATCCCTGTGACGCCGCCAGTCCGGCCACTGCCGGATACAAGGTGATCACGCTCATGCCCGACGAAAGCGGGTATCCCGACCTGGAAGCCATGAAGGCGGCCCTGTCGGAGCGCACGGCCGGGATTTTCATCACCAACCCCGAGGACACCGGAATCTACAATCCCAGGATCGATGAATATGTCAAGGCCGCCCACGGGGTGGGAGCCCTCTGCGCCTACGACCAGGCCAACGCCAACGGGATCCTGGGCATCACCCGGGCCAGGGAAGCCGGCTTCGACCTCTGCCACTTCAATATCCACAAGACCTTCTCCTCTCCCCACGCCTGCATGGGACATTCCACCGGGGCCGTCGGAGTGGCCCGGGAATTGGGTCGCTTCCTGCCGGTTCCCCGGGTGACATTCGACGGAAACGGATACCACCTGGAATACGATCGGCCCGATAGTATCGGCAGGGTGCGGTGCTTTTTCGGAAATGCGCCCACGATCCTGCGGGCCTATGCCTGGATCATGCAGCACGGCGCCGCCGGGTTGCGCGAGGTGGCCGAGTGCTCGGTGCTCAACAACAACTATCTGCTCAAGAAGCTGAGCGAAATCCCGGGGGTGGTCATTCAGTATGCCGAAGGAAAACGCCGGCTGGAGCAGGTTCGCTACTCCTGGGACAAGCTGAAACAGGACACCGGAGTGGGCACCGAAGACGTGATGCGAAGAATGGCCGACTTCGGTCTGCAGCACTACTGGATGAGTCATCCTCCCTGGATTGTGCCGGAGCCGTTTACCCTGGAACCCTGCGAGTCCTATTCCAAGGACGATCTGGACGAGTACGTCGCCGTCCTGCGGCAGATTTCCCGGGAGGCCTACCGGGATCCCCAATTCGTCAAGAACGCCCCCCACAACTCCGTGGTCCACAAAGTGCCCTCGCCCGGCATCGACGAACCCGAAAGAATCGCCGTCACCTGGCGCCAGTACCTGAGGAAGAAGCGCACCGGTTCCGGCGGCCCGCAGGAATAATCGGCGGGCCGGGACGTTCGTGAAACCCTCGCGATTCTCAATGCGATCAGGGTCAGCGGAGCCGTGCGCGCCAGGCAGGTACCGCCCCCCACGACGGGCGGGTCATTCGAGAGTGAAACAGGGGACCTTCATGGCCTGTCGGGAACAGGCCCACGTTCCGTTAAACCGGTTGGTTGCATGAGGGAACATGGATAGACAGGATGAACAGGATAAAAGGTAATGAGAAGCTGTTGCGCGGGAAGCGGACTGGCTGCGTTTTCCCTCACCCGAACCCAAGGGGCGTTCCCTTTGAGTGGGTCAAGAACATGGTCTTTACTTCGTGGCCCTTCGTCGTCCTTCGTGTGTCTTCGTGGATAACTCTTTTTTTCGGTTGTTTCAGCCAAGCCGGGGGCACACTCGGCAAATTATGTGTATGAAAACCATTAAAATAAATGGTCTATAGTATTGAAATACAGCTTTGTACCATGAGTCATAGGTCGATGGATCGATGGTCTGGTGATCGCCGATGAAGACCGTGGGGCTGATTGTCAATCCCGTCGCCGGGATGGGAGGCAAGGTGGGGCTCAAGGGCAGTGACGGCCCTGAAGTCCTGCGCCTAGCCCGAGAGCTGGGCGCAACTCCTGAAGCCCCCCGCCGGGTCAGCCAGGCGCTGGCCGCGTTTTGCGGATCACGGGATCGGCTGCAATGGATCACCTGTCCGGGGGAAATGGGAGAGGACATCTGTCGTCGTGCCGGTCTGGATCCCCTGATCCTGAGTTCCGCAAGGGGACGGGAAACCACTTGGGAGGACACCGAACGGGCCGCCGGGGAGCTGTTGGACAGAGAGGTGGACCTGCTCTTGTTCGCGGGCGGGGACGGCACCGCCCGGAATGTCTGCAAGGCCGTGGGTGGCGGCCTGGTGACCCTGGGCATCCCGGCCGGAGTCAAGATCCATTCGGCTGTCTACGCCGTCACACCCAGGGACGCCGGGGAAGTGGCGCGCGGGTTTCTGGAGGGCGGGTTGAGGAGTGTTCGGGAGGGCGAGGTGATGGATATTGACGAGGAGTCCTTTCGTCAAGGTGTCGTGGAAGCCAGGCTCTACGGCTATCTGCGGGTGCCGGTGGAAGACCGCTATGTCCAGAGGATGAAGACGGGAGGTGTGGCGTCCGAGGCTGAGGCGCTGGCCGGGATGGCCGAGGAGGTGGTCGAATGTATGCAGGAGTCGGAGGTCTTCGTGATCGGACCCGGGACAACGACCAGAGCCATAACGGAGAGACTGGGCCTCTCCGGCACGCTGCTGGGCGTGGACGTCGTTTGCAAACGCCGCCTGGTTGGCCGGGATGTCTCCGAGCGGCGACTGCTCGAGCTGACCTCGGGGCGTAGGGTCAGAATCGTGATCACCGTCATCGGAGGGCAGGGCCATATTCTGGGCCGGGGAAATCAGCAAATCAGCCCGACCCTGCTCCGGCAGGTGGGAAAGCGGGGGCTGCTGGTGGTAGCCACCAAGGAGAAGCTGGCCTCCCTGGGGGGTAGACCGCTGCTGGTTGACACCGGCGACGAGGCTCTGAATCGCGAGTTGAGCGGTTACCTGCGCGTCACCACCGGATACCAGGACTACGTCGTCTACAGGGTAGGACACCGATAGTCCCACCGTCCCGCCGAAAAATTGAAGGGCGGACGCCCCTTGCCGATTTGGGGGCAGATGCTAGAATGGCAGGCGGCTTCGGGATAACCGCGCTCCATACAGGGACCACGGACCGCCTCGCATTTTCTGTTGGCTCCCGGCAGTCTCGGCCGGGACCTTTCCTCCAAACCCGTTCCCAGAGTTTTGCTATGAAAAAGATAGGCTTGGTGAGCCTGGGCTGCGAAAAAAACCTGGTCGACAGCGAGATCATGCTGGGAGTGCTGCGCCGAAGAGGCTACGAGGTCACGGCCCGGGCCGAACGGGCGGACGTGATTGTCGTCAACACTTGCGGCTTCATCGACAAGGCCAAGCAGGAAAGCGTGGACACCATCCTGGAGATGGCGGAATTCAAGAACAGCGGCCAGTGCTCCAGGCTGGTGGTTGCCGGTTGCCTGGTAGAGCGCTACAGGGACGAGATCCAGACCGAGATTCCGGAGGTGGACGCTGTTCTGGGAACGACCCAGTTGGAGTCCATAATCGACGTCTGCGAGGGTCGAATCCCGCCGAGTATCGATAACCGATATTACCTGTACGACGAAAACACTCCCCGACTGCTGACGACTCCAGGCTACACGGCCTACATCAAAATCGCCGAGGGTTGCGATCGCCCCTGTACCTTTTGCGTCATCCCCAGGATCCGCGGAGCCCATCGCAGCCGTCCCATGGCTTCCATCCTGAAGGAGGCCCGATTCCTGGCTGACGGCGGGGTCAAAGAGATCGTTCTGATATCTCAGGAGACGACCCGTTACGGAGCCGACCTGGGTATGAAGCAGGGGCTGTCCCGGCTGCTCAGGGAACTGACCAGGGTGGAAGGGATCCGCTGGATTCGCTTCCTTTACGCTTTTCCTTCTCAGCTTGGAGAGGACGTGCTGGCGGCCATGCGGGAGGAGGAGAAGATCTGCCGGTACCTGGACATGCCGCTCCAGCACGCCAGCGAGCGGATTCTGAGATCGATGAAGCGGGGGGGCAACAGTTCCAGCCTGTGCCGGCTGTTGGATCGGGTCCGGGAAAGGGTTCCGGGCATTACGTTGCGGACCTCCATGATCGTGGGTTACCCGGGCGAGACCGATGAGGAATTTTCCGAGTTGTGCCGCTTCGTGGAAACGATCCAGTTCGATCGGCTTGGGGCCTTCACCTATTCGGACGAGGAAGAGTCCGGCAGCTATCACCTGGATGGCAAGTTGCCGGCGCCACTGATCGAAAGGCGCCGCAGGCGGTTGATGGGAATCCAGGCCAAAATTTCCCGGCGGAAGAACCGAGGCATGGTGGGGAAGCGTCAACCCGTGCTCCTCGAAGGGAAGTCGACCGAGAGCGACCTTCTCTGGCAAGGCCGGTTGGAGTCTCAAGCTCCCAGAATCGATGGGGTGGTCCTGATCAACGACTCGGAGGGCGAACTCCCCGATTCGGGAGAGTTTGGCAACGTTGAAATTACCCAGGCCATGAATTATGATTTGGTGGGCCGGTTGGTATGAGTGGTGGCGCATTGTCAGTGTCGGGCACGGGCGGGTGCTCCCTGCTGCCTCGGGAGGTGTGCGCGATGATCAAGTGCCCCATCTGCAAGAAGCCGGTTCGGTGGGAAGGGAACGCCTACCGCCCCTTTTGCAGTGAGCGCTGCCAAACGCTTGATTTGGGAAACTGGGCAACGGACCGCTACACGGTCCCGGTAGAGAATACGCCCGAGATCGACGAAGCTGAAGAAGCGCCGGCTGAACAATAAATGGGGGCTCCGACAGTCACCAGACCATCAGGCATCAAGGACCGATTGGCCCTGGTCATTGCCACCGGATTCGGTGTCGGTTATTGTCCGATAGCGCCCGGCACGGTCGGTTCCTTTGTAGGCATTTTACTGATTTTACTCCTCTCCCGTTGGCAGCTCCTGGGGGAACAACGGGTCTTCGTCAATTGGCTGGTGGTAGCGGTCATTAGCGCCGTAGGCATCTGGGCAGGCTCCCGGGCGGAAGCGGTCCTGGGTAGGCGGGATCCACCTCAAGTCGTCATCGATGAGATCGTGGGTCAGTTGTTGACGTTCGGCCTGATCTTCAGGAACCCCCGGCTCACCCTGCTTCTTCTCGGTTTCTTGTTCTTTCGCTTCTTCGACATCGCCAAGCCCTTCCCGATACGGTCCCTGGAGAGAGTTCCCCTGGGATTCGGAATCGTTCTCGACGATTTGGCCGCGGGGTTTTACGCCTCCTTGTTGCTGGTGCTGATTGATCGCTATTGGCTCTCGCTGGCTTGATTCGCGGGTGCTTTGCGGCACCATGGATCGTTTCGATCTGACCCATGATTAGAATTCTGAATCTGTTACCTGCAGCAGCCCTTCCCGGTGGGGAGGTATTTATTCGCTGCAGTGGATTGGAATTGAAGTCCTACCTGCGCCCCGAGGTGAGGATCCAACGGTCGTCCAGCCACCTGGTTTCGGCGGCCTCCGAACTGATTGTGGCCCAGGTTCCCTCGGAGGCCCGTAGCGGGGAATTGTGGATTGCCATTGACGGACGGGAAAGTAATCACGTCGCCTGTGAAGTGGCCGACCTGGTAACCGACAACTTGCACCCGGTGGCCAATCCGGTCCTGGATTCGGGTGGCAACCTCTTTTCGACCCTGAGCGGTCGCAAGGGCGAGAAGGTTCCCAACTCGATCTTCAAGATAAGCCGGACCGGAGTTGTGGAGCCCCTGGGCGCGGAAATCGTCAATCCGACCGGGTTGGCGCTCAACAGCAGGGACGAGTTGTTTGTCTCCAGCCGTCATGACGGGAACATCTTCAGAGTTTCCCGTCAAGGCGAGACGTCGATCTATGCCAAGGGCATGGGGGTAGCCACCGATATCGTCTTCGATCGCGAAGACAACCTCTACGTCGGCGACCGTAGCGGCACGATTTTCAAGATCGACAGAAAGCGTGAGATCTTCGTCTTTGCAACTCTTGAGCCCAGTGTCTCGGCCTATCACCTCGCCTTCGATCGGTCCGGTAGCCTTTTTGTGACAGGACCGACCGCTTCTACCTGCGACCATGTCTACAAGGTCACCTCCAGCGGCGAGGTTGAAGTGTTCTTTACCGGTTTGGGCAGGCCTCAGGGAATGGCCTTCGACGCGGAGGGCAACCTCTATGTGGCGGCCTCACTGGCAGGCCGGCGGGGCGTGGTAAGGATCAATCCCGATGCGGAGGCCACACCGGCCATCAGCGGCTCCAACCTCATCGGCATGACATTCGGATACGGGCAGGACATGTATCTTGCCACGACCAGTTCCATCTATCGAATTCACGTCGGAGTCGAAGGCAAGCCGCTGCCCTGACAGGGGCAAGGCTTGTTCGGCAGCCCCTGCTCCCCTCTTGGCCGCCCGATCCTTCCCCCATCCTATGGAAACCGCCGAAATCATCGCCATCGGGTCGGAGTTGCTCACTCCACATCGAGTGGACTCCAACTCCCTCTATCTGACCGGACAGCTCAACTCCATCGGCATTGAAGTGGATCTCAAGGTGGTTGCCGGAGACCAGGAAACCCGCTTGGAGCAGGTGGCGAGGTCAGCGGTAGAGCGGTCCCCGCTGGTGATCGCCACCGGGGGCCTGGGACCCACCGAAGACGACATTACCAGGAAGGTGTTCGCTCGCGTGCTCCGAAGGCAGATGGTGCTGCAGCATGACATTCTTCAGACCATCCGGGACCGCTTTCGGAGCAGGGGGCTGGAGATGCCCGGAAACAACGCACGCCAAGCCCTGGTTCCCGTGGGAGCGCGGATCCTCGACAACCGGTTGGGGACGGCTCCGGGCCTTTGGCTGGAAAAAGGCGAGGGCGAGGTAGTCATCATTCTGCTCCCGGGAGTCCCTTCCGAAATGAAGGCGATCTTTGAAGAGTCCTGCCTGCCGTTGCTCAGCCAGCGGTCGGGAGGATTTCACCTGTTTACACGGGTATTGAGGTCTACCGGGATGACGGAGTCCCAGCTTGACGAACAGATCGCTCCGATTTATATGCCCTACAAGAATCCCGTGACCACCATTTTGTCCGGCAGGGGAGAGATTCAGGTTCACCTGACCGGCCGCGCCAAGTCACGGCAGGAAGCCGAGAGCCTGGTTCATGAAGTGGCCGATCGGATCCAGGTCAAGCTGGGAGATTTCATCTTCTCCACCGGGGACCAGAGCCTGGAACAGGTCGTGGGTGAATTTCTTCTCAGGAAAAAAGAGACGCTGGCCGTGGCTGAGAGCTGTACCGGCGGGCTGATTGCCGAAAGAATCACGCGGGTTCCCGGCAGTTCCAGGTATTTTATGGGTGGGGTCACCTGCTACAGCAACCCATCCAAAGTGGAATTTACCGGCATGCCGCCGCTGCTTTTGGAAATGAGCGGCGCCGTCAGCGCAGAGGTGGCCAAGAGATTGGCAGAGGGCATTCGTGATCGGATGGGAGCCAGCATCGGGCTTGGAGTGACGGGCGTGGCCGGACCCTCCGGCGGCAGCCGGGAAAAACCGGTCGGACTGGTCCATCTGGCGCTGGCCAAAGGAGACCAGGTTGAGCATCGGGAGTGTCGATTCAGCGGTGATCGAGAGAGGATCCGTTTTTGGGCCTCCCAGACGGCCCTGGACATGGTGCGGCGCAGGTTGCTCTGACCGGCATGCTCTCCGGTTCGCTGTCGGCCGACAAGCGGGAAGTGCCGCCCGAGCGTAGTTCGCGGAGTTGAACGGCAAGCAGAGGCTGGAACCATGAAGCGGGTGGCGATCATTGGCGGAGGAGGATGGGGTACGGCTCTTTCCATTGCTCTGTCCAGGATGGGACACAAGATTCGGCTCTGGGTCCATGAGCCGGAGTTGGTGACCGCCATCAACGAGGAACGGTGCAACCCTCTTTATCTCGGCGGTTTTTCGATCCCGGAGCCGGTAGTCGCCACCGATTCACTGGGCTATGGTCTGGAAGGAGCCGAGATCGTGGTGACAGCCCTCCCGGCCAACCATTGCCGCCGGATCTACCGGGAGATGCTTCCATTCCTGCGTCCCGAGGCGATTCTGGTGAGCGCCACCAAGGGGATTGAGAGCGCCAGCCTGCAGCGCATGTCGGAGGTGATGGAGGCCGTCATCTCACCCTCTTTTCGACCGCGAATGGCAGCGATCTCGGGTCCCACTTTCGCCAGGGAGGTAGCTCGGGGAGATCCGACGGCCATTGTGGTGGCGGGACCCGATCCAACCGCCAATGGGGTCGTGCAAACCGAGTTCTCCGGTCCCTCGCTTCGTTTCTACACCAATACCGATATCATCGGCGTCGAACTGGGCGGGGCGGTCAAGAACGTGATCGCCATCGCGGCGGGAGTATGCGCCGGTATGGGATTGGGTTGCAATTCGGTCGCGGCGGTGGTGACGCGCGGTTTGGTGGAAATGACACGGCTGGTCGTGGCCTGCGGCGGCCGAAGTGAAACCATGGCCGGACTTGCCGGCGTGGGGGACCTGGTACTGACCTGCCATGGCGAACCGAGCCGCAATCGCCGCGTCGGCTTTCAGTTGGGCAAGGGACGCGGGTTGGCCGAAATCACGGCGGGAATGCGCACGGTGGCGGAAGGCATTCCCGCCACCGCGGCCACCTTGAAGCTGGCGGCGCGTTACGGATTGGAGATGCCCATTACCGAGCAGGTGAACCTGCTGCTACACCACCGGAAGAATCCGCGGGACGCCGCGAGGGACTTGATGGAAAGACGGCTGAAGGAGGAATGAGGCCGGCCGGAACGTCAGCGTCAACTTCAAGAGGGGGATTCACCGATGAGATGCAGGAAATCGCGGATGATCCAGGCCGTCAGCCCCCAGACGTCCAGACCTTGAAAATCGTAGTGGTAGACAAGGATGTCCCGGCCCATTCGCCGAAGGGTTTCGGTTCTGCACAAGCCGGGATCGCGAAAGAGGCTCCAAGGAACCTCCAGGATTTCTTCGACCTCTTCAGGGTTGGGGCTCAGCTCCAGCGGTGGCGAGACCCAGCCGACAAAGGGAGTGACAATCAGGTCGGTGGAGGACAGGTAGTCGTCGAACCGCCCCAGGACCCGAATTTGCGATTCCGGCAGTCCGATTTCCTCTCGCGTTTCTCTCAACGCTGTCTGAACCAGGGGCTCCTCCTCCGAGTCTCGCATCCCTCCCGGAAAGGAAATCTGCCCCTTGTGGGTTTCCACCGTTTCGGTCCTCAGCGTAAGCAGGAAATGCAGGGCGTCCTTTCGCTCCCAGATGGGTATCAGCACTGCCGCCCGCCCGGAATGGCGGCCCGCAAGCTTGTGCGGGACCCTGGAAGCAAGCTGAGAGGCAATTTGAACCGCTGTTTGCGCCATACGCTGAAAGACGTTGCCGAGGAGATACCGGAGTGCGGGCCAGCATCTTAATGAATGGCCGCAGGCCGGTCAACTTAACCCGCATTTCTCACCAGGACGCACCTGTATTGTTGGAGACTATGCATTTTCAATACGTTATGGGTCCTTTCGGGGGTGGCAAGAAAAACAGACGGTGCTGGGCATGCCCTGGTGAGAAATGCGGGTTAAGGCTGCCGGGGAGTGCGGGACGGTGAAAACGCTGGGGTGCCGGCAGAAATCCGGCCGGCTTCCAAGATTCCGCACGCGGATACGTCCTGAAACCGGAAGGATTCCGAGGCCTGTCAGGGGGTGAGAACTGCAATGGTCCAAGAAACCGTGATGAGTTCCTCCCAAGGAACAATTGTCAGCATCCAGAGGAGTCCCGGGGTGCGCCGCCCCATGCAACCCCTCAATCCGGCCAGAATCATTAAGGATTTCGGTTTGGAGGAGGATCGCCATGCGCGGGCGGGGAGCGAGCGCCAGCTCCTCCTCATCGAAGAGGAGACCCTGCAGGCCATGAACCTGCGCATCGGTGACGTCAAGGAAAACCTGACCACTCGCGGCATTGTCCTGACCGGCCTTGAAAACGGACGCGTTCTCCAGATCGGGTCAGAGGTGCGGCTGCGGATTACCAAGCCCTGCCTGCCGTGCAGCCGCATGGATGAGCTCCGGGCCGGCTTGCAGCGGGAGTTGAAGGGACGCCGGGGAGTGCTCGCAAGGGTCGAATCGGGAGGCTCCATCTCGGTGGGCGATCCCATCCGGATTCTGTGAGGGAAGCAGGGCCGTCATGGCCGGGCCGCAACCTGTAGCCCACGCTTTGCTGCGGCACCTTGGCGGCGTCCGACTCGGAGTTGGAGTCCCTCTGGACGCCACCCCCCGATTTCATTACAATCGGGCGCAATTGAACGGGGAGAGATGGCCGAGTGGCTGAAGGCGCACGCTTGGAAAGCGTGTTTAGGGGAAACTCTAACGCGGGTTCGAATCCCGCTCTCTCCGCCAGATTTTTGTATAAAATCCTATACATCAGCAGTACCTGGCTGGCCACGCCAATCCCAGAACCCCAGACGGTATGACCGCCGGAGACGGCCGGTTACTCGGAATTTCGCAGAGATTCTCCAACCTGTGGCGGAGCCCCCTCGCCTCCCTTCAGACGAACTCCGCCCCATCGGACCTCGAACCAAATCTCCACCTGCCCCACGAGCGGCGACCCCCTTGGGGCTCTGAGAGAATATACCCCTCGACTCCCCGAGATGCGCTGCCGATCAGACCTTCCAAGGGAAGATTCAGGACTCCTTTTCCAGTGCCTCGATCTCGCGTTGAAGCCGGCGGGCTGCCCATTGATTCAACATGCCGATTCCTACGAAGAGAATTACGAACCACCGAAGTAGTTTCTGACAATCTTTCGACAAAACCATTGTTGCGGGTTGTGTCCATGGCTCCTGCCGGAAAGGACACCAAGGTCATCGAGCGGTCCCCTGACCACACCTTGGTCCTCATCAAAAGACTCGACCAATGAGCATGTCCTGGAGCAGTGTGGTAGATCGAACAGTTTTCCATAGTCCGTATTTAGCTTAGAATCGAAAGTTCGCCGTGTAGTTCGAGGGGGCGAGCAGGGGTAATACACGGCTGTAACACTCAATCCACGCTCGCGTTCCTGGGGAAATCCATCCCGTTACATCAAGAATGCGCTTGTGATCCTCCATCAAGCGCCTCGCGAAGATCGGTTCGTGATGAGCAATTCGATTTCGCAGCAGTCGCAGGTCGTTCAATGGACCATGGACCTGCTTGCGAATAAGCGGTTTGCAATGAGGGAACGCTCCACGGAGTGCGGGCCTCCAGAGTGTCTTCTCGTAGTCCGCCTTGCGGCCGGCAGGGACGATGCGACCTCCCGAACCAAGCAGCGATACCCAGAAACCGAAAGAGAGCGCAGCCACAACGCGAGGTGGGCCAACTACCTGGCCGGTGTTCTCCACTGCCCTTCTCGCGACCTCGATCCGACCGAGGCACCCCGTGTCGAGTCCGGCCGCAGGGTTGTCGTACCATTCCGCTCCGTAGCAACCGGCAAGCTGCCGGTGCATGGAGTTCCGCAATGTCACCTCCACCCCCTGCAGGGGCCCGTAGAAGGCCGCGCTTATGGCCGTGTTCCAAGTGTAGAGACGAAGCGCTTTCTCCCGATCACCCCGCACGGCTCTTAGGTACGTACTCATGCGTTCCGGAGAGAGCGCCACCACCAGATCGGTCTGTATATCCGCTTCGCAGGAGAAGATGTTGACTTTTCCCACTTGTCGCGCTACGTTCATGTTTGTCCGCTCCGGGTCCGCCTCTGCCTTCGGGTATGCGCCCGGGGCTCAGTTGCTTGATACCGGGCCATGTGTCCGGGTTTGGCGACCGCTTTCCGACTGGCCTTCACTTTCTCCTCCACCGCACTGAATTCGGGTTCCAGTTTCTTCAGGCGATCTACCAACCCCGAAAGATCATAGACGTTGCTCAGTTTCCCGCCGTAACGATCTCTCCGCTCGATTCGCTGAACAAGCCCTGCGCTCTCGAGTACAGCGATGTGACGCTGCACTTGCCGGGGACTGAGGCTCAAGCGCTTTCCTAAGGCCCTCTTCCCTGGGTAGGGCTTCCGGTCGTCGTCCTACCAGTAGTCACAGAGTTGCATCAGCAGTTGCATCAGCACGGCAAGATGGGTCGGACTAAGCCCCAGTCTTGGTTACCCCCGCAGCAGCAGCGAAGGTACGACGCAAAAGCCTAAATCCACAACCGTCTTGCCCCACTTCTTCTCGGACGACCGGGGTTTCTCCAGCGCTCGGTTGTCCGGATTCAACGGCACCACGTTGTTTGCTGTCATTTCACGCCCCCTCTTTCAGTCTTGCAGTCGATTCAGTATTGTGCGAAAAATCGATTACTGCAACCGTTCAGGATTAGTCATTCATGACTACTGTCTCCGGGCATTCCAGACTCGTGTCACGAGACCAATCTGACTGCCTAAGTACACGTGAACTTAAATACTAATACGTATTATAGCTAGTCTGTAAGGGGCTACTTGAGGTACAATGGACAGCCGGGAGTAGTCCAGAGTGCCTCGAAGAAGCCCCTATCAGATCCGATTGACCCCGTCCGAGGCCAGTGAGCTTCGCAAACGAGCCCAAAAGTATACGTTGCCGTATTTTCAGGTTCGACGCGCTCAGATGATCTTGCTCGCTGACCAAGGACTGTC
>JAJDUG010000069.1 GCA_022826755.1 Acidobacteriota bacterium
CCGCCGAAACAGATTCGAGAACAACACACCCTGCTTGTCCTTCATATCTGTGCTTTAACCTCCTAAGTGTTTTATAATAAACAGTATAGCACAGATAACGGGCTTCCTTCAGATACCTTCGCGCATAATGCGGGCTAGAGGAGTTTCGTCAAAATAACAACCAGGCCGACAATGCCGGCCCCTTGAATCCACAAGGCGCGAAACACCCTGCCTTCCAATCGGCCAATCTCTGCCTTGACCTCGGCGATGTCGGACTTGGTTGAGGCCTGCAGTTTGTCAACGTCAGACCTGACGGCAACGATGTCGGACTTGGTTGAGGTCTGCAGTTTGTCAATGTCAGACCTGACGGCAACGATGTCGGACCTGGTAGCAACCGTATCGGTGAAGGCCTCGGCCAGGGTGTCCACCATGGCGTCGGCCTGAGCGTTGCTGAATCCGGCGGCCTGAAGATTGCGAACAGCCTTTCGAGTGTCAAAAGTAACGGTGGTCATGTTGTTCTCCCCTGCCTGGAGACCAGCACGGTCCGACCGGCTCCATCTCGGTTGGAATCAGCGCCCGCACTGGATGGCGACCTCGGTCAGGATGGCCGAGTTGCCGCCGTCCGGCGAGGTCAACACCGCCCGGTACTGCAGCCAGCCGTGGTCCTGGGCCAGCCCGGAGAGGGCGGTTCCGGATTGCTCGTAGAAGGAATCTTCTCCCGAAGGACCCTTCCAGGCGGCATTGCCAAGCCCCGCTTCAGAGCTTGCGGAACGGATCTGAAACTTGACCCCGGTTCCCCAGCGGGCTTCCGCCGTCCAATGTAGGGCGGAGAAGGCGGCTCCCGCGGGCGCCGGGACCGGCGCCGAGGTGTAGTCCCACTCGTAGCTCCGATCGTAGACGCTGCCCGCATCCACCATGGCGTCCAGGTGCACGCCGACCGTGGGAATATGGTGCCGCCTCCGGCTGGAAAATCCCTTGGGCCCGCCCCAGTAGATGTTGGTGCCGGCGGCGTGGTCAAAGTGTTTCTGGTGGTTGGAGACCACCAGGTCCACCCAGCCGTCCCGGTTGAGGTCCAGCGAGTCGATGGCCGAGGAGGAATGGGCTTCGATCAGCGTCCGGCGTTTCTCGCTGAACTCCCGTCCCGCGCCTCCCCAGTAGATGAACGCCGGCAGTTCGCGGGTCGTATCGGAACGGTAGTTGGTGGTGGCGATGTCCAGGTGGCCGTCCCGGTTGAAGTCGGCCACGGTGGCGTCCAGGGTGGTAAACCCTTCCAGGCCGGTTGTGGCCTCCTCGGAAAAGCCCTGAGGGCCGCCCCAGTAGATCAGGGTATCGACGTGGACCGTATTCTCTTCCTGTGAGAACCCGCTGGCGAAGATCAGGTCCAGCCAGCCGTCGTTGTCCAGGTCGGCCGGCACCGCGTGGGGGGTGCCGTTGGACTTGATGGGCAGCACGTTGTCGGGGCGGTATCCCTCGGCGCTCCCCCAGAAGATCTCGGAAGTCCCCGTCCCTGCCTCGGGAAAGATGAGGTCCAGGAAGCCGTCCTTGTTCAGGTCGGCAATGGCGGTGCTCTCGATGGCCGGTCCCACCAGGTCCCAGCGACTGATTTCAGGGTTGTCGAAGCGGCCGGGAGTCCCCCAGACGATGGCCGCCCTGGCCGTTTCTCCCGGATTCGCCGTCATGGCCACCAGGATGTCGAGGAAGCCATCCCGATTCAGATCGGCCACGCTGGTGGCGATGGGCTTGGTGAGGGCCAACTTGGTCTCTTCCGTGAAGCCCCGGGAAGAACCCCAGAGAACCACGCTGGTATTGTCTCGATTGACGACCAGGTCGGGATAGTCGTCGTCGTCCAGGTCGGCGATGCTGTACTCCATGTTGGCGCCCGGCTCGATCAGGGTGCTGGCGGCGCTGGAGTAGTAGTGGTCGGGGCGCCCCCAGAAGATGGCCGTGGGCAGCACGCCGGTGCCGCTATGGTGCGAGACCAGCAGGACATCGGGATGGTCGTCCCGGTTAAAGTCGGCCACGCCGCTGCTGATGGTGCCGAAGCCGGTCAGCTCCATCCGCCGGTGGGCTGCAAAGCCGTCCGACCCTCCCCAATAGATGTAGCTGGGCACATCGGTGCTGTCGGGGCCTCGAGAGTTGCCGAACAGGAGATCCGGGACGCCGTCTCCATTGAGATCGGCCGCCTGAACGGTGGCGGCTCCCTGGGTGGGCAGATCGGTTCGTTGCTCCGGGTCAAACCCGTCCCGGGTCGCCCAGTAAACGGTCGAGTCGACAAGCGGATCGGTGCGGCCGCCGGAGTTGGCCAGGACCAGGTCGACCCGCCCGTCCCCGTTCAAGTCGGCGGCCTCCATGCCCAGGCAGTCGTCGGCCGGCAGTGTCAGGGTCGATTGGGGAGACAGGCCGCTGGTCGAGCCGTAAAAAATAATGGCTTTCTCGGAGCCGGCCACCACCAGGTCGGAGGTTGGGTCGGGATTGATGCGGGCCGCCAGCAGCGTCTTCATTCCCAGGCGGGCGCCCTCCCAGCCACGAGGTCGCTCGCCCACCTGCAGATCGGCGCTGCTCAGCACCTGGCGGCGGTTTTTGTTGAACCCTCCCTTGCCGTCTCCCCAATAGAGATAGAGGCTCTGTTCCTGGCTGTTGTGGTTCAGGAAGGCCAGGTCGGGATGTCCGTCGCCGTTGAAATCGGCCGAGGCCACGTCGGTAGCGCTGATGGTGGGAAGGGACGTGCGGCGCGCGGTGCTGAATCCGTTCAGGTTGCCCCAGTAGATGTAGGATTCCAGGTGCTGCCGAAACCCGCTGCGCTCCCCCCTCTCACTGCCGTGGTTGGCCAGCACGACATCGGGAAGCCCGTCGCCGTTGAGGTCCTCCACCGCCAGGCCGCCGGCCAGAAGGGCGGGCAGGTCGGTGCGGTTCTCCGGCCGAAATCCCTCGTCTCCTCCCCAATAGATGTAGGCGGGCTGGTCGGTGCGGTAGTTGTGCTGGAAGTTGCAGATGACGATGTCCAGGTGCCCGTCCAGGTTGAGATCGGCGATCTTGCTGCGCCCTCCCCCCGAGGTCGGCAAGCGGGTCACCCGCTTGCTGGCGGCCATCAGGGTCTTGAACAGGGAAAAGGGAGCCCGGATTTGCCACATGTCGGGCAGCAGAGAGGTGTAGCCATCCGCGCCGCCCCAGTAGATCAAGGTGTCCGGCGTATAGACGGAGTTGTGATCCTGGGTGAACACCAGGTCCAGTTCGCCGTCCCGGTTCAGGTCCCAGCGGTTGATGGTCTGGATCCTTCCCTTGGAGGAAACGTAGAGGTTGGCGCCGCTGTTGCCCGGCTGGCCCGCTTTCAGGGACGCGAAACCACTGTGCCGGATCCAGAGGGAATCGTTGGCTTCCAGCAAGGTGGCGGAAAAAGCGGCGAGGCAGCCAAGGGCCGCCAGGCAAGCCAGGCAGCCTGTAAACAAGCGAGACCTTACAGGTTCCACGAAGCATCTCCTAAAGTGGTTTCCAAGGGTTCCGAAGGACGGGGAGTAGGCTAGCCAGATTGGCCGAGTAGGATATCATAGATCGCCGGCGCCGGGCGGGCTGTAGATCGTGAATCGCCGATCACCTGAGGAGTCCGAAATCCACAATCAATCAAAAATCATCAATCACAAGTCCTGCTACCCGCTGCACGGCATTGTCCCCATCATCAACACGCCCTTCGACGTCCGGCTCAAGCTGGATTTCCCCTCCCTGGAGCGGCTGCTGGAGCAGTCGATTGCCGACGGAATCGTGGGCTGCATCGTTCCGGCCGTGGCCAGCGAGGTCGACAAGCTGTCGGATTCAGAAAGACGACAACTGGTGGAACGGGTGGTGGCTATCGCCGATGGACGCATTCAGGTGGTGGCCGGAGCCAGTTCCGAGAGCCTGCAGGAAGCCCTCGAATTGGCAAAGCATGGGGCCAAGGCCGGTGCGGACGGGATCCTCTGCCGGGTGCCCGATCGTCTTCAGGGCGATGGGGAAGCCATTGTCAGCTTTTTCACAAGCCTGTCGGAAGCGGGAATGGAGATGTTGATGATCCAGGACCTTTCCTGGGGCGGGTACGGCGTCGACCTCAAAGTCATCCTGGAGATGTTCGAGACGATCCCGGCCTTTCGCTGCATCAAGATCGAAACGATACCGGCCGGACTCAAATCCACCCGGGTGTTGGAAGCCACCCAAGGGAGGCTGAACGTCTCCAGCGGCTGGTCGCTGCCGGAGATGATCGAAGCCCTCGATCGCGGGATCCACGGCTTCAATACCACTGCCATCAACAAGCCCTTCGTTCACATCTACCGCCTGCACCGGGAGGGACGCAGAGCCGAAGCCGTGGCGCTGTTCGACCGCATTCTCCCCTACCTGGCCTTCGTCCACCAGCACATCGACATATCCATCCACTTCCTGAAGCGCTACTGCCGGCGGCGAGGACTCTTTTCCACCCACAACGTGCGCGAACCCATCCTGCCCTACGACGCCTTCCACGAGCGCTGCAGCGCAGAACTCATCGAACGGGTCGTGGCCGTCGAGGATGCATTGGTGGATTGAAGGATCCTCCGCGAAAGCAGGGAAAGGCTCTAACAGATTAATCCACGAAGGAAAACGAAGTGAAAATCACCTGCTTCAACGAGAAGGTGTACTACGTACACGTGAACTTAAATACTAATACGTATTGTAGCTAGCCTATATGGGGCTACTTGAGGTACAATGGACAGCCGGGAGGAGTCCAAAGTGCCTCGAAGAAGCCCCTATCAGATCCGATTGACCCCGTCCGAGGCCAGTGAGCTTCGCAAACGAGCCCAAAAGTATACGTTGCCGTATTTTCAGGTTCGACGCGCTCAGATGATCTTGCTCGCTGACCAAGGACTGTC
>JAJDUG010000056.1 GCA_022826755.1 Acidobacteriota bacterium
TTCCCGCTCGGGATGCAGTCAGAGAGATCATTCCAACTCTACGGTATGTTGATGCCATCGCTCCGGGTGGTCAGATTCACCAAGGCTGTGTTGAAGCGGATATCGACCGCCTCTATCCGGCCATCAAGTCGAGATTCCATCTCCCTGGTCTCCAGACGCGACCCTTCGATACGTTCGGCGTAGAGCCTCGATGTCCTGGCGCAGCCAGCGGAACAGAAGCACCAGGGTGCTGAGCAGGGCAACTCCGATGCCGATGATGGCGATGTTGTCGGGGGAAAACTAGGGGACACACTGAGGGTGAACACCGTGAACGCGTTGCGGCTAATCCCATCGTTTCCTGATGTAGCTGACGAGCTCCGGACCGTGCAGTTCTCGCGTCGAGTTGCTGATCCGGACATAGAATACCTTTCGTTTGCTTGACTTCTCTGCCTTCAACAGCCACACAGGATTGGGCGATGGATCTACCTCGACGACGCAGATTTCCAGACCCTTGACCGTCTCGATGCTGATGTGAGTGGAGGTCGCCGCGGCCGAACCGAACTCCTCGCCGATCCGATCCGTGAGATGCCTTACGTATCGCTCTGTATCCCAGCTCTTCATGTCAAGGTCTGGCTGAATTCCGAGCGGCGTGGCGTTGTCGTCCACACCGATGAACAAGAAGCCTCCTCTCGCATTCAGAAACCCGGCGACCGGCTTGAGGACGGATGCCTCGAAGATAACCTTTTGCGGGATGTTGGGATCCGCGTAGCTGTAAAGGGCCGAGGACTTGAACTCGCGGCGCTCAGTCTCCTTACCGGCAAGAAGCGCTTCGCGGGCCTTCTTTGCCGCGAGTACCTCCGACGCGATTACGCCGACCGGGATCGCCACGACCGCATAGCCCAGAATCACGAGAACGGACGTCAGGAGTTGGCCAAGGACTGTCGCTGGGATCACGCTTCCATGCCCGACGGTTGTCATCGTGATGATTGCCCAGTAGGTACTTGCTGGAATGCTGGTGAATCCGTTCTCGGGTCCCTCAACGAGATACATGAGCGAACCCGCGACTACTGAAATCAGAACCACACCGATCACAAAGGCCCCGATCTTGTAGCGAGTGGCCTCCAGCGCATTGCCGATCATCATCGCCGCTCGTGAGAAACGCCCCAACGACAGGATGCGAAAGATTCGAAGCATCCGCAGCACACGCAGTACCGCGAAGGTGTCCCAGCCCGGGAACACGAAGACAAGCCAAGTGGGCACAATCGAAACGAAGTCCACCAAGCCGAAGAATCCAAATGCGTAGCGGGACGGCCTCGGGTGGCAGAAGAGCCGCAGCAGGTACTCCACGCTGAAGATCACCGTGAAGGCAATCTCTGCGATCCGTAGCTGATCGAACCACGCGGACCTGATGGCGGCCACGGAATCCAGCACGACGACACTGACACTGACCAAAATGGCGGCAAGCAGCCACAGGTCAAGGCTCTTCGCAGCGCGACCGCCACCAAAGAAGACATCGAACAGTCGATTCCGAATGGTTCTCAACTCCACTACTCCACAGCGAGCGTCACTGCACCAACCGGTGATGGTCGCGACGCCTCGTAGGGGGCGTTGTTGAATTACTGGAAAAACGATCTCAGATTCTTTTTCCTGACCGACGGAAACGGCGCAGCGGATTCATTCCGAGCACTTTGGCACAGTCGCAGGCTCTGACACCTCAGTTTGCCCTCAAAACGCGTCCGAATCGTTGCAGCGAGCGTTCCCCTCCAGCACCCTGAATTTCCCCTCCGTTTTTTCCTGTCTCTGTAGGCGTCGACAGAATCGCTTGACAGAATAATTCCACGAATTCAACGACATCCCCAATTGATTCTCTCTGACTTTTGAATAACAGGTCATAGGAAGCCCTGTGTTGGACTTCCTCAGGATCGGACGTATCCAATACCCGGGAATTTCTCCCCTTCAGTCCTCGACGTGGACGCAGGCGCTGTTACGTAACATGGTTGGATTGGATTCGACCGTCCTACCGAATCACCCAGTTGAGGAACCTGTTGAGCAGAACGGCACCTCCAGCAATGGAAGCGCCGATGCGCCATATGTCGGCTTTGAGAACGGCGAGATCCTGCTTGGTTGCTGACTCGGCATCCGAGCGGCCGATAGCGGCGACGATCGCTTCGGCTTGCCGGGGATCCATGCCGGGGTTTTCAAGCTGTGCAAGCTGCTTGATCGTGGCGTGGGTGTCGGGGGTGTAGGTCGTCAGGATGTTCTCCGTTGACGAGAGAGTAGCACACTCTCGCAGAGACCGCGGGTCTTGCCGCCTGTGGGGAATCTGGCGTGTCGGCTCGATCGGCGGGAAAAACGGAGTAATTCCACTAACTCAGCAACGGCCCCTAATAATTTCTTTTCAACGCTTGGTGATCTTCGGACCGGCATACACGACGTAAACCGGCTGGCCGGCATTGACAGGCCAGGAGAAGTGCAGGCGGAGTGTCATGTGCCGTACCTTGCCGTGCCATGAACAGAATAGTGAACTTCCCGGCTCGTTCGGATGAGGGAATTTCAACTCCGTGCGGAAATCGCGCTTCTCCGACGCCGACGAGTCGGAAAACAGCGCCGTATCGCCTGTGAAGTGGGCCTGGTAGATCCGGTGGCTTTCGGGTGTGCGCGCACCGGTTTCATCGAAGGCTCGTGCGAACTGATCAAGAATGTCGAGCAATACGATAAAGCGATGCGCAGCGCTCTTTGCGAATGGAACTCCTGCAAGCGGCGCGAAACACTGGTCTGAGAATGTCAACCACTCAAACCGGCTTCTCGAAGCCTCACGCAAATCGCGCCAGGAAGAGATGGGTGGCGGCCTGTGCTGCAATGCCTCCTTGAACGGTTCCGCGTCCCACCAGTTTTCAAGCCTTGTGTTTTGATTATCCAAGCCCTCGGCCTCTCGAAGCCAAGCCACCTCGACGGGGGTATAATTCCAGGTCGACGGAGAAACGCTGACCAGCCCGCAGTCGACGCCGTGCAAGCTTCTGTACGCGGCTTCCCCAACCGCCGTATCCGTAACCACCTCACCGTTACATTCAAGCCAGTCATCCCCGCCGTGCCGACGCACATCGTCCCAGAATGGACCGCCTCGGGTCATCCAGATCATCACAGCGCGACGCTCACTTTCCACCCCCAGCCTCGCGATCGCCTGCTGCATGGGTATGCCGGCCATCGGCTTCGCGTTCAGTAATGTCCCGTGGCAATGCACTTCACAGCCATAGAGTCTGGCTGCTCCGCGCATGGCCATCAGCCGTGCAAGTGCATCCCGAAAGCTGGCCATGTCGTGGAACTGCTCATGGACCGACAGATCATTGAACAAGAGTTCCATGTTAATTCCAGCCAGCGAAGTAATTCATGTCATTGTCGAACTGATCGAAGAAGCCATCGGGCCAACTGTCAATGTTGCCGTTGGTGTCGATTGCTGGGCTCTCAACCTGCGGTCCACATTCATCCTTCTCCTCCCTTCGTGCCCTGAAGAAATGAAGCGCAAGACTCTCATTGGACAGCACGCCCATCCTGACGGCTCGGCGAATGCTGTTCAACACATGGTCGCTATGGGTCTCGATCATTACCTGCACCCCTGCCGACGCTACCTGCGCCAGGAAGTTTCCCATCTCCCCTTGAGCCGCCGGATGCAGATGAACTTCGGGATTTTCGATCAATAACAGATCTTCTTCCTTCGCCGATAATGCGGCCACGACGATTGGAAGAACCTGAGTAAGCCCGAACCCAGTATGCACGGGACGGTGAAAATCAGTTCCCCTCGACACGCGGATACCCAGCGTAATGGCGTTCGCACGGGGCACTTGTTCCACCGCCAATACGCAACCGGGGAAAAAGCGAGCCATCCGTGCTTCAACTTGCCGGAACCGCGTCGGCGGCACTCGATCATTTACCAGCGCCGGCAATACCTGGCTGTCGCGGCCTGAATGGAGAACGCTGACTGAGTATTCCCCCCGTGGACCCACAACAGGTGTCAACTGGGGATCGTCGTATTGGTAATACTCACGCGGCCCAAGTCTTTCGGCCGTCAAGTACGTAAGGCTACGCAGACGATCCGTAAGAGAATGGTCGCTTGCTGGTATCGGCAACAGGTGCTGAAGCGCTTCGGAGCCGTCCGTATCCCAGCCGCTGTTGGTTGCCGATTCCCCCCGTGCTCTTCGAACGGCCATGGACATCTCATCGCGCTCACCCTCGAATTCCCACACGAAACGCCCGCAATCGCCGTCGTACAGCGCGATTACACAACTGCGCCGTCCAAACACCTGGTCGATCACTTCCGCCGCGGTTCCCAGTCGAACCGTTGCGCCATTGAGCATTAGTCGCGAAGACCACTCGTGTTCGCGCATCGTCTGATGCAACAAGACTAGCGCCTGCATCACCGATGACTTGCCGGAGGCATTGCCGCCCGACAGCAGTGTCAGTGGGCGCAGGGGCAATTTCAGCGTCTCGAAACACTTGAAATGCTGCAGATCAATCCGTGAGATCATCAAGTGCCTCCCGCAACGCTTGCCGGGCCATGTCGAACCGGGTTCTCACTTTCTTGGCACCGTTCGGTCCGTACGTAATCGCAGTATTGAATTCTTCGTCTGCTAGAAGACGGTAGACGGACTGCCGAATGTTTTCCGCACACGCCTTGACACACGGCTCCTCGTACCGGGATAACCCGGTGGACATCACATCCCAGAACGACGCATTCAATACGCTACGCCACTCCTGAAACGCGCTGTGCTTTCGGAACGCATGGCGGCCGAACAGGAGAAAGTTGTTGCCGAGCCCACGACGGAAATCGGCTGACAATTCCAAAAGGTCTTCCGGCCCCATGCCGTTCATTCTCCGGAGACTGCTGGCTAGGAAGTCGTCCATGTCACCGCGATATTCATCGATGCCAAGGAGTTGAAAAGCGCAGAAGCGATTTACGAACTCACGGTCCCGCATTGTCCGACGGTTCAGGCTGTTTCCTGTTGCCTTCAGGAAGATTTCGGACTGCGATTCACACTTCAGGAAGCGCGTGGCCTCGCCCATAAACAAACAATTCCGCATCTGCTGCCGGGTTAGAGGAACACCTCCGTTCACTCTTTCGAATATGTCAAGGCGTGCTCGCTCGGGAACCTTCGAATCGATAATGTAGAAAATCAGGTTACAGTCCTCGACGCGGTTCTGAATCTTGGAAGACAAATCAGAGAACCGATGGTAGTCAAGTTCACGTCTGTCGGGTAGCTTGAGCCGCAGTTCATCCTTCACAAAGCGCCTGAATGTTGACAGCCGCTGCAAGCCGTCCACCACTACCATGCGCCCCTCGTCGTCCTCTGCCATGTAAAACACGGGCAGGGGAATACGCATGATCACCGATTCAATTAGCTTGCTTTGCTTGTCTTCCGGCCAGATGAAATCGCGCTGGAAATCCGGGTCCATGATGTAGTTCGACTGATCGATGCGCCGAATGACGTCGTGAATCGTGCGGTTTTCTTGGCGGATAAGGAGATCGTCTAGAGGGTAGTCACCCCAAGATCCGCTCGCGGGATCCAGACCTTCGACATCATCGCCGTTGCCCAGACCACCATGATTTTCGCTCTTCAAAGTGTCATTTTTCTGTGTTTCCGTCATGCTAGTCCGCCGTCTGTGAAGTGTGCGAGGCGATTCTGGTGCAGATTGGATTGTCGGAGCGATAAGACCACGAGTGTGCTCCGGCGATGCAAACTATATTTGGTGCAACCATTTGTGTGCAACCCCGTATTCGACCTTCTTAACCCATCATTATGTATTTCCTCTCTCACTGTTTCCCTCAAGGTTTTCAACAATACCTGGGAATAAGTCCGCTGATCATTGTCGCTCTTACTCACTAACGGCCAAGTCCCGTTTTCTTCTGGGGAAACCACAGCACCCGACCCTTGCCGAACAGCTCCAGATCCCCACCAGGGCCAAAATAGGAAACGATGTTGAATTAATGGAACAACTTTCCCAGTTCCTTATTTCTGACTGACTAAAACTGCGAAGCAGACGCCCTCCCAAGCGCTTCGGCACACTCGCACGCTCTGACACCGCGATTCGTCTTCAGAACGCATCCAAATCGTTGCACCAAGTAGTTTCCCCACGGTAATGTGGCTTTTCCCTCCGTTTTTCTTCCTCCCCAGGCGTCGACAGAATCTCCAGACAGAGTGATTCCACTAACCCAACAACGTCCCCTATTGACCCTTGTGGCTTTCTCCTCTGAATTTCGCGATTTGTGAGGCAACGACCCGTGGCAGGGTCTCCTGGTAATTGTCTTTCCATCGTCGATACAGGTACTGAAGCCGGCCTTGGATGACTACTTGGTCACCCCTTCTTAGTTGGCTTGCAGTCTTCTTGAGAGGTTTGTGTCGGCAGACAATCGTGTGAGATTCAACCAGTCGGGATCTTCGCCCAAATTCTGTCCTCACTCGGAACTTCACCTCTTGTCTGTTTCTCCACGAAGTAGCGCTGCAATCAGGGTCCTCCTCCACCGTTCCAATCAAATGGACTACATTGAGATAATTCTCAGCCCGTTCCATCGTCAACTCCTCTAGTTCCACCCTCTCCCCACTTTCCTCCAAGGTTTGTATTCTTTTTTCTGGAATCCAGCGTTGATAAACGTAGCGAGTTCGAGACACACCCTGTTGATTGTGGCAGAGGGCATCACTATCGAGCGGCAAAACTGCGTAATAGCAGCCTCAACAAGCTTGGGCAGGTTTTTCACTGGAGGGGCGGTAGAACCGGGGAAGCGTGGGTAGAAGTTCGCTCTCACAAAGTTTGAAACCGCATTCTCAATACAATTCTGGTCCCCACCTGTTACTTCATCTGGCCTCACGCTATCCACAATCTCTCGAACCCTGTCTTCCAAGAGGTCTGCTGCAATTCTCATTGGCGCTCCTGTCATTTTTCGCGTTTTTTGCCTTTGTCATCCTTCCCGTTAATCACGAGATTCAATATCGTGATGAAGATCCGCCTAGCCCCTCTAGAAGGGTCCGTGCCATGGACTAAAAACAATGACTGGTCATCTTCTCCTTGCCGATACCCATGCGCCTGAGGACAACAAGGACGGCATTGTCGCTCATCGGCCGGTCCTCTTTCGGATTGTGTCCACTTGGGGGGAAGAAGGGGACGTTGGGGAATTACTGGTATAACTGTCTCAGTTTCTTATTCCTGACCGGATGAAAAAACGAAGCAGATGCCTTCCAGAGAGCTTCAGCACGCTCACGAGCCCTGACACCGCGATTCGTCCTCAAAACGCGTCCGAATCGTTGCACCAAGCAGTTTCCCAGGGCATTCTGGATTCCCCCTCCCGTTTTCCTGCCTCTCTTTGCGTCGATAGAATCGCCAGACATTCCCCTACTTAAACAACGTCCCCCATTGATGGACGGCTTTGGAAGTCTGTTTGGTGGAGGCGGCGGGAATCGAACCCGCGTCCGAAATTACTTGGCGAAAAGAATCTACGTGCGTATCCGGTTCCTGTTTGGTTTCGTCGCCCGACATCGAGAACCGGCAAGAGTGCCTGGCGACTAGACCGGTGGGTTTCGCCGGCGGCTCCCGGACAACTGCCATCGGCTAGCCTGTTAGTCGACGCCCCACATCCGCCGCACAGGCATCAGCGGAGGGAACGGCTGCTCAAGTTTGTTTAAGCAGCAAGTGCCAATGGTTCATCAGCAGTTACGTTTAGGTCCATCTTTTTAACGAGGGGATGGTCCTCGGCACGCATCTTCAGCCTCGATAATCCCGTCGAAACCTTTTCGCCCCCAGGGGATTGTGTTCCGCTCAAGAATCGACAGCGGATGAGGTGGATTCATTATAGGCAGGCTTCCAAAAGGCTGTCAAGTCGCGCGGAGCAACCACAGTCCTTTTAGAATGAGTGGGATAGACGGCCTTTGCGACCGCAGCGGCGGCCGGGCTACCCGCGATCCGCCGGCGGGCTTCCCTCCCCTGCGTCCATCCCCGCGAACAGGTCGGTTTCGGGCCTCGACACCAGCGGTGGCCCCCAGGCCTGGCGGAAGGGTTCGCTCGACAGCCCCAGTTCCGGATCGGGGCGATCGAACCAGATTCGATTGATGGAGAGGTGCTGGGTGCGGTGGGCTCTCAAGGCCTCGGCCTTGCGCGCCGACCAGGCCCGGATGTCTATCAGGAAATCGACCCCAGGCCGGTCGCCAAGGGGTGGACCGGCACCGATCTCCTCCGGCCGTAGCGGAGGTGTCCAGAGCAGCCGGGTCACTCGATGGGGCTCGCCGGCCTCCGGCAGCCAGCGGGGGTCGGCAGCCGCCGCGATGGCGTCGGAGGTGAACCGGCTGATGGCGATGTGGTCGGGGTGTTGGTTGAACCCGTTGGGGTCGAAGGTGATGACCACGGCCGGCCGGTAGCGGCGCAGCAGCCGGACGAGCTGACCGCGGATCTGGGCCGGGTCGGCGCTGCACAATTCCTTGTCCCGGCACCCCAGCAGGTGGAGAGCATCGATGCCCAGCAGATCCACCGCCCGCCGCAGTTCGCTTTCTCTCACCCGGGGCAGCTCTTCCCTCGAACAGACAGGAGGATCCCCCACCTTGCCGGCATCGCCCAGGGTGGCGGTGGCCAGCACCAGCCGGACTCCGCGGCCGCCGTACTTGCAGGACACGCCCGCCACCATGAAGCTCTCGTCGTCGGGATGGGCCAGGCTGAAGAGAATGGTGGGGCGATGTCCCATGGAACGCCTCGTAGTCTATCAAAGACGGAGGACAACCCGGCATGCCCGGCCCTCTCCCTTGATACTTCGCTATTGCTGGAGCCGGCACCCTCGGATAGAGTAGCGCTTCTTGACAGCGCGGTTGCAATCGGGCGATCAGGATATTGCCGCAAGCCGCGGCGCTCCCGGCCTGATTTCGCGCTTCCGGTGCATCCCTCTCGTTTCGTTGCCAGGCATAGGAGGCAAAATTCTCATGCTTAGACCGGTTTCTCTCATCTCGAACACCCTGATGCTGGCGCTCTGGATCACCAGCCTGGCGGGCTCGGCCACACGGGCCGAAGCCGCCCCATCGGACGATGCCAAGGCTCAAGAGGTCGCAGCCAGACTGATGGAAGCCCTGGGGGAACAGGAAAACTGGGACCGGGCCCGCTATCTGCGTTTCGACTTTGTGGTGAAGCGCGAGGGAAAGATCGTCTCAACGGTCAAACACCTCTGGGATCGTTACACCGGGCGATATCGCGTGGAAGGCACGACCCGAGACGAGGGGGATTACGTAGTCTTGTTCGAGGACATCAATGCCAAGAAGGGCCGGGCCTTTCGCAACGGCAAGGCCGTCGAGGGGGAAGAGCACGAGAAGCTGATCGATATGGGCTATGGCCGCTTCATCAACGACACCTACTGGCTGCTGATGCCCTTCAAGTGGAACGATCCGGGGGTTCACCTGAAGTACGAAGGAACTGCCAGCGGGGACGGAGGCGCAGTGTGGGACAAGGTCCTTCTGACCTTTGACGACAACGTGGGTCTCACGCCCAAGGACCGCTACTGGGCTTACATCAACCAGGAGACGGGGCTGATGGATCGCTGGGAATACATTCTGAAGGGCGGAAAGGGTCCGGCGACCGGGTCCGACTGGGTCCGGTGGGAGAAGTTCGGGGGCATCATGCTGTCTCAAGAAAAGATCGTCCGGGGACGCCCCGTGCGCATTCTTTTTCACAACCTGCAGGTATCGTCAACCACCGACGAAAGTCCCTTCACTTCGCCGAAAGCGAATCTGTAGAGGTTACCGGGAGCAGCACCATGTCCGACAAACCCCAGCGGCTGGAAACCGACCTGGTTCATGCGGGGGAACCCAGGCCCCGCATCGAGGGGGCGGTGACCCTGCCGATTTTCCAGTCGTCCACCTTCGAGTTCGGGGGCGAATCCGAATACGACCATATCCGCTACCTCCGACTCAGCAACACTCCCAACCACCAGGCCCTTCACCGGAAGCTGGCGGCGCTGGAAGGGGGCCAGGCGGCGCTGGTGAGCGCCAGCGGCATGGCGGCCATCGCCACCACCCTGCTGGCCTGCCTGGATGCCGGCGATCACCTGCTGGCCCAGGACTGCCTCTACGGAGGCACCCACGGGTTGATCACAGGGGAGATGGTGCGGCTGGGGCTGAGCTACGACTTCATCCGGGGCGACGATCCCGACTCCTGGCGGCGGTGCCTGAAGCCCAACACCCGGGTCCTCTACGTGGAGTCCATCACCAACCCCCTGATGCAGGTGGCCGACCTGGAGGCCCTGGCCCGCTTCGCCCGGGAGCACGGCCTGATCTCGGTCATCGACAACACCTTCCCCACCCCGGTCAACTTCCGCCCCCTGGAATGGGGGTTCGACCTGTCGGTCCACAGCGGCACCAAGTATCTGAACGGCCATTCCGACATCGTGGCCGGCGCCGTGATCGGCTCCCGCGGCCACATCCGGAAGATTCACCACACCGCCAACCACCTGGGCGGCTCGCTGGACTCCCACGCGGCCTTTCTGCTCCATCGAGGCATCAAGACCCTGGCGCTGAGGGTGGAGGCCCAGAACCGCGGCGCTCTCCGGCTGGCCGAGTTCCTGCAGGCCCACCCCGGGGTGGCCCGCGTCAACTATCCGGGCTTGAAGGACCACCCCGACCACCAGCGTGCCTGCCGCCTCTTCAGCGGCTTCGGGGGCATGCTGAGCTTCGAGCTGCACGGGGGAACCGAGGCGGCCGAGCGGTTCCTGAAGGCGCTGCGCCTGCCGGTCAACGCCCCTAGCCTGGGGGGCGTGGAGTCGCTGGTCACCCGGCCGGCCGCCACCTCTCACGTGGGGCTCTCCCGGGAAGAGAGACGGCGGGCCGGGATCTCCGAGAGCCTGATCCGCCTGTCGGTGGGCCTGGAGGCACCCGATGACCTGATCCGGGACCTGGAATCGGCCCTGGAAGCCGCTTGAGGCAGCGGGGGCTATGGTAAGATCGGCGGGTTGTCGGGTCGTCCGCCTATCGGCCGGCCCTGACCCTATCGGTGATCGGCCCCGAAGGAACTTGCCCAGGCAGCGACGGAGCACCCGGACACGGTCGAGCAGCGACTTCCGGAGGGAATTGCCAACCATGAAGTCCAAGCGTCTGGATCTCTCCAGCCGTCGCCCAATCAACCAGGACAGCTTCATCCAGGAATGGCCCGAGACCGGGTTGATCCTGTTCAACAGCCCCTTCGATCCCAAGCCCGGGATTCGGATTTCCCGAGGCCGCCTCTGCGAGCTGGACGGCAAGCCTGAAGCCGAGTTCGATCTCATCGACCGGTTCATCGCCCGCTACGCCATCGATTTGACCCGGGCCGAAGCAGCCATGGCGCTGGATTCCACCGAGGTGGCCCGCCGGCTGATCGACATCGGCGTGCCCCGCCGGGAGCTGGTGGAGCTGTTCGGCGCCCTGACCCCCGCCAAGATCGTGGAGGTGGTCAACCGGCTCAACACCGTGGAAATGATGATGGCCCTGCAGAAGATGCGGGCCCGCCGGACCCCCTCCAACCAGGCCCATGTGACCAACCGCAAGGAGAACCCGGCCCTGCTGGCCGCCGACGCGGCCGAGGCGGTGGAACGGGGCTTCTCCGAACTGGAGACCACGGTCGGCGTCTCCCGCTACGCCCCCTTCAACGCCCTGGCCCTGCTGATCGGTTCCCAGACCGGCCGGGGCACGGCCCTGACCCAGTGCGCCGTGGAGGAGGCGCTCAGCCTGAAGCTGGCCCTGGCAGGCCTGACCACCTACGCCGAGACCCTCTCCGTCTACGGCACCGAGAAGGCTTTTCATGACGGCGACGATACGCCCTGGTCGAAAGCCTTCCTGGCCTCGGCCTACGCCTCCCGCGGCATCAAGGTGCGCTTTACCTCCGGGACCGGATCGGAGGCCCTCATGGGCCACGCCGAGGCCAAGTCCATGCTCTACCTGGAAGCCCGCTGCCTGATGGCCATCAAGGGGGCCGGTTCCCAGGGCGTGCAGAACGGCTCCATCAGTTGCATCGCCCTGCCGGAGTCCCTGCCGGGCGGAGTCCGGGGAGTGCTGGCCGAAAACCTGATCGCGACCCTGATGGACCTGGAGCTGGCCTCGGGCAACGACGCCCTGGCCTCCCACTCCTCCATCCGAAAGTCGGCCAAGCTGATGCTGCAGTTCCTGCCCGGAACCGACTACATCTTCTCCGGTTACAGCTCCATGCCCAAGGAGGACAACCTCTTCGGGGGCGGCAACTTCGACGCCCACGACCTGGACGACTACAACGTCCTGCAGCGCGACATGCAGGTGGACGGCGGGCTGCGGCCCGTCAGCGATGAAGCCGTGCTCAAGGTGCGCCGCAGAGCCGCCCAGGCCGTGCAGGCCGTCTTTCGCCATCTGGAGTTGCCGCCGGTGAGCGATGCCGAAGTGGAGGCCGCCACCCGGGCCGAAAGCAGCACCGACATGCCGGAACGGGACGTGGTGGGCGACCTGGAGGCTGCCGGTCGTTTCCTGGAGGAAGGCAGGAGCGGACTGGATGCGATTCGCGCCCTGGCCCGGGAGGGGTTTGACGACATCGCCCGCAAGATTCTGGCGCTCCAGAAGCTGAGGCTCTCCGGAGACCACCTGCAGACCTCGGCCATGGTGCTCCCTGGACCCAGGGTGGTCAGCGCCGTCAACGACCCCAACGACTATCGCGGTCCCGGGTCCGGTTATAGCCTCAGCCCCGACCGCCGGCAGGAGATCGCCTCGCTCAACCAGGCCCTGGATCCTCGGGAAATGGGACGAGAATCCTCCAGCGAACCGGGCGGCTTTCTCAGGGAAGCCGGAGAGGCCCGTGTCGGAACGGATCCAGGGGAGATCGTGATTGCGATCGGCCCCGCCTTCGGCACCGAACTTCGATCCACCCTGTTGGGAATCCCCCACCAGGAGGTGCTGCAGGCAATGATCGACGGCATCCGCGCCGAGGGCCTGCGGCCCAGAGTGGTGAAGATCTACGCCACCTCCGACTGCGGCTTCATCGGCCACCGGGGAGCGCAATTGAGCGGTTCCGGGATCGCCATCGGCATCCAGTCCAAGGGGACCACCATCATCCACCAGCGCGACCTGGAGCCCCTGAACAACCTGGAGCTGTTTCCCCAGGCCCCCAATCTCGACCTGAGCTCCTATCGGACCATTGGACAAAACGCCGCCAAGTACGCCAAGGGAGAGCCGGTGGCGCCCGTCCCGACCCGGATCGACAACACCGCCCGGCTCAAGTACATCGTCCGCACCACGGTGCTCCACCTGCATGAAACCCGGCAAGTGGTGAAGGACCGCAAACCCCGGGAACTGGACTGGAGCCCGATGCAGGCCGCGGCCGGGTCGGGCGCGGTCGAGAAGGCGCTGCCGGCCTGAGCGGCCCCTCGTCGAGGCGCTCGACCGGTTGTGCCCGGATTCCACGCGGCAAGGCAACCATGAGCAACATCACCGACAACTACCCGCTGTCCGAAAAGCGTCCCGACCGGTTGACCACTCCCACGGGCGCTTCCTGGAAAGACATCGACCTGCAGTCGGTCCTGGACGGCACCCTCAGCATGAGCGATCTGCGAATCGCCCCCGAAACCCTGGAGCTTCAGGCCCAGATCGCCGAGAGCGCCGGCAGGAGCCAACTAGCGGACAACCTGAGACGGGCGGCCGAGCTGGTAAGGGTTCCGGAGAGCAAGATCCTGGAGGTCTACCAGGCCCTGAGACCCGGCCGCAGCACCCCCGGCGAGCTCGAGAGCCTGGCCGATGAGCTGGAATCGCAGTACCGGGCCGGCCGTTGCGCCCGCTTCCTGCGGGAGGCGGCCCAGGCTTACGATGTTCCCTAATGCAACAGACCGGTCCATCAAGACATCTGCCTACTCCCGAGAGGCCATGATGCTCCGTTGTCTCACTCTGGAATGATCGGCACGGCGGGATCGGGGCCGGCCTTGTCTCTACATTTTTTCCCACTCAACCCATCGAGAGAATCATGACCCATTACACCCTGCGACGATCCCCACTGGCCCCGGCCGGAGGCTCCACCGCCGGCCTCTTGAGCCGACTGGACTCCGGCGAGCCGGTCCACCTGGACGAGCTTCCCACTCCGTCCCTGCTTCTGGACCTTGACCTGTTCGAAGCCAACCTCGACAAGATGAGCCGGAACGCCAGGCGCCACTCCATCGGGCTGCGGCCTCACGCCAAGACCCACAAGTGTCCTGAAATCGCCCGGCGGCAGGTGGAGGCGGGTGCGCTGGGCGCCTGCGCCGCCACCATCCACGAAGCCGAGGTGCTGGCGGCGGGTGGCATTCCCGGCCTGCTGATCACCTCCGAGATGGTGGGGCGCAACAAGATGGAGCGGCTGGTGGCGCTGACCCGCAGGCAGCCCGACACCATGTCGGTGGTGGATGACCTCGCGCACGCCCGGCAGCTCAACCACGCCGCCGAGGCGGGCGACGTGCGGCTGAACGTGCTGGTCGACATCGACCCCATGGGACGCCGCACCGGAACCACGGCCGGGGATCGGGCCATGGCCCTGGCGGAGGGGATCCTGAAGCTGTCGAGCCTGAACCTGCGCGGCGTGCACTCCTACTCGGGAGCCAGCTCCCACGTGGTCGGATTCGCCGAGCGCAAGGCCCACTCCGAGGAGGTGATGGCGCCTCCCATCGAAACCTACCAGAGGATGAAGAAGGCGGGAATGCCGGTCGAGATTCTCACGGGGGCCAGCACCGGCACTTACAACATCGACCCCTTTCTGGAAGAGATCACCGAGATGCAGGTCGGGTCCTACGTCTTCATGGACGTCGACTACCAGATCATCGGCGGGGAAGGTGGAGTGGTCTACGACGATTTCTCCCCCGCCCTGACGGTGCTGACCACCGTCATGAGCAAGCTCCACCGGGACCTGGCCACCCTGGACGCCGGCATGAAGTCCTTCGCCACCGACCGGGAGTCGGTGCCCGAAGTCAAGGGCATCAGCGGCACCCGGTACCAGTTCGGCGGCGACGAGCACGGGATGCTCCAACTGCCCAACCCCAGCCGGGAGATCAAGCTGGGGGACCGGCTGGAGTTCGTGGTTCCCCACTGCGATCCCACCGTCAATCTCTACAACTACCTCCTGTTGCGCCGGGGAGAGCAGGTCGAAGGCTACTGGCCGGTGGCCGGCCGCGGGCACTCGTAGGGGTGGTGAGAATGATGCCCACCCGGGAGCGCGGGCGTCCCGCCCGCACCATTGACCGGCACGGCCTCGCCCATCTCCGCCACTTGGACTGACCGGCAACGGCGCCGTGGGTCTCCCTGGGCCTTGCCGTTGCGCGTCACGCCGAAGGGCCGGCTGCCGGAATGCAGCGTTGCCCTGGCGCTCCGCAAACTCCTTCAAGGAAAGAAATTAGGTTGCGGGCGGGACGCCCGCGTTCCCGGGGGGACCCCTTTTTCCTTCATAGCGACTTCAGCAACGCATCCACGTGGCCCTTCACCTTGACCTTGCCGTGGACTTCGGCGAGGTTGCCTTCTTCGTCTATCACGAAGGTGGAGCGGACGATGCCCATGTACTTTCTGCCGTACATGGACTTCTCCTGCCAGGCCCCGTAGGCCTCGGCGATGGCGTGGTCTCCGTCGCTGAGCAACCCGAAAGGCAGAGAGAACTTGGCCTTGAACTTCTGGTGGGATGAAACCGAGTCGGGACTGACGCCCAGCACCACCACGCCTTTTTGACTGAGATCGGCCATCGAATCCCGAAAGTCGCAGGCCTCCCTGGTGCATCCGGGAGTGTTGTCCTTGGGATAGAAGTAGAGCACCACCTTCTTGCCACGAAAATCCTTGAGGGCCACGGTCCGACCCTGATCGTCGGTGCCGGTGAAATCCGGAGCCTTGTCCCCTGCCTTGAGCATGCCATCCTCCTTATGTCGGTCGATTCGGTTGATAACGTCGGATCAAAACGGAATCCCGGGGCGAAGCCCGAGGTTGAGCCGGTGGGGGAGCGCCTCCCCCTCGCCTCGTAATTTACAAGGAAAATCAACATCGATGTAATTAATCGATGTTAACCACGCGGTGGCGTGGCTCAACACGCGCCCGGCCTCAGGGCCTCTTGACTCCACTGTCCCGCTTCACTAATCTAAACCCACTGAGGATGACCCCACGAGGCCAACCCCATGGCTGCGCTGCTGTCCCGAGCGTCTCTGATCCGCCTTTCGCTGCTGGCCGTTTCCCTGGCAGCCTTGACCGGCGCCATTTCCGCAACCGCTGAAACCGACCCTCCGCCGGGCTTCGATAGCCGGATTCTGCCTATCCTGCAGGCCAAGTGCGTTGCTTGTCACGGACCGCAGATCCAGCAGGGTGAGCTGGACCTGGGCTCTCTGGAGAGTCTTCTCGAGGGCGGGGCCGCGGGGCCTTCCGTGGTTCCCGGGTCGGCCGAGCAGAGCCTGTTGTTCCAGAAGGTAGAATCGGGGGAGATGCCGTTGGGTCAGGATCCGCTGGCACCCGGCGAGCTGGAGAGCATCCGGCGCTGGATCGACCGGGGCGCCCTGGCCGACGGCCAGGATCCCGGGGAGTTCCAGGCCCGAAACGATCTGAAACCCGCCGTCACCAGCCACGACGTGCTGGCGCCCATTCTGCACGTGCGCTGCCTGATCTGCCACGGCCGCCGAACACGGGAAGCCGGCCTGGACCTGCGGACCCGGGCCAGCATCCTGAAGGGGGGAAAGTCGGGGCCCGCCATGGTACCGGGCAAGCCCGCAGAGAGCCTGCTGCTGCAGCGCATCCAGGCCGAAGAGATGCCGCCCCCCAAGGACTTTTCCCGGTACTGCGTTCGCCCCGTCACCTCGCCCGAGCTGGAGAAACTGCGCCGCTGGATTGCCGACGGAGCACCGGAAGCCCCGCCGAACGGAGCCTCGAGAGTCTCCAAGGGGTCCACCCACAAGCAGGAAACCCCGGAGCTCTGGTCCCTTCAGCCACCCGGCAGGCCTGCTGTCCCCCGGGTCGCCCACGGCGACCGGGTCCGGAACCCGATCGACGCCTTTCTATTGGAAAAGCTGGAGGATCGCGGGCTCGGCTTCGCTCCCCCGGCCGACCGCCTGGCCCTGATGCGCCGGGCCTACCTGGGCCTGGTGGGCCTGCCCCCCACGCCCGACGAAGTCAGGGCCTACCACCAGGACTCCGACCCTCGAGCCTACGAACGGCTGGTCGACCGGCTGCTGGATTCCGCGCACTACGGCGAACGCTGGGGCCGATACTGGCTGGACGCCGCCGGCTATGCCGACTCCGAGGGCAAGGTCCATGCCGACAATCTGCGGCCCCACGCCTACCGCTACCGGGACTACGTCATCCGGTCCTTCAACGACGACAAGCCCTACGACCGCTTCCTGTTGGAGCAGATCGCGGGCGACGAGCTGGTGGACTACCGAAAGCTCGATTCCCTGGCTCCGGATGAGGTGGAGCCTCTGATCGCCACCGGTTTCCTGCGCATGGCGCCCGACGGCACTTGGTCCGGGGCCCAGAACTTCGTGCCCGAGCGGCTGGACGTGGTGGCCGACCAGGTGGAGGTGCTGAGCTCTACGGTGATGGGCCTGACCCTGGCCTGCGCCCGCTGCCACGACCACAAGTACGACCCGCTCCCCCAGCGCGACTTCTATCGCTTCAGCGCCATTCTGCGCTCGGCCTACGACCCCTACGACTGGCTGATTCCCCAGGAGCCCCTGCTGGCGCCGGCGGGCGGCCCCTTCCCCAAGCGGCTGCTCCGCTACGGGTCGGAGGAAGAACTTCGGGAGGTCAAGCGGAACAACGGCCCCCTGGAGCAGGAGATCAAGCGCCTGAAGCGTACCCTGGAAGAGAAGGCGGCCCCCTTCAGGAAGCGGCTGCTGCGGGAAAAGCGGGAAAAGATTCCGGAAGCATTGCGGGCCGACGTGGAAGCCGCCCTGAAGGTCGCCGAGGACAGCCGCAGCCAGTTGCAGAAATACCTGGTGGAGGCCTTCCAGGAGTATCTGACGGTGAAGCCCGAGGAGTTGGAGAAGCGCTTCGAGGAGTACCGGGAAGCGTCGGCCAAGGTCAATGAAGCGGTCACGAAGGCCGAAAAGAAGCTGCAGCGCCGTCCCTCCATCCGGGCGCTGTTCGACATGCCGGGGGAGCCCACCCCCAACTACCTGCTGATTCGGGGGGAGCACACCCGCCCCGGCGATGCCGTCGAACCCGGAGTCCCCTCGGCGCTGCAGGCACAGACCCGGCCTTTCCGCATCCGCAAGCCCGAATGGAGCAGCGGGCGGCGGCTGGCTCTGGCCCGGTGGCTGGGACAGCCCGATCACCCCTTGACGGCCCGGGTGATGGTGAATCGAATCTGGCAGCACCATTTCGGCAGAGGGCTGGTGGCCACGCCCGGCAACTTCGGCAAGCTGGGGGCCGCCCCTTCCCATCCGCAACTGCTGGACTGGCTGGCCACCGAGTTCGTCCGCCAGGGCTGGAGCGTGAAAGCCATGCACCGGCTGATCATGACCTCCGGCGCCTACCGGCAGGCCTCCGGCAGCCACGGCGCCGAGGCGGCCAACGGCCATTCGGACAACTCCCTGCTCTCCGGCTTTCCCCTGCAGCGGCTGGATGCCGAGGCCTTGCGGGACTCGATACTGAAGATCTCCGGCCGGCTGGACCCCACCCCCTTCGGACCGGCTGACAAGGTCGAGATCCAGGAGGACGGCGAGGTCACCAGCCAGTGCACTACGGCCGGCTGCCGGCGCAGCGTTTACATGCTGCAGAGACGCACCACTCCCCTGACCATGCTGGACACCTTCGACGCCCCCCAGCTCAACCCCAACTGCGTCAAGCGCTCCCAGTCGATGGTCACCTCGCAGGCGCTGCAGCTCTGGAACAGCCAGTTGGCCCGCAAGAGCGCCCGCCACTTCGCGGGCCGGGTCATCGACGCCGCGGGCAGCGACCTGGAGAGCCAGGTGGAGCAGGTCTACCTGGCCGCCCTGTCCCGCTGGCCCACCGCCAGCGAGCGGCAGGCCGCCGTTGGGGAAATGGGGGAGCTGGACCGGTACTGGTCGGAGCACCTGGATGGCCACACGCCGGCCGAGCCCAAGCGGTCGCGGGCCCGCTGGCTGGCCCTCTCCACCTTTTGCCACGCCATGCTGAACTCGGCGGAATTTATCTTCTATTGAGCGAGGACACCATGAGATCCGGGAACCAAGCCCGTTTGGGTTCCACCCTTCCGAGCCGGGAGTCCGCGGAATCGGGGGCGCCCCTGCCTTCCCGCAGGGAGCTGTTTTCCAGCCTGGGCAACGGGTTTATGGGGGGAGCCCTGGCCTACCTGCTGGGCAGGGACCTCCTGTCCGCCCAGCCCTTGCCGGCCGACAGCGGGCAGGCGCCCGACCTGAAACCCCGCAGACCCCACTTCGAGCCGCGGGCCAAGTCGGTGATCCATCTCTTCATGAACGGCGGCCACAGCCAGATCGACCTGTTCGACCCCAAGCCCACGCTGAAGAAGTACGAGGGACAGCCGCCCGGCCGCGACCTGACCAACGACGTGGAACAGATCGCCTCTGTCGGCACCCTGATGCCCTCCCCCTTCGAATTCCAAAAGCGGGGCCGGTGCGGCATGGAGATTTCGGAGATGCTTCCCTTCCTGTCGCGCAAGGTGGACGACATCGCCCTGGTTCGCTCCATGTTCACCAAGCACTTCAACCACGAGCCCGCCATCTTCCTGATGCAGTCGGGGCGGACCATCGTGGGGCGTCCCAGCCTGGGATCCTGGGTGGTTTACGGGCTGGGCAGCGAGAACCAGAATCTTCCCGCCTACGTGGTGCTGGACGACCCCAAGATGCTCCCGGTGAACGGCCTCCAGAACTGGCAGGCGGGATGGCTGCCGCCCGTCTATCAGGGAACCCGTCTGAAGTCGGAAGGCTCGCCGCTGCTCAACCTGCAGCCCAAGGAGGAATTTCCCACTCCGGTGTTGAACATGGCCCGGTCCATCCTCTCCCGGCTGGACCGGGGTCACCTGCACCGCCACCCCGGCCGGCCGGAACTGCAGGCCCGCATCACCAACTACGAGTTGGCCGCCCGCATGCAGATCGCCGCCAGCGATGCCCTGGACCTCTCCCAGGAAAGTCCGGCCACTCACGAGATGTACGGCCTGAACGACGAGGCCACGGCTTCCTACGGGAGGCGCTGCCTGATGGCCCGCCGGCTGGTGGAACGAGGAGTCCGCATGGTCCAGCTCTACATCGAGGAGCAGATCTGGGACCAGCACAGCGACCTGGCGGGGGGCCTGCGCTACGCCTGCGGCAAGACCGACAAGCCCGTTCACGCCCTCTTGACCGACCTGAAGCAGCGAGGCCTTTGGGACAGTACCCTGGTGGTGTGGGGCGGCGAGTTCGGCCGGCTGCCGCTATCCCAGCACCCTGACAAGAAGGCGGGGCGGGACCACGGGCCACCCGGATTCAGCGTCTGGCTGGCCGGAGCCGGGATCAAGGGGGGAACGGTCTACGGCGCCACCGACGAGTTGGGGCACCGGGCCGTCGAGAACCCGGTCAGCGTGCACGACCTGCACGCCACCATACTGCACCTGCTGGGAATGAACCACCGCGACCTGGTCTACCGGCGCGAGGGCCGCAGCGAGCGCCTCACCGACGAATTCCCCGCCCGGGTGGTGAAGGGGATACTGGCCTGAAACGACAGTGAATAGTGGATAGTGATTAGTGGATAGTGATTAGACCCAAACGTTAAGCAACTTGTCGGTCTCGGCGCAGTCGTTCAAAAAACGCAACCAAGTCGTCAGGCACGTACCGGTTCCGGAAATCCTCCGTTGACCACTCTCCACTCTTCTGAAGCACCTCTGTTTCACTCTGTATGATCCGCCCCGAAGGCCTGGGAAAACTGATGAACCCGCACACGCTCCTTCTCCGGCTTCTGCCTCTGCTCCTGCTCTTGTCAATCGTCCCGGCGGCCGGGGCCGGGGCTGAGGATTCGGCCGGGGCGGCCTCCGCCATCGACATTTCCAAGGTCAGCTTCCTGATCCACCCCGTCTGCTGGGACCTGGCCCTGGCGGAAGGGGGCCGGGTGCGGCCCGATTTCCGCTACCAGTCCTTCACCTACCGGGGCGGCGCCTGGTACGACGAGCAGGAATTCTACGAGATCCTGGAGTGGGAGCGGCGGGTCAACCGGAAGCAGAAGGAATACATCCGGGGCATGGGTCCCGACGAGGCGCTGATCATTTATCCCATTGGAAACCGGCCGGCCATGCAGGCCCTGGAGAAGGTGGGACAGGAGCAGCTCGGGCGCCGCTGCCTGATCATCCGCTCGGAGAGCCCCTCGGCCAACCACAAGGTGGATTACCGGCAACTGCTTCCCGACGCGGTGAAAATCGAGCTGCTGGACGACCTGCTGGAGGCCGTCCGCCACAACAGCGACACCTGGAACGCCCAGGCGCTGGAAGTCATCTTCTACAACCGCATGATCGCGCTGGAAATCGAGCGGGGGTTCCGGGAGCGGCAGCTTCGGGTCGATCCCAGGACTGTCGAGGCCGTAGCCTTCGGCGAGGGCTTCGAACAGTGCGCCACCACCTGGAAGGCCATGGTGGGCGGCTATCTCGGATGGTCCCGGCCCATCGAAATCGACTACAACCTGTCTGTGAGCGGCATGCCCCTGCTGCGCGGGGCGAGGCTGAAGGAGAGGGTGGCGGTGGGGGAGGAGGTCCGCATGTTCCTGTGGGAACTGGAGGACGGACGTCCCATGGCCTGGTTCGTGCGGACCCGGGGCAGCCTGGCCCAGGCTCAACTCTTCGTCAGCCTGCCCTTCGACCTGAAGAAATTCAAGCTCTTCGACGAGTTCGGCACCCAGCTCTGGCCCGATCCCGTGCGCGAGACCCAGCACCTGGGGGGCGTCCACTGGTGGTGGATGGGGTCAGCCAACGACTCCCCGCTCCGAATGGACTTCACGGGGCCGATGAAGGTGCCGGTCTCGGTCGGCCTGCGCCAGTTGCCCACCGACCGCAACATCTTCATCGTCTCCGGCGGCATCCCCTTCGACGAATTTCGCCGGGCCCTGCTGAAAAGCCCCATCGGCCCGGCGCCCTCAAGGTAAGTCCACCTGGGGCGCAATTCCCGGCAGATCAACGGTCAGGGCGAGCAACCGCCATACGCGGTCTTGCTTCGCGCCCCTTCGTCGTCCTTCGTGGATATCTTTATTGCTGCTTGTCGGTCTGAGGCGCGGCCTCGCTAAAACTCGTAGCGCAAACCGAACTGGATCACCCTCGGCGGAATCATCACCCGGGAGTAGTTGCCGAAGCTCCCGGGGAAGGTGAACGAGAGCGTTTCCCAGACGTCGGCGTTGAACCGAACGCTGTTGGTCAAGTTGAAGGCTTCCGCCCGGAACTGGAGGCTGTGGTTCTCGAACGGCAATGCAAAGCGCTTCCCGATGGCCATGTCGATCGAGAAGATCCCGTCGCCGCGCAGATTGTTGCGCTGTCCGACTTCGCCGGGCAGGACCTGCCTGAAGGAGGCCAGCGCCGCCTCAGGATCGCTGAAGACGTTGGGTCCGGTTCCTCCTCCGATGAGCCTGGCGTTCTTGGCGTTGGTCTGCTGCGGCACCGTCCCGTCGGTTTCGGCAAAGTGCTGGTAGCAGTAGCAGGTCGGCCAGGCCAGGCCGTTCAACACACTGAGGGGAAGCCCCGAGGTCAGGCGCATCAGGCCGCTGAGCTGCCAGCCGCCGAGCACCGCCTGGCCCCCGCGCCCCATATTGGGAAGGATCGCCTTCCCGGTTCCGATCGGCAACTCGACCACCCAGTTGGCGTTCCACTGGTGGCGCATGTCGAAATCGGAAACGGACCGCTGCGCTTCCCGGTCCCAGGAGTTGATGACGCTGAACGCCGACCAATAGGTGTCGCCCGGAATCTGGCCGAACCGTTCTCCCTGGGTGCGCCGTGCGGCGACCGACACCAGGTCGGTGGACTTGGAAAGGGTATAGTTCAGGTCGAACTGGTACCCCTGGGAGAAGGCCTTGCGCAGTGACACCTGCATCGAGTGGTAGGTCGAGGTCCCGAAAGACCGGAGCGCATCGAAGGCCCAGAACTGCGGATTCATGGACACCCCCGGCCCCATGTCGCTGCAGAACGGGATGCAGGCGTAGTCGATGTAGTAGAGAGCGGTGCCCGTATCGGGACTGCTGGACCGGACGACGTCGTAGACCCGTTGCGTCGCGGTCAGGTCCGAGGTGGCCGCTCCGGAATAGAGGCTTTCCCAGAACGGGATCGGCCCCACGGCTTCGGGCGACAGCCCGCGCCGCACCATGAGCTCGAGCTGCTGAAGCGCATCCAGCATCGTTTGGCCGGAGGCCGGGTCCCTGAAGTCGGTGTACTGGGCCGAGGCGGTGTCGTTGACCAGCAGCCTGCGGCCGAGTCGGCCCACATAGCCGATGTCCACCAGGAATCCCCCGCCGAACTCGCGGGCCAGAGAAAAGGTGGGGTTGATGCTGTAGGGCGGCTTCAGGCTGGAGTCGACTCCCTGGCTCCATCCCAGTCCGGTCGGGTTGGGCGTGCCGGGCCCCCCGGGCGGAGGAGGCAGAATCCCTGCCTCGGGCGGGGTCGAGAGCCCGGTGAATCGAGGAGCATCGGCGACTCTGGGGATCTGGTTGGTCACCTTGCTGGTGAGCCCGAAGGCATTGCGGTCCAGCATCTGCATCATTCCCATCCCGAAGCTGTTGTAGAAGAGGCCCGCCCCTGCCCGGATCGAGGTCCTTCCCGGGCCGCCGAACAGCTTCCCCAGAGCTCCCTCGGTGGCCCCCGGCGAGAAGGCGATGGCCAGCCGGGGCGAGAAATTCTTGGCATGGGTCGACCACAGGGGACCTCCCGCGGGGTCGTCCACGCCCACGAAGCCGATTGATCCCGCTTCGCGGGTGGGCCGGCCGTTTGCCGCCAGGTCCAGACGGTTTGCGATGTACTGGTCGAGACCCGGGGTGATGCTGACCTGGATCCCGTTCACCTCCCTGACCGGCGGCATCACCGACCAGCGCAGGCCGGCCGTGAGGGACAGGCCCGGCCGGACGCGCCAGGTGTCCTGGAGGTAGAGCTCCAGTTGTTCCACGCCGAAAGTCCGTCTGACGGGGTCACCCAGGGCCAGGGCATTGCCGTCCAGGTCGTAGTTGTAGTTGGCGTCGAAGAAGTTGAGGACCCCCAGGGCGGTCGCCATGGTCTCCCGGTAGACTCCGGGGTTGGCGGGCGCCGCCGCCAGTGGCGTGTCGAAAACCGCCGGGCCGTCGGCAAGCGCCCAGGCGGCCTGCTTGGCGAAGTGAAAGCTGTTGTCGTAGCTCAGACGGCGATTCCGATTGGAGAAGAATGCCCCTCCGAACTGCACCGAGTGGGTGCCCCTGATCACCGAGAAATCGGCCGCCAGGGTCTGGGTCGGCAGGTAGACCTCCCGGGGCGTGGTGGCGCCCTCGATGTCGTCAATGATGCTATCCCCGATACTGGCCCTGGATGCCGTCTGCACACCCGAAACGTCCACCCTTTGGCCGGTAAATCCGTAGCGGAAGGTGCCGACGAGGCTGCCTGCAAACAGGCCGTTGTACCCCAACGCCATGCCGCGGCTGGTGTCGGTAGTCTCCGTGTTGGGCGTCTGGCCCGGAAACTGGGGCAGGCCCGTGATGCGGTCGTTCTGGAAGTTGAGGCGCAGAAACATGTTGTGCGAACCGTTCTCATCCAGGTTCCAATCGGTCTTCGAGATGAAGGTGTTCCAGGTCAGGGGTGTCGGAGCCGTGAACCGGTATCCGGCCGTATTGAGACCGTCTCCCACAGTGGAGTCGTTGGGTTCCGGAAAGGATCTGAAGTATTCGAGCGTGGCGGGACTGGGACCGGTGCCGAGCGGATCGATCCTGGTGCGGATGAAGGCCGGATCAAGGGTCTGCACCACCCCGTCGGCGCTCCGGTAGCGAACGAACCCGTCGCGCATGGAGGCCGTCGGAACCCGGCGCACCGCGCTGCCGTCGCTGGCGTCCCGGCGCCCCTCGTAGTTGAGATAGTAGAAGAGGCGGTCCTTCACCACGGGTCCCCCGACCGAACCCCCGAACACGTTTCGGATGAGCTTGGGGCGATCCACGCCGGCCCGGTTGTTGAAGAAATCATTGGCGGCGGTGATGGTGTTGCGGTGGAATTCGTAAAGCGATCCATGGACTTCGTTGGTCCCGCTCTTGGTCACCAGCGACACCTGCGCGCCCGATGATCGGCCCTGGTTGGCGTTGGCCGTGGTGGTCACCACCCGGAATTCCTGTATCGAGTCCAGCGTGTTGCGAAGGACACTGGTGAAGGGCAGGCGTCCGTTCTGGTCGTTCACGTCGACCCCGTCGAGGGTCACGTTCGACTGGTCGCTCTGAGCTCCGTTCACGGTGCCGTTGCGGATGTCGCCCGACAACTTGGAGTCCAGCGGATCGGCGGTCAGAAAGGTGACGCCCGCCTGCAGCGAGAGCAGACCGGCCGGGTTTCGCGCATTCAGCGGCAGTTGTCTGATCGGCTTGGTTCCGAAAGCGTTCCCGACAGAGGCGTCGGTGGTGTTCAGTTGTGGAGCCGTAGCCGACACCGTGATGGACCTGGTGAGGGTAGCCACGGTGTCGAACACCACCGGGAGCTCGAGGTTGGTGTTGACCAGCAAGGTGAGACCCTCAATGGTCACCGAATTGAAGCCCGGTTGCGACGCCGTCAGCGTGTAGGAACCGGGAGGAAGCTGGGCGAAGACGAACAGGCCTTCTGCGTTGGAGAGCACGGTCCGCTGGATGTTGTTGTCCTGGTTGATCACCGTGATCTCGGCATCGGGCAGGATACCGCCGGTCTCATCGGTGACCACTCCACTCAGACTGCTCGATTGAGCCTGCGCATCGGGAGCGACCAGGGCGATTGCTGCCAGCAAAGCCAGAAGCGACGTACAGGTGTACAGTGATTTCATCGATTGAATTCTCCTCACCAGGCTCAACGCCGGTATAGTCCCGTCTCCAACCGCCACCATGAATGCACCTGCGCTTCAGGGTCAACTGGCGGAGGCCAGACAAGGACGGAGAGGCTCGACCAAAGGCCGGTCAGCCTGCGGTATAAAACCCGAAGATGTAACGATTTTACTCGCAAGCTGCCGGGGTATCAACTCCTGTTAGTCACAATCCGTGTGAATTCTGCCTTAATTCCAGAGAGAATTCACTGAACCACTCCGAACTCCACTATTCTTCGAACCACAAATGGCAATGGAGCCGCAAAGCAGCGCACCCAATCGAATTGCGGGACACGATGGTTCCGTAGCCAGGCCGGTGATAGAATATCGGCATTCGTGTTCTGTTTCAGGAATCCTCCGATGTGCCGGCCGGCACTTCCTGCAAATACGGGACGCGACCTCCCTCCAAGGAGAGCCCGGAGTTCGCTATCGCCTGCTGACGACGAGATCGGCGCGCCCGTGGAAGGGCTGATCTGACCGGTCGCCGGTTGAACCGCGACTCACGAACATCGACCATAGGCAACAGCGAAAGGAGACCGATCATGAATTCCCTCAAGCAGATCGTGGGTGTCGTTCTCATCCTCATCGGGGCCCTGGTGGCGATCCATACCGTCGTCGAGCCCCTGTATCACGCCTCCAGTCAGGCCAGCCCCTACAGCCCCAACTGGAGCACCATCAACCCGCTGATGGCGCTGGCCATCGTGTTGGGCCTGATCTTCGCCTGCATGCGCAAGCAGGAGGTTGACGGAGAAGGCGGCGGCGCAGCGGTGACCCGCGATTTCCTGGCCGCCAATACGATCTTCTACGGGCTGCTTTTCATCGGCATCCTCTTTTTCTTCAACTGGTTCAACCTGCAGAGCCCTGCCTACAACGCCGTGGGGCCGGACGCCGTTTCGGTAATCTGGGCAGTGATTGACGCCGCCCTGCCGCTGCTCCTGGGGGCTCAGGGAATGACTCTGCTGAAGAGCGGCAGGTAAGTCCACCGCACCATGGGGTGTGTTGCGGCAGTGGATTGACTTCTTGCGTATATACAAACAGTCATACGATTTTTTTGCCTGGCGCTTTGCCCATTGCCCGCACACAAGACCGTTTCAAACTTTGGACGAATCCTGATAAAATTTCCGGAAACTGTCTGCCGGACCTCTTTGCGCCAAGGCTGATCGGCCTCCGGACCAAGGGCGTAAGCCATGAAGCTACCTCCGCTGCTGCTGCCGCTGCTCATCGCCGCCCTGGCGGTCTTGGGCCAGCCCGAGGACAAGGCAGGCAAGAAGCCGCATCCGCCCAAACCCGGGTCCGGCAGCCGGTCGGAGCTGGATGAGGTCACCAGCCGGGTGACAGCCGGCCTGGCCGTTCCGGAACACTCGCTGCCGGTCCGCAGAAACAACTACATCGACGACTTCATCTTCGACAGGCTGGAGCGGGACGAGATCCCCCACGCTCCTCTGTCGTCGGACGCCGAATTCCTGCGCAGGGCCCACCTGGACCTGACCGGCCGCCTGCCGGAAGTGGACAAGGTGCGGAGCTTCCTCGAGGACACCGGCCCCGACAAGCGGGCGCGGCTCATCGACGAGTTGACCGGGGCCAGGGTGGACCCCGCCGCCGCGGACCACCCGTCCCACCCCTACCTGGACCGCTGGACCTATTTTCTGTGCGATCTCTTTCGCGCTACCCAGGGCGAGATCGGCCCCAAGGGACGGAATCTCTTCTGGGACTATCTCAACACGGCCCTGCTGCTGGACGTGCCCTACGACCGGTTGGTCACCGAGATGCTGACGGCCACGGCCCGCTCCAACTGGGAGTCGGCCCCTGCCAACTACCTGGCCAGGAACCACGCCGACGACGCCGATGGGCTGGCGGTCAACCACGAGGACAGCATCGAGGACATCGCCATCAGCAGCACCAGGAACTTTCTGGGGATCAACCTGGAGTGCATCGCCTGCCACGACGGCGCCTACCACCTGGAAAAGATCAACCTCTGGCTCAGCCAGAAAAAGCGGGAGGAGTTCTGGCGCCAGGCCTCCTTTTTCGGGGGCATTCGGATGTTCCGCGGCTTCGGGATCGGCCAGGAGTTTCCCGTGCAGGAAGCCTCCCACCGCTACGACCTCAAGTACCCCAGCGTCAAGCGAATGAAGCGCTATTCGGCGGACACCACTCCCACCTTCCTGCTCGACGGCGAGCGGGCCAGGCCGGGCGAGGACTTTCGAGGGGCCTACGCCCGAATGCTCACCTCCCATCCCCAGTTTGCACGGGCCACCGCCAACCTCATCTGGACCGAGCTGATGGGGGTGGGCATCGTCGATCCTCCCTTCGAGTTCGACCTGGCCCGGCAGGACCCCGACAATCCCCCACCGGCTCCCTGGACCATCCAGCCCACCCATCCGGAACTGCTCGATGCCCTGGGGAGAGACTTCGCCGAGAGCGGCTTCAGCCTGCGGGCCATTATCCGGCGGATCGCCAAATCGAGCGCCTATCAGCTTTCCAGCCGGTTTCCCGGCCAGTGGCGCCCCCGGTACGCCCGCTATTTCGCCCGGCGCAATGCCCGGCGCCTCTCGGCGGCCCAGCTCCATGACAGCCTCAGTCAGGCCACCGGGGTCTTTCCCGAGATCCCCATCATGGGCACCGATCTCAAGGTCAGGTACGTGATGCAGACCCGGGGGCCCTATGACCTGCAGGGCGAGCTGAAAGTCTTTCTGGCCGCCTTTGGCCGGAGCAACCGCGACGTGGCCGACAAGAGCCTGGCCGGCTCGACCGTGCAGGCCTCGCTTTTGCTGAACAGCGATCTGATCAAGGAGAAGGTCGGGGCGGACAAGGGACGGCTTCAGGCGCTGCTCAAGCAGGAACCCCTCAAGAGCAACCGGGAAATCGTGGAAGAGCTCTTTCTGGCAACCCTGGGCCGCTTCCCGAGCGAAGAGGAACAAGGGCTTGGGGTCGCCCAGATTGAACGCTACCGCGAGTCCGGTGCCGAGGACCTGCTCTGGAGCCTCCTCAACACCAAGGAGTTTCTGTTCAACCTTTAGGAGGAGAACCGGTACCATGGAAGAAGCCATGACCCGCATCCCCCAATTGACCCGGCGAGGCTTCATTCGCGCCGGGGCCGCCACCGCCACCGGTTTCTGCCTTGCGCCCATGATGGACCCGCTCAACCTGCGAGCGGCCCGGAAGGTGAATCCTCGGGGCAGCGCCGACTACTGCATTTTTCTCTTTCTGGACGGCGGGCCCAGCCAGATCGACACCTTCGACTTCAAGGAGGGGCATTACACGCCGGCGGACTTCGACGTGCGGACCGTCAAGGGCGGGACGATGAAGCTGCCCTACGCCCTGTTTCCCCGGCTGTCGGAAAAGCTGGACGACCTGGCCATCGTGCGGTCGGTGGAGGCCTGGGAAGCCGGCCACTCCCGAGCCCAGTACGTCCTGCAGGTGGCCCACCCCGTCAGCCCGGCCCGCCGCGCCGAAATGCCCTCCCTGGGGGCCGTCATCGCCTACGAAATGGAGGCCCGCCGCAAGCCCGGCGACTTCCTGCCTCCCTTCGTGGCCATGAACTACAACATCACCAGCGGAGCCGGCCTCGTCGGTTCCGGCTGTCTGGACCCCAAGTATGGTCCCCTGGCCTTCAATACCCGGGAGAGCCGGCACTTCCTGCTGGAGGACGCCGAACGGGAACGCTTTCTGAGGCGCTGGGACCTGCTGGGCCGATTGGAGCGGGGACACCCGGTCTCGTCGACGGGGAGCTCGCGCCCCATTGAAGAGTTCCGATCCTACTACGGGGAAGCCCACTCCATCATGATGGCGCCCGAGGTCCGGGACGTCTTCAAGCTGGAGACGGAGGAACGCAAGCGCTACGGGTCCTCGGCCCTGGGGGACGCCTGCATCCTGGGGCGCAACCTGATTGCGGCCGAGGCCGGAACCCGGCACGTGTTCATCACCCACGACGGCTGGGACCTTCACGCCAAGGCCTACGACAAGACCAGCACTCCCAACCAGTACACGCTGGGCCGCGAGCTGGATGCGGCGTTCGCCAGCCTGCTGACCGACCTGAGTCGGCTCAGAACCAAAGACGGACAGGTGCTCCTGGACCGGACCCTGATCGTGTGCATGGGCGAATTCGGGCGCACCGTGGGAGACCTGACCGTCAACAAGGGCCGCGATCACCACCGATTCGCCTCCACCAGCCTGTTTGCAGGCGGCGGAGTCCGGGGCGGCCGCATCCTCGGCGCCACCGATCCCACCGGCGGCCGCGTGGTCGATTCCGGCTGGAGCCAGAAACGCTCCATCTACATCGAAGACATCGCCGCCACCATGTACTCCGCCCTGGGCATCGACTGGTCCAAGAAGATCACCAACACCCCTTCGGGTCGGGCCTTCGAGTACCTGGAGCCGGTCTCGGGAACCACCTTCCTGAAGGTGGACGAGATCGCGCCGCTCTTCACCTGACACCCCGGCTCGCAACACCCTGATACGCCGGCGTCCACCCCCCACCGCATCAGCCTTCGCCTGTAGCTTGGCTCGTGCGAACCCGCGACGGCGCACAAGATCTCGCCTTGGCTCGCCTTGTGCGAACCCCCCTCCGCAGAGGGCGGAGCCCGTCTTCGAGCCGGTGGGGGCCCAACGCAGCGTCCCAGGAGTGACGATCAGCAGCGCTGGTAGAGCCGCGAAACGGTATGGAGCTGTTTCACCGGCACGAGGCACCCCAAAGGGACACCCCCCGGGAACGCGGGCGTCCCGCCCGCAACCTTATTCCCGATTCCCGGCTGGAGTTTGCGTAGCGTCAGCGTGAGGTTGCAGGCAGTCAGCGGGCCTGTCGGCGTGAACCGCAATGGCAAGGCCCGAGGAGACCCACGGCGCAGATGCGGGTCGAACCAGGGGGAGGAGATGTCTGAGGCCGTACCGGGGTATGGTGCGGGCGGGACGCCCGCGTTCCCGGGTGGGCATCCTCTCCACAATAAACCGCAATCATGGAATACAACCCGCCCAGGAATCGGGCAAGGAGCCGCGTTCACCGCCCGATTATCACTCCCCCTTGAGGGGGAGTCGGCGAGACAAGGGCGCATGCCCGCCGTCGAGCCGGTGGGGGCCCAACGCGGCGGCCCCTAAGTGCACATCAGCGTCGCATTGGGGACGGGGGCGTTGCAAATGACTGACCACTGGCCACGGGCCCCCACTGCCTTTTGCCACTTTCAATCCTCCTCGGGATAGGCGATCATGGAACCTGAGGGAGGTCGAATTGCCGAGAATTCCTGCAGTGGCGGCGATGGGACTGGGTCTGGCCCTGGCCCTGTGCCGGCCGGCAGCGGCGGCTGAAGCGCCGGTCTGCGCCGGCGGCCAATCCATCGGTCAATTCCGCTTCCTGGTTCAACCGGCGCCCAGGGTGAGGGCGCGCCCGCTGGCCTCGGTCAATCGACTGGAGAAGGGCAGGAAGCTGCTCTACATCCCGGTCCGCCTGCAGTCCGACCGGAAGAGCCAAGCCAGCATTGCGCTGGTGCTGATCGCCGCCGGGAGCAGCCCGGAAAAGGAATGGGTGGTTCTGGACCCCAGGCCGGCCGCGGCTGCCACCCAGTGGGAGGTTCCCTTCGACGTGGAGGTGGTGGCGGCCGTCTACGGCCCCAGGGGGCTGAACATCAAGAAGGTCGAGGCCCTGGTCAAGAACAACGAGGAAGTCATCACCCGGCTTGCCGACTACGCCCAGCAGACGGCCCGGGTGGGAGCCCTGGTGGAAACGCTGGCGTCCTGGGAACGCTCCTCCGCCGATTCCCAACCCCTGGACGCCGTACTGCAGGGATTCTCCGCTCAGCATAACGTCAGCCTGCCCCGCATCGACCCCAATGCGCCGGCCGATCAACAGGCAGCCCTGCTGCTGAGAACCCTGCTGCCGTCGCTGTCGACCTACGACCCGCTCAACCCCCAGCCCGCTCACGGAATACGACAATCGGCCGGTCTGGCGGCGTCACTGGCCACCCTGTTCCTGGGAAACTCGGCCCTGCTGGCCACCGGAGGGGTGGCCCTGTTTCAGAACCTGAGGACGTTGATCTCGCCCGGGACCGACTTCCGATCGGCCTTCGCCCAGAATGTCCGTCCCCACGACGTTCAGCTCTGTTCCCAGCGGCGGCCCGCCAAGGCCCGGGCCAGGATCGCCTACCTGTGGGCTCTGCGCATCCCCTCACTGCAACCTCCCCAGGTCACGGTGGCTTCCGGCGTTCATCTTCCCATCGGCCGGGACGCCCTGCTCGGGATCCACGCGGAGGACGCTTCGGAACTGAGGCGGTTGCCGCGAGCACACGACTGGAAGCTGGTGCAGGCTGGAGGCGACCGGCATTTTGACGTTGAAGTTTCGACACAGCCTTCGCTGCGCTCCCTGAAATTGCACACCGGCGAAGAAGTCCCGCCCCCGGGGGAGTACACCCTTGCCGCTTCCTGGGATTGGGAAGCCTTCGAACTGTCCGGACGGTTTCGCCTGCACCGGTTGGGGGACCTGAACCTGGCCCGGTTGACGCCCCAATCCCGGCACAGGCTGGTGACAGGAAGCGGACGTGTCCGCGTCGAGCTGATGGGGACCGACTTCCAGTTCGTCAAGAAGCTGGAACTGGTGGAGTCCGACCCTTTGGGGCAGTCCACCAAGCCGCTGGCCTTCCTGTCGTCTCCAAGGGCGCCCGACGGAAGCCAGCAGCAACTGGCCTTCGCACTGGATACCGACGGGCTTGGCCCCGGCCTCTACGGACTGAAAATCTCCCAGGCTGACGCTGAACCGCAGGTCCTTCCCCTGAAGGTTCATGCCCCGCTGCCTCGGCTCTCCAATCTCCCTCTCAGACTCAATCTCGGTGAAGAAAGCCAGGGGCTCCTGCTGAAAGGAACCGGCCTGGGGCGCATCGGTGGGCTGGAGAGCGCCAAGGCCCGATGGGAACTGGGGCCGGCGGCGCCCGAAACAGGGGAGCTTGAACAGCGGAGGGTCACGGCCTACCTGGAGGAACCGGCCCAAGCGGGCGATCTGCTCCCCATCGCCATGAGGGTCTCCGGACTGGACACCCCGGTCGTCCTGAAGGAGGGGATGCGGATCGTGGGGCCCCGGCCGGCGATTGCACACGCCAGCACCTCCTTCCCGCCCAAGGCCGCGCTGGGACTGCGGGAGGGTGAGCTCCCGGCCGGCCGGCCGGTCAGCTTCGCCATCGGAGTGGAGAACCTTCATCCGTTGGCCTCGCTGCAACTGGGATGCGGGAGCGGCGGGCAATTCCAATCGAGGTTGACGCTTGTCCCCAACCGACCCCAAGGCGCCACCCGGCTGGACGTCACCGGGAAAGACACCCTGTTTGTCTCGCTGGACCCGGGCAGCCTCAGCGCCACCGACTGCTCCCTGGCGGTGGTGGTCCGCAACGAGACCGCCGGATCGTCCGACCCGCACGCCTTGGGCCGGGTCGTCCGCTTGCCCAGGATCGAGCGATTTGTCCTGACCGGCAAGAAGCTGGGGGAATCGCTCTACGAAGGGCTCCTGACCGGAGAGGAACTGCACCATATCGCCAAGGCGGGTTGGGACGAAAGCCAGGGTCGCCCCGTGGTGGGCATCCCGGTCTCCTTCCCGGACGACCCCAAGAAACAGACCCTGCGGATCGCCTTGCCCTGGCCCTCGCCCGAACCCCACGCCCCGGTTTTCATCTGGCTGCGCGGCGAGGACAGGGGACGGCCCACCCGGGTGCGGTATTGACGAAGTTTGAAGGGGGAAGTTTGAAGTTTGAAGTTTGAAGGGGGAAGTTTGAAGTTCGAAGGGGATGGCCCGCCCAGTTGCGGTATTGACCCGCCGATCTCGCCGGCGGGCTGCATTCTTGACAAGAAGAATTATTCCAGGTCGGGGATGGCCGCCGGATTGGAGAAGGACGTGACGAGACGGCGGTTGCTGGGACTCGTGCTCGCCGGAATCTGGCTCGGCCAGAGTGCCTGTCAGACGGGTGACCGGTCTGCGCCGGCCCATGGGTTGACGGCCGGAGCGGCCCGGCTGCTGGCGTCCGCGGAAAGCAACGCTCCATTACCCAACCCCCACCCCGGCGTTCGCTTTCACACCAAGCCCAAGCCCTTGCCCCCGGGGGCCGTCACCCACGATTGGACCTCGTTTCTGGGACCCACACACAACGGGGTTTCCACCGAGACCCGCCTGCTCAAGGATTGGCCGGAGGGGGGACCGCCCCTGGTCTGGGAACTGGCCAAAGGGACCGGCTACACCTCACCGGCCGTTCGGGGCTCCCGGCTGGTCTACTTCTACCGCCAGGGGCAGGAGGAAATCGCCGACTGCCTTCACCCCGAAACCGGACAGCGCTACTGGACCTTCCGTTACCCGACAGGCTACAGCGACCGTTACGGCTACAACGACGGGCCCCGCTGCAGCCCGGTGATCGACGGCGGCAGGGTCTACACCTACGGCGCCGAAGGCAAGCTCCATTGCCTCGATCTGGAGTCCGGTGCAGTCCACTGGAAACGCCACCTGTCGCGTGAATTCCGGGTGCCCCAGGATTTCTTCGGGGTGGCCGCGACACCCCTGGTCGAAGGGAACCTGCTGATTGTCAACGTGGGCGCCCCTGGAGGGCCTTCGGTGATCGCTCTGGACAAACTCACCGGCAAACTCGTCTGGAAGACCGGGGATCGATGGGGTCCCAGCTATGCATCCCCGGTTCCGGCCACGGTGAGCGGCAAGAGACGCATTCTCGTCTTCGCCGGAGGTGAAAGCCGCCCGCCCACCGGGGGGCTGTTGAGTATCGATCCCGCCAACGGAAAAATCGACTTCCGCTTTCCCTGGAGAAGCCGCAGCTACGAGTCGGTCAATGCTTCCAACCCGGTGGTGATCGGCAACCAGGTGCTGATCTCGGCCAGCTACAAGACAGGAGCGGCGCTGCTCGACCTTCTCCCGGACGGCACCCACCGATTGGCCTGGACCGCGCCCCATTTCGGCCTGCACTGGAACACGCCCATACACCGGGACGGCTACCTGTACGGATTCGACGGCCGCAATGAACCCGATGCGGCCCTGGTGTGCATCGATCTGAAGACGGGAAAAGAGATGTGGCGCGCCGTTCCGGAATGGGAAGAGACCGTCGAGTTCAGCGGCCGGCGGATGACCCGAACCTTCACCACCCATCGGGGCTCGCTGCTCTGGGCCGACGGGCATTTCCTCTGCCTGGGAGAGCTGGGCCACCTTCTGTGGCTCGACCTCTCTCCCCGGGGCTACCGGATCCTCTCCCGCGCTTGGCTGTTCGCCGCCCGAGAGTCCTGGTCTGCTCCGGTCCTGAGCCGGGGCCTGCTCTACGTCTCCCAGAACCGCCGGGACTTCGTCCGGGGAGGAAGCCCCCGGCTGCTGTGCTACGACCTGCGGGCGCCGGACTCGAGCACCCCCTGATTCCGCGAAATGAGGAACTGGATGGAAGAGATCAATGCCTTCATCGATAGAGTCAATGCCTTCGCCTGGGGGCCGCCGATGCTCGGCATGCTGGGCGTCACCGGCGTTCTGCTGACGCTCGGCCTGGTTTTCATGCCGTGGCGCAAGGTGGGCTATGGCTTCAGGCTCCTGTTCGAAAAGAGCGATACCGGCGGCAAGGGAGAGGTCAAGCCCTTCAATGCACTGATGACGGCGCTATCGGCAACGATCGGCACCGGGAACATCGCCGGGGTCGCTACCGCCATTGCGCTCGGCGGGCCAGGAGCGATGTTCTACATGTGGCTCATCGCCCTGTTCGGTATGGCCACCAAGTTTGCCGAGGCCGTATGCGCGGTCACCTATCGAGAGGTGGACGATACAGGTACGCACGTCGGGGGGCCCATGTACTACCTCCGCAACGGCGTGGGCGCCTTCGCGCCCGAGCTGGGCAAGTGGCTGGGGCTCGCCTTTGCCCTCTTCGGCGCCGCGGCCGCCTTTGGCATCGGTAACGCCGTGCAGGTCAACTCGATGGCGGCCGCCCTGGGAACGAGCTTCGCCGTTCCGACCTACCTGACCGGAATCGTGGTGGCAGCGCTGGTGGGAATCGTCATAGTAGGCGGCATTCGACGGATCGGAGAAGTTGCCGGCAAGCTGGTTCCGGCCATGATCGTGCTTTACATCGGAGCTGCCCTGCTGATCCTCATCGTCAATATCGCCGGCGTTCCGGCGGCCCTCGGCCTGATCTTTACGCATGCGTTCACGCCGGCGGCGGCCACGGGGGGCTTTGCCGGGGCTGCGGTCGCGGCGGCCGTTCGTTTCGGCGTGGCCCGCGGCGTGTTCTCCAATGAATCCGGCCTGGGGTCCGCCGCCATTGCCCACGCCGCCGCCAGGACCGACAATCCGGTGCGTCAGGGCATCATCGCCATGCTGGGAACCTTCATCGATACCCTCATCGTCTGCACCATGACGGCATTGGTGATCATCACCTCGGGCGCCTGGACGGCTACGGGTGCGGGCGGCGGCGGTCTCACCGGCGCGGTGCTCACGTCCACCGCGTTCCAGGCTTCCATACCGGGGGGGCAATACGTCGTCACCATCGCGCTGGTGGTCTTCGCCTTTACCACGATCCTGGGATGGTCCTATTACGGCGAGCGATGCTGGCAGTACATGCTTGGCGAAAAAAGCCTGATCGTCTACCGCGTGGTGTGGATCGCGGCGGCATTGAGTTTCGCCAATGTGAAGGTGGATTTTGTCTGGAACCTGTCCGACACCCTCAATGGCCTGATGGCGGTGCCCAACCTTGTGGGCCTGCTGTTGCTGGCTCCAATGGTCTTCAAAGTCACCCGGGAGTACTTTGCCGCACAGAAGCGTGCAGCCTGAGGGACGGGAACGCCGGGTGCACTCTTCCCCTGAGTGAAACAGGGTCAGAAACGCCGGCTATCGGCCGGGCTGAAGGTCAACGGCCACCAACTCCTTCCGATTGCGTACAAACAGGCGGCCATCGGCCAGGGCGGGGTAGGCTCGTACGGTCGGCGCCAGGATTCTGGCTTTGGCGATGAGGCGAAAGGCCTGAGGCGCAGCCCCGACCAGAAGCAGTTCCCCGTTTTCCTTCAGCACTACCAGCCGGTCCCCCGCCAGGCTCAAGGTGCCGGCTCCAAACCCATCCCGGCTCCACAGGACCCGGCCCGTCTGCAGCGCCACGCAGCGAAGGGACTGCCCATATTCCTGCCGACCGTGAAATCCGAAGAGGTGGTCCCCTCGGATGACGCTGGTTGAATAGTGGTTTGAAAGGGACTCGTCCGAGGTCCAGACCGTTTCCAGCTCGGAGCCCGTGACCTTGAGCTGAACCGCTCCGGTCCGATAGCTGGCCGAGAGGAAAACGAAGGGTCCTGCCGCCAGCGGGGTGGCGGCGTTCACCGAAGCACGGCTCCGAGCTCTCCAGCGAAAGCGGAACAGAACTTTTCCACTCTCGGGATCGACCGAAACCAGTCCGGCGCGGGTGAAAAACAGCACCTGGCGGCGTCCGCCCAGGGTGGCCATGGCGGGAGAGGAGTAGCTGGCCTCGTCATCGGTCACTGTCCACAAGACTCGCCCGGTTCGAGCGTCGAAGGCCACCAACCCCGCCCGATCTCGTCCGCCGACGTTGAGGAAGAGCCGGCCGTCTTCGACCAGGGGAGAGCAAGCGGCCCCGAAAAAGCCCTTGCGAACGCCGAACTTCTGGTGGGTCTTCAGGCTCCAGATTTTCCTGCCGCTATCCAGCTCCAGGCAATGCAGCACTCCCTGGGCGCCAAAGGTGTAGACCTTGCCCTCCCAGACCGAGGGAGTGGCTCGCGGTCCGCCGTCGAAACCGAAATCGTCCCGGTAATCGGTGGGATAGTCGTATCGCCACAACGGCCGGCCGGTTTCAGCCGCGAGGCACTCCACCCGTTCCCTGCTCTCGAGCCGATGGAACAGGACCAGGCGACCGGCCTGCACCACCGCTCCGCTGAATCCCTCCCCCACCGGCTTCCGCCAGAGGACGGGAGGCCCCGAGGCGGGCCAGGAACCGGAAATCGCCGGTCCCTCATAGACCCCGTTCCGCTTGGGACCGAGGAACTGGGGCCAGTCCGACTCTCCGGCCGCCACCCTGCCCACCCCATGCGGTTGTGCCCCCAGCCACAGAAGCAGCCCGGAAAGCAGCAAAATCCGGCGGGAAGGAATCGGGAATCCAGCCATCGTTACCTATGGTAGCGGTTGGGGGTCTGCATCGACCGGCAGAAAGTAAACCAGTATTGCAAGTCGGGAGGACTTTGTCTTTCTTTTTCCCGGAGACTCCCGCCACCTTCGGGAATCGTTGCCTTGGCTCGGAGGGATGGGTTATGTTTAGGCTCGCCTTCCGGCCGAGCGCCGGCACCATCCTCACGCAACCAGGTCCCATGAAACGCATTCACCTTGCCTTCGCATTCATCCCCCTCTGCCTGCTGGCCATGAGGCCGAGTGAGCCGATGCAGTGGTACAAGGGGAACACCCACACCCACACCATCAACTCGGACGGCGACAGCACCCCGGACGAGGTGGTGCGCTGGTACAAGGAGCACCACTACCACTTCCTGGTGCTGACGGACCATAACTTTCTGACCGAGGTCGAGGGTCTCAACAGCATTTTCGCAGCCCGGGAAAAGTTCCTGGTCATCAACGGGGAAGAAGTCACCGACAGCTTCGAAGGAAGTCCCATTCACATCAACGGACTGGACCTGCGGGAGGTCGTCCCGCCTCAAGGCGGCTCCGACCCGGTGGAAACCGTTCAGCGCAACGTGGACGCCATCCGCGGGATGGGCGGAGTGCCCCACATCAACCATCCCAACTTCTTCTGGGCTCTGACCGCCGATCAAATGCGCCAGGTTCGCAACAACAAGCTCGTCGAGATCTACAACGGCGCGCCCGCGGTCCACAACCACGGAGGCGGCGGCTCGCCCGGCCTGGAGGCCATGTGGGACGAGATCCTCAGCAGCGGCAAGCTCATTTACGGCATCGCCGTGGATGACGCCCACCACTTCAAGGGGGAGTTCGCCCCCGACCGCCTCAACCCGGGGCGCGGCTGGGTGGTGGTCCGGGCTCCCCGACTCTCGACCGCGGCCATCATGGAGGGGCTGGAGGCGGGCCGTTTCTACGCCTCCACCGGCGTTTCGCTGTCGGACCTGCGAACGGACGACCAAGGGATCGAGATCGACATCCAGGAGAAATCCACCTTCAAGTACACCACCCATTTCATCGGTGACGGGGGCCGCCTGCTCAGCAAGGCCCACGGGTTGAAGGCCCGCTATCGATTCCAGGGGGGCGAGCGCTATGTGCGGGCCCGGGTGGTGGACTCCATGGGATACACGGCCTGGACTCAGCCGGTCTTTGTGGACCAGGTCCGCTGAACGAACCGGGCGCGTCCGGGATGAAGCCAACTGCCGTTCGGGAATGCCCGCCCGCTAACGCAGCGGTCCCCCAAGGAAGCCCGATCCGGCCCATGGACGTCCATCGGCCTTCCATCCACCGGAGGAACCCATGATGAGAAGCTTTCGAGCATTCGCGCCGACCCTGACGGCCGTGAGCCTTCTGGCCGGGGCTTTCGGTTGCGGCCCACCCGAATCCAGCCGGTCGGGTGACGAGGCACAGCCGCCGCGACTGCAAAAGGTGGAGTGGGGACAGGTAGGGGAATCCCCCGTGTTTCTCTACACCCTGACCAACCGGCAGGGCCTGAAAGCCAGGATCACCAATTACGGAACGATTCTCACCGAGATGCACGTTCCGGACCGGGAAGGCCGGATGGCGGACATCACCCTGGGTTTCGACAAGCTGGCGGACTACCTGCCGCGCCATCCCTACTTCGGCAGCATCTGCGGGCGGGTGGTGAACCGGATTTCCAACGCCAGGTTCACGCTCGACGGCCTTGAGCACACCCTGACCAAGAACTACGGGGAACACCACCTTCACGGAGGAGACCAGGGCTTCGATCGAAAGGTGTGGACAGTGGCCGCCGAATCCGAATCCGACAACGGGGCTTCGGTGAAGATGACCTATACCAGCCCTGACGGCGAAGAGGGCTACCCCGGGAATCTGACCACATCGGTCACCTATACCCTGGCAGACGACAACTCGCTGAGGTTCGATATGGAGGCCGAGACCGACGCTCCCACCATCGTCAACCTGGCCCATCACGCCTACTGGAACCTGGCGGGGCACGACGCGGCCGACGTGCTGGGACACGAGCTGCAGTTGGAGGCGCCCAGCTACACGGTATCGGATGGGCTGGGCGTTCCCACCGGCGAGATCCGACCGGTCGAGGGCACGCGCTTCGACTTCACCAGGCCCAAGACGCTCGGCGCCGACATCGGAAATATCCCGAAAGACGCCAAGGATCAGCGTGAAGGCTACGACGTCAACTTTGTTCTGGGGGGATCCCCCGGCCAGTCGAGGCGGGCCGCTCGCGTGCGGGAACCCGTTTCCGGCAGGACCCTGGAAGTAGACACCACCGCGCCGGGAGTCCAGCTCTACACCGGCAACTACCTGGACGGGTCGTTCCAGGGCAAGGGTGGCGTCGCCTACCAAAAACAGACCGGATTCTGCCTGGAGACCCAGCATTTCCCCGATTCCATCACCAAGGAAGGCCAGCCGGGGTGGCATTCCATCATCCTGCGGCCGGGTCAGACCTATAGCCATACCGTGGTGTTCACATTCGGAACGGAATGAGCGCCCTGAACTTCGGGCACCTGTCCGGCTGCGGGGACCGGTCGGGTTGACTCGCGCCAAGCAAGCTTGCGGACCTCCGGGACAGACCCCTTGACGATATGAGAGTTCACTACTTGAAACACGTGCCCTTCGAGGGACTGGGATCGATGCTTCCCTGGTTCCGGGAACGCGGATGGCAGGTCAGCCTGACCGAGCTCTATCGGGACGAACCGCTGCCACCGGTGGATGAGATCGATTGGCTGGTGGTGATGGGCGGCCCCATGAGCGCCAACGACGAGTCCGAGCATTCCTGGCTGACGGCGGAAAAGGACTTCATCGGCCAGGCCCTCCAGGCCGACAAGGCCATTCTGGGCGTCTGCCTGGGCAGTCAGCTCATCGCCGATGTTCTCGGCTCCAGGGTATACAGGAACAGCCAGCCCGAGATCGGCTGGTTTCCCATTCAACGCTCCCCGGAGGCGGCGGCCCACAACCTGGGGAAACTGTTTCCCCCACGGGCCGAAGTCTTTCACTGGCACGGAGAGACCTTCGACCTGCCCCGGGGGGCTCTGCACCTGGCCCGCAGCCAGGCCTGTGAGAACCAGGCCTTCGCCTACGGCGACCGGGTCCTGGGGCTTCAATTCCATCTCGAAACCACCCGAAGAGCCCTTGAGGACCTGGCTCACGGCTGTGCCGACGAACTCGTCGACAGCCCGTTCATTCAGAGCGCCCAGCAGATGTTGTCCGATCCGGATCGCTTCACCCGGTTGAACCGACTGCTGGACCCGATTCTCGAAGGTTTGGCAGCCCGGATGAAATGAGCGGGAAGGACGGTTGGTTCCTTTCGACCGGGCGCAACCATTCCCCGGCGGATCCGCCCGCGCCTGCGATGGCCGCCGCCCGGAGAGGCCCCCACTCACCATGCAACCTCCAACCTACAAGGTGGCCGCCGCGCACGTGGCCCCGGTGTTCCTCGATCGGGAAGCCACCCTGGACAAGACCTGCGCCCTGATCCGGGAAGCCGCTCGCAACGGGGCTCAGCTCATCGTCTTCCCCGAGACCTACATTCCCGCCTTTCCGCTCTGGTGCGCCCTGCAAGCCCCCATTGAGAACCATGCCCTCTTCTGCCAACTCGCCGCCGGCAGTCTGCGGGTGGACGGGCCCGAAATCGGCACGGTCGCCGACGCCGCCCGCCGTAGCGGCATTTTCGTCTCCCTGGGCTTCAACGAGGTCTCGCCCGTCAGCGACGGTTGCCTCTGGAACGCCAACCTGCTCCTGAGCGATGGGGGGGACATCCTCTGCCACCATCGCAAGCTGGTTCCGACCTTTTACGAGAAACTGGTCTGGGCGCCCGGGGATGCAAGCGGACTGCAGGTGTGCGAGACCCGTCTGGGTCGAGTCGGGATGCTGATCTGCGGTGAGAACACCAACCCCCTGGCCCGTTTCTCCCTGCTGGCCCAGGGCGAGCAGGTCCATCTATCCACCTACCCGCCCCTGTGGCCCACCCGCGACCCCGCCACCGGCGGCAACTACGATCTCAAGCAGGCGATACTGATCCGGGCCGGCAACCACTCCTTCGAAGGCAAGGTCTTCAACGTGGTGGCCTCCGGCTTCCTGGATGCCCCAGCCCGAGACCGACTGGGCCAACTGAACCCGGATGCCGGTCGCATCCTGGACGGGAGCCCCAGAGGCATCTCGGTGGTCATGGGTCCGGAAGGAACCCCCGTCAGCCCGATACTCCAGGACGAGGAAGGCCTCCTCTACGCCGAGATCGACCTCACCCGGACGGTGGCTCCCAAGCAAATCCACGACGTCGTGGGCGGGTACAACCGGTTCGACATCTTCAAGCTCAGCGTGGACCGGTCCCGCCGGCCTCCCCTGAACTTCGAAGCCGATGATCCTCGTCTCGAATCGACGGATACCGAGCCGAATGATGAGGATCGCTCGTGAAGACTTCCGGTCACAGGAACCGACAAGAGAAAGAGCTTGAGTGACTTGCGTCTATGGACCAACCCCCTGGTGGCGCGCCAACTGCGGCTCAACCGGGAGACCCTCGACAACTGGCGCCTCTACCGTTCTCACCGGGAAGCGGTGGCCGACCTGATCTGCCGGCCACCTCAGCCGGCCTCGGCCAGGCTCTGCATCCTGGGCGCCGGCAACTGCAACGACCTGGACCTGGCCCGATTCACCGGGCGCTTCGCACGGGTCGACCTGGTGGATCTCGACCGGGAGGCCATGGCCGGCGGCATCCAACGGCAGTCTCCGCCCGCCCCCGGCAGAATCAATCTCCACGGGGGGATCGACCTCACCGGCATCCTGAAGACCCTGGACACCTGGGAACGTCACCGGCCCGGCAGAGAGAGCATCGATCACTGCGTCCGCGAAGCCCGGGCCCTTGCCGGTCTTCCCTTCCCGGGCCGATTCGAAGTGGCGGCTTCGATGTGCCTGTTGACCCAGATCATCGAGTCGGTGGTCTCGGTCACCGGACCCAAGGCTCTACCTATGGACCTGCTGGGAGCTCTGCGGCAGCGGCATCTGAGGCTCTTGGCGGAGTTGCTGGCGCCGGGAGGTGCCGGCTACCTGGTCACCGACTTTGCCCTGGAGCGGGGCGTCGCAAGCCCACCTCAGGATGCTTCTCCGACTTCGGAATGCGCCTCAGCGCCTCCCGATGCAGCTTTCCTGGGTGTACACCCCCAGGAGATTTGTAGACTGGTGACGAATGACGCCATCCTCCGCACCCAGGTCCGACAGGCCCGGGTGAGTCCGTCATGGCTGTGGCGGCAAAACCCGCGACGCACCCTCCGGGTCTGCGCCATTCAGTTCCGGAGAAATCGGGAGGCGACGGAACCTGAGCTCGCATGGTTCGCTCGGTGAATCGGGTGGCAAAGTGCTTTTCTTCCGAAATTTGCAAAAGGCATTTGTAATTTCTTCCTGCCCTCTGGCCGGGCCGTACCTGAACCCATGCCTCGACTGACCGACTTCAGTGCCCTCACCTTCGACTGCTACGGCACCCTGATCGACTGGGAAACCGGGATCTGGGACGCCTTGCAACCGTTGATCCTGCACAACCCCGGGTCGGACCTCGCTCGCGGTCCCGCCTTGGGAGCTTTCGCCCGGTGGGAGAGCCGACAGCAGCAGTCCACGCCCGATCTGCCCTACCCGGAACTGCTGTCTCGCGTGCACCGCGGCATCGCCGAAGCGTTCGGTCTTGAATCCAACCGGAACCTCGATGCAGCCTTCGGAGACTCCGTGCCGCACTGGCCGGCATTTCCGGACAGCGCCGGCGGGCTGCGTCTCCTCGGCCGCCACTACAAGCTCGTGATCCTGTCCAACGTGCATCGCGGCGGGATCGCCGCTTCTACACGGAAGCTCGGGGTTGAATTCGACGCGGTCTACACGGCCCAGGACATCGTCTCCTACAATCCGGCCGACGCCAACTTCGCCTATCTGCTGGCTCACCTCAAGTCGGATCTGGGCCTGAACCGGTCCGAGATCCTGCACGTGGCCCAGAGCCTCTACCACGACCACGCGCCGGCCAACCGTTTCGGGATCGCCAACGCCTGGATCGACCGGCAGCGGCTGTCGGACGGCGGGAGTTGGGGAGCGACCGAGCGGATGGAAACCGTCCCCTCTGCCGATTTTGTCTATTTCTCCATCGGGGAGATGGCCGAGGCGGTGGGGGGGACGAAGTTTGAAGTTTGAAGTGTGAAGTTTGAAGTGTGAAGTTTGAAGTGTGAAGTTTGAAGTGTGGAGAGCTATTTGATCGACACGCGAAGCGTCTTGTCGGCATCGGCGCAGTCCGTCGAAAAAGCTCAGTCAGATCATCAGAAGTTTGCCTGTTCCCGAAACCCTCGGCCGACCACTCTTCACACTTCACCCTTCAAACTTCACACTTCAAACTTCTCACTTCTTCCTGCCCTTCCCGCGAACGAACTGCCAGCCGAAGCGGCCCTTGATGCAGAGATGTCCGCGGGTGACCTCCTGGTCGAGGGGTGAGGTGACCTTGACGATCTGGTTTTCCTGCACGTGCAGGGTGAGGGTACAGCCGACCCCGCAGTAGGGGCAGATGGTGTCGGTGCGCTCCTGATCGGACTCCTTCCAGGTGCCCGCTTCGCGCATGTCGTATTCCGACTTGAACATCAGGGCTCCGGTCGGACAAACCCCGATGCAGTTCCCGCAGTAGACGCAGGCGGAATCGGGCAGGGGAACCGAATACTCGGTGGAGATGCGGCTGTCGAATCCGCGGCCGGCCACGGCGATGGCAAAGGTGTTCTGAGCCTCCTCACCGCAGGCCTGCACGCACTTGTAGCAGAGGATGCACTTGCTGTAGTCCCGTATATAGAGGTCGTTGTCGATCTTGACCGGCTGCGCCACGGTTGCCGCCGTCCGGCCGTCCGTCGGGCAGTCGACTGCGGGCCGCTCCGTTCCCGGTTCTTCGGCTGCCTCCGGCGGGGCCGCGGGCCCGAATCGCTCGGGTTGCCCGCCGTATTGCTCCAGATAGGCCTGCAGTTCGGGAGCGGTGGAAACATTGACCGAGGAAGCCAGAAACTCCAGCACCATTCGACGGCTCAGACGGACGCGCTCACTGTCGGTACGGATCACCATCCCGTTTTCCACCCGGCGGGAACATGCCGGAACCAGGGTGCGTGACCCTTCCAGCTCGACCACGCAGACGCGGCAGACATTGACGGGGTTCAGATTTTCCAGGTAGCAGAGGGTGGGGGTGTCGATTCCCAGGGTCCTGCAAGCCTCCAGAAGCGTGGATCCTTCGGGAACCCGAACCGTCTTGTCGTCGACGGTCAGGGTGACTTGGTCCCTGGGGGCCGCGGGCGGTGGCGCCGGAATCGGACCGGGGGGCACGGGGACGGTTGGGCAAGGAGCCGGTTCGTTGAAGGGAAGACGTTCCTGGATTGCCGGTTTTTTCTTTTCCATGGTATCGACTGCGGACGTCCCGAGTCCGTGCGCCCGGCAAGGATTCTCGCCAACAACAGGGGCCTGGCCGGACGGCTAATGGTCCGGATTCAATCCTTGGCGAAGACCCGAAAACTCGTCCCAGCGCGCCAGCGCGGACTGGATGGCGCTGGAGGCCGTGTGTCCGAGCCCGCAAATGGACGCGTCGCTCATGACCTGGCCGATCTCGGCCAACTGCAAAGGCGCCTGTCCGATTCCCTGAACATCCCCGCCGAACAGGCGAAACAAGGCTTCCTCCTGTCTCACCGTGCCGACCCGGCAAGGAACGCATTGGCCGCAGGACTCGTCACGGAAGAAGGCCGCGATCCTCAGCAGGATTCTACTCAGATCCACGCTGTCGTCAAAGGGCATGACCACGGCCGATCCGAGGGCGGCGCCGATCGCACGGGTGCCCTCGAAGGTCATGGGGGTATCCAGCTCCCTGGGAGAAAGGAAGGTGCCGGCCGCCCCCCCGATCAGGACACCCTGCAGCCGACCGCTGCCCCCCACTCCTCCCGCCAGCTCCAACAGGCTTGCCAGGCTGGCGCCGAAGGGGACCTCATAGACTCCCGGCCGGCCGACATGGCCGGAGAGACAGAACAGCTTGGTTCCCGTCGAGCCGGGAGTCCCGACGGCGGCGAAAGACCGGCCTCCCCACAGGACGATTCCCGGAACGTTGACCAGTGTCTCGACATTGTTGACCAGGGTGGGGCGACCGAACAGGCCCACCTCGGTAGGGAAGGGTGGCTTGTTCCGGGGCTCTCCCCGGTAGCCCTCGATCGAGTTGAACAGCGCCGTCTCCTCGCCGCAGATGTAGGCGCCGGCTCCTCGACGGACCTCGATATCGAAGGAGAGGTCCAGGTTCAGGATCCTTTTCCCCAGAAAACCGTGGCGTCTGGCCTGCCGGATGGCGTGACTCAAGCGCTCGAAGGCCAGGGGGTATTCTCCGCGGACGTAGAGGAAGCCCCGCTCGCAGCCGGTGGCCACTCCGGCAATGGTCATGGATTCGATGAGGAGATAGGGATCTTCCTCCATGATCACCCGATCCTTGAAGGTGCCAGGCTCCGACTCGTCCGCGTTGCACACCAGGTAGCGGACCGGCTGGGAGGAACGGGCACGGTAGACCGCCTCCCATTTCCGCCCCGCGGGAAAGGCCGCCCCGCCCCTTCCCACCAGTTTGGAATCCATGACTTCGCGAATGACCCGCTCGGGACCGAGTTCGACCGCCCGCCGCAGGGCCTCGTACCCCCCCTGGGCCAGGTGGTCCTTCAGACTTTCCGGCTGCAGGCGGCCGACCCGGCGCAACAGGCGCAATCCCGGTTGACCCTGTTGCGGAACGCTCCGGGAGGTCGGGACGGGCGGGGCCTCCGGACGGTGTTCCGGCTGGTCCGCCGCGGCCAGGAGGGCATCTGCCCTGGCCGGAGCCAGAGCACATTCCCAAGGCTTGGGGCCGGCCGCCGAGACCAGCGCAGCCGGGGCGCGTTCACATAGGCCGAGACAGGGACTTCTGAGCCAGGTGAGCCCGGAGGAGGGTTCGGCCGCTCCGGGGGGGCCCAGGCGGCCGGCCAGTTGCTCGCAGATCGCAGGCGCTCCCCGGATCAGGCAGGCAATGTCGTCACACACGTGAATGACGGCCCGCGGCCGCGGCTTCATCGAGAAGAGCCCGTAGAAATCGGCGACGCCAAAGGCTTCGGCGGGAGGAAGGTTCAATCGGCTGCAGGCGTAGTTCAGGGCTCCGGGGCTGATCCAGCCGACGCGGCTGTTGATGGCGTGGAGGACCGGAAGCAGCAGGTGTCTCTTCGACCGGTCGGGCCGTTCCTGCTGGAGATGATAGCTTTCCACCTTCCCGGCCTGGAGGGGGCCCAGGACGCTATCGACGGCGGACCGCTCGTCCCGATCCGGAGATTGACCCGCAATGTGAAGATCCAACGGTCGTCTCCTCGGCTATCCCGGCCGGGCCTGGCCCGCATTTCTCACCGGGGGGCGTGATCATGGCGCCGGCATTTTCCCCTCAGCGCGTGCTCGCGACCGAAGAGCGTAGCGGTTTCTACGGTCGAGGGAGCATGTGCGCGCTGAGGGGAAAAGGGCAAGCCAGGGCGCGCCCAGCACCGTGTGTAAGGGTACGCCGTCCCTGCAGGACCAGTAACTTGTTGAGGGTAAACTCTTTTTCATGATGTACACAGCGTCCCGGTGACAAATGCGGGCCTAGCCTGGCTGAGAAGCCGCGAGCTTGACAATGCGAACGGCGGAGGCCTTGAACTCCGCGGTGCCGGACTTGGGATCGACGGCGTCGATGGTGAGCTGGTTGGTCTGAACCTCGTCCGGGAAATGCAGGGTCATAAAGGCCAGACCGGGGCGGAGACCGGTATCGAAACGGACCGGCGCAATGACCGAGCCCCGGCGTGAGACCACCTTGACCCGCTCCCCCTCCAGCACCCCGTAGCGCTCACCGTCTTCGGGAGACAGATCCAACGATTCCCCCCGGCGCAGGGGAGAGGAATACGATGAGGTCTGGGCACCCGTATTGTAGGAATCCAGACGCCTGCCGGTGGTGAGCCTGAGAGGAAAGCGCTCGTTCAGCTCGTCCACGGGGGGTTCGAACTCCACCGGGCTGAAGGGCGCCCTTGGTCCCAACAGGGGTTCTTGCCACAATCGGCTGTGCAGGAAGAGTTCGCCCGGATGCGACTCGTCATAACAGGGCCAGCGGATGCCTTCGAGGGCTTCCAGCCGCTCGTAGCTCATGCCTCTATGCATGGGACTGAGCTCGCGGAGCTCGTCCCAGATCCGCTTCGGGTCGGGGCGGCCCCAGTCGCTTCCCAGGCGGCGAGCCAATTCGTACAGGATGTCCAGGTCGTCCCGCACTCCGGGGGGCGGGGACAGCGCCCGGCGAACGCGTTGCACCATGCGTTCGCTGCTGGTGACGGTGCCGTCCGACTCGCACCAGCCGGCCGCGGCCGGCAAGACGACGTCGGCCATGGCCGCGGTGTCCGTCATCAGCAGATCCTGCACGACCAGGCATTCCAGCCCGCCAAGGAGACGCTGAGCCCGCCCCTGGTCGGCTTCCGATACCGCTGGATTCTCTCCCAGAATATAGAGCGCCGTCAGCTTGCCTTCCTCCATGGCATCGAACATTCCGCTGAGATGCAGGCCCCGCTTGGGTGGAATCTCTACCCCCCAGGCCCGTTCGAACCGGGCCCGCAGCTCGTCGCTCTCCACGTGCTGAAACCCGGGAAGCCGGTCGGGGATGGCGCCCATGTCGCCGCCGCCCTGGACGTTGTTCTGTCCCCTGAGTGGATTCAGCCCGCTCCCGTATTTGCCCACGTGACCCGTCAACAGAGCCAGGTTGATCAGGGCCAGGACGTTGTCGACGGCGTTATGGTGCTCGGTAATCCCGAGCGTCCAGCAGAGTTCGGCTCTATCCGCCCGGGCGTATTCATGAGCCAGCTTCCGAATGCTTTCGGCCGGAACCCCGGTTTCCCGCTCGCCCCGTTCCAGGGTGTAGGACTCCACCGAGCGGCAGTATTCGTCGAACCCGCTGGTGGCATGCTCGATGAAGGACCGATTCTCCAGCCCGGCATCCAGGATTTCCCGGGCCATGGCGTTGGACAGGGCAATGTCGCTGCCCACCTCCAGGCCCAGCCAACCGTCAGCCCACTGGGCCGAGCTGGTTCTGCGGGGGTCGATGACGAAGAGCCGGGCTCCGCGATTCACTCCCTTCAACACGTGATGAAAGAAGATCGGGTGCGTTTCGCGGGCGTTGGACCCCCACAGGAGGATGAGATCGCTATCCTCGATCTCCTGGTAGGAACTGGTGCCGCCACCCATCCCGAAAACCGTCGCCAGACCGACGACGCTGGGAGCGTGTCAAGTGCGGTTGCAACTGTCGATGTTGTTGCAGCCAATGACCGTGCGAACGAACTTTTGAGCGGCGAAGTTGAGCTCGTTGGTCGTCTTGGAACAACTGAACATCCCGAAAGCCTGCGGCCCCTTGTTCCCGGCAACCCTGCCAAAGCCCTGGGCGGCCCGGTCCAGCGCCTCGTCCCAACCTGCCGGGCGAAGACCGGCGCCGTTCCTCACCAGAGGCTCGGTCAACCGTTCGCCTCGTTTCCACTCCATGAATGTCTTCCTTTCACCCCTGATTTCCACGGGCTCAAAAGTCTACCGTCACAACCGGAACCGATGCAAGCGCAAGTGCTTGACCCATCGACCGGATTGACAACGGCCGCATGACGCCGGATAATGCCCGCAATCGGAAACAGTTTCTCCCACAGCCTCCCGAAGAGTGAACGGCGCCATGGAATTTGCCGGTTACGACCTTGACGACGGGATCTACGACGAGATGCTGCAGCCGAACGGCGAGCCCCGGGAGCATTCCCGACTGCTTTACGAGACCCTGTGCCAACTCTCCAGTGACGAGATCAACAGCATCCAGGAGCGGGTCACCCGCTCCTTTTCCAATGAGGGCATCTCCTTCACGGTCTACGGGGACGCCGAGGCCAACGAGCGGATCATCCCGGTCGACTGTCTGCCTCGGATCCTGCCGCCCTCCGAGTGGAGGCATCTCGAGATCGGCCTGACGCAGCGCCTCGCGGCCCTGAACCGATTTCTGAACGATGTCTATGGGGAGGCCCGCATCATCGACGACGGCGTGATTCCGGCGGACGTCGTGCGCGGCTGCCCCCAGTACCGCAGCGAAATGTGCGGCGTCGCCGTCCCTCACGGCACCTGGGTCGCCATCTGCGGCACCGACCTGGTGCGCACCAACCAGGGCTTCCAGGTGCTGGAAGACAACCTGAGGGTCCCTTCCGGCGTTTCCTACATGATCGCGAACCGCAAGGTGGTCAAGAGCAGCCTGCGCCGTCTGTACCGAAGTTCCCGGGTGCGGGGGGTCGAGCACTACGGGCGCCTGTTGCAGAAGACCCTGCGTGAGCTCTCGCCGAGCGGCCGCAACGACCCCTGCATTGCCCTGCTGACGCCCGGAGTATACAACTCCGCCTTCTACGAACACATGTTCCTGGCCAGGGAGATCGGCGCGGAACTGGTGGAAGGCCGCGACCTGCTTGTAAACGGCGGTTTCGTTTACATGCGCACCACCACGGGACTGCGGCGGGTGGACGTGGTCTACCGGCGGGTGGACGACGATTTCCTCGATCCCCTGGTCTTCCGCGAAGACTCCCTGCTGGGCGTCCCCGGGTTGATCCACGCTTACAAGCTCGGCAACGTGGCCGTCGTCAACGCCCCCGGAACGGGCATCGCGGACGACAAGAGCGTCTATGCCTACGTCCCTGACATGATTCGCTACTACCTGGGAGAGGAACCCATCCTGCTCAACGTCGAGACCCATCTCTGCCGGCGGCCGGAGGAACTCGAGTACACCCTGGACAACCTGGAGAACCTGGTGGTGAAGCGGGTGGGGGAGTCGGGGGGGTACGGCATGCTGGTCGGTCCCCACTCAACCCTCGAAGAGCGAGATGCCTATGCCGAGCAGGTGCGCGCCGACCCGGCCGACTTCATCTCGCAGCCGGTGCTGCCCCTGTCACGAGCGCCTTGCCTGATCGAAGGCCGCCCCGAGCCCCGGCACGTGGACCTGCGCCCCTTCGTGCTCCACGGGACCGAGACGCGCCTCGTGCCGGGGGCCTTCTGCCGGGTGGCCTTGCGGCGCGGCAGCCTGGTGGTGAACTCCAGCCAGGGAGGCGGGGGCAAGGATCTTTGGGTGTTGGAAGATTGAATGAGGCTGGAGCGGTACGACTGCCAGCCCGGAACAAGCGCCTCCGCCGCCAAGCCGACAAGGGAATTCGATCCCGTCCGAATCGTCTCTTGCGGCAGTAGTCGGAGGTGGATGCAGTTTACTGTTAATCGTCTTAACCGTTAACGCTCGACAGGTCAGGAGGTATCCATGCCAAAAACAGTGATGAACGGATTCTTGAACCATAGGCGCGCCGGCCCCCTGGCGGGAAAGACGCTCCTCCTGGTTGGCTGCCTGCTGCTTGGAACCACGGCGGCGCAGGCGGCGGTCGAAAGCGAAGTCGTGTTCGTCTTCAACACCTTTTCCTTTCTCATCTGGGGCGCCCTGGTGATGTGGATGTGCGCCGGATTCACCATGCTGGAATCCGGTTCGGTGCGCACCAAGAACGCCTCCATGATCTGCCTGAAGAACATCGGCCTCTACTCCATCGCGGGACTGGCCTACTACTTCATCGGCTACAACCTCATGTATGTCGATGTGGGGAGCGTGATCGGCTCATTCAAGCTCCTCTATGGGCCGTCGGAGACCGAGGTCGCTCTGCTGGCCGCATCGGAGGCCGCTGCACCGTCCGCCGAACTGCTCAAGAAGGGCTACTCCACCATGTCGGACTGGTTCTTCCAGATGGTTTTCGTGGCTACCGCTGCCTCCATCGTGTCGGGCACCCTGGCGGAACGGGTCAAGATGTGGCCGTTTTTCGTCTTCACGCTGCTGCTGACCGGCATCATCTATCCCGTCGTGGGAGCCTGGACCTGGGGCGGGGGCTGGCTGAACGCCATGGGCTTCACCGACTTTGCCGGGTCGACCATCGTGCACAGCACCGGGGGATGGGCGGCGCTTGCGGGGGCCATGGTGGTCGGACCGAGGTACGGCAAATTCCGCAAGGACGGCACCACCAAGCCCACCCCGCCTTCCAACATCCTGGTAGTGACCCTGGGTGTCTTCATCCTGTGGTTCGGATGGTTCGGATTCAACGGGGGCTCGCAACTGGCTCTGGGGAGTGCGGCTGACGTCATCGCCATGAGCCATGTGCTGGTCAACACCAACCTGGCGGCAGCCGCCGGAGTCATGACGGCTCTGGCTTTTTCCCGGACCATACTGGGGCGCATGGATCTGTTTGCCGGATTGAACGGGGCCATCGCCGGCCTCGTCTCAATCACCGCTGCACCCGACATCACCGAGCACTACTGGGCGGTAATCATCGGCGCCATCGGAGGCATTTTGTGCACTGCCGGGCTGAGGCTCCTGGAGAGGATCAAGCTGGACGACGTGGTGGGAGCCATTCCGGCCCACCTGTTCGCCGGCATCTGGGGAACCCTGGCTGCCTGCATCGCAGGAGGAGGCAAGATCGGTGTGCAACTGATCGGCATCCTGGCTATCGGCACCTTCGTGTTCGCAAGCTCCTGGCTGGTGTGGCGCCTGCTGGATCTGACCATGACCGCTCGTGTGACGCGCCAGGTCGAGCAACTGGGACAGGACGTCGGCGAGTTGGGTATCGAAGCCTATCCCGAGTTCGTGCTGATGCCGGAAGAGGAAGATCGTGACTGAAGCCCGCGGACCGGGCCTGCCCTGCCCCGTTCGGGAACTCGGTTGACTGGAGAGGGATCATGCTTTCGCGCAGCGCGCAGGGCCTCTACTGGATGGGCCGCTACCTGGAGCGTGCGCAGCACCTCTGCCGCCTGCTGCAATTGCAGGTGGAAGCGTTGGTGGACAGGCCGGTTCGGGAGATCCATCTCGGCTGGAGCAGAATTTACGGCGCCTTGAACCGGCAGCCTCCTTTCGGAGGCATCCAGTTCGACAGGAGAGACAACTATACCCTGGCCGATTCCTACACGCTGGCCGGAGATCTCACTTTCGAGCGCTCCAATCCCGACTCGGTCTGGAACTGCTTCTCCCTGGGGCGCGAGAACGCGCGGCAGATGCGTCACCGCATCAGCGCCGAGATGTGGATCTGCCTGAACCTGGCCTATCTGAGGATCCAGAAGTTGGACATCGAGGACATTTGGAAAACCTCCCCGGAGAATTTCTACGCCGAGACCGTGGAAGAGATCCATACCTTCTCGGGGGTAGCCGCGACCACCATGTACCGCGACGAAGGCTGGCACTTCATGCAGTTGGGCCACTGCATCGAGCGGGCCCAGATCTCGGTGGCGCTCTTCCTGTCTCAGATCGCCACTGCCAAGCTTTACCAGGATTCTCCCGACGGGGACTGCACGACCCTGCTGCGCCTTTACCATGCATTCGATGCTTATGATCGCAAGCACAGCGTCGAGATCCAGCCCCACCAGGTGCTGGACCTGCTGGCCGCCGACCCCCTGCTGCCCAACTCGCTCTGCCGGTCGCTCGACTCCGCCGCCGCGGAATTGGCTGCCATCGCTCACGGACCGAGCGCGGCCAGCAGCGCCGCCGCCAGTCGACTGGCAGGCCGGGTGCAAGCGCTGATCCGGCATGAGTGGCCGGATCGGAAAGACCGGGAGGCCATGCTCCGTCAGATCGGTGAGCACTGCCGTGGCCTACACGATCAAATAATGACCGCATACATTGACTACAGCGTCGAGGACGCCCCCGTCCACTGATTCCATGGCCGAAGCCGTCCACTACGACATCGAGCACCTCTCCCGCTACCACTACTCTCGCAGTCCGCAGCAGTGCGTGATGATGCTTTGTCTGAAACCGCAAAACGACCGGGGGCAGCGAGTTCTGAACTTTGGAATCGAAACCGACCCGGCCGCTCTCCTGACCTCCGAGCAGGATTGTTTCGGCAATACTCGACACGTCTTCAATCTCAATGGCGAGCATCGGTTTCTGGAGATCATCGCCCGTTCCACCGTCTCGCCGACTCCCTTCAGTCCCCTGCCGCACCGCCTGGGCGCAGGCGCCTGGAATGAGATCCGATCGTGGAAGGACTCCTTCGCTCTCTGGGACTTCGTTCACCCGAGCGCCCTGACCCGACCGTCGTCCCTGCTCGCCGAATTCGTCGACCGTCACCGCATCGAGCGCGGGGAGGATCCTCTGGAAGGTCTGGTGCGGCTCTCCGACACGCTCCACCGCTGCTTCCGGTACGTTCCCGGAAGCACCTCGGTCATGTCCTCCATCGATCAGATCCTCCAATCCGGTGGCGGCGTCTGTCAGGACTACGCCCATACCATGATCGCGGTCGCACGCTCCTGGAGCATTCCCGCCCGCTATGTGTCGGGCTATCTGCACCTGGCCGGCCTCTATGGCGAACAGGCGCCGGAAAACGCCACCCACGCCTGGGTGGAGTGCCTGCTCCCGGAACTGGGCTGGGTGGGGTTCGACCCCACCAACCGGTGCCTGGCCGACGAGCGGCATGTGCGCATTGCGGTGGGACGCGACTACAGGGATGTGTCCCCCACGCGAGGTGTCCTGCGAGGAGGCGAGAGCGCCGGTATTGAGGTAGCCGTCAAGGTGAGTGCGCGTAGAGTTTCGCCAGGCTCACGGGAGGAGGCTCCTTCGGAAAGGACCGGTGTTCTGTCTCCGAAACAGAGTCGCCATGCGCTGGAGCGTAGCAGCGCCGGATTGATAGATTTTTCGTGCGAGTATTCCGATTAGACCATTTTTGCTACACTATGGCACTTGTGCGCAGATAATCATCATACGGGTGTCATTGTCGACCGGAGGTTGAACCTTACATAAAGGAGACGGAGCCGATGGAGATCAATACGGAGCGGGAAGGCACGCTCCTGGTTGCAAGAGCGGGAGGTCGCCTCGACAGCATCAATGCAAGAGAGTTCGACGATGCCTTGAAATCCGCGATCAGCGATAGCGACCAGGTTTTGATTATGGATCTGGAGAAGGTTTCATACGTCAGCAGCGCGGGCCTTCGGGTGATTCTGCTGACTGCCAAAACCCTCCAGCAAAGAAGCGCCAAGCTGTTGATTTGCTCGCTGGCGGAGCCAATTCGCGAGGTCTTCGAGATCAGTGGTTTCGACAAGATCATCCCGATTCATGCAAATCTGGGCGAGGCAAAAGCCTCTATCGGCTAGCGGCACTCAGGTGTCCGGCGGTCTGGCGGGGGCGGCTTCCGTTTGCCCCCTGGCGAGCCCGACCCGTCCAAGGGGCTCGAGTCAAGCGTTTCTCCCGATGGAGGGATGCCGGCATTTGCAAGCAAGGGGAATTTCCAGCAGTAGCGATGGTCTCCCCGGAAGCAGGATAGGCTGATAGATGAGGGCAAGCTGGAAGTACAAGATACTGGTTGTGGACGATGAGCCTGACCTGGAACGGCTCATGCTTCAGCGAATGCGTCGTGACATTCGCGCCGGCCTCTACAAGTTCGTCTTTGCCCACAATGGCCTGGAAGCCCTCGACCGGCTCAAGGAGCAGCCGGACATAGACCTGGTGCTCTCCGACATCAACATGCCCAAGATGGACGGGCTCACGCTGATCGAGCAGATCCCCAAGGTCCAACCCGATATCCGCTCGGTGATCATCTCGGCCTACGGCGACATGAAGAACATACGCACGGCCATGAACCGGGGCGCCTTCGACTTCGTCACCAAGCCCATTGACTTCGACGACCTGAAACTCACCATCTCGCGCACCCTTCAGCACCTGGTGGAATGGCGCGAGGCTCTGGAATCGCGGGACAAGCTGGTGGCGCTGCAAAACGAGCTCGGAGTCGCCAGCAAGATACAGCAATCCATCCTGCCCACCCGCTTCCCCGACAGGCCCGGCTGCCGCATCTTCGCCAACATGAAGCCCGCCCGCAACGTGGGAGGGGACTTCTTCGACGTCATCCACCTCGCGGACGGCCGCATCGGCATCGCCATCGCCGACGTATCGGACAAGGGGGTTCCCGCCGCGCTCTTCATGATGTCCTGCCGCACGTTGATCAAGGGTGCGGCCATCGGCAAGACCGACCCCGGAGAAGTGCTGCACGAGGTGAACCAGTTGCTGCAGGAGGACAACGACGCCGCCATGTTCGTCACCGTCTTCTATGGCGTCTACGACCCCGAGAGCCGTCAATTCCACTATGCCAACGGAGGGCACAATTCTCCTCTGGTCGTACATACGGACGGAAGCTCCGCCGAGTTGCCCTTGACCGGAGGCATTGCCCTGGGGTTGATGCCCGATCTCGACTACGACAACAACACCGTGACCCTTTCTCCCGGAGACTTGATCGTTCTCTACACCGACGGTGTCACCGAGGCCTTCGACGAACAGGGGAACCAGTTCGGCACCCGGCGCCTGCAAGAGGTCTTTGCGGGTGTTGAGCCAACAGATGTCCGGGAAGCCAACCGTTCCGTTTTCGAAGCCGTAGAGAAATTCGCCGGCGAAACCCCGCAGTCCGACGACATCACTTGCGTGACACTCCTGCACAGTGCCGACGGCGGCTGATTCCGATGCTCTCTTTGTGTCTCGAATCCCGGCTCGACGAATTGCAACGACTCGAAGCGGCCGTTGAGAATCTTGGGGAGCAGGAGCAATGGCCCCCAAACCTCCTCTACCAGGCCAAGCTCGTTCTGGAGGAGGTGATCGTCAATATCGTCAACTACGGCTACGAGCAGAGGGAGGGATACAAGATCGATGTCGACCTGATCTCGGAACCGGACACCCTCACCATCAAGATTGCCGACGACGGCCGCGCCTTCGATCCATTGAGCCAAGCCCCGACGCCCGATGTGGACGCCAATCTCGAAGACCGTCCCATCGGCGGGCTGGGCGTCTACCTGGTGCAAACCCTGATGGACGAAGCCCATTACCGTCGGGAACAGGACAGAAATCATCTGACTCTGATCAAGCGGAGGGACGGATGAGTCCGGCGTGCCGGATAGCGGCAGCGCTGCTGCTCGCTTCCGGCTCTCTATTCAGCGGGCAAACCGAGGGCTTATCGCAAGAGGTTGGCGTCTCGGAGAATCGTATCCTCTTTGGACAATCGGCCGCCTTCACCGGACCCGCCCGAGAGCTGGGGCGGAACATGCGTCTGGGAATCGAGGTGGCCTTTCACGAGGCCAATGCGCGAGGCGGCGTCCACGAACGGCAGTTGGAGCTGGAGAGCCTCGACGATGCCTACGAGCCCGAAGCCGCCATCGCCAACACCCACCGGCTGATCCACGAGCGCAAGGTCTTCGCCCTCATCGGGGCCGTGGGTACACCGACCTCGCGCGCGTCCACCCCCGTGGCCGCCAGCGCCGGAGTTCCCTACATCGCGCCCTTTACCGGAGCCGCCTTCCTGCGGGACGAAGAGTGGCAAAACGTTATCAACCTGCGGGCCTCCTACAAGCAGGAAATCGATACCATGGTCTCCCACCTGACCGACAGGCTGGGCATCGATCGAATCGGCGTCATGTACCAGGACGATTCGTTCGGCCGCGACACCTTCCGCAGCCTGAGACGCTCCCTGGGGCGGCGTCAGCTCAAGCCGGTATCGGTGGGGGTGTATCAGCGAAACACCACCGCCGTGAAGACGCCTCTTCTCGACCTGCTTGACAAGAACCCCGGTGGGGTGATTCTGATCGGCGCCTACAAGCCGGTCGCATCGCTGATCGCCTGGGCGCGGCACACCGGTATGAGAGCCAAATTCATGGCGCTCTCTTTCGTGGGCAGCAACGCCCTGTCCGAAGAACTGGGTCCGGCCGGCGTCGGGGTATTCGTTACCCAGGTGGTTCCCCCGCCAACCGACACCACCTACCCCATCACCGCCAACTACAACCGGGCCCTGTGGGCCTTCGATCCGGACGCGACTCCCGGATTTGTCTCCTTCGAAGGCTATCTGGCCGGTCGCCTGGCCATCGCGGCCCTGGAACGTTGCGGCCGAGAGGTGGACCGAGGCAGCTTCCTCGACAGCCTGCGTCTCTCCGATCCCATCGATCTGGACGGATTCGAGCTCCGCTTCGGCGACACGGACAACCAGGGCTCGGACTCCGTTTTCCTGACGGAGATCGGCAGCGACGGTTACTATCACCCGGTCGAGACGCGCCGGAACGGGGTTCAACCGTGATCGACCGGCTGCGACGCCTGCTGAAGACCCGATTCCTCTCCGGGAAATCGGAGCCTGATTCCGACCCTGCCAGAACCAACCCCCTGGAAACGCTTGGGATCGCCGGCGCCGGATTGCTGCAACGGCTGCTCGAGAGCCGATTTCTTGTTGCCCTCCTGAGTCGTTTGTCCCGCCTGATCGGAACCGACATTCTGCAACGCGAGCGCGAACTGTCGGTGGATCGGCTGCAAAGGCTGCGCGAAGGACGAATCGGGCTCGGAATGCAGCTCTATATCGGCATTGGCGGGGCTGTGGCCATCACCCTGTCGGCGAGCCTGGTGGCCTGGTTCTCCTTCAACCAGGTGGGAGGCGCCCAGAACCGAGTCAACGAGGAGAGCATCCCGGAAATGACGGCCGCCTTCGGAGTGGCGCGCCAATCCGGCACCCTGGTGGCGGCCGCCCCGCGCCTGGTCACCGCCGCCACGGTGGCGGATTTCACCGATGTCGCCGCCACGGTTTCCAAGGAGCAAACGGACTTCGAGACCCGGCTTCAAGCGCTGACCCCCCGGCAGGGAGAGGAAGAAACAGTCTCACGCATTCTTGCCCACGGGAGTGAAATCATCTCGAACATCGGGGCCATCCGGGATTCGGTTTCCCGGTCGTTCCGGCTGAACGACCGCAGCACGGAACTGCTGGCGAAACTTGAAACCCTGCAGGACGCACTGACCGGCATCCTGGTGCCGGCCATCGACGACCATTACTTCTATGCGCTGACCGGCTACCGGAACCTTGGCGAGCGGCCCGCCTCCCCGGCGCGACACTTCTCGAAAAGGGAGTTCAACCGCTACCGCCACATGGTTGAATTGCAGGCGCATGCGACCAATGCGACCCAGCTTCTGGCGGGCGTCACCAATTTGACGGAAATCCCCCTGATCGAGCCGGTAAGGGAGCGCTTCGAGTCGGCCCGCGACGGTATCGGGCGAAGCCTCGTGGCTCTCGGCAGTGCTCCGTTGAGGGACAGGATCACCCCGGTCTTCGACCGCCTGTTGGAATTGGGTCTGGGGGAGCAGAATGGATTCGATCTGCGGGCCCAGGAGCTCGGTCTCGCCAATAGACAGCGCGAACTGCTGGAGCGCAATCGCAGACTCTCCGTCGATCTCGTGGCTGAAGTCGAAGGAATGGTGAGTTCGGCCAGTGCGCGGGCCCAGGATGCGACTCTCTCGTCCACTCAAGCCATCCTCACCGGACGCAGCCTGCTCCTGATCCTGAACCTGGTCAGTATCACCGGCGCCGTGCTGATCGGTTGGCTGTTCGTCGGACGATTCCTGTTGCGCCGTCTCCAGAAGCTGTCCGATCGCATGCGTGGCATGGCCGGAGGCGACCTGGAGGCCCAGGTCGAGATCAGCGGGCGCGACGAGGTGGCCGAGATGGCGGCGGCCCTGGAGGTGTTTCGACGTCACGCCCTGGAGGTTCAGCGCTTGAACCTTGTCGAGAAACTGGCCGAAGAGCTGAAGGGGAAGAACGCCCAGCTCGAGAAAGCCATGGACGATCTGCGCAAGGCTCAGGATCAAATCGTCATGCGCGACAAGCTGGCGGAACTCGGCCAGCTCACCGCCGGCGTAGCCCACGAGATCAAGAATCCACTCAACTTCGTCAAGAATTTCTCGGAGGTCTCCGAGGAGCTGCTGGAGGAACTGGGGGAGATCCTCACCGACAACCAGGACAAGCTGAGCAAGGACGACCGGGAGCTGCTCGAGGAGATTTCGGGAGATCTGACCGGCAACCTCAAGAGTATTCGCCAACACGGGGACCGCGCCAATCGGGTGATTCACGACATGCTGTCGATGGGACGAGGTTCGGGGGAACGGCAACCGACCGACATCAACGGCCTGCTCGACCAAAGCGCTCGACTGGCCTACCACAGCGCCCGAGCCACCGACAAGTCGTTCAACCTGGACATCAAGCAGGATCTGGATCCGGAGATGGGATCCATTGACGTCGTCTCGCAGGAGATGGGACGCGTCTTTCTGAACCTGGTCAGCAACGCCTGCTATGCCACCGATCAGAAACGGCGTTCCCTGGAGACGGACGGTGGAGCACAGGCCGACGGGGAGGGTCAATACAGCCCGACGCTGTGGCTCGGCACCAGGCGCCTGGAGGATCGGGTCGAAATCCGTGTAAGGGACAACGGGAGCGGCATTCCCGCCGAGGTCGTCGACAAGATCTTCAACCCCTTCTTCACCACCAAGCCCACCAACGAGGGAACCGGGCTGGGGCTGGCCCTGTCCAACGATATCGTGCGAGAGCATGGTGGAGCCATCAAGGTGGAGACCGAACCGGGCAGCTTCACCGAGATGCTGGTTGCATTGCCCCTGGAATTGCCTCCCATTGTTGAAGTGGCTGGACCGGCGGATGAAGAGGAAGATGAGCCGGTGCTCTCAGCCGGTGAATCGGACAGGCCCGAGGCCAGGAGCTCCTGACCTGACGACAGTTGACCCAAAGCCGCATCGACCAGAGGCAGGGGCCGCGGGTTTTCTCCAAAGCGCAGATCGCCTGCCCCCGGAGGCGGGCGCTCCGGGAGCCTCCGAAAGAGAGATAGGATTCGCCAAGTTGATGGCTCCACAGCAACCATCCTGTCAGGTCTCGACCGTCGCTCCCCGACAGCCTGTTCCGAGGACTTGTCGTGCCCGACTGAAACGGGTGGCCCTGGCAGGTCTGGTCCTGATCCTGTCAGCGGTCTCCGCTCTCGGCCAGGCCGGCGCCCCAAAGCAGGCCGAGACTCCGGGCACGCTGCAGAGCGGTCTGGGGAAGGATCTGCCGGGCTGGCTCTCCTTGTCCGGCGAGTTCCGTTACCGCTTTGAAAACCTGCAGGGACTGGGCTACAGCGGGGACAGCGACGACGGCTACGGACTGACCCGGACCCGCCTGGAGGTGGGCATCCGGCCTGTCCCCTGGCTGAACTTCGGGATTCAGGCCCAGGACTCCAGGGCGCCGGGGATCCGGCCGGCGCTGTCCAGTTCCGGAGCCGTCCGAGATCCCTTCGACCTGCGCCAGGCCTATGCCGAGATCGGCGCCAGCCAGGCCCCGGCATCGCTGAAAGTGGGCAGGCAGGCGCTGATCTACGGCGACTCGCGCCTGATTGGGGCTCCAAACTGGTCCAACACCTCCCGCGTCTTCGACGCCGCAAGGCTGCAGGTGCGGGGATCGGGCGCCAAGCTCGACCTTTTCTCGGCCTCGGTGGTGCGAAACGACCCCAACCGCCGCTTGAACCGATCGGTCGAGGGAGAATACCTGCACGGCCTCTACGGCTCCCTGGAGAACGTCATCCCGGGATCCACGCTCGAACCCTACCTGCTCTGGCAGACCAAGTCCTCGGTCGTCAACGAGCTGAACGCACTCGGAGACCTGGACCGTTATACCCTGGGACTGCGGGCCTGGGGCAAAGGGCTCGGGCCCTGGGACTACAACGCCGCCCTGGTCCGCCAGTGGGGGCAGGCGGCAGGCGCTGAAATCCAGGCCTGGGCCGGCTACGGAGAACTGGGCTATTCCATCGACGCCAGGCTGAACCCGCGCCTCCATGTGCAGTACAACTTCGGATCGGGCGACAAGGATCCCGACGACGGCCGAATCGAGGGCTTCGTGGACCTCTATCCCACCACCGCCTTTGTGTACGGCCGCGCCAACCGGCTCGGCTGGCGCAACCACAAGAGCCTGCGCCTGGGGAGCGAGCTCAAGCCGCACTCCAAGCTGACGCTACTTTTGGAGTTCAACGCCTTCTGGCTGGCCTCCCGCACCGACGCCCTCTACAACCCGGGCGGGCGAGTCGCGGTGGCCCGGCCCCCCGGGGGCGCCCGCGACACAAAGGTCGGCAACGAAGTCGACGCCGTCTTCACCGTGCCGGTAACAGCCAACTTCAGCCTGGGAGGCGGCCTGGCACACCTGCTTCCCGGCCCCTTCCTCAAGGCCAATTCCCCCGGCCACTCATTCACCTACTCCTACCTGTTCACCAGCTACAAGTTCTGAGCGGCAGCGCGCCCGCGGCGTATCTTGTGGAAGTTGCTCAGCCCGTGGCAGACCCGGCAAGCCCCTCGGAACGCCGATTCATCCCCGCGATTGCAGGGAACAGCCAGCCCTGTTTCTATGCGACGAGTACCAGGCCGGTTCATCTCCGCGCAGGCGGGGAACAGATTTGCAGCCCGGAACGGACATTGCCCTCTCTCCCTGTGGATTCCAGGCTTTCCACAGGCAGTCTATGCAGCTATGCACGACTTGACTTTAGAGCCGAATAGCGGCATAACCAACCACAGAAACTCATACAAGCCGGAGTACGTCGGATGGAAACAGTTACCGGAATCCCGGACTCCCAGCAAACCCGTGAGCGGGAGATGGATGATCTCTACCGGCGAGATCCCTATTCCTGGGCAAGGAAGCAGGCCGATGCTCTGCGGCGCCGCAAATTCGATGCCGTCGATTGGAACAATGTTATCGGGGAGATTGAAGACGTGGCTCGACGCTATTCGGACCGTATTGCAAGTCAGTACGCCAGGATCATGGAGCATTTTCTCAAGTTGCAATACCGGCGCCCCAAAGAAAATGAGCCTGTCGCCGGCTGGGTGAGAACCGTGCACAATGCTCGCGCCCAGATTGACGTTGTTCTCCATCATAATCCCGGACTCAAGGCCCACTGCGATCAACTATTCGAACAGGCGTGGCCGCGCGCCAGAAACAGCGCCATAAGTGCCTTCGTCCATCATGCCACCGAAGCGATCCAGAACCAGGCGGCCTTGCTCCGTGAACAAAAGCGCCTGATGCGAGAATGGGATCGCGTATTGCCTCAGCAGAATCCCTATGCCCGCAACCTGGTCGAGACTCCATTGGAGTTTCCAGACAGGGTCCACTTGCCGCAGCGCCCACAAAGCCACCACCTGCCTGCCCCGCGTCCTGACTGAAACCGCTGAAACCCACTTCCTGAGCCATTCCACAAAAAGCTCAGTGCTTTTTGAGTAGATGGCGGTTCATCCCCGCGCCTGCGGGGAACAGCTTGCTCCTGGCCAAGGTCGGCGACCTCGCCCACAGGCGGATCCACGAGCTCCAGCGCGAAGAGGCCAAGTCCCAAGACAACTGATTTTCTTGAGGCGGCGGCTTCGGCCGTCGCCTCTTTTTTGCTCGCGCCCGGCCCGCTTCCTTACCGGCGCTTGACTTCCCCCCCCAGCCGGTGCATAAACGCACCTATACCCTTTCGCCCGCTTTGGAGGTGACCGATGGCCCGCGCCGCCAAAATCCCTGACGCCCAACCGCTTACCGAGCCCGATACGCACGAGCACTACCTGAAAGATTCCTACGCTTGGGCGCTATCGCAGGCTGCAGCCATGCGCCGGCGCGATTTTGGCGCTGTTGACTGGGAAAATGTAATAGAGGAGATTGAAGACTTGGCCCGACGCGACGCTCACAGCCTTAGGAGTCAATACGCGCGAACCATCCAGCACCTATTGAAACTCCAATACCGTCACCCCGGCGAAAGCGAACCCGTCGCCGGCTGGAAAGCCTTGATCGACCATGCGCGCACTGAAATTCAGGAGATTCTTGACGACAGCCAAAGCCTGAAAGCCACCCGTCACGACTTGTTGGCCAAAGCCTGGCTTCTCGGCCGCAAGGACGCGATCAACGCCTTTGTTGCGCAGGCCATCCGCAATATCAAATCTGATTCCACCCATGACCGAAAGAAAAAACAACTTCGGCGGGAATGGGACCGGCTCTTGCCTACAAATATTCCTTACACCCTCAACCAGCTTGAGGCTACCGACTGGTATCCCACTCCCAAGACTATCTCCCGAAGGCCCCATGCTGACCGTCCTTCCGACCCTGAATGGTCTCGCTAAGTTCCGCTTCTCAACTTCAGCGCTTTCTTGCCTTTTTTCACAAACAGATCGCTCAGGGCTTCTTCAAGCAACGACTGTCCCGTCGCCCCGTTGATTTTTTCTTCGGCAACCAGCAGATGTCATTGCCTCGCCGCTTCCGGAGAGCAATGCCCCCCGATCAGATGAGTATTGCGCCGACTTTTCCCTTTGCGCCTGGGAGGGGACGCCGGCGTTTCGCCGGCGGCCAGGCTCCGCTCGACCGACTGCTCTTCTTCCAGCAGGCTCCTGCGTTTGCTCAACGCTTCCTGTAATGAGTTCACTCGATCTCTGATCTTCGCCCTATAGCTGTATACACATATACTCGTATAATCGCCGCACTTCCTCGCTCGCCTTCCCGTCCGCCCACCGAACCTTGCCATCCGAATACAACCCCGGATTGCGCTCGTACTCCTGCACCGCGAGCCCCTTGACGCTCGCCCGCACAAACGCCATGCGCTTGCCGATCAGCACCGGGTCCATCCCCGCGCCTGCGGGGAACAGCGTCGCCCTGAATGAGGTGGTAGGGTGGCGGGTCGATCATAGGGGGTAGACGGTGGGCCAAGACAACCGGGGCCGGTCGGCCTTGAAATGCTGGCCGGCGGCGAATTGCGCGGCCGTCTCGTCCAGGAACGCCGAAAGCTCGGGAAAGCTCGGGAAGCCATGGGCCTTGGGAGTGTACTGCAAATTGTCCCAGCGGGCCAACCAGTCACCGGCGGCCGGCGGTAACTCCATTTCCCGGTACTGGAGGATGTAATCGAGGGCGTCGCGGTCCCAAGTGGTCCACTGGACGGCGATGGTCTGGTGGGTGGTGTCCACCTGGGCGACTCCCGAATGACCCATGGCCTTCATTTCGCGCTGGAGGTACCGGGTGGCCTCAATCGCAATCGGCGACCGGGCGGTGTTGTGGCGCCGGCCTTTGGCCACGCTGGACGGTGACAGTCTCAAGGTGTTTCCTCCTTCTCTACAAACGGAATCCCATAAACCACGTTTTCGGGGCCTCGGTAGACGCGCATCCGGGCCGGTAGCAGTTGCCGGCGCCATCGGAAGAAAACCCGGCCGCCCTGGATTACCGGGACCCAGGTTCATCCCCGCGCCTGCGGGGAACAGTCTGGAGGGCGCTGGAACTGGCACGCTGTCGACAGGACCACGGTTTCAATCCGCTCCCCTGACCGAAGCCAGGGGAGATATAACCTCTCCGCCCTATTGGGGCCTACGCGGCTATGTTTCAATCCGCTCCCCTGACCGAAGCCAGGGGAGATCTGGGTGCCCTCGGGGATGGGGCGCTTGAAACGACGGTTTCAATCCGCTCCCCTGACCGAAGCCAGGGGAGATTCCGGGCATCGTTGGCGCGCTGAAGCACATGGAGAAGTTTCAATCCGCTCCCCTGACCGAAGCCAGGGGAGATCATATCCTGGCCTCCACCTTGGCCCGGCTGCCGAAGTTTCAATCCGCTCCCCTGACCGAAGCCAGGGGAGATCGGATGGGCTTGGCGGAGGATGTGCAGTTTGCCGGGGTTTCAATCCGCTCCCCTGACCGAAGCCAGGGGAGATTGTTCTGCCGTAGGGTATCGACTCCATTGGCGGGAGTTTCAATCCGCTCCCCTGACCGAAGCCAGGGGAGATCGGGCCGGTGCTACGACGGCGAGCCGTTCTACTCGGTTTCAATCCGCTCCCCTGACCGAAGCCAGGGGAGATTCCTTGATGAGATCTTTCATCAGCATGCCTCCAAGTTTCAATCCGCTCCCCTGACCGAAGCCAGGGGAGATCCGCTTCGAGGTAGGCGCACATCGTCGCGATATGGGGTTTCAATCCGCTCCCCTGACCGAAGCCAGGGGAGATGGGACGCAACAATGGGGCACAGCGTGTGGTAGACCGTTTCAATCCGCTCCCCTGACCGAAGCCAGGGGAGATCCGCTTCGAGGTAGGCGCACATCGTCGCGATATGGGGTTTCAATCCGCTCCCCTGACCGAAGCCAGGGGAGATAAACGGGGTTCCGTCAAGGACCCGGCGACCGACAAGTTTCAATCCGCTCCCCTGACCGAAGCCAGGGGAGATGGGGGGCGACGGTGCAAACCTTTCCCGATTCGAGGTTTCAATCCGCTCCCCTGACCGAAGCCAGGGGAGATCGTATTCAAGGCGACCCAGGCGGTCCCGGTAGGGGCGTTTCAATCCGCTCCCCTGACCGAAGCCAGGGGAGATGCCGGCCAGGACCGCCCGCTTCATCATGTCGACATGGTTTCAATCCGCTCCCCTGACCGAAGCCAGGGGAGATGCAAGACCTACGATCCATGGGAAGAGACTTCCCGGGTTTCAATCCGCTCCCCTGACCGAAGCCAGGGGAGATGCCGGCCAGGACCGCCCGCTTCATCATGTCGACATGG
>JAJDUG010000061.1 GCA_022826755.1 Acidobacteriota bacterium
GCACCTCGTCACTGAGGACCAGACTGGCTCGTCGGCTTGTGAATGGCACCGTAATGGGTCCGAAGTCACCGGATATCGAGGACTTCAGGGTACAATGGATCGGTGCTTAATTGCAATGTTATATTGGAATCGTTCTACTAGCCACTGACCACTATCCACTCAATTCAGTCCCGCCGGGTACCGGAATCCCTTCACCTTGGTCTGGATGGACCAGACCGAGGACTGCCCCACCATGTAGAGCACGTCGTAGTTCTCCCCGCCGAAGGTCAGGCTGACCGGAAACTGCGGGCACCAGATGGTTCCCACGTAGTTGCCGCCGGCGTCGAAGATCTGCGCGCCCGAGAGGGTGGCCACGTAAATGCGGCCGTCCATGTCCACCGCCATGCCGTCAGCCTGGGAGTTGAATCGGTCCTTCACTTCCTCGGCATCCAGCACGTCCGGTCCCAGGTTCAGCATGGCGAACTTGCGCTTGTTGGTGAGCGAGCCGTCCTCCTGGACGTCGTAGGCCCAGACGAAATTCTCCCCGGGCTGCAGCCAGGTGTTGTTGACGTAGAAGGTCTTGCCGTCGGGAGAGATCTCCACCCCGTTGGGCATGGCGAACTCGCCCGCCGGGATCACCACCTTGCTCCTGCCCTTGGGATCGCGGTAGTAGACCTGGGTCCCCGGCATCTTCTTGGCGTCCGGGATGAACTGGGGATCGGTGACGTAGATGCCGCCCTTCAGATCCATCACGATATCGTTGGGACCGTCGATGCGGGTGCCGCCGACCTTGGAGAGCACCGTCCTCAGGATCCTGCCGTTGTGGCGGCTCATCTCGATGACTCGATGGCCGAACATGTCGCAGACCAGCAGGTGCCCGCGCTTGGAGGCAATGGTCCCATTGGTCTGCATCCCGCTGGCGATCGCCTTCCATTCTCCGTCGGGCGACATGCGGATGGTCCGACTCTTGCTGACATCGGCCGACCAGTCGGCGCGGAAGTGCATGTCGGAGAAATAGAGATTCCCCTTCAGCCAGGTGGGGCCCTCGGTAAAGACGAATCCCTCGGCCAGCTTGACGGGCTTGACCCCCGGGTCGATGACTTCCCGGTAGAGAGCGTTCTGCTTTTCCGCGTAGGCTATGTAGTCGGGCCGGACCGGCCAGAAGATATCCAGCGCGTCGGCGCCATGCTCTCCCATGTGCCCCGAGTGGACCATCCCGCCCGGCAGCAGGTGCGTTTGCTGCTCCTTGCCGTTTATGGGGTGGCGGGCATCCAGGATGCCCTGCTCCAGCGAACCGCGCAGGGTGACCATCAACTGATCCTCGGGATGGATGTGGAGACCGAAGTTGGAATTGGGGTCCATGCGAATCGAGCTCAGCATGACGTTCTTCCCCCAGATCAACCGGGCGAGGGCTTCGCTGCGCTTGTAGGTCTTGTCCTTGGCCACAGGAGTCAGGCCCGTCCACTGGATCTCGTTGAGGTTGTAGACCTTGTTGGGCTCGATGGACGGAGTCACGCCCTGGTCGGGAAAAGACACCCGGGTGTTATCGGCGTGGGGTTTTCCCGCCAGGCTCAAGTGGTCCAGCCGAACCGGAGAGAAGACCTCGATGGCCTTGAGCCCCTCCTCGCCCGCCTTGAGGGAACGCTTGCTTCCGGGCGTCAGGTAGAGCAGGCTGTCCTTGGTCAACTCGTAGGTCTGGTCCCCGACCGTGCAGGTCGCGGAGCCCGCCTCCACCAGCGTGATCACTTCTTCAGCCAGCGCCTGCTCGGGATAGCTGCTGCCCGCCTCCATGCTGAGGCGCTCCATCAGGAGGCCTTCTCCCCAGGCGACGCTGGCCTGCACGCCTTCGGCGATCCGGATCACCGGAAGCTCGGAGGTGGGTACGGGCTTGCCCGCCTCCAGGCTGGGGGTGACCTCGGTATGGGGGATATCCCGCTCCCGCCCCTTGATGTCGTGCTCCTCGATGACCTTCTGGTTGACGGCCCGCCACCCGTTACCGGCGGTGCAACCGGCAAGGCCGGCGATCAGCACCCCGCAGACCAGCAGAACCAACAGTGGTGAATCTCGGTGTACCCGCTTCATAGTGGAAACTCCTTCTCTAGTCGGAATCGAAGCAACACTCAAATGAACATTTCCGGGGCGCCCTCTGATTCCCGGTTGCGGGAAGGGACCCCTGGAATGAAACTGTTTACCCACCGCGATAGCTCAGGTGGATCTCGACGCTCTGCACCGTCAGAGGCGGTCGGATGCGGGGATCGCGCTTCAGCAGCCGCACCCGGACGCGGTGGACGCCCCGGCCGGCCTGATCGGGCGACAGCCGCCACACCAGCCAACTGTTTTCGGCCACGTCGGAGGGATTGTTCGGGTCTCCCGCGGCCACGTTTCGTATCTCGGGCTCGGGAAGCAGCTCTCCATCCAGCTTCACCTCGACGCGGTCGTTCACCGAACGGTTCTTGAGCTCCAGTTGCAACTCGATCTTGTCCAGGCTCCCGGCCCGGGCCTCCTTTCGGGTGTCGTCGTAGACCCCCACCTGAAAACCGGGCCCCTCCTCGGTCAGGGTGGGATAGAGCTTGACGGGAGTCTCGCCGTAGATGCGGTCGTGCAGGTCGGCTCCGGCCCAGGCTCCCTCCTTGGGTTCGCTGAAGGGCCAGCCTCCGACGTACCGATGGAGGGTGGCGTACACCTTGTCGGTCCGCTTCAGGGTCTCCGGGGCTCCGATGGTGGTGAGCAGGGGCCGCCGGGTCTTCTCGTTGGCATGCCAGTTGAAGACGTACATGCCGTCGGCTCCCCGTTCCCAATAGGCGCTGGCCGCCGCGCGCACCATGGCGGTATTCCACTGTTGCCTGGGCAGGAGGCTCTCATGGGGACCCCAGAAGCCCGAGTCGAACCCGGGGTAAAAGGGAATTCCCGAATCCTCGAGCAAGTCCTGGAAGGCCTCCACCTCGACGCCGTAGTCGGTTCCGGCTCCTCCCCCGGCGATGACCAGGTCGCAAAGCCCTTCCTGGATCCAGACCGGCAGGTCATAGCCGATCCGCCCGCAGGACTCCATGGTGGTGGCTACCCGGACCGCCACATGAAAGGGTCTGCCCCGCTCCCGTCCCACCTGCTCGGTCATGCGCCGTAGCGCCCGCTGCAGGTCGGTGAGGGTGTAGCGCAGCCGGTAGGCGTCGTCCAGGGGCAGGTGAAAGGCATGCCGCTGCCAATCCAGCTCCACGCCGTCCCAGTCGGCCAGGCGGCAGACCTCGGTCACGTGGCGCAGCCGGTGCTCCCGCACCTCGGGGATGGCGAAGTTCCAGGAAGCCGCGAACCATTTCGGCGCCTGGCGCGGTCCCAGGCACCACTCCGGGTGATCGCGGCGCAATTGAGTCAGGCCCCGCATCCGGGTGTCCGCCATCTCGGAAACCTGCATACCCCGGAAGTGGTTGTCGTTCATTCGGATGGAGGCATAGACCTGCATCCCCAGCTCGTGCCCCCGGTCCACCACGGCCTGGTAGGGGTTCTCGCCTCGTTCGAGCATGGCCCGCACCCCTTCACTGTGGCGCATGGACCGGACGCTGTCGTACTTCCGGTCCACGGTGTCCCCCACCATCTCCATCGATTGGGACGCCCACTTGGCCTCATGGGTGCCCAGACACCAGAAATGGGCCCCGACCTGGGTGTCCTTCATGGGGGCGTAGACCTTGTCCAGGAACTGGTCCTGAGACTGGGGGAATTCGGAGTAGTCGAGGGGGGCGCCGTCCCAGTTGTAGATGATGCGGTAGGCGGGAGGCTTGGGGCGCTTGTCACTGGCCGGACGGGTGCCCGGTTTTGTGCCGGAGGCCGCTGCCGGGACAGCCAGCGCATTCCCGAGAGCGGCCGCTCCCAGAGCCCCGGCTCCCAGAAAAGTCCGTCGGGTGTGCTCCATTTCCAATCTCCTCTTCTCGTCGTAACTGGAGACCCAACCAGAAAACGCGTCCCCGCCAAGGGGTTCAGGCTCTGCAGAAATGAGAGCCTTCGGGGGGCTGATAACGGATCTGCAGCTCGGGAGTCTCCAGCTTGCGGTTGCCCTGGACTTTCGATTCCAGGCAGTGGTCGAGGATCCCGCTGACAATCAGGGTCCGCTCCGCCGGAAAGGGGGCCTGACCCGTCTCGATCATCTCCTCGATCTTTTCCGCCAGGCAGGCGGAATAGGTCACGTTGGGCACGGGCGGCAGTTGAAACAGCAGGGACTGAGGTTCCGGGACCCCTTGCAGCTTGGCGGCAAAGGTCCGGTCCTGCACGCCGCCGTTCAGCATGAGCAGGGTGGACTGCAGGCCGTCGGCGTGCTCGATGAAGTAGGCGGCCGGTTCCTTGACGATCTTGGGCAACTGGCCGTTGTTGGCCAGGTCCTGGGGCCGGGCGTCGATCAGGGTGTCTCCCAGCAGCTTGTTGGAGCGCGCCAGCGCCGCCTCCAGCAGCCTCTTGGACCAGCGGCCCTCCTCGCCGGCCTTCCACACGGCATCGCCCTGGATCAGTTGCACCGATTTGACCCCGGATTCTCCGCCCCGGCGCCGCTCCACCATGCACTGCATGGCCTCCAGGGCATGATAGTCGCTGGCGTCGGAGGACCCCACCCCCACCATCAGGGCTTCCTCGATGACGCAGTCCAGCGGAAACTCGATGGCCGGGATTCTCCAGGTGACCGGCAGGGAAGATCCCGCCAGCAGGGGGAACCCCAGACGCTTGGAATCGGCCACCATCTTCTTGGCCTTGGCGGTGTCGTAAGAGAGGTGCTTGTCGTTGAACACCGGAACGGCGCGCCCGTCCTGCTCGAAGACCTCCACCACCTGCTGGAAGAACTCATAGCGCGGATAGAGCACCTGTCCCTTGGCGTTTCGGGGATAGTCTCCGTGCTCGATGATCAACAGCACGGCATCCACCGCCAGCTTGTCGCCGCCGCACCTCAAGGCCTCCTGGATGGTGGGGTAGACCTTGAAGCCGAACTCGTCGGCCCGGGCCTGGCTCTGGTCTCCCTCGGGCTTCTGGTCGACGTAGAGGGAGATCACGTCCATTTCGGGGTGATGCCATCGGCCCTTGCGGGGGTATCCCACCAGGAAGCGGTCCCCGAAATGCTGCGCATGGGAGAGGTACCTCCAAATGGAGGCGATGATGGCCAGCTTTTTCCGCTTCTTGGCCGGCGGACCTCCGGAGCAGCCCAGGTGGGCCGCCAATCCGGAGGCCGCGGCGATTTCCAGGAAGGTCCGTCTGCTGAGCATCAGCTCCTCCAGAAAGTGGACTCTTGAGTCGGTTGGTAGCGGATGTTCAAGTGGGGGGTCTCCAGGCGCTTCTGCCCCTGCCAGACGGACTCGACGCCGGCGGCCGTCAGGCCGGTGGTCAGCAGGGTGCGTTCCACCGGGTAGCCGGCCTTCCCCGTCAGGAACATCTGCTCCACGTGATGACACTGCGGATTGAAGAAGTTGCAGACCTCCCGGGGCGGCAGAAACATCTGGGTGGAGATCACCTCGCCCCCTTTGAGGCGGGCGGCGAAGGTGAAGTCCATCACCAGTCCCTCCATCAGCAGGATGGTCCCCTTGAGCCCGTCGAGATATTCGAAGCGATAGGCGACCGGCGCGCGATCAGGGATCAGCCCCGGGACCTCCTCCAGGCTGGGCAGGACGTGGTTGAACCCCTCGCGGCTGGGAGTCAGGCTGTGGCTGCGGCAGAGACAGGCATGGAACAGCTCCGGATCCCACCCGCCCGCCTGCCAGGATCCGGCATTCATGGCCTGGAAGACGGGATCTCCCTTGAGGCCGTGGATGGATGCCGCCCCGGTTTCGCCCCCGCGCCGACGCTCGACCATGCACTGCAGCCCTTCCAGGGCGTGGATGTCGTATCCGTCCATCCCTCCCACGGCCAGGCAGAGCGCCTCCTCGATCTCCACGCCCAGGGGCATGTCGATGGAGGGCAGCCGGGGCGTCACCGGCACCGAGGAGCCGGCCAGGAAGGCAAAGTCCAACTCCCTGGAGATGTCCACCATCTCCTTGGCCCATTCCCACTTCCAGGAAAGGTGCTTGTCGTTGAAAACGGGGACGCTCCGCCCGCTGTCGCGGAAGACCCGGGTGATTTCCTTGAACCACTCGTAGCGGGGATAGAGGGTCTGTCCCTTCTCGTTCCTGGGATAGTTGCCGTGCTCGCCGATCAGCAGCACACCGTCCACGGCCAACCGGCTTCCCCCCCGAGTCAGGGCCTCGGCAATGGTGGGGTACTTCTTCATCGTCGGGAACCGCCGCAGGCGGTCGTGGATGAGGGTGTTCTTGGGAGTTTGATCGACGTACACCGAGACCACGTCCATGGGAGGGCGATGGTGGCGGTTTCCCCAGCCGTAACCCCACAGGAATCGATCCACGATGTGCTGGGCGTGAGAGTAGCGGCGGTATTCGCTGACCACCGCGGCAACGCGTGGCCTCTTTCGGGAGGGAACAGCGGCGGCCATTCCTCCGGCGGCCGTCAGCGGCGCGGCCGAAAGGAAGTTTCTTCGAGACATTCCAGGTATGGACGCCCGGGACATGGCTGGACTCCTGCAAGCGCAAGACAAAGAATGAAAAGGACCTTTCGCAGGGCTAAAAAGCATAATCAAGCGGTTCCAACAAAGCAACTGCTTTCCGGGCGGGGCCGGCGGCCCACCCGGGCGGACCCCTTTGGCGTCAAATCTCCCTGCTTTGACTGAGGCGGGGGGCTTCCCTACAATCTTCGCCGGCAGTCGTGAATCCCAAAGGACAATCAGCCTGTCGCGAACCGGATTTCCACTCCCATGGTCGCACTCCCCGATGTCTCCAGGATTCTGGTCATCCGCTACGGCCGGCTGGGGGACCTGGTGCTGCTGATTCCTGCCTTGCGGGGCCTGCGCCGGCGGTTCCCCGCCGCCCACATCTCCGCCCTGGCGGATCAACGCTTTGCTGCCGCGCTGGAGATGTGCTCCGGCGTCGACAGGGTGATTGCTTCGGACCGCATCGGCATGCGGGACAGCCCCTGGTGGTCGGGAGCGCTCAGCGCACTCCGGTCGGCCCATGAGCTGCGCAAGGCTCGCTACGACCTGGTGATCGATTTCCACGGTTTTCAGGAAACCAACCTGCTGGCCTGGTACAGCCGGGCCCCCTGGCGGATCGGCCTCAAGAGGAACGAGGCCTCCTATCTGCCCTTCTGCTTCAACCTGGACCCGGTGCCCGAGGACCAGAGCCTGCACGTGGCCGAACGGTTCGACTCCCTGGTGGAAACCTTGGGAGTGAGCCCGGGGGCTCGTGACATCCGGCTGGAGGTCCCTGCCGAAAACCGCGCCACGGCGGAACGATTCCTGCGGGAAATGGGGATGGATGGATGTCCCTGCCTGATCGGCATGAACCTGGGAGCCAGCGCGGCCGACAAGATGTGGCCGGCGGCGCGCTTTGCCGCCCTGGCCGACAGGCTGGCCGACCGGTTCGACCCGGGTGTCCTCTTTCTCTGCGGGCCCGGGGAGCAGGACCTTCTCAGGCAGGCCGAGTCCTCCCTGAAAACCGACCGATACGCTCTGGCCGGTCAACTCGGACTGAAGGACCTGGCCGCGGTGATCGGCCGCTGCCGCCTGCTGGTGAGCAACGACTCCGGCCCCATGCACTTCGGCCCCGCCCTGGGCGTTCCCACCCTGGGCCTGTTCAGCCTGAGCGACCCCCTGCACTACCGCCCGCTAGGCGACCGCAGCCGGGTGGTCAGGAGAGTCCCGGTCGAGGATATCGAGGTGGAGGAAGTGTTCGAGCAGGTTGTGGAAATGCTGGTGAAGAGTGAAGAGTGAAGAGTGGAGAGTGGAGAGTGGAGAGTGGAGAGTGGAGCGGATGGTTATGCAATCGAGCAACGCACTATGACATCCTTGAGCTCGTATCGAGAATTGATCGTCTGGCAGAAATCAATGGACTTGACGGTACGGATCTACGCGCTCACGCGCTCCTTTCCCATTGAGGAGAGGTATGGGATCACATCACAAATGCGACGGTCGGCGTCCTCTATTCCGGCGAACATCGCGGAGGGGCAGGCGAGGCGCTCGACGGGAGAGTTTGTTCAGTCGCTTGGTGTTGCGCGAGGCTCTCTAGCAGAGCTCGAAACATTCCTGACACTGTCGGCAAAGCTGGAGATGACAACGCCAGAACAATGCAGGTGCCTGTTGAACGATTGCGTCGAGATCAACAAGATGCTCAACGCGTTGATTAAATCACTATCCCCTCATCACTAACCACTCTTCACTCTCCACTCTTCACTGCAGTTCCGGCGGCAAAGCCTGCATGTAGGCCACCATGGCCTTCATGTCGCCGGTGGGAAAATCGTAGGGGGGCATGACGCTCTGGGGGTCGAATTTCTGGGGGTCGCGGAAGTGTTCTTCCAGCCATTCGGCCGTGCGGCGCTGGCCGACGCCGTTGAGAGGGGGTCCGCTCTCCTCTCCGCTTCCGTTGACGACGTGGCAGGCGCCGCACTGGCTTTCCTGGTAGATCACTGCCGCCCGCATGGCATAGGGGGGCACTGCCTCCAGAGCGGCGGCGTTTGTCGGAGTCAGCTTCAACACGAAGGCGGCCAGGCCGTTCAAGTCCTCGTCTGAAAGAGTCGTGGCCGGCCTGGGACTGCCCGGTACCGCCTCGGACGGATTTCCGAAGTGGGCCATGAGCCATTCGGTGGGCTTTCGCTGGGAAACCGTGGCCAGCGTGGGTCCCATCTTGGGCTCACCCTCGGCCAGGTTGTGGCAATCGGCGCACTTCTCTCTGCGGAAATAGGCTCGCCCGGCCAACTCGACCGGCGTCAGTAGCCGCCAGTCGGCGGCACCCGGACTCGTCTCCCGAGCCGATGCCACCGGCTCGGGGGTGGTCAAGTCCGCCGCCACCGTCAGGGCCAGCCAGCCGGCCAATACCACGCCGACTACGGCGAAGGCCAGCGTCCGCTGCTGGATGCGCTTGACCTTGGCGCGATCCAGAAAAGGGACGGCCAGCAAGGCAAGGACGGCCAGGGTGGGCAGGATCACGGCTCCAACCACTTCCCAGCGGCCTTCGAAGAACTTGAGCATCTGAAAGAGAAAGAGAAAGTACCACTCGGGACGGGGGACATAGGTGCTGTCACTGGGGTCCGCCAGGCGCTCCAGGGGCACGTCCACGGTGGCTGCCAGAACAAACAGCAGGATGAAGACGGCGAAAAAAGCCATCAGGTCCTTGAAGGCCTGCCCGGGATAGAATTTCTTCTTGGGCTTCCCGATCGCCCGGGGAGAGGGAGTTACCCCGTGCTTCCGCACCAGGTGGATGTGGAGCATCATCACGAGCACGGTCAAGGCCGGCAGCATGAGGACATGCAGGGTGTAAAACCGAGTGAAGGTGGAGACGCCCACGCCCTCGGTGCCGCCCAGAAACTCCACCAGGTACTCCCCGAACAGCGGCGCCAGCCCGGCAATCTGGATGGTCACCACCGTGGCCCAGTAGGCCCGGTTGTCCCAGGGTAGCAGGTAGCCGGTCAACCCGAAGGCCAACACCAGCAGCAGCAGCAGCACCCCCAGAATCCAGGTTGCCTCCCGCGGCTTCTTGTAGGCTCCCCACAAGGCCACCTGGATCATGTGCAGCCCCACCACCACCACCATGAGGCTGGATCCCCAGTGGTGAAGCCCCCGAATCAGGCGCCCGCCGGTAATCTGGTTCACGATGTACTGGAGACTGTGGTAAGCATCCCCGGGCTGGGGGGCGTAGTTGAAGGCCAGCAGAACCCCGGTAAAAGCCTGGACAAAGAAGAGGAAGAGGGCAACGCTGCCGAAGACCTGGTGCCAGCCGCTGGAAGCGGGAATGTCCTCGTAGAGGAAGTTCTTGACGGCCGTCTCGAACCCGGTGCGATGGTCCACCCAATCCAGGATTCTTCGAATCAGGTCCCTCATTGGCCGCCGTTCTCCGGGATGGTCCGAACCCGACCGAGCCATAGGCGGTTCCCTTCCGTTCGAGTTTCGAAGCGGTCCAGGGGGCGGGGGGCGGGGCCTTCCAGCACCTCTCCCGTGATGGAAAAGCCGGAGGTGTGGCAGGGGCAGACAAACCGATCGTTGTCCGTTTCCCAGTGGTAGCCGCATCCCAGGTGGGTGCATCGGGGAGAGAATGCGATCAGTTCCCGGTCGGTCCTGACCACCCAGGCGGTAGCCCGTTCGGTGGAGGTCTTCCAACCGTCAACCCGTTTGCGTTGGAAAGCGAGTTCCCGAGGTTCATTCAGGGGGAGAGCCGATACGTCGCCGGCGTCGGTCCAGCCCTTGCCGGCGTTTCCCTTCCTTCGAGACGGAAACAGGTAGCCGACGGCCGGAACGGTCAGCGAGGCCGCGATCAGGCTGCTCACGCCGTAGATCATCCGCTGATAGAAGGTTCTGCGCGAACTGGACTGTGGGTCCTTTCCCATTCCTTGAGTTCCTCGGGAGCGTCCAGGCAGAGGCAGGCAGCCAAACCGGCGCCTATTATGACAGACCTGGAGGATCGATCTGAAGGACAAAACGCCTCGGGGGGACTCATCCGGTTCCAATGAGTTGAACGACTGGCTGCATTCCCTGGAATCTCCTCAACGGTGAAACCCCCGGTGACCAAAACCCGTTTCAATTTTTCGAAGAGATTGCGCCAGCCGGAAAAGAGTCTTTGGATTTCTGACCCGTTCAGTAGTACCCTAATAGCACTATGCACCGATTGACTTGGCTGTGGGTGTTGACTGGGCTCCTGCTCGTCATCCCTTCTTCCCCGGCCCAGGCCCAATCCCGGAACTTCTCACTCACCAAGATCTCGGACCGGTTTCCCTCCAAGGGGCTTGAACCCCGGGTTGCCTTCTGGCGAGCCGTCTTCACCCGCTATGGAGCCAACCAGGTCGTCCTCCACGACACCGACGACCTGAGGCTGATCTACGAGGTGGTCGAGTTCAAGGATGGCGCCGGCCGCAGCAGAGCCGCCTCCAGGCGCCAGCGGAGGACAGTGCGCGACCGCATGCACCGTCTGTCGGTTGCCATGAACCGCTTGCGCACCCACGGACCCAATCTGAAAAATCCCAACGCCGTGCAGCGGGAAATCCTGAAGGTGGTCCGGTCCGCGGGCCTGCAACCCACCCGCGCCCTCTTCAGAAAGCTGCGCCACAACATCCATGCCCAACGGGGCGTGAAGGAGAGGTTCCGCAAGGGCATCATTCGTTCCGGCCGCTACCTGGAGATAATGGAGTCCATCTTTGAGCGCCACGGGCTTCCCAAAGAACTGGTGCGCCTCCCCCACGTGGAATCCTCCTTCAATTATGCTTCCCGCTCCAGCAAGGGCGCCGCCGGCATCTGGCAGTTCATGCCCAGGACAGGAAAAGCCTACAAGCTCAGAGTAGGCCGCTCCATCGATGAACGCCTGGACCCCATCGCAGCCACCGACGGCGCCGCCCGCTATCTGAAAGACGCCTACCGGAAACTGGGAAACTGGCCCCTGGCCGTCACCTCCTACAACCATGGCCAAGCCGGGATGGCACGAGCCAAACGCCGTCACGGGCCCAACCTCGTCACCATCATCGACAAGTACAAGTCCCGGTCATTTCGCTATGCCAGCAAGAACTTCTACGCCGAGTTTCTGGCTGCGGTCGAGGTCTCCGAGAACTACCGCAACTACTTCGGTCCGCTGGCGCTGATGGCACCCCTCCGCTACCAGGACATCCACCTGGACAAGTCGGTTCGTGTGACGACCTTCACCGCCATCGAAGGTCTTTCCCAGGACGTCCTGCGGCAATACAACCCGCAATTCCGCCGCCGCTTCTGGACACGTTCCCGGGTCCTGCCGTCGGGTTTCACCATCCACGTCCCGGCCGGTAAAGGGGAAGAGGCTCGATCAGCCCTGGCCAAGGCTCCCGCCGTCCGCTGGCGCGGCGCCCCCGCCAAGGTGCCCCCGGACGGCTATCGCATCCGATCGGGGGACTCGTTGACGGTCATTGCGCGACGCTTCGGAACGTCCGTGAAGGCCATACAGAGGTTGAACGACCTGGATGGCACCCGGATCTATGCGGGCCAGGTCTTGAGAATCCCCGGTTCGCGCCGAGCCTCGGCTGGCCAGGATGGCTCCTCCCAGTCGCAGACGGCGCGACAGGCTTCGGTCTCACCGCCACCGGAAAGCTATCGGGTCCGCCCGGGCGATTCCCTGAGCGTGATTGCCCGACGATTCGGCACCTCCGTAGCAACCATCAAGCGAATGAACGGCCTCAGGGGATCCCGCATTCGCCCGGGCCAGGTGTTGAAGCTGTCCGAGCCGGCCAAGGCTTCGGAGACGACTCCCGTTCCCGCACCCGCGGCCTCGGCCAAAGCCGGCGCCCCGTCTCCGCAGGCACCGCGGCCAACGCTGTATCGCGTCCGGCGAGGCGATTCCCTGACTACCATTGCCCGGCGCTTCGGGACATCGGTGGGCGAAATTCGGCGGGCCAACCGGCTGAAGGGATCACGCATTCTTGTGGGTCAGCGCCTGACGATTCCGGTACGGGCAGCGGCAAACGGCAATCGGCGGACGGCGGGCAGCCGATCGATATCCGGCGCCGCCAATGGCCGGTACCGGGTGCGGCAGGGAGACTCCCTGGGCTCCATTGCCAGGAAATTCGGGGTCTCGGTTCGACAACTCCGGACAGCCAACTCCATCCACGGCCACCTGATCCATCCCGGCCAGACCCTGGTCGTTCCCGCAAACGCCGCCACCCCGAAGGCTGACAAGCCGTAACCCCACCCGGGCCTGTTCCGGGGCCTGCCGCTTCCAGGACGCCCGTCATGCCCGGCTCGGGCGCCTCCCAGGCTCAATGAAATCCAATCCCATCGGAACGTTCGTTGCGCGTCACTACCGCCACTTCAATGCGGCGGCCTTGTCCGATGCGGCTGACGGGTACCGGCAACTCATCGCTTCGGGAGGCCGCATGCTGGTGACCCTGGCCGGGGCCATGAGCACCGCCGAGATCGGGGTCAGCCTGGCGGAGATGATTCGGCAGGAGAAGATCCACGCCATCAGTTGCACCGGAGCCAACCTGGAAGAGGATCTCTTCAACCTGGTGGCCCACGACGAGTATCTGCGCATCCCCAACTATCGGGACCTGACCCCCGAGGCCGAGCAGGACCTCTTCGACCGTTCCTTCAATCGAGTGACCGACACCTGCATCCCGGAAAAGGCCGCCATGCTGAAGCTCGATCACGCCATCCGGGAACTCTGGTACCAGGCCGAATCGGAGGGAAAGAGCTATCTCCCCCACGAATACGTCTATCAACTGCTGCGCAGCCGGACTCTGGCCGACTCCTACCAGGTCGATCCCAAGGACAGTTGGGTGGTGGCGGCCTGTGAAAAGAATCTGCCCCTGTTCGTGCCGGGCTGGGAGGATTCGACCCTGGGGAACGTCTTTGCCTCCTACTGCATCAAGGGCACCATCAAGAACCCCCAGACCGTGCGCGGCGGCATTGAATACATGGTGTCGCTGGCGGCCTGGTATCGAGAGACGTCACCCCAGGGACCCATCGGCTTCTTTCAGATCGGCGGCGGCATCGCCGGCGACTTCGCCATCTGCGTGGTTCCCATGCTCAAGCTGGATCTGAAATTGGAGGACACGCCGCTCTGGAGCTACTTCTGCCAGATCAGCGATTCGGTGACCAGCTTCGGCTCCTACTCGGGAGCCGTCCCCAACGAAAAGATCACCTGGGGCAAGCTGGCCGTGGACACCCCCCGCTACGTGATCGAATCGGACGCCACCATCGTGGCCCCCCTGATCTTCGCCTGCGTGCTGGAAAAATGATCACAGCTTCATCGGAGGCCTGCCCCAAAGAGTGAGTTCCGGCCTCGCCCGGGGACCCGAGACCAGGTGGCTGGCCAGGTAGCCCAGGCTGAAGCTGATGCCGAAGGCAATGGGGAAGTAGTGGATAAAGTGCACCTCGGTCCAGTTCTGTAGCCAGACCGAGACTCCCAGGGATGGCAGCGTTCCCAGAATCCATCCCCGGAAATGAGCCCGCCGGGTCAACATCCCCAGCAGGAACAGCGACAGCACCGGACCCCCGAAGAGACTCAGAAAGGCCGAGGCGGCCTTGAGAATCTCGCCGATCCGCACCGTGTAGCAGGCGGCGCCGATGGCAAAGACGCCCAGCACCAGGGTCAGGGTCCGCGCCAGCTTGACCTCCGAGCGGCTGGAAACCGCCCGGCGCCGGAAGGGCTTGATGAAGTCGTTCATGATCACCGAGGAGAGCGAGTTGATTCCCGAATCCAGGCTGGACATGGCCGCCGCCAGGATGGCCGTGATCAACAGCCCGGAGACGCCGTCGGGCAGGGCGTGGATCATGAACCAGGCCAGAATCCGGTCTCCCGTCACCCCCGCGGCCAGCCGCTCCGGAAAGGCCTGAAAGTAGGCGAACAGGCCCAACCCCACGAACAGCAGCACGTTCATCAGCACCAGATCGATCAGGGAGTTCAGGATGGCCGCTTTGGCCATGCCGCGGGCGTCCCGAACCGACAGGAGGCGCTGCACCGAGACCTGGTCGGTGCCGTAGTCCTGCATCAACTGAAACAGGTAGGAGAGAGCCGCACCCAAGGCCGTCATCTCGAACCAGTTCAACTGCCACTGCCAGACGTCCAGGCGGGCCGTCTCGCCGGCCACGGCCATGATTTGGGCCACGCCGCCCGGGACGCCCTCTATCAGAGCTAGGGCCACCCACAGCGCGCCGCCCGCCAGCAGGGTGAACTGGAGGACGTCGGTCCAGATCACCGCCGACAGTCCCCCCGCCGTGGCATAGGCCGTGGCGATGATCCCCATCAGGAAAATGGCGGGATAGAGGCCGATGCCGGTCATGACCGAGAGGGCCAGGGCCGGAGAGTAGATGACCACTCCCAACCAGCCCATGCGGGCCAGGCAGAACAGTCCGGCCACGCACAGGCGCGCCCCCCGGCCGTAGCGCAGATCCACGTACTCGTAGGCGGTGGTGACCTGCAACTGGCGGTAGAAGGGGTAGAAGATCAGGATCAGCAGAGGGGCCACCAGCGGACTCACCAGCCCGAGCACCACCATCGAGATGTTCTCGCGGAAGGCAACGCCGGGGACTCCCAGAAAGGAAGAGGCGCTGGTGAGGGAGGCGAACATGCTGACTCCGACCGCGAGCCAAGGCATGCGGCGCCCTCCCAGAAAGAAATCCTCGGTGCTCCGTTGCTTTCCCGCCAGTCTCAGGCCGATCCAGACCAGGGCCGACAGGTAGACCACCAGCACCAGCAGGTTCAACCGGCTGAATTCGACGGCCTCCATATTTCCCCTTTGCCGGCCGACACCCGGATCTCAGAAAGCGGCGCCAGGCGCCATCCAGCCCGCAACGAGGCGGAGTAATCGGACCTGGGGGCCAGCCCCTCCAGAACATCCCGGCAAGCATACCATGCCCGAACCGCGGCTCGGTTGAGCCCCCGGGCTCCGGGCTGGAGGCCACTAAAAGCCGATGCCGAAGGCGCTGACCAGCCCGGAGTCGTTCCGTCGTACCTGAACGAGAGGCCGACTGACAAAACGGTCATAGAAGCTCAGGCTCCAGCTCAGATTCCTGGAGAACAGCAACCTCAGGGAGCCGTCGTAGGCCAGGCGGTAATCTTCCCTGCTCTCCAGGCTGGGATGAGCCGTCAGCTTGCTGCTGAGGTGAATCCTTTCCCTCAGGACCGTCTTCCACTCCACCCCCAACAACCCTTCTCCAGTGCGCCGGACCGGCGGCTCGGAGGTCGCGGGCTCCCCGCGAAACCGTTCCCCGGTAAAGGTCACGCCGCCCAACAGGGCCAACTCGTTCCTCTTGGTCTTCAGCAAGGTCCGGCCGAGGCCGCCTCCCAGAACCGTTCGGAAATTGAGCCGCTGGCGATCGTTGTGCTCAAAGGTTCCCAGGGCGAAACGGAAGACGCGGGGATTGACGAACCAGTCGACTCGGAGGCCCGCGGTCTGACGGCTGGCGGGGTCGGCATCGTCCTGGCGGCCGAAGATGGAGGAGGCATCCCCCGAAATCTTGTAGTGGCCCTGATCGTAGAGACCCTGCGCCAGGAACGAGGACTGATCGAGCCGGGAGTTGCCGCGTGTCAGGTTGTAGCCCAGGTCCAGGGTCCCCTCCACCTCCCGCCACAGGCTGCCTCCTTCCTTCTCGGCCTTGGGAGCCAGGCCCACCACCCCATCCTTCTCGAGGGAAACCGTCTCCTTGGCGGTTGCGACGGTGAGCTTCCCTTCAGCCAGGACCAGCTTGCCCAGGTACTTGCGCCCGCGTTCGACCTCGACTTCGAACCGGCGGTCGCTGCTGAAGCCCTCCAGCTTCAGCCAGTCGATCTGAAGGGTGCCCGCATAGGCGGTTTTCAGGAACACCCTCCGGCCGGTCACCCTCTTCACCTCGCCGGTCAAGCGGTCGCCGTTCTCCATCTTCAGAACGTCGACAGCCAGAGCGGGGACGGTTCCGCAAGCCAGGAGCAGCCACAGGAAAATGATGGAAGGGCGCATGGTGTTGACGAGGCGCACGGGGCACTCCTTAGGGGTTGGGTCCGGAGGAAGCGGTGGTTTCCACCGTGAACACCTTTCGGGTGGCATCGATGGCAAGCCAGCACAATCCCGCGAAGACGTAGGCTCCGGCAATGGCTTGAAAGAGAATCGACCAGCCCAGCCGTTGCTTGATCCAGCCCAGCACGGGCCCCGCTACGAAGGCCCCCACCGAACCGGCCATGTTGACGGCTCCGAAGACCCGGCCCGATATCGGGCCGGCGATGTCGGTGATGGTTCCCCAAACCGTGGGTTGGCTCCAGTCGGTCAGAAACTTGGCCCCCGCCAGCAAAACCATGATCAGGCGGCCGTCCTCCAGGTCGAGGCTGATCAGGACCAGGATGGAAGCCAGCACCTTGCCTGTCAGCCCTACCGCTTTCCTGGCGAGCTTGCGTCCCTTGAGACGGATCAGCCGGTCGTTGAGCAATCCGGCAAAAGCCCCGCCGGCCGCTCCCCCCCAGAGAGGCAGGCTGGCAAAGATTCCCATCTGAACGGGGTCGAACCCCTTGGCCTCGCTCAGGAAGAGGGGGATCCAATAGACGTAGAGCATGTCGGCGCCGGCGCTGGCCACGCCATGAAGCATGAGCATGGCCAGGTTGGCCAGGGCCGGCCGGTTCAGGTCCAGACGCGCCGCGGCGCCGGATGCGGGCGCTTGGTCCGGCTCTTCTCCGTCCACCAGCGCCTGTTCCGCCGAATTGGCCCAAGGGTGGCCGGCCGGAGTGTCGGTGAACAGCAGCCGAAGGGCAACGGCAAAGCAGATCCCGGCCAGCGCCAGCCACCACATGGCCGCTCGCCATTCCATCTGCAGCCAGCCCAGCAGGAGCGTGCCGACCACCAGGGCGGCGCTGGCCCCGCCGGCCCGCCCGGAAAAAGATCCGATCAGCCCCTGGGCGGTGGTGCGCACCGACATGGGGAACCAGCTTCGGGTCACCTTGGAGATATTGGAATAAGCCCCCGCCTGGGTCAGGCCGAACAGGGTCCGAACCGCAAAAAAGGACCAGGCCTGTCCCACCATGGCGGTGCCGGCCACGCAGCCGGACCAGGCAAAGATGATCACCGGCAGCACGATCGCCGGCCCCAGCCAATCCCCCAAGAGGCCGCCGGGAACCTGGAACAAGGCATAGGAGAGGTTGAAGGCGGAGTCGAGCCAGCCCAACTGGGTGTCCGAGAATCCGAACTCCGACTTGACCTCCGGCTTGATAACGCCCCACGAGTACCGGTGCAGGTAGAGGAGCCAGCTCGTGACGCAAGCCAGGGCCAAAACCAGCCAGCGGATGCCGGTGGGCCGGGTGGAGGGGTCGCCGGTGGCGGGGGGCTGCTCACTCATGGTACGGGCAGTTTGCCCCTCCGATTCGACCGCGGGCGCTGCCCGAGCCTCGGCGACTCCCCCTCAATCGGGGATCGTTGTTGAGGAGCTGACCGGGGGTGCAGTGGTCTTGAGTGCCAATTGGCTTGATGAAAAGGAAAAGATGGAGCGGGAGACGGGGATCGAACCCGCGACGTCCAGCTTGGGAAGCTGGCATTCTACCGCTGAATTACTCCCGCTCGCTCATTCCCACCAGGAGGCGATGGGACAGCCCTCAATATAGTCGGTCCTCTTCCCGCTTGCAAGGGCTCGGGCGGGAAGCCCTTCTCCGGGCCGGCCGCTGCCGGAGTGGAGAGGGCTCAGAAAAAAACGGGTTCGGCCAGCTTGGACAGCAGAATGGAGGAGGCGTTGTGCACGTCGGCGTGCAGTGAATTGCCGTGGGAGTCCATGGTGACGATGGCGGGCAGGTCCTTGACCCGCAGATGCCACATGGCCTCGGGAATGCCGAATTCCAGCAGGTGGACGCCCTTCACCTCCTCGATGCAGCGCGAGTAGTACTGGGCCGCCCCGCCGATGGCGTTCAGGTAGACGGCCCCCGATGTCTTCAGCCCCGCCAGGGTCCTGGACCCCATGCCTCCCTTTCCCATCACGGCCCGGATGCCGAAGCGCTCGATGATATCGGCCTGGTAGGGTTCCTCGCGAATGCTGGTGGTGGGTCCGGCCGCCGTAATCCGGTAATGGCCGTTGTCTTTCAGCACCACCGGGCCGCAGTGGTAGAGCACGCTGCCCTGCAGCTTCACCGGCGCATCGTTTTTCATCAGGTAGGCGTGGACGGCGTCGCGGCCGGTGTAGATCTCGCCGCTGATCAGGACCACGTCGCCCATCCTGAGCCCGCGCACCTTCTCGCTGGAGATGGGAGCCTCCAGCCGGACTTCCCTGCCCGTGCGCGGAAATCCTTCGCCGGCCGCCATGGGAGCCGCCGGCTTGTCCTCCTTGTAGAGCCAGCGCTTGAGAGCCCCGGTCCTGGCATCCAGAATGACCCCCAGCCGCCGGAAAGCCCAGCAGTCGTAGGCTACCGACACGAAAAAGCAGGCCGGCAAGCGATTCAGGACACCCACCTTGCAGCCGATCAACGTCACCTGCCCCCCGAAGCCCATGGTGCCGATGCCCAGGGTGTTGCCGGCCTTCATGATGTAGTCCTCCAGCGCGGCCAGTTGAGGGTCGGGATTGGTGTCGTCCAGGGTCCGGAAGAGCTGCTCCTTGGCGTGGGTGTATCCGGAGGTGCGGTCGCCTCCGATGCAGACGCCGATGGCCCCCGCGCTGCAGCCCTGCCCCTGGGCCTGCCAGACGGCATGCAGGATGCACTTGCGGACCCCGTCCAGGGTCCGGTCGGCTCTCCCCAGGTGGGGCAGCTCGCAGGGGACGGAGTACTGGATGTTCTTGTTCTCGCAGCCGCCTCCCTTGAGGATCAGCTTGATCTCGATCTCCTCCTCGTTCTCCCACTGCTCGAAATGGACGATGGGGGTGCCGGCGCCCAGGTTGTCACCGCTGTTGGTGCCCGTCAGCGAGTCCACCGAGTTGGGCCGGAGCTTGCCCCGCCGGGTGGCCTCGGCAATCGCCTGTCGGAGGTCCCGCCGCAGCACCAGTTGGTTGGTGCCCACCGGGGTCCTGATCTTGAAGGTGGGCATCCCGGTGTCCTGGCAGATGGGGCCCTCATCCTCGGTAGCCATGTCGATGTTGGTGGCGATGACGTTGAGGGCCTGGGAAGCCTGGGTGGCGGGTGTCTCGGCTTGCAGGCCGTCGGCCATGGCCCGCCGCACGTCCGGAGGAAGGTTGGTGGAGGTCTCGGTGATGAGTTCCAGAATACTATCCTGAAATAAAGACATGGCTACTCCTTTATAGAGCCCAACCTGGAATCGAAAAACGCCGGGAGCAGGAGCCCCCTGAGGGTACCCCCGAATTATAGCCGAGTTGCCTTCCCCTCGGGCAAGAGTGCACCTGCCAGGGCGAAGCCCGCAGACGAGCCGGAGGGGGCAACCGCGGCGTCCCGTGATTTACAGGAATAATCAACATCGATGCACAGGAACTACAGGATGCAGCGCTGGGGACCTCGTCCCGACCACGGCGAGAGCCAGGCATAAAGTCCGGCGGTGGTCAGAGCCAAGTTGAGCAGGACAACCCGGGTGCAGGTCTTCGGCATTTCGGCCTTCCCGCCAGGGATCTCTGTGAAGAGAGCGACCCCAGAGGGGAGGGTAAAAGGTGGCGCAAAGCGTGTCACCCTTTACACTCAGCGGTGGCGCACCAGCGGCGAAAAAGCGGGGGGCGCTACCTGGCCGGCGGGAGTCGAGGGGCGGACCGGTCGGTTGATCGGCCCTAACCGCTCAACAGCCGCCCCCAATAGATCGTCCCCTATCAGGTTTGTCGAATTGAGGAAAGCGGTGACCGCGGCGGATGAGCCTGAGGCCTGATCGATTCATCCACATGCCCACCTCCAGTTTTTGGGCAAGCTCTTCGTCTTCCCGGTATTCGTCGGTTCCAAAGGACTTGCCGAACCCATTGGCCACTACCCATCGGTTCAGGTTCAATTCCGTCCTTTTGCCTACCAGGTAGCAGGTTCCCAGAAACCGCTGTTTTCCGAACTCGTTGGGCTTTTCCAAATTCTCACACCGCACCGGTTGCCTGTCGAGCATCATCTGAAGGTGGGAAACGGGGTCAAGCTCTTCCGGTTTCCTTTTGTAAGTGGCTGCCTTGGCTCCCCGCAAATCCACCACGAATCCGTCAACCTTAAGCAGGTCGACGTTGACGGCTGTGGCCTTCCCGAAGATGTATCGAGGGGTGGAGTCTTGGAGTGAGGACAGAGGACCGGCAAGGATTGGCAGGAGGTAGACAAGGGCGTGGATCCACATGTGGAATTATCTCATTTCTGTTGCAGGCTCTCGATATGACTATAGCCGAGCTTCAAGAAAACGACGCGATGAGGCAGGCAGCAGGCGTCAAGTAAACATTATACTCCCCACCTGAATCCGCGAGCTTTGCCTGGCAGGCCGGACTTGCTCACTCCCTGGCATACCAGAACACCCGGAAACGCCGCCTGCACCTGTTCCCCTGTTGATTCCTCAATGAGTGAGACGGCCAACGCTTCTCCCGAAGCCGTTGGGGTTGAACTTCGGAGGGAGCTACTCAAATTTTGACGATTCGATGCGCTCCTGGATCTTAACGGCCAGTTTCCCAGCTTCGGCCACCTGCTCGGCGGTCATCTTGCGTCGCAACCAACTCTCTGTGGTTACTTTACGTCCGAACACAGTTGTGTAGGAACTGGCCCCTTTGTCCAGGGCGACCTTGAGCCAAGCGTAGGCCAGCACGTAGTCAGTCATGGACGAATAATCAGGCG
>JAJDUG010000008.1 GCA_022826755.1 Acidobacteriota bacterium
ATTGTGGGAGCCCACAGGGCGCTTGAGACTCCATCAACGCCTAAGCGGCTCCCAAGCACTCCCTGCAACAGATCTTCGGCACTGTCCTCTCGCTCTTGAACCTTTCGAGAATGTCCTGCGGCGCAGACTCCTAGCGGCAGATAGAGGCGAGCTTCGCAACCTTGGCCGGTTTTTCGGTTTTCCAATGAGAGCCGTCCGCCGTGGGCTTCGGCGATCTGGCGACTCAGGACCAATCCGATCCCCAATCCATTAGGTTTCGTCGTATAGAAGGGCACAAACAGGTTGGCGGTGTCCGAAAGCCCTGGACCATCGTCTTCTACCCAGACTTCCAGCCGATTCTTGTTCTTGATCCATCCCGTTCTTACCGTCCCCTGTGTTTGCAAAGCGGCATCAACGGCATTTTTCACCAGGTTGATCAGCAGTTGTTCCAACTGATCCCCGTCGGCCTGGATGGTGAAATCCGGGCCCGCCTCCAGCACAACCGGAAGGCGGGTTTCCAGACTCATGACGCGATGGATCAAGCCCCCCAGTTCTACCGAGCCGATCTTTGGCCGTGGCAGCCGTGCCAGCCTCGTATAAGCCTGCATGAAACGGTTGAGCGAATCACAGCGAGACCGAATAACTTCCAAACCCCGATGAAGGTCTTCCTCCCAGTCTGTTGGCCGAGGCTTCCGGGACATCACGCTTTCGAGGCTTCCGGTTATGGACTTGATGGGTGCGAGAGAATTATTGAGCTCGTGGCCCAAGACCCTTACCAGACGCTGCCAGGCAAAGCGTTCCTCCTCTCTCAGGGTGCGACTTAGATCTGATAGAACCAGCAGCTGGTGCGGCAACCCCTGGGATCGAAAGCTGCTGCGCCGTACACCCCATCTACCTGACTGTCCTGCAAAGGTCTCATCCAGGATCGCCACGGGCCCACCGCTCAGACAATTGGCCAAGCCAAGTTCCTCGGCTCGACTCCCCAGAATCCTCTCTGAAGTCTTCCCTATCAACCTTTCTCCTGCTCTATTCACGAGCTGCAACCGCTCTCCATCATCGAAAGCAAAGATGGCCACATCGATTTCCGCCATCACACGATGGAGCAGATTGGTGGCATCCAGTGTTTCCAGACGCTGCTCTCGGAGAGTCTCGCCAAGAGTATTGACTTCCAACATCACCTCACCCAACGGATCATTCCTCCTCGCGTCTCTTGCCCGAAATGAATAGTCTCCTTCCCGCAGTGCCGCAAGAAGATTGGACAGCGTCTGGAGCCGGGAAAGCACCCACCCGCGCACAGCAAAGGAAAATCCCCACCAGAGCAGGAAGAGAAACAGCGTCAAGGTCCACTGTGTCCTGGAGCTGAAATCTCCGGTCCAGAGCAGGATCAAGGCCACAGCCGTTGCCGGCACTCCCGCACCAACCGCCAGAAGCGTGATCCGCCCCTCATGAGTGAGTCTTCGTTCCATGATGGGTGTTCGCTCGGCCACAAATCGACCCTTTGGTCAATATCGTCCAGTCAATCTGTCGCCCTGTCTTGCCATCTGGATAGGGCTCACAGACCGTGTCGCTGCAGCCTCCTGTAGAGGGCGCTCCGGCTCAACCCCAAGACCTCTGCCGCTTTGCGGACATTGCCTTTACACCGAACCAGTGCCTTCTGGATTAACAGTCGCTCGACTTCCTCCAGATTGAGGTCTTCCAGAGCAATGGCTCCGCTGCGGGAAAGACCGAGGCCAAGGTCGGCAACGTGCACCCTCGTACCCTTTGCCATAAGGACTGCTCTTTCTACGGCATGGTCGAGCTCGCGGACGTTTCCCGGCCAAAGATGGTCACGCATGGCCCGTGAGGCGGCGTCATCGAATCCGACCAACTCCTTGCCGTAGCGCCGCACATGCCGCTGGAGAAAGTACTCCGCAAGCAGCGGTATGTCTTTCTGTCGCTGGTTCAAGGGCGGCAGGTGGATCTCGATTGTATTCAGCCGGAAATACAGATCCTGCCTGAACCGGCCTTCGGCTACAGCTTTCTTGAGATCAGCGTTGGTGGCGGAGAAGACTCTGACATCGACGATGCGAGTCTTCGAAGAACCTACAGGTTCGAACTCTCCACTCTCCAGGACCCGCAAGAGTTTGGCTTGCTCATTGAGGGAAATGTTGGATATCTCGTCAAGAAAGAGGGTGCCCCCATCGGCCATCTCAAAGCGTCCGATACGATTGGCTTTCGCATCGGTATAAGCGCCCTTGACGTGGCCGAACACCTCGCTTTCGAATACGCCCTTTGGGAGCCCGCCTGTATTGACTGTCACGAGCGGCTTTCGAGCCCTACGCGAAACCGCGTGCAGATGATGCGCCACCACCCCTTTGCCCGTGCCGTTGTCTCCGGAAATCAGGATATTCGCATCCGACGGACCCACACGTTCAATCATCTCCAGGACCGGCTCCATGGCTTCGGAGTCCGCGATCAGCCTGGGAAGCTTCTGATCCCGTAGTACTTGATTCTCGGCCTCGAGACGGCGGCTCTGACGGAGTGCGCGACCCAGCTCGATTTGGGTTCGCAATATCGCTTCCAGACGCTGATTTTCCCAGGGCTTCTGAATGAAATCTCGGGCGCCTCGTCTCATGGCCTCTACCGCGAGCTCAATGCTTCCCCATGCTGTCATCACCACCACTGGAAGTGTCGCGTCAAGCTCGCGAATTTCTGTGAGCAGATCCAGTCCCTCCTGACCGGATGTGGTGTCCCGCGTGTAGTTCAGGTCGATGAGCAGGACATCGAACTCCCGAGCCCTCAGAAGACCAAGGACTTGCCGTGGGCTCCGGGCGGTCTCTACCTGAAAGGCTTCTCGCTTGAGCAACAATCGAACCGCTTCCAACACAGCCGATTGATCGTCAGCGACCAGGATTCTCGCTGATGGATTCCCTTTTTCACTCACTGTGGATTCTCCTATCCCTCCTCCACACCTATTCCTGAGCACTTGGATCACCTCTATGACCTGAAAGTGGCACCTCTCCGTGTTCTCGATTCGAATCAACGGTGAGACACTGGTCGCCGGGCCTCTGTGGGCTATCCACTCAGTTTCAGAGTTCTGACGGCTGGTTCGGCAGTTTCAAGATAAACAATGGCCGGATTGCTGTTCCATAGGTCGTTCCTGTACATCACGGCTGCAATCAATGCAGGAATTGCGAAGGCATTGAACAGTATGAAATAGAGCGGGTTGTCGAACAGCCACGCCTCGAGCTTTGCCATGGCATAGGCGTAAGTCACAAAGAAGAGAAAATAGGGGAACCATAAACCCTTGAGGTTCGCTCTGCCGGGCAGGTAGGAACAGGTGAACGGGATCTTCGGAAACTTGAAAAGGAGGATCTCGATGAGAATCAGTGCAAGGGTAAACCCATAAGTAAGGTGAAGTAGTGCAGTCATCGCGTCCCACACCATCAAGTAGGAAGGGAACAACATCATGAATAGAGGCATGATGCCCAAAACCAGCATGGCTTTATGGACCCCTGAAATCGCGCTGGCGTTCCCCTTGTTTTCAGCCAACCTGAAGATCCAGTTGGCTTCCAGTTCTGACGGAACGGTGAAGGCGTATCGCATTCCAGCCAGGACAAAAAAGGACAGGATCAGCGGCACGGATAGCAGCGGAATGCTCTGCGGATTCCAATCTTCGGGTCCACTCCTCGAGAGTGCATCCATCAGCACAACAAGTACCAATGCCATTCCCACACTGAAATACCCACCCAGAAAAATACGGTGCTTCTGGCTTCTCAGGAGCGTTCTTGCGACAAAGTAAAATGTGGCGCGCTCTGTTTCGTTCCTCAACACCAAGCGATCAAGGGTGGCGGCCAGGAAACGAATACCCTTCGCGGGCCGGCGCACTGTCTCCGTGGACTCCCACGACTCCTGAACCTGCCGCTTGTAGGCAATCAGGTATGTCAGGAGACAGCAAAGGGCCGTCATCGTCAGTGCTGTCAGACCCATTCGGTATTCAAGCCGAAAGTCTCCACTGCCAAGAAGCCATTGATAGAGACCGAGGTACCACATGGGGGGGGAAAGGGTCCGAAAGAGTTCGTTATGCTGCAGACTCTCAAAATTGAAGATCAATTGGGGGAAAACGAAGAGCACTGAAAGCAGACTCATCATCATCATCAGCTGTACGGCACGAGAAACAAAGCGAAGCATCTCGCTTCTGAACAGATTGATCAGAATTCCCTGGATCGAAACCACTGAGAAGAAAGCAAACGCACTTCCGGCCATAACGCTCAAAGCGTGCGTCAAAACAAACCCCCCCGCAAAGACCAACGTGGCTTGCTCCTGAATCTGTTCACGCTCACCGGACTCCAGAAGGAACCGTCCTTCATGAAGCAGTGAACCCATGTTGGCATTGACAACCAGAGGAAACAGCACTGTCGGAATGGCGTTGACTGTAAGTGTGAACAGGAGAAGCAAGAGAACGAGAGCCAGCCCCTTGCATGCGAACAACGTTCTCATCCGGACGGGGAGTGGAGTGAGAATATTGTAGTCTTTGCGAGTGGGGAACAAAGTATCCCAATTGAGCACCGCCACAAACGCGACCACAAGCATGGAGAATGAGAGAAAGAAAAACTTGTCCTCCAAGGTAGCTTCCTGATGAACAGACAGAGGGAAATGGGCCAGGAGAAACGCATACTTGCGAGCCAGGCTAACCGAGATGAAGATCCCTGGAACCATCAGGAGAGCCAGGACATGCGTCAGGGTTACTTCCGTCCCGGTTTGTGGGGTTGGCAGGTCACTGTGAAAAAACTGTCTGAAGAAGTGGCGGGTGAGTAGAAAAACGGGACCCCGTCTTTCCGGACCCAGGAAGTTTCCAGAAAAGCCCATGATCACATCAGTATTTCATGACGTCCACGATGTCGCGCGCCACATGGTTTGCGTCCTCTTGGTGCACCAGCTCGGTGAACACCTCCTCTAGTGAGGGTCTTCGCATCAAGGTTCTCAAGTGGTCGATCGAGTCATTCGCAACAACCCTTCCCCGGTAGAGAATCACGACTGTCGAGCAAAGCTTCTCGACGACATCGAGGAGATGAGAACAGTAAAGGACGATCTTGCTCTCCTCAGCCAACGTCTGGACAAGGCTCCTCAGAACCAGGCCCGACCCAATGTCCAGCCCGGAATCTGGCTCATCGAATATGACAACGTCAGGGTTGTGGAGCAAAGCAGCAGAGATCAAGATCTTTCGTCGCATTCCATTGGAGTAAGCTGAAATAGCAGAGTGGCGGTAGGGGTGGAGCGAAAACAACCGCAGAAACGCATCGATTTTCTCGTTCAGCAACCTTTCCGGAATAGAGCGCAGTCGACCGACCAACTGCAAGTATTCAGTTCCCGTCAGATAGGGATAGAGATGGGACTCCTCGGGAACATAGCCCAAGCGCTTTTTGTATCCGTTAAGGTCAACTTGGATGGGCTGGCCGTTGAAAAGGATCTGTCCGTGAGACGGTTCCAGAAGAGTGGTCAGCATCTTCACTGTTGTGCTTTTGCCCGAGCCGTTCGGTCCCAAATACCCAACGACTTCTCCGGGCTTAACCTCAAATGTGACCTGGTCAACTACCGGAATGCCGCGGTACCGCTTGGTGAGTCTCTCGGCTCTTAGCACGGTCACTTCCCTTGAGGTTACGGAGTCAGGCTCTGCGGTTCGGCTCAGATGACTTACTGCAATCACCTTGCCATCAGTTCCAGAGCATTAACTCTTTGTGAAACAGAGGGATACGGGATTCAGGTCCAACCGCCTGGTCCCACCCCCGTCCGCATCTGGGACTCACACGTCCCAATTCCGGACACACTTCAAGAGTTTACTTTCAGAGGAAAGCGAGTTGACCAGGAGGGAACAGCATCCAGTTCGTTTTTGCTGCTCAAAGATTCCTGGATGTCGGACGGCCCCGGCGTCCCAAACAGAACGCGCAACGAAACATCCCGTGCGCTCACGTCGTTCAGAATCGTATAGCCGGCGATGTGGTCATAGGCGTTTTCCGCCGGGATGTTCTTTCATCTGCGTCGGCAGAGGACGCGACATGTGCCGTGCGCGGATCGGGTACCGGCTGTTCCGCATCAGTTTTCGATGGGCGCGGCTCAGGTCGATGATCAGATCGCCCGATTTGCCGAGCGCGCCGAGCCGGGTCTCTTCCGATAGGAGGTAGCTGACGAGTTTCATGAGTGCGTGAATTGCTTGGGATTGAAGTTGCCGCCACGGCAGGTTGTTTATGCCGTGAGCCTGTCCCATGTTTGTCCGGCGGAACCGACGCTTACCTGTCGTGGGCTGTGTTCGGCGCGGTCGCCATCCAGCGGGTATCCTGGCGCCGGCCGCGCGCGGTGGACTACCGTGCGGTGGAAGGTGCAGTGGCCGCGGACGGCATCGGCAAGCTGCTGTCCCCGGCGATCGCGCCCCACACCATGTTCTACCTTGAGGGCTGGGGACTCCAATCGGCCGGAGAAGACCGGCACGCACGATATTTCCGAGGGTCGTCGACCGAGCACCACATTCTCAGCCTGCATCCGGCGGTCCGGTGCGGGCTTCACCACCTGGCCTTCAGCGTTGACGGACGCGAGGACGTCGACGTGGCGGCACTCGATCTCGAACGGAAGGGAACTCCCCTCGTAGCGCCGCCGGATGACCTGGACGAACCCGGCGGCGGATACGGGCTGCGCTTTCTAGACCCGGAAAACCGCTGCATCGAGCTATCGGCCGGCGTGGCCGAATTCTACAGCGACATGGAGGACATCGAAGACGAAACAACCCACGAACCCGCGGTGTGGAGACGGGTGCCGGAACAGACGGACCTATGGGGCACGGCCGGGGTGCCCAGCGCCGAGGTCCGGAAGGCAATGGCCGGCGACCCTGATCCGGGCTGGACTGGGAAGGACATCATCGCGAATTGATTGATGACTGGGCCGGCTACCTGTCCGGCGGGAGTCGAGGGCCGGACCGGTCGGTTGATCGACTCTAACCTCGGCAGCGCTCGATGGCCTTGCGCAAGCCGCCCCGCAGACCCTATCGCCCGCGGTTTTCAATCGTCCAGATAGTAGCCCGAGCCGATGAGGATCGGCAGGCCGTAAGTGACCACCCGCTTGACGAAGACGACCTTCCGCTGCTCCATTCCGGTGGCTGGATTTCGGCTCATGGTGTAGAGGAAGGTTTCACCGAAGGCTTGGGCCACGCTCAAGTCGTCCCGGTCGGCCAGGGAGGTCAACTCGCTACCCTGCCCGCCCAAGGTCCATCCGCCCCGGCGGTAGGGATCCCCGCTGAACAGCGTGTTGCCGTTTCCGTCCACGCCAAACACATAGATCGAGCCATGCCTCCACCGGGGGTCGGCGGACAGGCTGAAGGAGGCGACGTACCCCGTCGCCGCCATTTCCATGGCGGCGCAACGGACGAACTCCTGCAGCCTCTCGTTGGACGGATCCATGCTGAGCACGGTGGCGTTGACCTCTCCTCGCCGGCAGGTCCCCGGGAGGTCGCGGCGGTAGATGCCGGAGCCGATGGCGGCCGGGATCCCGTCCCAGTCGATGCTCTTGACGTAGGAGGCCTTGGGCTCGTCCATGCCGGTCGCCGGGTTCGTGAACGCGTAATGGATCCAGCCCTCGCCGACGAGGCTCAGGATACGATGCCGATCCCTGTAGTAGTTGTTGCCGAAGGCGTCGTCCAGCAGCCGCGTGATCGTCTGTCCTTCCCTGGACGGGTCGGGCGGAAACACGAGGCTCCGAGTCTGTTCACTCACCGGCGTATCCTCGGAGACGAAAATATAGTTGGCTCCCTTTCTCCACCGTTCGTCTTCGTGGAAGGCCCTGTGCGCCTCCTCGATACCCACTTCCTGGACGAACTCGTAGGCGCATTTGACGAACGCCTCCACGTCCTCGTAGGTCCGCACCGCCCCGGCGGAAATCGAGTGATCGGCGCAAGCCGAGGTTTGCGCCAGAGCGAATCCCTGCCCGGTCACCGCGAGAATCGGAATGATCAACAGATAGGACAATCGGTTTCCAGCCATGGTGAAAGTCCTCCGCAGCCGCCACGGCATCGATGAGCGCGGTGGCGATTCATGGTTCATGGGTGATTTGGGGAACGTGCGCTCGGGAATGGGTCTGGAAGACGACGCTATCTTCTCTGGGCCCTTCCCATGTTTCATGCAACCGTTAGTCGGCACTTGCAGATGAAAGTCTTTATCCCAGGTTGCTGAAACGGCGAATCCGCTCCGCCAACCCCTCGTCATCATCCCCGGGCCCGATCCCCATGGCCGCCAGGGCGGCGTGCATGGTGGCGGTGCCGTTGACAAATCCGATGGCGAAGCGCACGCCGATGGTTTCCGAGAAAACCTGCTCCAGGCGGGTGCTGGCCGCGCTGTCCGACTTCCGGAACTGGCCCTCGAGAACCTCCAGGACGTACTTCCTTTCCCTGTCACCGATGCGCTGCTGCAAACTCATTCAGACTGCCCCTTCTCGCCTTTCCCTCTGTCCCTTCGCTCCCGGCGCGGCCAACCACCGATCCTCGGCTCCGGCCGGCGCGCCGCCCCAAGGCGACTCGGCCCCGCCTGACCTGCCGGCCGTTACGACAGGTACTTCCCAAGCGTCTCCCGGACCCGCCGCCACATTGTCTCGGACAAGACGTGGCCGGCTCCGGGCTCGATGAACCAGGTGAAGCGGCCGGCGGCCCCGGCCCGGGCGTAGGCCTGGCCGATGCGCTCCATTCCCCGTCGCACCTCCCCGATGGGCGAACTGGCGTCCTTTTCGCCAAAGTTCAGATGCAGCGCCCTGGGAGCAATCAAGCCGGCGATATCGGGCGTGTCCCCATATCGGTGAAACCCCGGGATGAAGTTGGGGAAGCAGTGGAGCAGCTTGTGGCGGTGAATCGCCCGGTAGGTGGGCAGGCAACAGTTGCCCACCAGGCATCTCAAGCGGGGCTCCCAGGGCCCGACCAGCCAGGTGTGGGTCGACCCCATGGAGTGGCCGTAACATCCCAGGCGCCTGGCGTCGACCTCCGGGCGGACGCTCAGGTAGTCGACGGCCCGCCGCATATCCAGAATGTTCTTCCAGGCCATGCAGCGCCCCTGCACGACCTGCCGCAGGAACTCGTACCGCTCATAGGCGCCGCCCTTCAACCTGCCCTCGGGGTCCCGGCGATCCTCGAAGCAAAGGGCGTCGGGACAGAGCACCACGTATCCCAGTCGCGCCAGGGCCACGCCGGTATGGTGCATCCCATCGCCGGCCAGGCCGGCGGGCTCGGTCTTGCCCAGGTGCCACTTTCCCGCGTGCTGGTGCCAGAGGGCCACCCCGGCCGCCGGCGAGGCGGAAGTGACTCCGTCCGGGACCAACAGGATGGCCGGCACCCGATCCCCGGGTTCCACCGCGTAATCGACCCAAAGCAGGCGGTAACCCTCGCGCTGCTCCTCCCGCGCGACCCTGGGCTCGAGCTCGCAGGGGTCGGGCCAGCCGCCACCCAGGCATTCCAGCAGCCGGGCTCTCAGCTCGGCCGCGGCGGCAGGCTCGACAGGGGATTCCAGGGACATGGCCATCGGGCTGGAGGCAACCGCCGAAGCCCCCGCAATCAGGGCCGAGGACTTCAGAAAGTCGCGGCGATCGGTCGGCAGTGTCATGACTGGCGCCGGTGTTTTCGGGATCTGGCGGACGATACCGGCCGCGCCTCAATCATAATCTCGATGGCCGGCCGGACGCAATTGAACAGCGAACCACGAACGAACACCAACGGCTCTTGAAAAAGAAGCGCTTCGAGTCGCAAGTTCCGCGACGGGAGTGCTGAATACGCCAGGGTATGGCTTGCTGGAAAAGCCGCAATCATTCCCTTCGTGGCCCTTGGTAGTCCTTGGTGGTCCTTCGTGGATATCTTTTTTCCTGCCTGTGGGTCTGAGGCACTGCCTCGCTAGAGGAGGCCCTTGTCGGCCAGGAACTGCCGCAACTGTTTTTTGGGCTCGGGTCCGTGGGAGGGGACGGGCGGCCGCCACAGATTGGTGTGGAAGAGTCCCTTGATCTGCAGAATGCTCTTGATGGACTGGCCCCAGCCCAGGCCCCCGGCAACTTTCATGAGCGGGTCCTCGTATTCGAACATCACCCGCCGGGCTTCATCCAGGTCGTTGCGTTTCAGAGCGCCATAGAAGCGGAAGGCGATTGCCGGGGCGAAGGGAGCATAGGCGCAGAGATAGCCCTGGGAGCCGATCAGGTATCCATAGAGGAAATTGCGCATCTGCCCCCCGCCGACGATCACGAACTTCTTGCCCTCCACCGCCCGAATGAAGTCGTGGTAGCGGTAGAGGGCGTCATGGCTCTTCAATCCACAGACTCCGGGGATGGTGGACAGGCGGGCCACCAGGTCCGCCGAATAATTCTCGTCGTAACCCAGCAGGGGCAGCCGGGTCCGGCCGGCGACTTCGGCGAAGGCGGCGTAGACCTCCTCCGGCTTGGTGGTGAACAGGTGCAGGTTGATGCCGTCCACTCCCGAGTCTTCCAGGCGCCGGATGAAGTCGATGCTCTGGCCGGTCCACCACTTCCCGGTGCCCCCGATCACCAGGGCCCGGCCGCGAGCCTGCTCGGCCGCGGTCCGGCACAGTTTTTCGATCTCGGCCTCGCTCATGCTCTTGAACTCGCTGCTGCCATGGGTAAAGAAGATGACCGGCGCCTGGTTCTCGCAGAGAAAGTCCACGTAGGCCCTGAGATTGCCGTAGTCCACCGAATAGTCCTTGGCCAGGGGGATGTTGATGGGCACCACCGGACCCCGGAGCCTGCGATAGATCCGCTCGGCCGCGGTCTCGGAGTCGGGTCCCGGGAGGACCGGGCCGGCCGCAACACCGTGCCGACCCTGAAGGGCCAGCACCGTGGCCGCTACCGTCCCGGCCAAAAAACCGCGCCGGCTCAAAGTGGTGGAGGGAAATCGTGTGGATTCCATCGTATGACTCCTGTAGTCGATGTCAGCATTGACGGACGAGAAAGTATTGTGGATTTTGGATTGCAGATTTTTGATTGGATTCGGATCTAATGCAACGTCGGTTGTAATGCCCCCCAATCAACAATCCGAAATCAACAATCAACAATTCCTTCGTCGGCCTGAGGCGCAGCCTGGCTACGCCCTGGGGACGGTCATGTCGGCCAGCATCTCGTCGGTGATATAGCGCCCCAGCACGAATATCTTTCGGTCGGCGTACCAGAGGATGCGCTTGCCCCGGTGCTCGGTAAAGCTGGCGTACATGGACAACCACTTCCAGTACTTGGGAAACACGCCCGTGGCGTGGGTGTCGAAGATCATCTTGGGCCGGCTGAACCAGACGGGCTGATGGGCCTGGGGACGAAATTCGCCCACCACGAAAAACTGGGGGCGGCGGGCATTGAGGTCCAGCGGCCCCTTGCCTCCGTAACCGGTGCCGTCGTGGTTCTGCATGAAGAGAATGAAGCGTCCGTCGGAAAGCCGGAACATGGGGGTGGGCGAAACCGGGTTCTCCACCGGTTTGCCGCCGTCCCGGTACCTCAACATCTCGGCCTTTCGCCAGGTCCGGGCTTCGGCGTCGTCCGACACCGTATACCAGATCTGCCCGTTGGCGGTTCGCATGGCCCCGAACAGGCGTCCGTCCGGCAGGAGCACGGTTCCCGGTTCCTGACAGAAGGTATATCCCTGGGATTTTTCCGGCTCGAAGGTGCAGGGGACCCAGATCAGGTCCTCATCCTCAGGAAGATAGGTCAGCTTGAGATCCCTGGGATGGGGCCCCTCGTCGATATTCTCGTAACGGATGAACTCACAGCGGCATTCGCCCAGGTTCTTGTCCTTGGAGAATGGTTTGACGTAGGCCGCCGTGGACCGGGTCAGGGGAACCACCGGGCGGTCCTTGGCATCCCGGATCGGCTTCTGCCAGACGATGCAGCGGCTCAACACATCCGGACCGGGGTGGTCGTACTTCGGGTTTCTCTTGTAGGGCATGTCGATTCCGGCGTCCTGCCAGGTATAGCCGTCGTCGTCGGAAAACCTGCACCGCATGAGGGCGTTGATGAACCCCTCGCCGATCCCCGGGGCAAAGTTGTAGAAGACGTAGATGCGGCCCGACTTGCTGACCACCGGCCAGCCGAAGTTGCAGTAGGTCCCCAGTCTCTCGGGGGCCGCGATGGTCTGGGGCGGGGTCCAGGTCAACCCGTTGTCCTTGCTGCGCGCGTACACCACCCTGTAGTCGTGGGCCCCTTCCTTGGTGGCCAAGGTCCAGATGGCCAGCAGGTCACCCCCGGGAGTGACCTCGACCAGCACGTGGTCGCTGGCCTCGGACGCGTAGGGGGGCTCCTTGGGCAGGTAGAGCACCAGGTCCGGCCGGGTGCGCTTCCAGTCGGAGGTGTAACAGACCGGTTCGCCGGAACCGGCCTCGTCCGCCGATCCTGCAGGCCCTCCCGGCTGGTTCCGGCAGGCCGCCACGCCGGCCGTCAACCCCGAAGCCACGGTAAGGCTTTGCAGAAGCTGTCGTCGATTCATGGGACACCCTCGGTTTAGTGGAGAGTGAAGAGTGGAGAGTGAAGAGTTTTCACCGGAGGGTTCCCGAAATTCGTGGATAACTCTATTTTTCTGTTGTTTCAGGTAACCCGGGCCGAAACCGACAAGACGCTTCACGCATCGATTCAATCACTCTCCACTCTCCACTCTCCACTCTTCACTCTCCACTCTCCACTACTCCACCGGATCCCGGCTCACGTCCACGTCGGGATAGAAATAGGCGATCACCATGGGCTCCCGGCTCTCGTTGCGGAAGCAGTGAGGCACCAGCGGCGGCACAATGGTGGCGTCATACTTGCCGAGCTGAAAGATCTTGCCGTCGACCTCAGCCGTTGCCCGGCCCTCCAGAATGATGACCGTCTCCTCGCAGGGGTGGGTGTGCAGGAAAACCGCCGAGCCTGGAGAGAAAGTGGCTACGCCCGCGGTCATATGCCGGGCCCCTTTCCCGCTGTTGACCAGCCTCAGGGACTCCAGTCCGGGGTCGCTGCGATCGACGGGTTCTTCCTTGGAGTAGACGATTCTCATGCCGGACCCTGCCCGAGCAGTTCCTGCCAGCTCACTTCACTGATGGATTGCGACTTGATCTCGCCCAGCTTTGCCAGATCCTTCAGCAACTGCTCGGCGTTGGCACGCTCGAAGCAGCCAACCTTCCATTTCTCGAGGCCCCCCTGCTGGATCTCCATGCCGATGCGGAAGCCGTTGTTCCTGGCGACCACCTCCGAGCAGTACCCCTCTCCCGGGCTGGCCGAGGTCAGGATGCGAACGAAGGCCTTGTCGCCCGATCGTTCCAGCAGACTGCTCTCGGCGATACCGGAAGCCTGCTCCAGGTGGTCCATCACGGCCTCGAACTCCTGGTCGCTGGGATTGTCCAGAACCAGGATCTCTTCGGCCGAGGTGGGCCCCAGGATGAACCCGCCCGGGCAGATGAATCGCACGCTGGGAACCGCCCGAGACAACTGGTTCACCAGGCACCCGCGGTGCACAACCCCGAACTCTACTTTGAACATGGACGAATCCTCCTGATGGATTTCTGGTAAGAACGATGGGGACCGCCGGCCGGGTCAAGCCTGGCAATGCACCACCTTCAAGCTGCGCGGCGGGATCTGAAGCGAGAAAGCGCCGTCGGCCACATTCAATCGGCTCTTTTGGATCAGGTCCCGGGCCCGGCCCGGCTTTTCGGCCAGGGCCAAGCGCACATCGGCACCCGAATTCTCCAGGTTGAGGACGAACACCAGGTTGCCGCCGGCCGGCGACTCCCGGGTCAGGGCAATCACCTTGCTCCCCCGGGTCGACAGGGACCGGCGCACCCCGGCCGCCTGCAGAAACGGTTCCAGCAAGGCCATGGGGGCAACGCCGTCCAGGGCATGCCCGGCAGGCAGGTCGGTGAGAACGGGTTCGGGCAGCCCCCCGAAGGCGGCTCCGATGGGAACCGTCAGATAGGTGAAGCCCCCGTCGGCGGTCTGCACCCCCACCACTTCCTCGCCGAAGGTGGCAATGGCGCGGGTGTTGCCCTGAGGCTCCAGGCTGGCGTAATTGCAAGCCTGCTTGACGGTGAATTCCCCGAAATCGGTGCGAATCCGGTCCCGCCCTTCACGCAGATCCAGCGCGTCGATGCGGGAGTAGTCCAGCACCTGGACCCCCAGCAATTCCGTCAGCCCTTCGGGAGGATCGTAGCTGAACCTTCCGGTGGGCGCATTGGTGCCCAGAATCCCGTCGGCAAACAGGTGGATCTCCGGGTGGTCCCGCCGAACCCGGCGGATCTTGTCGATCGTCGACTCGGTCAGCAGCATCAGGCTGGGCAGAAACACCAGCTTGTAGCCGGACCAGTCCATCCGGGTGGTCACCAGGTCCACCGGAATGTTGTTCTCCCACAGGCTGCGGTGAATGCCGCGGATGAAGCGCAACTGCTGCCCCTTGGCATTCTCCATCTCCATGATGATGGCGTTGTCGCTGTCGTAGGCTATGGCTACCTCGGCCCGCGGGATCTTCAGCGGCAGGTGGGACTCGATGGATCGAATGGACCCGATGGCCTCTTCAATGGCCTTGAGCTGCGGCAGGGGCTTGCCGCTCATGGTCACCAGGTTGAGACCCGGCGCCTCATGGGTTCCGTATTCGGGACGGTACTGCCAGAAGATGGCTCCCTTGGCGCCATAGATCAGACCCATCCACAGGCACATGGCCAGGTCCTCGGGCAGTGTCTGCTTCCGATAGGTCATGCCGCCGTGGTAGAACCCCGAATAGATCTCGGTGTACCACCACTGGTGGTTCTTCCCCACCGCCCGGGACCACTGGCTGGCATAGGCGATATTGCTGTACTGATAGGGGTCCTCGCTGGCGAACAGGTTGGTGCTGTGGGACGCAAAGCCCCAACTGTCGCACTCCTGGGCGCATCTCTCGTCCAGGGGGTTGTTGTAGCGGAATCCGTGGCTGTGAAGCTCATGCTTGGGATCCAGGCTGCGCACGATCTCCACCTGCCATTTCAGGACCTGGGCCACGTTCTCATAGAGGAACTGCCGGAACAGCAGCATGGCCATGAGCAGGTTCTTGGACTGCGGAGCCGCCACATCCTCCCAGGTGCGGTATCGCATCCCCAGGCGCTCGCTCAACTGCTCCAGGGTGAAGCGCTGTTTCAGCCACTGCTGATACTTGGCTCGGGTGTGGCCGCAGTAGCAACTCCAGCCGGGGCGGTTCACGTCGCTGCCCATCCCCTGTAGCCCGGGACCGTCCCAGACCACCCACATTCCCATGGCGGGCGAATCCTTGTAGCGGTTGACCACCGCCCGCAGCACCTCTTCGGCGTAAACCTTCCACATGGGGTGGTCGAAGCAGTGTCGATTGCCTCCCTGCACGCCGGCGGAGTTGGCGAAGGGCTCGGCCACCTCCCCGGTGTGGTAGACCACCCGCATGTCGGGGTGCTTGCGCATCATCCAGTCGGGACAGGCCATGTGGGTCGACAGCGTGAAGTCGAAGATGACCTTCAAGCCGTGCTTGGCCGCCAGCTCGAACATGCGGTCGAAGTCGCCGAACTCGATCTTGCCCGGTTCGGGAGCCATCCAGTTCCAGGAGGTGAAGGTTCGAACCGAGTCGAAGCCGGCCTTTTTGATAGTGGCGAAATCTTCGTCCCACATCTCCATGGGCGGCATGGGGGCGCGGTAGTACTCCACGCCCACATGGTATTTGGAGGCCTTGCCCGATTTCACGGGGGCGACGGCTGCCGGCGAAGCCCAGGCCAGTCCGCCCGAGGCGGTCACGGCCCCGGAGACCTCCAGGAACTTTCTACGGTTCACCGGTAACCTCCCGAGAGTCCGAATCAGTCAAAGGCATCCATGCTATGGGCACCGGTTGAGAATGTCAATGCTCGGGCGCCACGGCCCCGCCCGGCCATTTTGGGGCTGCTCCCGAAGGATTTTGGTTGTAGAATGAGCGGGTTCAGTTAAACCGATCTCACCCTGTTTCCCGGAGCATTGCATGAAAATGTGCCAAAGATTCTGGTTCCTCCTTCTCGGCCTCGGCCTGGTCCTTCTCCCTACCGCGGCGTTCGACCCGCTCTCCGCTTCCTCCCAAGGCTGGCGGACGCTGGTTGACGGCCAGAGCCTGGAGGGCTGGCAGGCCCAGGACCCCTCCAAGCCCCACGAGTGGCGCACGGCCAAGGCGGTTCACCTCACGGGGAAGGAAAACCGCTTCTTCCTGGCCGAGCCCGGCAAGGGGATCTTCGTCAACGGCAAGACCGGCAGAACCCAGAACCTGGTCACGCTGGAAAAATTCGGCGACGTGGAAGTCCACGTCGAGTTCAACGTGTCCTACAAGTCCAACTCGGGAGTCTTCCTGATGGGACTCTATGAGGTGCAGGTGCAGGACGACTACGGCAGGCCCGACATCGTCTTCTCCATGTCGGGAGGCTTCTACGCGCGAAAAATCAACGACGAGTGGATCGGGGGCACCCCTCCCCGCATGAACGCCTGCAAGCCCCCCGGGGAGTGGCAGGCCTTCGACATCAAGTTCCGCGCGCCCCGCTTCGATGCCGGCGGGAAGAAGATCGAAAACGCCAGGTTCCTGGAAGTCCGCTACAACGGGCACCTCATCCACGAGAACGTCGAGATGGAAGGCCCCAACAGCGCCCACATGCCCATCCCGGAGGCCGCAAAGGGGCCGCTGATGCTGCAGGGCGACCATGGGCCGGTGGCCTATCGCAACGTGCGCATCCGTCCCCTGAAGTAACCTTCCGCCCCTCCAGGGGACGAGTCGGGGGCCAACACCCACTCTCCGCGGATTGCAGCAAGTGACCCCGGCCCGGTCTCGGAAGCGGAAGGTCGGGTCGCGATGGAAATGAAACGAATCCCGATCAGAAAAGGCTGGAAACAAAATGACAACCGCCGGCTCTTCACTGCTTTCGTCGTGCGGCTGGCCGCCGGCCCAGCCGCGCTACTGCTGATCTCGCTCGGCCTGACTCCGTTCGAAGCTTCCGCCACCGAAACTTCCCAACAGCTTTCCCCTACCCCTCATCCCCAGTTTCAGACCGACCTGCTTCCCATCCTCCGCACCCATTGCCTGCGCTGCCACAACTCCGAAGCCCGTATGGCCGGACTCGACCTGAGCACCAAAGCTTCCCTTTTCCGGGGCAGCGCCTCGGGCAGCGTCCTGGTTCCCGGCCGCCCCCAGGAGAGTCCGCTCTACCGGATGGTCCACCAGGGACTGATGCCGCCCGACCAACAGACGGAGCCGTCCCCTTCGGAGATGGACATCCTCCGGGACTGGATCGCCTCGCTGCCTGTCCCCGGCTCGCCGGAGCACTCGCATGCCTCCCAAGCCCAACTTCCAAAGGTCAGCCAGCGGGACGTCATTCCCCTGATGCTGCTGCACTGCACCGCCTGTCACGGGCAGCGCATCCAGGAGGCGGGCCTGGACCTGCGCAGCAAGGCCTCCATGCTGAAGGGTGGGAAATCGGGACCGGCGATCGTGCCCGGCAAGCCCGACGAGAGCCTGATCGTTCAACGGATCCGGGCCCGGGAAATGCCTCCCAGTGAACGGGAGGTGGAGGCCAGCCTGCGGCCCATGAGTTCCCGGGGGCTGGGCCAACTGGTCCAATGGATCGCCCTGGGAGCCCCGGAAGTGAACGGGGACGACCGGCATGAGGGAAACGGGTCCGATCCGCTGGTGAGCGACGAAGACCGCCGGTTCTGGTCCTTCCGGCCGCCGAGAGCGGCCGTGCCGCCCCTGCCGGACTCGTCCGAACCATCCCGTCTGCGCAACCCGGTGGATGCCTTCATTGCCGCGAAGCTCCAGGAAAAAGGACTCCGCCTCTCACCCGAGGCCGACCGCCTCACGCTGATCCGGCGCGCCAGCTTCGACCTGACCGGACTGCCGCCGGAACCGGAAGCGGTTCGGCGGTTCCTGGCCGACCCCGATCCCGCGGCCTATGAGGCCCTCATCGAGCGGCTGCTGGATTCTCCCCGCTACGGCGAGCGCTGGGGCCGGCATTGGCTGGACCTGGTGGGCTATTCCGACCGCCGCCACGCCTGGCGCTACCGGGACTACGTCATTCGCTCCTTCAATGCCGGCAAACCTTACGACCGCTTCCTGCTGGAGCAACTGGCCGGCGACGAGCTGGCTGACCTGTCCAGCCAGGCCGTCCTGACTCGGGAAGCCATGGACAACCTGATCGCCACCGGTTTCCTGAGAATGGTGAACGATGTGACCGGAAACCGGTTGACCAATTTCGTGTCCCATCGCATACAGGTCATCAGCGAGCAGATCCAGATCTTCAGCTCCAGCCTGATGGGTTTGACCATGGGCTGCGCCCGTTGCCACAACCACAAGTTCGACCCCATCCCGCAGCGGGACTACTATCGGCTGGCCGCCCTCTTCAAAGGGGCCTTCGACGAACACGACTGGCTGCCCCCGGCCATTACCGACGATCCCAACCGTCCCATGCTGGCCAAGGAGACACGGGTGCTGCCCTTCTTCACCCCCATGGCCAACCCCTTCCGGCTCCATGATGAGAGTGCCCGGCGCGAATCCCACAACGGCAGGATCAACGGCGAAATCGAATCCCTGCAAGCCGCGCTCAAGCAGAAGGCCAAGCCCGTGGAGGAACGGTTCATCAACCTGAGGCTGGCCGAGTTGCCCGAGGAGCTTCGGCCCGACCTGCGCGAGATGCTGGATACCCCACCGGAGGATCGAACCCCGGCTCAGAAGGAGTTGGCTGCCAAGTATGAGCAGGGGTTGAAGATTCGATTCAGCGACCTGGAAGACATCGATCCGGACTACCGCAAGGCATCGGAGGAGACTGCCGGAAAGGTCAAGCTTCTCAGGGCCAGGCTCAGACCCGAACCCCTGATTCGGGCCCTGTGGGATCGCGGCAGCCCTTCGCCCACCTACATCCTGAGGCGGGGGGATCCCATGAGTCCCGGCCGCTGGGTGGAACCGGGAGTGCCGGCGGTTCTGACCCGGGGACATTCCCCGCTGGCGATCACGCCCCCCTGGGAGGGAGCGCAAAAGACCGGCCGCCGCCTGGCCCTGGCCCGCTGGCTGGTGGGCCCCGACCATCCCCTTACGGCCCGGGTCATGGTCAACCGCATCTGGAAGCACCACTTCGGGCGGGGAATCGTCAGCACACTGGGAAATTTCGGCCGAACCGGCGCCCGGCCGACCCATCCCGAACTGCTGGATTGGCTGGCTCTGGAGTTCATCCGGCAGGACTGGAGTCCCAAGGCGCTGCACCGTCTGATCATGACCTCCGCTACCTACCGGCAGAGCTCGAGAGTGACGCCGCTCAATGAGCGCCTGGATCCCGAGAATCTCCGGCTCTCGCGCATGCCCTTGCGCCGTATGGACGCCGAGGTCCTGCGGGACACCCTTTTCCTGATCTCGGGGCGCCTGGACGGGACGCCGGGCGGCCTGCCCGACCCGGTCCTGCAGCGGAAGGACGGCCTGGCCACCGCGGTACCGAACTCCGGGGGATGGCGGCGGAGCATCTACGTCGCCCAGCAGACCAGCCACCGCATGGGTAGCAGCAACCCCACTATCCTGGACGCCTTCGACTTTCCCGAGATGACACCCAACTGCCTGGAGCGGGTCGAATCCACGGTGGTGCCCCAGGCCCTGCACCTGCTGAACGACCCGACGGTGCGCCAATTGGCCGGCTCCCTGGCCGAGAGGGTGCGAAGAGAGGCCGGCAGCGACCCGGCCCGACGGATCGAACAAGCCTACTGGATGGTGCTCAACCGGCCCCCGACATCCGAGGAGCAGGCCGTCAGCCGGCAAGCGTTGGAAGCGTTGGAAAAAAGCGCGGAGAACACCGGAGGGAAGAAAGCAGGTGAACAGGCGCTTGCCAAGTTCTGCCACACTCTCTTAAACTCGGCTGGGTTTCTCTATATCGATTGACCCGACCGAGCCTCGGAGGTGCGGCCTCCGGCAGCACCGGACCCCAACACGGTAAACCCCATGGATCCTCATTCCCCCAGGAAATCGCCGATGGGACAGCGGCTTTCCCGCCGCGGCTTCTTCTCCAATATGACCGACGGAATCGCGGGTGCGGCCCTGGCCTGGCTGTTCAACCGGGAGCTCTTCGCGGACGCCTCTCCGCCCGACGGCCCGATAACGCCCTCCGCCGGCCGGGTGTTCGACCTCAAGCCCCGCCGCCCCCATTTCGAGCCCAAGGCCAAGGCCGTCATTCACTTCTTCATGAACGGCGGCCCCAGCCAGATGGACCTGTTCGACCCCAAGCCCATGCTGGACAAGCATCACGGACAGCCCTACCTGGACAAGATGGCCGCCGCCGACGTGCAGGACCTGGAAGACGCCGGGGCCCTGATGCGCAGTCCCTTCAAGTTCGCCCGCCACGGACAGTCGGGCATCTGGCTGTCGGAAGTCCTGCCCCACCTGGCCGGCCAGGTGGACGAACTGGCCTTTATCCGCTCCATGGTCACCACCACGCCCGATCATGGGGGCGCCTGCTTCATGGCCAACTCGGGTCAGATGTTCCCGGGCCACCCCAGCCTGGGCTCCTGGGTGACCTACGGACTGGGGAGCGAAAGTCGGAACCTCCCCGCCTACGTGGTGCTGGAAGATCCCATGGGGGAGCCGGTGAACGGCTCACAGGGCTGGCAGGCCGGATTTCTGCCTCCGCTCTACCAGGGGACTCCGGTGCGTTCCGTCGGATCTCCCCTGCTGAATCTGCGTTCCGAGGTCGAGGAGCCCCGCCCCTTCGTCAAGGCCAGCCAGGATCTGTTGCGTCGGCTGGACCGCATCCACAAGCGCGGCCGCCCGGGCCAGCCTCGGCTGGATGCCCGCATCGCCAGCTACGAGCTGGCGGCCCGCATGCAGTTGGCGGCCACCGATGCGCTGGACCTCTCCCGGGAAAGCCGGCAGACCCTGGACATGTACGGCGTGGGGGTCAAGTCCAGGTACCGGGGGCGGACCCACCCCATCGGCGGACCCGACTCCTATGCCCGGCGCTGCATCATGGCCCGCCGCCTGGTGGAGCGGGGAGTGCGCTTCGTGCAGATCTATATCAACAACCAGATCTGGGACATGCACAATCACATCGAGAACGACATCAAGGCGGCCTGCAAGAAGACCGACCAACCCGTGGCCGCCCTGATCCACGACCTCAAGCAGCGCGGCCTGCTGGACAGCACCCTGCTGATCTGGAACGGCGAGTTCGGACGCCTGCCCATCGCCCAGAATGCCGAAGGCAAGGACGCCGGCCGCGATCACAATCCCTACGCCTTCACGGTCTGGATGGCCGGCGGAGGAGTCAAGAGAGGAACGGTCTACGGCGCCACCGACGACTTCGGCTACCGGGTCGCCGAAAACCCCGTCAGCGTGGCCGACTGGCACGCCACCATCCTTCACCTGCTGGGCCTCCACCACGAAGAGCTCTTCTTCGAGCGCAGTGGCCTGACCGAAAAGCTCACCTCCACCCACGAACCCCGGATCGTCAAGGAAATCTTGGCTTGAGGGGGTTGCGAAGCCCGCAGAGACGGGGCGACCCGCGTGCCCCCCTCGGGCTCGACCGCGGGCGGAGCCCCACCCGGGAACGCGGGCGTCCCGCCCGCAACCTTTTTCCTCGCTGGAGGTGGCGGAGCGTCAGCCCAACGTTGCCGGCAGGCAGCCACCCTGCCCGCGTAAACCGCGATGGCCAGTCCGAATCAAAGGCAAGGCGCCACATGCAAGCCGGCAAATCACTCCCCCCCGTGAGGGGGAGTGGACAAGGGCGAAGCCCCACCCGGGAACGCGGGCGTCCCGCCCGCATCCTTATTTCTGGCTGGAGGAGATGGAGCGTCAGCGCGACGTTGCCGGCAGGCAGCCACCCTGCCCGCGTGTACGGCATTGGCCAGTCCGAATCAAAGGCAAGGCCCCGTTGCCGTTCCATCCCAGCGGCGCAGTCGGCCAAGGCTGTGCCGGGTAAATGTGCGGGCGGGACGCCCGCGTTCCCGGGGGGGCATCATCCACCCAACAGACCGGGAACATGATTTACACCCTGCCCGCGTGTACGGCATTGGCCAGTCCGAATGAAGGGCAAGGCCCCGTTACCGTTCCATCCCTGCGGCGCAGTCGGCCATGGCTGCGCCGGGTAAATGTGCGGGCGGGACGCCCGCGTTCCCGGGGGTCCCCCATTGAGGGGGAGTCGCAGAAGTCGAGCCGAATGGCGAAGGCTGATGCGGTGGGGGGTCAAGGCGGCGCCCTGCAAGTGGCTATACAAGGGTAGGGGCAGCGGCGGGAGGCGAGGCCGGACGCGAGCAACGACAGGGCAATGCCGAAGGAGTGTTTCGCCGCGGGAATGAAGGGCGCCTCACGCCAGGATTTCCCGGACGACCCTGGGTTCGAAGTTGAAGGTGATCTTTTCCCTGAGCCCGCTGCGCTCGAAGAAGAGCTCTTCGTGGTGGAGGCCCAGCAGGTGAAGGATGGTGGCGTGCAGATCCTCGATGCTGACCGGGTTCTCCACGGCCCGGTAGCCGAAGTCGTCGGTCGAGCCGTAGACCGTCCCTGCCTTGACTCCTCCGCCGGCCATCCAGAGGCTGAAGCCCCGGGGGTTGTGGTCCCGGCCGGCCACGCCCTGCTTGGGCATGATCTGGGCGATGGGGTGGCGCCCGAACTCGCCGGCCCAGACCACCAGGGTGCTTTCCAGCAGTCCCCGCTCCTTCAGATCGGCCAGCAGGGCCGCCACCGGCTGATCGGTGCGGTCGCAGCAGGACCTGAGGTCGGCCTCCAGGTGGGAGTGGGAGTCCCAGATCTGGCCGTTGACGCACACCTGCACGTAGCGGACGCCGCGCTCCACCAGCCGCCGGGCCATGATGCAGCGGCGGCCGTAGTTGTCGGGACCGGGATTGACGTGGGTCTTCCCCACCACCGCCGGCTTTCTGCCCACGCCGTACATCTCCAGGGTCCGGGGACTCTCCCGGGACAGGTCCAGGGCGTCGGTGGCTTCCAACTGCAGGCGGGCGGCCAGCTCGTAGCTGGCGATGCGGGCGTCCAGCTCGGGGAGGCCGGGACGGTCTCTCCTGTGGATGCGGTCGAGCTGCTGGCGGAGACGGGTCCCCATCCGAACCAGCGCGCTCGGCTCCTCAGTCTCGGGACGGAGGTTCAGCAAGGGATCTCCCACCGAGCGCAAGCGCGTCCCCTGGTAGATGGGCGGCAGAAAGCCCGACTGCCAGTTGGCGATGCCGTTGATGGGCAGGCCCTGGGGATCGTCCAGCACCACGAAGGCCGGCAGGTTCCGGTTCTCGGTTCCCAATCCGTAGACCACCCAGGACCCCAGGGTGGGCAGGCCCGGCAGCATGCGCCCCCCCTGAAACTTGTAGAGCGCCGCCGGATGGGCCGGACTGGTGGTGTGCATGGAGCGGATGACGGCGATGTCGTCCACCCGCCGGGCAACATGGGGCATGACCTCGGAGACCCAGGTTCCCGACTGGCCATGCCGGGCGAACTTGAAGGGACTTCGCAGCAACCCGCCGGCCTGCTGAGGCGAGGGCACGTCCACCGCCACCTGGTCGAAGTAGGGCTCCCCGTGGTGCTTGTCCAGCATCGGCTTGGGATCCAGCAGGTCCATGGGGCTGGGGCCGCCATTCATGAACAGCAGGATGACCGACTTGGCCTTGGCCTCGAAGTGGGACTTCCTGGAAGCGACATCATAGACGCCGCCACGGCCGGGACCCGGGGGGCCGGATTCGTCCGCCAGGCCGGACACACCGAAAAGGTCCCCCGTCAGCAGGTGGGTCAGCGCCACCCCGTAGATGCCGTCGGAGATCCGCCCGAAGAAATGGCGGCGGGTAATGGGCCGGGATGATGGGTTGCCCGCTGGCTTCATGGCTGGGTGGCTCAATCGATATAGACGAAAGCTGCCGAATTATAGAGGGTGTGGGCCAACTTGGCCAACACCCGTTGCCGGTCGCGGTCGCGACTTCCCAGTTCCTTCCAGGCGCTCCGGAAAGACTCCAGGCTCAACCGCCGCTCTTCAGCGGTGGGCGGCCGGCTCAATACGGTCCAGTAGAGCTGCTCCACCTGGGCTTCCAGGCTGTTCCCCGCCTCCTTTTCCACCCGCTGCGCCAGGGCGGCCGCCAGCCGGCGGATGGTGGTGTCGTTGAGCAGGTGAAGCGCCTGAGGGGCGACGGTAGACTGGGCTCTCTCGGTGCAATTCGGATTCATGGGGGGGTAATCGAACAGGTCCAGGGTGGTTGGCGTGTTCATGCGCAGTTGCCGGAGGTAGATGCTCCGCCGCCACCCCCTCTCGCCTTCATAGGCGGTGGAGAGCCCGTCCGCCCGGACCGAAACCGGATCGGGGGGCCCGTAGCGGGTCTCGTCCAGGCGGCCGCTGACCCGGAGCAGGCTGTCGCGGAGGGACTCGCCGTCCATTCGCTTCAGTGGCCAGCGGGACAGGAGCCGGTTTTCGGGGTCCAGCCGTTCCTGCTCGGGACCGACCCTGGAGGACTGGCGGTAGGTCCTGGAGGTCATCATCAACCGGTGGAGAGACTTCATGCTCCAGCCCCGATTCATGAACTCAACTGCCAGCCAGTCCAGCAGCTCCGGATGGCTGGGCCGGGCGCCCGAGCGGCCGAAATTCCCCAGGGTCTCGACGATTCCCCGGCCGAAGTGGTGGCGCCAGATCCGATTGACCATCACCCGGGCGGTCAAGGGATGGTTCCGGTCCACCAGCCACCTGGCCAGGGCCAGGCGCCTTCCGGTCTTGCTGGATCCCGGCCAGGGGGGCTCCACCCGGAAAGGGGTTCTGCCGTCGGTCAACACCGAGGGCACCCCCGGGCCGACCAGCCGGCCCGGGCTCAAATAGTCTCCCCGCTGCAGCAGATAGGTGGGCGAGGGAGCCCCGCGGTCCCAGAGGGCCCGAATTCGCGGCTCGGGCTCCTGCCTGTACTGCAGCCAGGCGATCTCCCGTTCCAGCTTCTCCACCTCCCGCCGGTAGACGGCATCCCTTTCCTTCAACTCGTTGGCGGTGACGGTCAGGAGTTGCTCGTACTCCTTGGCCAGTGACTTTTGCCCGCTGTCCCGATCCTCCTCCAGAGTCTTCAGCAGGTGCCTCAGATCCCGTGCCAGGGCGGGGGCAAGCTGACCCAACCGCTCCTCCAGGACGCTGTCCTTCAAGGCCTTGCCCTTCGCCTCCAACCTCTGCTGCAGTTCCTTGACCTGCTCTTCCAGGGCCTCGTTTCGAGACTTGCGCTCCTTCTCCTGCTCCAACAGGCGCAGGGGGTTGGTCATCGGAGGCACGTAGGGCAGAACCCGCTGCTCGAACTTCACCACCTCGCTGATGGGAGTCCCCGCCAACCAGTCGAACTCGTCCAGAGCCCCCTTGAGCAGATCGGCCAGCCGGAAGTAGTCCCGCTGGGGAATGGGATCGAACTTGTGGCTGTGACAGCGCGCGCACTGGAGCGTCATCCCCAGTATGCCGGTCCCCAGGATCTCGATTTCATCGGCGATGACGTCGAAGCGGTCCTCCACGAAGCTGAGCTCGAAGCCGGTGCTGTCGGGTCCCATGCGCAGGAAGCCGGTGGCGATCAGGTTGTCGACCATCTCGCGGGTAATCACCGGAGCCGCCTCGTAATCCACCAGCTCGTCTCCGGCGATCTGCTCCATGAGAAAACGGTCATAGGGTTTGTCGGCGTTCAGGGATCGGATCACATAGTCCCGGTAGCGCCAGGCATGTTTCCTGGCGGGTCCGTTGGCGTTGACCTTCCCTCCCTCGTGGTCGGAATAGCCGGCCACGTCCAGCCAGTACCTTCCCCAGCGCTCCCCGTAGCGCGGAGACTCCAGCAAGCGGTCGATGAGCCTGTGGTAGGCCTGCGGATCCCGATCCTCCAGGAATTGCCGGACCTCGGCCGGTTCCGGCGGCAGGCCGGTCAGGTCGAAGGTCGCTCGCCGGATCAGGGTCAGGCGATCGGCTTCCGCCGAAAGCGCCAACCCCCGTTCCTCCAGCCGCCGCAATACCCAGGCGTCGATGGGATTGCTTACCTGTTCCTCGTGCTCCACCGGAGGGGGCTCGACCTGCCGGGGCGGCCGGAAGGCCCAGAACCGTCGGTCCTGGTCGCTCACCAGAGGATCGGGCTCGCTGCCGGCGACATCGGGTTGGACCTCCTCTTCCGGAGCGCCCTGCCGGATCCACTGACTGAGCGTCTCCAGGTCGGAATCGGAAACCGGGGTGACCCCCACCTCGAAGAGCCGCTTCTTGGGAGGCATCTTCCCGGAACGGATCATCTCCACCATCAGGCTCTGCTCCGGCTTTCCGGGAACCAGCGCCGGCCCCGATTTCCCGCCCCGCATCATGGCGGCCCGGCTCCTGAGATCGAGGTCGTTGCCCTGGCGGCGCAGCCCGTGACAGGTGGTGCAGTGGCGCAGCAGGATCGGGATCACGTCGTGCTGATTGAGGGTTCGAGCTTCGGCTGCCTCGTCCCCTCCGCCTGCCAAATCGGTTTCGATCCAGCCCTTTATGACTTCTCTTTCCGCCTTCGGAAGCCCCCCTTCCAGGTCGGGCGGCATCGAGCCGCTTTCGATCAACTGGTAGAGCTTGCTCTCTGCCGGCCGCCCGGGCGCCACCACCGGACCCGACTCGCTCCCTTTCAGAACGCTGGAGAGCTTGCTGAGGTCCAGCTCCTTCATCATCAGTTCCTGCCCATGACAGCGCAGGCAGTGTTCCTTGAAGAGGGGGAGGACCTCCTCCCGGAAGGACGTCTCCCGGGCCGACAGTTCCCCGCCGCCGGTCCGGGCGGAAGCAGCTCCGGGCAGGAAGGCGCAGCAGAATAGAACCAGGCCCAGGAGCAGGCCCGCGGCCCTTGTCGGAAACCAGTCGAGGGGGTTATCCAGCAGTGACATCCACGACGGGCTGGAAGGACGGATAAGAGTTCTCAGCAAAGGAAAACGGCGAACCACGAATGGACACGAATGAACACCAATAGACGGATTGATGAGGTGTCGATTGGCAGGTGTGACCATCGATATCGAGGGGTTGTCCTCGAAGGACACGACGTCATAGCCAGATAGCAACGTTGCAGAAGCGTTTTGGTGCCGCTTCTCGTTCGAGCGAGTCCACCTGTATTCGTGTAAATTCGTGTTCATTCGTGGTTCGTCTTTATGGACGATTGGGCGTTTTTCCTCGGATGATCCGCCCCGTCTTGGGGCGCGAACCCTGGCTTGATTGTAAGGAACTCCACCAGACTCCGCCAGAATACCACGTCAATCGGCCGCGTCTTCGCCGCGGGCATGGGCCCGCTCGCGGGCGCTCGGGTTGACGGATGGACGGAAAGGGACCTCGCACACCCTGGCGGGGTCCGGCCGTCCCGGTTCACTGGCGTATTGGTCGGGCAGCCAGACCCGCAGCTCGGTCCCCACGGCGGATTTGCCGAGCGGCACGTAGCCGAGGGCGATGTTGCAGCCGATCTCGGGGGCGTGCCAGGGCGAAGTCAGGTACCCGATCGGGTCGCCGCCGGCGGCGTCAGAAACCAGCCAGAAGTCGGGCGCATAGTCGTCGATCGGCTTGCCCCCCAGCCTCATGCCCACCAGGACCATCTTGAACGGCGGTCTGCCGACCTCGATCTCGGCGCGCATCCGTTCGAGGGCCGCCCGCCCGATGTAGTCGCCCCTTTTCCTGCGCGGCACCTGGTAGGCCAGGTTGCACTGGAACGGCACCGTCTCATGGTCCATGTCCTGGCCCCAGGTCAGGATGCCGGCCTGGATGCGCCGCTGATGGCCGGGGGCGATGACCATCAGTTGGTGGGGTTCCCCCGCCTCGAGCACCGCGTTCCACAGCCTTTCGGCGTGCAGGGTCGCGTCCCGCAGATAGATTTCGTAACCCTTCTCGCCCGAGAAGCCGGACTGGGAGACGACCACCGAACAGCCCCCGATCTCCGCTTCGAGGAGACCGTAGTAGGGGAGTTCCCGGATCGCGCCGCCGACCAGATCGACCATCAGGGCGAGCGACTTCGGCCCCTGTATCTGCACCGGGCAAACATCGACCTCGTCGATCTCCACGTCCATGCGCAGCCCCACGTTGACGCCCTGCAGCCAGTACAGCAAATCGGAGTCGGCCAGCGAAAACCAGAACTCGCCGGGCGAGAGGCGCAGCAGCACCGGGTCGTTCAGGATGCCGCCCTTATGGTTGCAGAGGATGACGTAGCGCGCGCCCATCGGCTCGATGCGGGTCGCGTCGCGGGTGATGACGTAGTCGACGAACCGCTCGGCGTCCCTGCCGGCGACCCGGATCTGCCGTTCCACCGCGACGTTCCATAGCGTGACGTGCCGCGTCAGGGCCGTGTGCTCGGCCGCGGCGCCGCCATCCTCGGGCCGGACGTAGCCGCGCGGATGGTACACCCGATTGTAGACGGTGGCCCGCCAGCAGCCCGCGGCATGGGACAGATGCCAGTAGGGGGACTTCCGCACGCGAGTGGAGATGAGCAGTTCAGTGGGGGTGAGGCCACTCTGGCGCAGGTTGATGGGTACGATGCGGTCGGATTGGTCGACGCCGCGCGGCTGACCGCTCATGGCTCCTCCTGTCGCGTCCTTGCCAACCGGCATCCGGTGGGCGTTTGCAGGAGTGGGACAGACTGCATTATCATGCACGATTCCGGCTGCGGTCAACCGTTCAGGACCGCTGTCGAGGGAGGGCGCGCGGTCCGGTATCGTCGTGCGCAACCGGGAGATGAGAATGAAGGGACTCGACGAGAACGGCACGGTCCGGGTCGCTGTGCCGACACGGGCAAGCATCGCCGTGATCGGCGCCGGCATCGTCGGCAACTGCCTGGTCGCTCATCTGGCCGAGCTCGGTTGGCGCGACCTGCTGCTCATCGACAAGGGGCCTCTGCCCAAGCCCGGGGGCTCGACCTGCCACGCCTCCAACTTCATCTTTCCGACCGACCACAACCGCGAGATCGCGATGCTGACCCTGGACAGCCAGCGCCAGTACGAAGCGCTCGGCGTCAACACCACCTGCGGCGGCATCGAGGTGGCGCGCACCGAGGCCCGCATGGAGGAATTGCGCCGGCGCATGACCTCGGCGCGGGCCTGGGGCATCGAGGCCGAGCTGCTGTCGCCGGGCGAGATCGTCGCCAAGGCCCCGTTCGTGAACGGCGACGCCATCCGGGGCGGCTTCCACACGCCCAGCGCGTCGGTGGTCGACTCGGTCCGGGCGGGCACGATCATGCGCGAGCGGGCGCAGGCCAAGGGCGCGCTCACGGTGCTGGACAACACCGAGGTCACCGGGCTCCAGGTGACCCGCCCGTCCATCGGCCGCCCGCGCATCCGCGCCGTGGTTACCGCCGGCGGGGCGATCGAGGTCGAGCAGGTGGTGATCGCCTGCGGGGTCTGGAGCCCACGCCTCGCCGCCATGGCCGGCGCCACCATTCCCCTTTCGCCGGCGGTGCACCAGATGGCCAACTTCGGCCCGATCGACCTTCTGCACCGGACCGGCAACGAGATCGGCTTCCCCATCGTGCGCGACATGGACACGTTCATGTATGAGCGGCAGAGCCAGGACGTCATGCAGGTCGGCTCCTACGCCCATCGGCCCATTCTGGTGCATCCCGACGACATTCCGTCGCTGGCCGAGGCCGAGCGTTCGCCCACCGAGATGCCGTTCACCTCCGGCGACTTCGCACCCCAGCTCGAACACGCCCGTGAGATCATGGGCGCGCTGCTGGCCGGGTCCGAGATTCGATACGCGGTCAACGGCCTGCTGTCCCTGACCCCCGACGCCCAGCAGGTGCTGGGGGAGTCGGCCGAGGTGGAGAAGCTCTGGTCGGCCGCGGCCGTCTGGGTCAAGGAAGGCCCGGGAACGGCGCGGCTGGTGGCGGAGTGGATCACCTACGGCTACCCGCGCCTGTGCGATCCGCACGGATCCGACGTCACCCGCTTCTATCCCCACGAGCGGACGTTGCAGCACATTGGCCAGCGCTGTCGCGAGCACTTCAACAAGACCTACGGGATCGTGCATCCGCGCGAGCAGTGGGCGTCGGGGCGCGGCCTGAAACGAGCGCCCTTCCATGACCGGACCGCTGCCCTGGGCGCCGAGTTCCACGAGGCGCGCGGCTGGGAACGCCCCCAGTGGTACGCCAGCAACGCCGACCTGGTTTCGCGCTACGCGGTCGCGGACCGGCCCCATGAGTGGGACCGCCGCTGGTGGTCGCCCATCATCGACGCGGAACACCTCCACCTGCGGGAGAAGGTGGGCATCGTCGATCTGAGTGGGTTCCAGATCTTCGACCTGTCCGGACCCGGTGTTACGCCCTACCTCGAAGGGCTGACGGTGAACCGCTGCGACCGTCCGGTGGGCCGCTGCATCTACACGCCCCTGCTCACGCCGGAGGGCGGCATCCGAGCCGATCTCACCATCCAGCGGCTCGCCCAAGACCGCTTCCGCATCGTTACCGGCGCCTTCGACGGCGCGCGCGACGAGGTCTGGTTCCGCCGGCATCTGCCCACTGACGGCTCCGTCCAATTCGAGAACCTTTCGTCCGCGCTCTGCACACTCGGCGTCTGGGGTCCGGACTCCGCCGCACTGCTCTCCACCATCACCGGCACGCCGCTCTCCCAGGCGGCCTTCCCATACGGCACGCTGCAGCAGGCGATCGTCGGCGGCGTGCCGGTAACGATGCTGCGCATCTCGTACGTGGGCGAGAACGGTTGGGAGATCTATGCCGACATGCCGCACGGGGTGCACCTGTGGGACGCGGTGCTGGAGGCCGGCCGCGCCTTCGACGCCCGGCCGGTGGGCATGGGGGTGTACGGCGGCACCGGAAGGCTGGAGAAGGGCTACGCGTTCATGGGCGCGGATCTCGACTCGGAACACTCACCGGTCGAGGCCGGTCTGGGCCTGCCCCGCGTGAAGGACGCGGACTTCATTGGCAAGAGCGCCTATCTGCAGGCGCGCTCGGCGCGACCCGTGGCCAAGCTGTGCACGCTGACCATGGACACCCACGCCGACGCGTCGGGGCCGAGGCGCTTTCCCACCGGGGGCAACGAGCCGATCCTCACCGCGGACGGCGCGCGCATCGTCGATGCCCGCGACCGGGAGTCGCGGGTAACTTCCGCCGGCATGGGACCTTCCGTGGGCAAGTACCTCCTGCTCTCCTATCTGCCGATCGAGCACACGGCGCCCGGCACCGGGCTGCAGGTGCTGTACATGAACAGAGCCTATCCGGTTACGGTGGCGGCCGCGCCCGTATTCGATCCCCGGAACACCCGGATGAAGGGGTAGCACCCCCGCGCCAGGAGTCCGGCACCGCGCAACGCAATCCCCCTGAATACCTTGTAGCCCCCACTTCCAATAAGAGCCTTACCTGAAACAACAGAAAAAAGAGTTATCCACGAAGACACACGAAGGACGACCAAGACACACGAAGAAAGACTAATGTTCTTGACCCAGTCAAAGAGAACGCCCCTTGGGTTCGGGTGAGGAAAAACGCAGCCAGTCAGCTTCCCGTGCCACAGCCTCTCGTCCTGTTAATCCTGTGCATCCCGTGCATCCATGTTCAATAGGTAGATATCCGGATCAACGGGACCGGGTCCTTGTTGCCGATAGGCCACGAAGAGAAACGGAAAGAGATCCATTCGTATTCTTGTCTATTCGTGTTCATTCGTGGTTCGTCTTTATCAACGCCCCCCTGTTTCACTCTCGGATGATCCGCCCGTCGGGGGGGCGGGGGCGCGGCTTGTCTTGTCTGAAACAACAGAAAAAAAGAGTTATCCACTAAGACACACGAAGGACGACGAAGGGCCACGAAGAAAACAGGATGGGGAAAAAGGAAATCCACCGAGGACACGAATTGACGCCCTTCAGGTTCCGGCGTTTGGTTTCGGCCCCGAGCGCAAAAAGAGTTGTTTACATGGATGGACAGTTGGGAGGGCTGTAGGGGGAGGCAGTGATCAGGACGATGCGCTGGAACCAGTCGGCAAGGGGGAACTTGGAACCGGGGCCGAGGGTCGGTCCAGCAACTCCCGCACCACGTCGGCTCCGGTCACGGGATAGTCGGTGGGGGTCTCGTCCCGGCCGTGGTGGAGATAGCTCAGCTTGCGGTGGTCCACTCCCAGTTGGTGCAGCACGGTGGCCTGCAGGTCGGGCACGCTCACTCGATCCTTGACGGCCTTGTAGCCGAACTCGTCGGTGGCCCCGTGGGCGTAGCCGGCCTTGAATCCCCCACCGGCCAGCCAGAGCGTGAAGGCGTTTCGATTGTGGTCGCGCCCCCTTCCGTTCTGAGAGACCGGCAGTCGTCCGAATTCCCCGCACCACATCACAACGACGCTGTCCAGCAATCCCCGGCCTTTGAGATCTCTCACCAGGCCCTCGACCGGCAGCTCCGTCCTGGCGGCAATGGCCTCGATCTCGTCTCGGGTGTTGGTATGGCTGTCCCAGGGCTGGGTGGAGGGCTTGGCCGGCGGGAAGACCTGAACGAAGCGCACTCCGGCCTCCACCAGGCGCCGGGCCATCAGCAGGCGGGTCCCGTAGCTGGAGATCTCCGGGATATCCAGTCCGTAGAGCTGCTGGGTGGCCGCCGACTCTCCGGAGTAGTCGAGGACCTCACCGGCCGCCAACTGCATCCGGGCCGCCAGCTCATAGTTGCGAATGCGGGTTTCCAGGTCCGAGTTGTGGGGATAGCCGGTTCGGTGCCGCTGGTTGAGCTTCGCCAGAAAGTCCAACTGGTCCCTTCGCGTGTGGCTGGACACCGGACGGGCGGGATGCAGATCCAGGACGGCGGAGCCCCGGGAGCTGAATTCGGTTCCACGATAGAGGGAGGGCAGCCAGCCATTCTCCCACAACAGGGCGGCGCTGGTGCCGTAGCCCTCGGGGTCGCGCAAGACGATGTAGGAGGGGAGGTTCTGGTTCTCGGTGCCGAGGGCATAGCTGATCCAGGCCCCCAGGGTGGGCCTGCCCGGAAAGATCTTGCAGGTCTGAAGCATCACCAGGGCTTCGGTGTGGTTGTTGTGCTCGGTGTGCATGGAGCGGACGAAGCAGAGGTCGTCCACCATGGAAGCCGTGTGAGGGATGGCGCTGGAAAGCTCGATCCCGGACTGCCCGCGGGGAGCAAACTCAAAGGGGCTGCCCAGCAGCAGGTTGGCCTCGCTGCCCGGCTGAAAGGTCTCGACCTTTTGGGCATGCCGCTTTCCCGACCGCTTCTGCAGTTCCGGCTTGGGATCGAACAGGTCCATCTGGCTGGGCCCGCCGTTCTGCATGAGCTGAATCACGGCGCGGGCCTGCGGCCGGATATGGGGCTGCCTGGGCAGAAGATTGGGGCCGCCGGAGGAAGAGGAGCTGCCGGCGGCCGGCTCCGATTGCAGCAGATGGGCCAGGGCCATGCCACCGAATCCCAGCCCCGACCGGTGCAGGAATTTCCGCCGCGACCAGGATTCTTCCTGCCAATGAGACGTGTCTGTTTTCTTATCCCACATGGAGAAACTCGTTGCTGTTCAGGATCATCTGGCACAAGCTGGCCAATGCTTCCAGATCGGCAGCCTCACGGCCTGCTGCTGTCGCCAGGCGGCGCTCGACCTCCCGCTCCAGCAGCTCCCGGCTCCAATCAAGCTCTTTCCGACTGGGTTTTCGGGCCAGAGCCAACCGAAAGGCCAGCTCGATTCTCTTGTCCGGATCCGGGGCTAATCGGGCCACGCGACCTGCAAACGACTGGGCCTGTTCCAGGAGGAAAGCGTCGTTCAACAGGACCAGGGTCTGCAGCACGGCGGAGGACGTATCCCGGCGGGTACAGTTTATCGACAACTTGGGCTGGTCGAAGACGCTCAACAAGGTCAGGTTGTAGTTCCTGCGGCCCACCAGGTAGAGACTCCTCCTCCAGCGGTCGCCCGGATGGGCCAGGTCCGGTTCCGACACCGTCACCATGCCGTCGGCTCGCCCGTCCAGGCGGATGGGAGGCCCCCCCATGGTGCGGCTCAGCTTGCCGCTGACGGTCATGATGGAGTCGCGGATGACCTCCGATTCCAGTCGGCGCAGGGGCATCCTCCACAGCAGGTCGTTGCCGGGATCGACACCCATGGCCACTCGGACCTGTTCCCTCTGAACCGCGGCGTCCCCGGGGCCGGGCAAGCGTGACCGCTGGCGGTAGGCGGTCGAGGCCACCAGCAGACGCACCAGGGGCTTGACCTGCCAGCCGTTGCTCACAAAGCCGTCCGCCAGCCATTCCAGCAGCTCGGGATGGGTGGGAGGGTCCCCGTTGCGGCCCAGATTATCGGAAGTGGCCACAATGCCGTCTCCGAACAAGCGCTGCCAGACCCGATTGACCCGGACCCGAGCCACCAGGGCGGCCGCCCTGGAACCGGGCTCCGTCAAGCGCCGAGCCAGAGCCAACCGCCGGCCGCTGCTCTGGCCGGGCGCCCCGTTTTCCGCCAGCAAGGGCTCCCTGTCGGGATCGGTGAGCACTGCCGGCATCCCGGGCTCCACCTCCGGTCCCGGAGTCAGGTAGTTCCCCCGGATCAGAAAATAGGTGGGCGGCACCGGTCCGGTATCCAGCGTAACCTGCAGGGTGTCATAGGCCCGGCGGTGACGTTCCAGGGCGGCAATCCGGCTCTTGAACCGCGCGGCCCTCGCCAGTTCCTCCGTGTTCAAGAGGGCCTGGATCTGTTCTTCGGAGGGCATGACCAACGGCTCGAACTTCTCCTTGAGGTAGCGCTGGGCCGGCCGCAACTCGTTTTCGAAGGACTTCAGCGCGATCCTCAGATCCTCCCGAATCACCTCGGGAATCTGAGCCAGCCGTTGTTCCATCAGGCGTTGCCTGTAGGGATGATAGAGGGCATTGAGCCTGCGTCGGAAAGGCTTGATCCGAAGATCCAACCGGTGATTGGCCCGATCGATCGACTCCTTCTCCCGCGGCGAGGCCTCCGGCAAAGCCCGCTCATCGGGTTGCAGCCACTGCTGAGGGTTGTAGGCCGGGGTGAAGACAGCCGTCAACCGGTAGTAGTCCAACTGGGAAATGGGATCGTACTTGTGGTCGTGGCACTGGGCGCAACCCACGGTGAGCCCCATCACGTTGCTGGCAACAGTCTGAACGGTGCGCTGCAGGACCCCGTAACGAATATCGGGGGTGTTGAGCACGTCCTGATTGGTGTCGTCGGCGGCGACTCTGAGAAAGCCGGTGGCCTGCAGCAAGCGGCTCATCGCGGAACTGAGCTCCGGTGCCGCGCGCCAGTCCACCAGCTCGTCTCCGGCCAACTGCTCGGTGAGAAAACGGTCGTAGGCCTTGTCCCGGTTGATGGCGTCGATAACGTAGTCCCGGTACTTCCACTTTCCGGGAACTCCCAGCGGCTGCTTGCCCGTCACAAAGTCGTTGTCCCCGCCCAGGGTGTCGGTGTAGCCGGCCTCATCCAGCCAATGGCGGCCCCAGCGCTCCCCGAAATGAGGAGAAGCCAGCAGCCGTTCCACCAACTGCTCATAGGCCACCGGGGAATCGTCGGCCAGAAAGGCATCCACCTCCTCCGGCGTCGGGGGCAAGCCGATCAGGTCCAGGTAGAGGCGCCGCATCAGGAAAAGGCGGTCGGCATCGGCTGAAAAGCCGATTCCCTTTTCCTCCAGCTTCTGCAGCAGAAAGGCATCCACCGGGGTGCGCACCCGCTCGGCCTGGCGAACCCCCGGCGGTCCCGAGGCGTCCAGCTTGCGAAAGGCCCAGAACTCACGGTCCGCCCGGGAAAGGGGCGGGGGCTGGATCTTCGCCTGGCGCCGCCGCTCGGCCGCCCGGTCGGGAGCCTGGTAGAACTTGAGGGTGGGGGCTCCGGCGCCGATCCAGCGGCGAATGATGTCGATGTCGTCAGCCGAGGGCTTCTTCTGTCCGGCCGGGGGCATGGACCCGTCCACCAGGCGCTTGTAGATCAGGCTGGCGTCGGGGGAATGCCGCACCAACCCGGCTCCACCGGCTCCGCCCTTCTCGATCAGCAGCGGGTTGGTCAGATCCAGTCCGCCCATGGGCTCCAGCGACCCGTGGCAGTGGGCGCAGTAACGGGACAGGATCGGCAGGACTTCCGATTCGAACTGAGGGATGGATTGAGCCGGAGCCGCCCCGGGAATCGACAGCAGAAGGACCGCCAGCCACAGCCATGAACGCATGGAGGAACCCATATAATCGTTGTCGTCAGAGACCTTATTATCCGAAGGATTCAGCCACCGGTCAAGAGCCCGTATCGGGGCCCGACCGGGAATCGCTTGTTGGAAACAATTGGGGGTTGTCAACAAAGGCAAAAAGAGAAATCCACGAAGGGGCACGAAGGATTACGAATGGCCACCAAGGCGTTGAGGTTAACCGCGACGGCACATCAAGGTCACGTGGGCATGGTCGAGGTTGACTTCAGGGCACTCCCGGGGGATGCCGTCCGGCTGTCGATCTCCCAAGAATCCGACCGGCCCGGTTATCCCAGCATCTGTGCCGTGATCTCCTTGCCCAGCAGGAAATGTTTACGGTCCGGATACCACAGGATCTGCTTGCCCCCGGCGTAGCTCATGGCACCGTAAAAGGACAGCCAGGTTCTGCCGCCCTCGGGTCCCCCGTTTCCAGGGCCCACCGCCACGTTTTCGGCGTCGCAGAACACCTTGGGCTGGCTGAACCAGATGGGCTGATGGGCCTTGGGTTGAAACTCCCCGACAGCATAGAACATGGGCGCCCGCCGGGACCCCATGTCGCCCGGTCCCTTGGCGCCGTAGCCGGTCCCGTCATGGTTCTGGAAGAAGAGGATGTAACGGCCGTCCAGGAGCCGGTACAGCGGGGCCGTGTTCTTGGGATGGTGCATGAAGCGGCCGTGGTCGCGGAGGCGCAGCGCTTCCGACTTCCTCCAGACCCGGCCGTCGGGGTCTTCCGATACGGAATACCAGACGTTGCCGGTGATGGTCCGCATGGCGGCAAACAGCCGCCCGTCGGGCAGAAGCACCACCGCCGGCTCTTCGCCCAGGCTGTAGCCGCGGCTCCTGTGAGGCTCGAAGGGACAGGGCACTGAAACGGAATCCCCCTCCGGGAGCCAGGTGAGCTTGAGGTCCCTGGGGTGGGGACCCTCGTCGAGGTTGTCGAATCGAACGAACTCCGAACGGGAGTCGGGATACCATCCGGCGGGTCCGTTTGCCATGGGAAAGCGGCTCAGGCTGCTCCAGCGGGTAAACCCGAGCAGCGTGCGGTCCTTGGAATCCCGAATGGATTGCTGCCAGAAGATCAGGTTCTTCTGCATCTTGGGGTCGGGGTGGTCGTACCTGGGACGCCGACGGACCTCCAGATCAGTCCCCTCCTGCCAGGTGTGGCCGTCATCGTCCGAGTAGATGCAGCGCTGCAGCGCCGTGACGGTGAAGGACATGTCGGTGACGCCCGTGTGCTTGTTGAAAAGCAGGTAGATGCGCCCGCTGCGGCTCACCAGCGGAACGGCAAAGGCCGCCGTGAATCCCGGGTGGTCGGTAGGGCCGACAATGGTTTCCGGTGCAGTCCAGGTCACCCCGCCGTCCCGGCTCCGGGAGGCCACGGTGCGATAGTCGCGGGACATCTCCCAGGCTCCCTGGCTCCAGGTCGCCAGCAAGTCGCCCTTGGGGGTCTCCACCACGATCAGGTGCTCGTTGTCCCCGTCGTCTCCCAGCGGTTCGGGAGGCAGGTAGAGCACATGGTCAGGCTCGGTGCGCTTCCACTCGTCGGTGTAGCAGCGATGCGGCGCGTCCGCGGACCCCGAGCCGGACTCCTTGCTCCAGGACGCCCCTGGACTTGCGGCCCCTCCGGCCATCACCGGCACCGCGGCCAAAGACTTGATGAGTTCTCGTCGATTCATCCTCTTCCTCCAGGTGGTTCCCCAAGCGCTCTCACGGGCATCATCGCTTCCTCCACCGCCTCGGTCGGCCGTTCCAGCCGGCGGTCTCGAGGAAGTATAGTCCAGTCCTCCCGTTCCCTGCACTGGTTTGATTCACATTGCAATCGGCCGTCAGCAAACGGTCGCCCGTCCCTGCCGTTGGGAAATCTGTTGAGACTCCTGCAACACTCAGACCAATAGATCGATGGCGGGAAAAGTCACCGGCACAACCTCTGCTCTTGCGCCAGCCATCTTTCTGTCTCAAGCTCGTCGACCAGTTGGTTGAGCTTCACCGGCTCGAAATCTGGACGCATGCCGAGTTTGTAGGTTCCGGTGCGATACTTCTTCGCCCGCGGCCGACTTTCCAGGCTGTGCAGTCCCTCCCGCAACAGGGAATTGATGATCCGCTTCAGAGAGTGCCCATGGCGGCGGCGGAGCTCTTGGATCTGGTCGGCAAGGTCGTCGTCTATGGTGAGCGTTGTGCGCATCACCCCATGATATACAAGGTCAGATCGGATGTCATGGGAGGACAACTTGCTCTGCAGGTCCGTCACGGGCTCACCTGTTTATCCGTCTGAAATCCATGGCCCACCCAACCGCCCAAAAGCCGGTTGAGCCCCGTAGATCGAGGCGATACACTATCAACCTCTGACGCAACTGGGGAATGCCGCCCCGAGACCCTGGGAACGCAGCCCTGGCCGCCATGCCTCACTGAAAGGAACTGGACATGCCCTCACGATTTCTGTTGGCTCTCTCCGCGTGCCTGCTCCTGGCTGCCGCTCCCGCCTGCCGAAGCCCGGAGCCTCCTTCCGAATGGTCCTTCGGCATCATCGGAGACCTGCCCTACGCGCCGGTCGAGGAACCGCAGTTCGAAAACCTCATCGATGCCATGAACCGGGAGGACCTGGCCTTTGTGGTCCACGTGGGCGACTTCAAGGGCCAGAACGATCCCTGCGTGGACGACATTTACCGGCGCCGCCTGGAGCAGTTCAACCGCTTCAGCCATCCCTTCATCTTCGTGCCCGGCGACAACGAATGGACCGACTGCCACAAGCCGGAGGAGTCTTCCGATCCCCTGGAGCGACTGGCCTTCCTCCGAAAGGTGCTCTATCCCGATGACCGGACTCTGGGACAGACCACCTTCGAGCTGGATCGTCAGAGCAGCTCGCCCGCCTTCTCCGACTTCAGGGAGAACAGTCGCTGGAGCCGATCGGAGATCCTGTTCGCCACACTGCACGTGGTGGGAAGCAACGATGGATTCGCCCGATGGCCGGAGGGCGACCGGGAGCATGCCCAGCGCCTGAAAGCCAACCTGGCCTGGATGGAAGCCGCCTTCCGGCTGGCCGCCCAGGACGGCTACCGGGCGCTGGTGCTGGTCATCCACGGCAACCCCCGTTTCGAACTGCCCCCGGGAGATTCCGGGCGCTCCGGCTTCGAGGAATTTCTCGGCTCCCTGGAGGCCCAAATGCTGGCTTTTCCCAAGCCGGTGGTCCTGGTGCATGGAGACACCCACTACTTCAGGATCGACAAACCCCTGCGGAACTCCGAGACCCGGAGCCGAATCGTCCACCTCACCCGGGTGGAATCCTTCGGGGTCCCCGATGTCCACTGGGTGCGAGCCACGGTTCAGCAAGCCAACCCCAACGTCTTCGTCTTCGATCCGGTGCTGTTGTCGACCGATCGGGAGGAGCCGTGACCCAGGCCGACATCGTCTACGCCAGTCTGACGCAACAGGCGGAGTGGATCCGCGGCAAGGTGCTTTCGCCGGTGGAGATCCTGGAGGCCCACCTGCAACGCATCCAATCCCTCAATCCCTCGCTGAAAGCCGTCGTCACCCTGGCGGACGGAAGCCGGGCTCGTGCCCGCGAGGCGGAGGCCGCCCTGATGAGGGGCGAGCTCTGGGGCTCCCTGCATGGAGTCCCCTTCACCGCCAAGGACTGTTTCGACACTGCCGGAGTCCGGACCACCCGCGGATCCAAGCTGTTCGAGAACCGCATCCCCTCCCGGGACGCCACCGCGGTTGGCCGCCTCAAGCAGGCCGGAGCCATCCTGCTGGGCAAGACCAACCTCCCCGAATTCGCGCTGTGGTCCGAGACCTCCAACGAGGTGTTCGGCCAGACCGTGAATCCGTGGAACGCGGACAGGACGGCCGGAGGCTCCAGCGGCGGAGAGGCCGCCGCGGTTGCCGCCGGACTGTCGCCGCTCGGCATCGGCACCGACCTGGGAGGCTCCAACCGGCTGCCCTCCCACTACTGCGGCATCGTGGGCTTCAAGCCCACCCAGGGCCGCATTCCCATCACCGGCCAGTTCCCGGAGGTGATGGCACGCCACCTGCACGTGGGACCGCTGACCCGCACAGTCCGGGATGCCGCCCTGGCTCTGTCGGTGCTGGCGGGACCCGATGGTCGAGACCCCTACGCCGTTCCGGTTCCGGCGCCCGACCGGGTGGCTTGGGATGCGCCGCTGCCGCCGCTGAAGATCGGGTTCTTTCCCGAGGGACCCTTCGCGCCGGTGGCCCGGACCATTCAAGAGACCCTCGCCAGGGCCGCCGCCAGCCTGGAGGAGCTGGGCTGCCGGGTGCAGCCGGTGGCACTGGAAAGCTGGAAGCGGTCCAAGCCCATCGAAATGGTGATGAAACTGCTGGTGGCCGAGGCTGCTCACTATTTCGAGCCGATTGTGGCCGGAAGGAAGGACCAATTGGCTCCCTCGGTGCAACGACTGCTGGATACGCCCGCGCCCGCCATTGCCGAATACGTGGCGGCCCTGGCCGGTTGCGAGCAGCTTCGGGTCGACCTGATGCAACACTTTTCCACCCATGACCTGCTGCTGCTGCCCACCGGTCCGGTCACGGCCCACCCTCACGACGCCGTCAGCCTGGATGTGGACGGCCAGGCGGTTCCGGCCGTCCACGCGGCGGGAATGACCCCGGCCTTCGGAATGACCGGCTCCCCGGCAATCTCCGTACCCCTTGGACTGAGCCCGGACGGCATGCCGATCGGGGTCCAACTGGTGGCCCGCCATTTCGAGGAAGGGACCCTGCTGAGGGCCGCGGCTGCCTTGGAATCAACCGCTTCCCTGAAGACCCGCCGCCCGCCACTCTGACGAGACAACCCGATGAAGCCCATCCTGGTGATCGGAAGTCTGAACATGGACTTTGTGGTCCAGACCGACAAGCTTCCCCTGCCCGGAGAAACCATCAAGGGAAGGGACTTCAGCACCATCCCCGGCGGCAAGGGGGCCAACCAGGCCGTGGCCGCCGCCAGGCTGGGCGGACGGGTCCGCATGGCCGGTCGGGTGGGACAGGACGGGTTCGGCCGCAACCTGACCGAGGGGCTCGCCTCCGCCGGGGTCGACGCCGGCCAGGTGCTGCCCACTGCCGGGGTGGCCACCGGAGTGGCTCTCATTCTGGTGGAGCGGGAGGGACAGAACCAGATCACCATTGCCGCCGGCGCCAACGACCGGCTGGAAGCCTCGGACCTGGAGCCGTCCTTCCAGGACTTCAAACAGGGAATCGTTCTGCTGCAACTGGAATCGCCGCTGCCGACGGTGGAGGCCGCCGCCCGCCTGGCTCGCCGGCAGGAGGCGACCACCATACTGGATCCCGCCCCCGCAGCCGCCCTGTCCAAGACCCTGTTGCGCAACCTGGACTACCTGACTCCCAACGAGACCGAGGCGTTGCTGCTGCTGGGAGAGCCTCCCGGGGAGATTCGCCTGGACGAGGCCCCTGACCTGGGCCGCCGACTGCTGGAGCTGGGGCCGGACACGGTGATCCTCAAGCTGGGAGACAAGGGCGCCTGGGTGGTCAACCGCCGTTTGAGCCGCCATTTTCCGACCTATCCCGTCAAGCCGGTCGATGCCACCGCCGCCGGAGACACCTTCAACGGCGCCCTGGCCGCCGGCCTGGCCGCGGGAGGTTCCCTGCCCCAGGCCATCGACTTCGCCAACGCCGCCGCCGCCCTTTCGGTGACCCAACCGGGAGCGCAATCTTCCATTCCCACTCGCACCCAGGTCGACCGCTTCCTGGGCGAGCATCGAGGCTGAGGGCTTCTCAACGGTCGGCTTCGTGGATGTGGAAATGGGTGTGGAGGACTCCACGCCGTTCATTCGGACTGGCCATCGCAGTTCACGCCGGCTGGGTGGCTGCCTGCCTGCAACGTTGCGCCGACGCTCCACCACCTCCAGCGAGAAATAAGGTTGCGGGCGAGACGCCCGCGTTCCCGGGTGGCGGGACGCCCGCGTTCCCGGGTGGGGCTCCGCCCGCAGGCGATCCGGTGGGGGGCCAACGCGGCGTCGGGAGAGGGCACAACTCGCAGTCGTGCCAAGCATCTACGACGCCCGGGGCTGCTATACTATCGCTACTGGACATTTGATACGCGGTGCCAGAAGAACCGCCCCGTCATGAGCCATCATCGTCGCCTTTTATTCCCAGCCGTTGCCGGACTGATGCTGGTGCTGGGTGGAATTCCGTCTATAGCCCAGACCGTCCCGGAGTACGAGCAGCAAGCAGAGCAACTGCGCCGGTACCACCAGGTGGAGGAGGCCATCGAGCTGCTCCAGGCCGGTCTGGAGCGGCACCCCGGCGAGCCCCGGCTGCTGCTTCCCCTGAGCCTGCTCCTGGTCGAGTCCGGAAGAGCGAACGAAGCCGAAGAGCACCTGCAACGGGTCTTGTCGCTACAGCCGCTGGACCCCGAAGCCCACCGCAGCCTGGGGGAGGCCTATCTGCGGCAGGGAAGGCTCCCCGGCGCAATCCGCCACTTTCAACAATCCATCCGGCTCAGAGACGGCGACGAGAGAGTCCACTACCGGCTGGCCTTCCTCTACCTGATCCAGGAGCGTCTGGATCTGGCGGTGGAGCACACCCGTCGCGCTATCGAGATCGACCCCGGCGAGCCCCGGTTTCGCCTGCTCTATTCCATGCTGCTGGGAATCCAGGGACGCGAGAACGACTCCTATGAGCAACTCAGGATCGCCCGCCGGCTGGCCCCCGCCGACGCCTCCATCCTCTTCCGGCTGAGTGAGAAGGAACGCGCCGCCGGCCGCACCTCCACGGCCCTGGAATCGCTGAAGCTGGCCTCCGGGGCGGACCCCGAGAACCCCCTCTACCACTCCGAGCTGGCCCAACTCTACAGCCAACTGGGGCAGGAGCGCGAGGCGGCCGAATCGGCCGTCAAGGCGCGGCAGCTCTACCAGGCCTTCCAGGACTACATCGAAGCCCTGAGCCTGGTGGGCCAGGGGAGAACTCTGCAGGCTCTGCCACTACTGGAGCCGGCCGTGCAACGCCACCCGGAGTTCATCAGCGGCAGGCTGCTGCTGGCCGACGCCTATCAGCGGCTGGAACGGCCCCAACCGGCCCTGCGGCTCTACCTCCAGACCCTGGAAAGAGATCCCTCCAATTCCAAGGCCATGCAGGAGGCCACCTGGATCCTGGCCGGGCGGTCCGACTTCGGCTCGGCCCTGCGCATCCTGTCCGAGGTGCCCCAGGCTCACCTCGACCAGTCGCTGATCGAGGCCTACTGGAAGCAGGATCAGCAACAGCCCCAGGCCGCCCTGGAGCGGTTTCGCCGGGTGGAAAGCAGGAATCCCTTGAACCCGGGTTTGTTGCAATGGATCAGCTACTGTCTCTACACCCAGGGCCGGAAAGAGGAAGCCTTGAGGGTTCTGAAGAAGGTTGCCGGCCTTCGACCGGAAGACGCAGGCGTCCAGAGGAGAATCGGGGAGATCGAGCTGGAAGGACGCCGCCAGGCGGCTTTCCGCCACATGGAGGCCAAGAACTGGGAGGCGGCCCGGGCGGCCTTCAGCGAACTGGCCGGGGGCAGCGAACCCGGAGACCGCAGGGCCTCCTATCAGCTCCACCTTGCCTACTGCCATCAACAACTGGGCCAACTGCGCCAGGCGGCCCGGACCTACGCCAACGGGCTGCAGTCCCACCCGGGAGCGCATTGGGCCCGACTGAACCTGGCCTCGACGCTCTACCGGCTCTCCCGCTTCCGGGAGGCCGTGGAACAGTGGGAACGACTTCCCGGCCCCTCCAAAACCGCCCCGATCTATTTCCAGTTGGGAGTCTGCTACCTCCACCTGGACCGCTACGACCGGGCCGAGGCGGCGTTCCGCCAGTCGCTGGAGAAAGGCAACCGCTCTCCCCAACTGCTCTACAACCTGGGAACCACCCTGCTGAGACAGTTCAAGACTGCCGAGGCCTGGGCCCTGATACGGCGTTCAGCGGCCGCCAACTATCCGCCGGCCCTCGTCCTTCTCAAGCGGGCCGGCTTGACCGGGCGCTAGCGAGTCCTTGACTCAAACCGACAAGCAAGGAAGGAATAAGGATATTCGTGCAGATCGAACGCGGTCTGCCGGACCCAAACTCACAACGTCCGGATGCTCTGCTCGTTTCTCATGGTATTGCTCTTTTTGTGTTTTTGTGCCTTTTGTGGCCATTGAAAGCCCTCAGGAGACCACAGCCATGCTGCCGGTGGAAATTCGCACCACCCAAACCATTCTGTCTCTGGATGCCGACGGCCGAGACCGAGCTGCCCTCTGGTTTCCGGAGCTGGTCGAGATCGGGGCCACCTCGGAGCGACCGGTATTCTTTGACGGTCCATCCCCCTGCCCCGTCTGGCAACGCCGGGACGACTCGACCCTGGGCTACAGGGTCGAGATCCCGGGGAGTCTCGCCATTGACGCCGGCATCCGGTCAGACCCGCTCGGATTCGATCTCAGCCTCGAGCTCACCAACGGGAGTCGGCGGGACTGGAAGCAGGTGATTTCGGCCGTTTGCCTGCAACTGACGCCGGCAGCCTCCTTTCTGGACCTGACCCGGGAACGGACGGGCTGCGTTTGCGGAGGACGCGTACGGTCCTTCGCCGAAATGAAGACCATCGGAGGGCGCCCCGTATACCTGTTTGCTTTCGTCCGGGACCACACTCCCCAGAAGCTGCACGGGGACCCCACCCGACCCGGAGCCAAGTGGAGCCACACGGTCGAGCGTCCCGACGACGGGTTCCTCTGGGTAAGCGCCGCCGGTTCCAACCGGACTCTCTGGATGGGATGGGACGACAGCCAGTTCCTCCAGAGCAACACCACCCCGGCCTACGGATGCGTCCACTCCAATCCCTTCTTCGGGGATATGGCCTCCGGGGAATCCGTTCGCAGGCGGGGCCGCATCGCCGTGCAGGACGGCGGCCCCGAGCAGGCTCACAGGGCCTTCTTGAGCGAGTTCGGCGGCTAGTTTTGGTGTGGAAATCGGCAGTTGGGTGTAATTGCAGGCACGGTTGAGGGGAACATTATCCTTCTTGCCTTACCGATTCGATAGCGGTGTTTCTCGTATCTCGAATATGTCTGCCGAGGCGTTGAAAGTAGACGACCCCCCCGAGAATGGAAAGGACATATTGAGGGTAATACTGGATTCTGTCCTCGCACCCGTTGCCAAAAACCTGGGCGCTTACAAAGATAGTTGCCAGCGACAAGGGGAGAAAAACTACCAGAAATCGAATGCTTACGACCCAACCTAGAACAAAGTATTTCTGAATCAAGTCGAAGCCGGTTTTCCCTCCATTCGCAACATAGACGTAATAGATACCTGCAATCGGAATGCAGGAAAACACAAGCGAAAACACCTCATCGTCCCAAGCCGCCAAGTCCGCGTCGCTGCATTCGTCCGTGGTCCCTGTTAGAAATGCGAAAGCCAGTCCAAGTAGAAAACTGTAAACGACCAGGTAGACAACTGCCTCCCGGTCACTGAGAGTCCTTTTCTTGAGCTTCCGTTTGAGTGGCTGGTACTTGACAAAATACATTCTCGTTTTCCTCCTCCGTCCATCAATTGTGAGCCAAAGTCCCCCTTGCCGCCCAGTGCTCTATGAGGCTAAAATGTCGCGTCGATCCTCGCGGTTCGGAGGGTCTTTTGCAGGCTCTGAGCCAGGCCCTATCCCGGATGCCGGCCGGCCATAATTTTGCAATTCAAGGAGAAATCGTGCACTTCACCCAGGAACAAATCGAATTCTTCCACGCCAACGGATACCTGCTGGGGCCCCGGGTGCTGTCGGACGCCACCATCGCCGAGTTGAAGCAGCGCATCCAGGGCATCCTGGACGGCAGCGTCTCCTTTCCCCAGCTCTACAAGGGGGAAACGGTGGAAAGGTCCGACGCCAAGGGCCAGTTGCCCTCGGTGAAGGTCGTCAACCTTTCCCGCCACGACTCGATTTTTCGCAAGGTGCTGAGCAACGATGTAGTCAGCACGCTAGCCAACGACCTCATGGAAGGGCCGGTGCGGCTGTGGGAAGACCAGATGATCTACAAGCCTGCCTTCGACCAGAAGACCACCCTGGGATGGCACCAGGACTATACCTACTGGGACCACGTCTCCCCTCCGGACCTGGCCACCTGCTGGATCGCCATCGACGACGCCACCGTAGACAACGGCTGCATGTACGTGGTTCCGGGAAGCCATCGCTGGGAGCTGGACTATTCCCGCGAGGACGTGGACGTGACCGATCCGGAGTGGCTGCTGAAACGCGCCGATCTGCCCGCCACGGTGGAGCCGGTGGCCTGCGAGGTGCCGGCCGGCCACTGCCACTTCCACCACTGCAGGACCTTTCACGGCTCCTACGGCAACAAGACCGACAACCCCCGGCGGAGCTACGTCATGCACCTGATGCCGGGACATATCCGCCGCCGCGGCGATGACTGGAACGACCGCATGGCCTCGGTGGAGGGAGTGGCCGTTGGAGAGATCGTAAAGGGACCCAGCTACCCGGAGCTGCCGGTTTCCGCCTAGCCGCGCGGGCGCCGCTTGGCGCCCGGGAAACCTCTATCGGCATTTTTTCTTCGTGTGTCTTCGTAGTCCTTCGTGGTCCTTCGTGGATATCTTGTTCCCCGGCTGGTCGGTCTGAGGCACGGCCGGCCTAATCCTCGATATTCCTCCACTCCAACTGCAGGAACTTGAAGGGCTTGTCCCCCAGCACCTTGTATCCGTGCTTGACGAAGCGAGGCGTGAAGATGACGTCCCCGGGGCCGACTTCGCGCTCGAACTCGCCCACCTCCCACAGGGCCTTTCCCTCCAGCACAATTTCGATCTGCTCCATGTTCGCATGGTAATGGACCGGCGTGTTGCCCCCGGGGCCGTACTCGACCAGGGCGATGATCGCCGATTCCGAGTTGATCTCGGGTGCGAGAAAGGTCACCTGTGAAATACCGAAGTGCCCTCCGGCCGCTTCCGCGCTCAGTTGCCGGATAGGATGGGTCTTCTCGGAGATCACGTAGCCCACCGGCTCCGCCACCGCCACATCCAGGGCTCCGCTCCCGTCGAGATCCAACCCCTTCCTTGCCCGCGGCCACCAACGGGTGAAGCCGCTCAGATTGAACTTGAGTCGGGATACGGCGTGAGGACTGGCCGTGCCGTTGGCAACGAACAGTTCCCCGGAAGCGGTGAAATCGAGACCGCCGGGAGATTTCAGGGTCGGGTCCTTGACGGGGTTTTCCGCCACCAGCTCCCCCTCTCGCAGAAAAACACGGTGAAGCTGATCGGTGGCTGCATCGGCAATGAAAGCCTCCCCCCAGGGGCTTTCGGCGGCGCCTGTCAGTTCACCCCCCGGCAGAACCAGGGCGGTTCGGGAACCGCCCGTCAAGGACTCTCCCGACTTGTCGGTGAGCTGGTAGACGTGGTCCCCGGAAATCCCGAAGACCCGGCCCTGCAACACGAAAACATCCCGGTAGGTGCTTCCCGTCATCTTCCCGAACTTGTCCTTCAAGGGATCTCGGCGGGGCCCGCTGTTCCAGTCCTTGAAGTACATGTGACTCCGCTGGCGGAAAATCTCGTCGAGATTCGGGTCTTCCAGGAGTCGCCCACTCAGACCGGCGCGATCCCCCGGATTGCCGTCGTAGAGCTTGAGCCGGTCGGCGTCCGGGTCATAGACCAGCCGGCCGGTCAGATGCCGCTGGCGGTCGTAGACCGAGAGGATGTTGCCCCGCTGCATGGCGATCGAGGCGGCCGGGAAAACACCCGGGAAATCCTGGGCGCCGTAGGAAGCCACCTGCTTGACCTCGTCCTGTTTGTCTCTGATCTTGTACTGGACGATCTCCCCCTCGTTCTTGAGGACAAAGATCCGTTCCGTGGCCAGGCAGGGCAACAGGGTCAACAACATCAGTGGCAACCCCAAGAGCAGGATCCTCAGGTAGCGCGTCGGCATCGGTTTCCTCCATTTCTTTGGTTGTTCCGGAGACAGGGCCAGCACCTCGGGATTCCATGGCATCCGGGGCCGGCCGGTCAAAAGATTAGCGAAATTGCAGTCGGGCCCACTCCTCGGCGCTCCGCACGGCGCGCTCCGGCAGGCTCCGGCTGCGGGCGATGTGTCCCTGGTCCCGGCGCAGGGTGGGCTGGCGGGCATCCTGATAGCGCCAGTCCAGGTTCCAGCGAACCGTCCGGCCGCGATTGGGCAGACCCTGGTGAAACAGCAGATTGCTGAACAGCACCACGTCACCCGGGTCCAGCTCGATGGATACGGCCTTCTCGAACAGGGGCGTATACCTGGGATCGACGATCTCCAGGTAATAGCGGCGGCTGATGTGGGGCACCACCCCCAGCTTGTGGCTGCCGGGGACGAACTGCATGCAGCCGTTCTCCTCCCGCGCCGGCACCAGCGGCGACCAGACGTTGAGCATTCGCAGCTCCTCCACGTCATCCTCCTGCACAGCCTCATCGGTGTGCACGAAGTGGGTGTAGCCCCCGTCCTGGTGCCACCAGATGCGAGTGCCCTCCCAGTCGGGGAGCTTGGGACGCACAGTGTAGTTGGGATAGAGGCGAATCTCGCCGCCCAGGACCGACTCGACCAGGTCGAGCAGCTCCGGATGAAAGAAATAGCCGAAGATGCCGGGCAGGTGCAGTTCGTGGCGGAAGCTCTGGGGGCACCGGCCCATGCAGTCCCGATAGAGCCGGAAGATCCGGGTCTCGAAGGGCTCGTCCGAAAGGGTGGACTCCACCTGTCGGTCCCGAATCAAGCCGGCGGCCAGTTCGTCCACCAGTGTGTCGATATCGGCCCGGGCCGCGGCCACCACCTGCGGTTCCACCAGCCCCCGCAGAATGACGTAGCCCTCCTCGTCCAACTGCTTTCTCGAATCAGATTGCATGAAGTGATCGGCGCAGACTCGATCCCCGGATCAGGGGCCCCGGAAGCAATCCAGGGATCATAGAGTAAACCGGTGGATAAATAAAGGACGCCGGGGAGGGTCGACGCAACCGGAAGCGGCGACAGGATGGAGACATGGAGGTACAGGATCGACAGGTGGAAGAACCAAGCGCAAATCGTTCCCTTCGTGGCCCTTGGTCGTCCTTCGTGGCCCTTCGTGGACAACTCTTTTTGTTTCTTGACTGAACCTGCACCGGTGCGGTCACACCCGATGCCATCGTGATATGGTAGGAGCGGACGGGGTCCGCCGACCATCAACTCCACCATCGCCTCCAGCCAGCCAAACCCAAAAGAACCCCAGGAGCCACGCCAGTGAGAAAGAGCAAAGTCTTGAAAAAGTTCCGCAGTGGAAAATTCGCCCGGATCTGCGGGATGGGGCACTTCCTCCCCTTCTTCATCCGCCACGCCGCCCATTCTCGATACGACGGGATCTGGTTCGACCTGGAACACCGGGCCATGGACGACAGGGAGGTGCAGTCCATTCTGGCCCTGTGTCAGCTCCACGATATCGATTGCATGATCCGTCCCTCCACCCGGGAACCCGCCCGCTTGTACCGGTACCTGGAAGAGGGAGCCGCCGGCTTCATGTTTCCCTTTGTCAACAACGCCCAGACCGCCAGGCAACTGGTCCGGGCGGTCAAATTTCCACCTCTGGGCGACCGTGGAGTCGACGGGGCGGGAATGGATGCGGATTACACCCTGGCTGCCTGGACGCCGGGGAGCGACTACTGCGGGGAAGCCAACCGCGAGACCTTCATCCTGGCCCAGATCGAGACCCCCGAGGCGCTGGAAAACGTGGAAGAAATCGCTGCCGTGGAGGGGATCGACTGTCTCTTCGTAGGCCCCGCCGATCTAACCCGCCGCATGTCCAGCTTGCCCGGGGCCAAGCCCTTCGTTCTGGACGACGCCGTCCGGAGGGTGGCCGACGCCGCCGGCCAGGCCGGCAAAGCCTGGGGGGTCACGGTGCCCTCCCTGGAGGCCCTGGCAAAATACCGCGGGATGGGAGGCCAGGTGATGCCCTGGGGAGGAGACTATTTCCTGGTGGGGGTCCTGGACCAATGCCGCCGGGAGCTGGACGGAGTCCTGAACCAGGAATGAAGCGCCCCGCTCAGCGCACGAACCAGCGGACCGCGCAGCGGACCTGGCTCTTTTGAAACTGGAGCGTGTAGGGATCGACCAGCCAGCGGGCCAGGTAGCCGTCGGTGCGGGCCAACAGCCAGCCGAAATCCCATCCCTTGCTCTGGTATCGGATCGGAATGGAAGGCTTGACCCGAACCACGGGCTGGGTTCCCGCCCACAGCCGCTTCTGCTCGGTATAGTAGTAGTTGGGCCCCACGTGAACGAACACCTCGTGGTCCATGGCCTTTGCCGGGTCATCGGCCAGGTCGGCGCACAGGCCGCGTAGCGCCACCTTGACGTCCCGGCCAAGGGCACACTGCCTGGCCAGTTCCTCGACCGAACCGGACACCACCGTGCCGTCCCCGGTGTGAGAGAGGACCTCTTCCCAGACGTCCAGCACGTGGAAACCATAGGACTCGAAGTCATAGATAAAGTTCTGGCTGGGGGCGTTGGTGCCGGCATCCCAGTCATCCAGGCGATGCGTGTTGGGGTCGGAACCCCGATCGTAGGGAGGTGAGGACCCCGGCAGCCCTTCGTCCGGCTTGCCGTCCAGGTAGGGCCGGGCGATGGCCTGCCGGCCGTTCTGGTTGTACATGAAGAAGGACATCGAGGCCCGGGGTCCAAAACCGTCCCCCACCAGTCCCACCGGCTGCCTGAGATTCATGATTCCGGCCGTCCAGCGATCTTCCAGCAGATAGGTCACCCGAAAATCCGAGACTTCCTGAACCAGCTCGGGATTGTCGGAGTCGCGGTCCACGTGCTCGTTGTGGCGGAACTCGGTATAGATTCTGAGATCGGCGCCCCGCCGGATGGCGTCCGCCAGGGCTTCCTGGCTGCCCCCCACCGGCTGGCGCTGCTTGTCCAGGGAGAGAGCCAGCCGCCAGCGATTGCCTTCAGACGGCGCCTCTTCGATTGGACGGGTTTTCTCTACCATGGAATGTGACCTTTCCTGTAAGTAGAACTATGGACGCAGGCAATAGCCCCCGTTGCGGGACGAGGTCCCGCCCTCAATTCATCCCCGATGCTTCAAGGGACGACCGGGAAACCGGTCCAGCAGCTTTCCCTCCCGCAGCGCCCACTCACCGTTCACCAACAGGTGGTGAATGCCCCGTGGGGCATGGCGAGGCTCCAGGTAGCTGGCCCCGGTGCCGATCCGCTCGGCGTCGAATACCGTCAGGTCGGCCCAGAATCCCGGCGCCAGCAGACCTCGCCGTTCCAGCTTGAATCGGCGGGCCGGCAGCGCCGTCGCCTTGTGCACCGCCTCTTCAACCGTGAACCAGCCCTTCTCTCGAACATATTCCCCAAACAGCGTCGGGTAGGTTCCGAAGGTCCGAGGATGGGGAATCCCCTCGGTGTAAACCCCGTCGGTGATGATGGAGGTGAGCGGGTGGCTCAACACCTTGCGTAGATTTTCTTCCGACTGGTTGAAGGAAACGATCATCAGACTGGCCCGGGTCTCCTGCAGCAGATCCAGGGCCGTTTCCACTCCGGAACGGATGCGCTCCTCGGCCACCTGTTGAATGGTCCTGCCGACCAGGGCCTGGTGGGTCCTCGCCCGCGCCGATGCGATCCATTGGTGGCCGCTCTCTCGCACCGATGCGATCAACAGGTTCTCCCAGCCGTTGCCCAGGTTGGCCTCGGTCTCGTCCGCGATCCTGGCCCGAGTGTCCCTGTCGGACAACCGCTCCAGCAAGCGCTCCGTTCCACCCTCCAGGGCCCAGCTCGGCAGGACCTGGGTCAAATGGCACGATCCCGCCAGGTAGGGATAGGCATCGATCCCCGCGTCCACCCCGTCCCGCTCAGCCTGATCCACCAGGTCCAACACCGCGTCCATCTTTTCCCAATTCTTTCGGCCCACCGTCTGCAGGTGGGAAAGCTGAACCGAGACCCCGGTCTCCCGCCCCAGGTCGAGGGCCTCCTCCACCGCCTCGAGGATGTGAAACTTGTAGTCCCTCAGGTGGGTGGTGTAGACGGCACCGTGTCGGTGGACGATCCGGCAGAGCCGGGCCAGCTCCGCGAAATCCCCGTAGCTGCTGGGAGCTTCGTTCAAGCCGGTGGAGAACCCGATCGATCCCTGTTCCAGGCAGGTGGACAACCTCCGTTCCATCCGACTCCACTCCGCGGCATCCAGCCGGGCCGCCTTGATCCCACAGACGTTGGCCCTGAGCGTGGCGTGGCCGGTGAGGGCCGCCACGTTGGTGCGGCTGCCCAGCCTCTGAAGGTCGTCGAAGTAGGCAGACGCATCGGTCCAGGCCCGCGAGCCCCGCCTGTCGAACAGGTCGAAACTGGGAACCAGCTTCTCCGAAGGCAACCTTGGAAACAGGGAAAACCCGCAGTTGCCGACGACTTCGGTGCTGACCCCTTGCAGAATCTTCTCGGGGCGGTGTTCCAGCACCTCCAGGTCGCTGTGGCTGTGCACGTCGATGAACCCGGGCGCCACCGTGAGCCCGGAGCAGTCCACCACCTCCATGTCCGGGGAGGCGGCAACCGCGCCCACCTCCCGGATTCGGCCGTCATGGATCAGGACCGAGGCCTCCCTGCCAGGGCTGCCGCTGCCATCCACCACCCGTCCGTCGGACAAGAGAATCACCGGGGGCTACTCCTCAGCGCTTGAAGAAGAAATTCTCGGCCGTCTTCACCAGGATCTGGTCCTTGTCGCTTTCGCTCAGGAAGTCGGCGTGATCCTGAATCAAGGCCACGGCGGCCTCAAAGGTGTTCGGGGGATCGAGGGCCTGAAGGGGACAGTCGCTTTCCCACATGCAGCGTTCGGGACCAAAGGCCTCCACCACCCGGCGGATGAGGGGAAGCTGTTCCAGGTACGGCGGCTCCTTGGCGCCCAGCGCATAGAAGGCCCCAATCTTGACCATCACGGCGGGGTGTTTGGCCATGGCGCACAGGGCCTCGATCTCCTCTTCCGGGAAGGTCCCCCGTCTTCCGATCAAACAGAGGTGGTCGATGATGACCGGGGTCTGGGGATGGCGCCGGCACATGCGGTCCAACTCGGGCAGGTCGGGCGGCGACATCAGGAAGCTGAGGGCCAGCCGGTGGTCGGCGGCCGCCTGGAACATCCTCTCGTACCCTTCATGGTCGAGCCAGCGGGGGCCGTCGCCCAGGCGCGGCCGGGTGCTCTTGCCCCGAATGCGGAACGCCAGGATGCCTCCTCGAGCCAGGTCCACCATGGTCCTGTCGGGGCGGGCCAGGCTGACGTCGGTCACCGCCGGGACGATTCCCGTCCCCACGTAGTTGTCGGGCTGGGCGGCGATGATGTCCAGGATGTAGCTGTGGTCGAGGCCGTACCAGGTCATCTGGATCAGGTTGGTGCGTCGGACCCCCTGGGGCCGGCTGTGACGGGCCAGGTCCTCGGGAGTAAAGCTGGGAAACCAGAAGTCCTTTTTGCTGAACCCCGGCGCCAGGGGATACTTCTCGGTATCCGGAGTCCACACGTGCACGTGGGCGTCCACGATACCGGTTCGCTTGCCTGGAGCAGGAGCCGCCGGCGCCGGCTTGGCGGCCGCCAGCAAGCCCAGGCCCGCGCCGGATACGAGCAATTCTCTGCGGGTGAGTTCTTTCATGGTTACCTCGATGCAAAAGGCTCCGTGGAATGAATAGGCTGTTTCGATCTGTGCCCGGAGGCCAGGCGACCGTCCCAACTAACCCGTTTTTGCCGCTTTGGCCACGGCCTCGGTGTAGGCAGCGGAGGCTGCATTCAGGCGCTGCACGGCTTCTTCCGGCAGCTTGATCCGGGTCCCGGCGAAATTGTCGGAAACGTGCTCCGGCTTCTCGGCTCCGGCCAGCACGCTGGTCACCTCGGGATGGCTCAGGACCCAGGCCACGCACACCTGGGGCCGGGTTACTCCCAACTCGCCGGCAACCGCGTCCAGCGCCTCGACGGGGCCTTTCAGCGGCGACCCTTCCGGGACTTCCCGTCCCGGCGCCAGGCGCCCCTCTCCCAGGGGGCTGAACGCCAGCAAGCCCAGGTTTCCCTGGCGGATCAGGGGGAACAGTTCCTCAACCATGAAGTCCTTGCGTTCGGCGGCCACCAGGTTGTAATAGTCCTCCAGCCCGGCGATGGGGCTCTTGCCCTCTCGCTTCCCCAGCTCCACCAACTCTCCCACCTGGCGGCCCAGGTGGTTGGAAACCCCCCAATAGCGGATCTTGCCCGCCTTGACCAGGTCGTCCAGGCTGTCGGCCAACCGCTCCATGTGCTCATGCGTCGGGACATCGGGCGGCGGCGTATCCGCATCCTCCCTCGGGGTTCTTTCATCGGGAGAGTGCAGCAGGTAGAGATCGATATAGTCTGTCCCCAGGCGCTTGAGGCTCCCTTCCGCTTTTCGGAACAAATTCTCGCGAGTAAAGACCAGCCTCTCCGATTCCGGGCCGTCCACGGGTGCCGCCTTGGTGCAAACCACCACCTGGTCTCGACGTCCCGCCATGGCCTTGCCCAGGACCGTTTCGGAACCGCCCCAACCGTAGGCCTCCGAAGAGTCGAAGAAGTTGACGCCGATGTCGATGCAATGGCTCAGGATGCGCAGCCCTTCCGGATCGTCGCCCTTGCGGCTCACCTTGCGAAAAGCCGTCCCCTGGCACAGCCTGGAGACGTAGAGATCGGTGTGCCCGAACCTCACCAGGTGAGAGGGCCGCTCAACCGCCGGCTGTTGGGGCGGCGCCGACTCGCACCCGGACAGATTGCTCAGCAACACCCCTCCGGCGGCCGTTCCGCAGGTCTTCAGAAAGTCTCGGCGATCCGGGAAAGAGGGAGCAGATGGCGAGAACCGGGAGATGACCGGCATGGCGAGACCCTTTCGTCGTCCGGCCCCTGTTGTCCGGGAAGGACGGCTTGCGGGCGGGACCGCGGTTAACTGTAAGTCGCTGCTTCTGAGACTAAGCGCCCCGGAGTGAGCGCTATTCTCTACCGGCGGCTCCGGGGGGTCAAGCGAGAAGCGACGGGGTGGAGTCAGGAATGGGGATAACGCTGCCAAACAACAAAAGGCAAAAAGAGTTATCCACGAAGTTACACGAAGAACCAGGAAGGGCCACTAAGGGGTTGGAGAAGAATCGAGAGGGATCCGCCAAGGTTTGGGAAGGGTTAAGTCGGACTATTTACATCGATGCACAGGAGGCACAGGATTTTTTCTTAAACGGCCACCTTGTATTCCCCGGCATCGGCAAATCCGCAGCGAATCATCGCCTGAGCCGGCTTCCGGTGCAGGAAGCTCTCGTCGTGTTAATCCTGTGCATCCTGTGCATCCTGTGCATCCATGTTCATAAAACAAAAAAAGGCAGCCAGGGCGTTGGCCCTGACTGCCTTGGGTCCTGCGAAAACGGCTGGGATCTAGAAGCCGATCCGAGCGCGTAAAGTGATCGAGCGGTTCCCTCCTCCGCTACGAACGATGCCGAAGTTCGGATCGGCGACATTGGTACTGGCCCCGCCGGAATTGGCGTGGTTCAACAGGTTGTTGATGTAGGCTTCGAGCTTGAAGTAGGGGCTCTGCTCCAGGGCGGGAATGAGCTTCCACTCCTTGAAGATGTTGATGTTGAGATCCCACCGGTTGGGATGCCTGAGGGCGCCCCGGGGAGCGGTCCCGTAGCGGCTCTCGGGCGGCAGCGCAAAGCATCCCCGATTCCAGAGCTGCCCTCTCCCCTCGAAACCGGTGTCGTTGGGATTGCAGCCTCCCACCAGGTCGGGCCGGGCGCCGTCCCCGCGGAGCTTGAGGGCGGGATGGTTTCCGCCGCTAAAGACCGGAATGAACCTGCCGCGTCCACCGGTTCTGAATTGAGGGACCAGCGTCCAGTCACCGATCAGGTGATGGAGCCAGGTCGAGGCGCCGGAAGCGAATTGCTGTCCCTTCCCGAACGGCAGCGGCACCACCGCCAGCCAGCGAGAGGTAAGGTCGGGGACGCCCGCCTGCCACCCGTAGTCGTTGTGGCGCTGCCCGGCGCTGGACTGGAAGAAGCCGGAAGAGGAGCCGAACAGGCCGCCCTGGACATCGTTCAGGCTCTTGGACCAGTTGAACCAGCCTCGGAAGTAGATCCCGCTGGAGAACTGCCGGGTCAACTCCAGTTGCAGGGCGTTGTACTTGGAGTTGCCTCCCAGTTGCAGGGCATGGACGTTGGCGAACTTGGACGGGTCGAAGGGCTGATAGCTGCTGCCCGGACGGATGGCCTGCAGGTCTTCGATGTAGGGCCAGGAGACTCCCCTGGACCCCACCCAGGAGGCCCGCCCCGACCAGCCGAGGCCGAACTCCTTCTCCAGGGTGATGTTCCACTGCTGGTCATAGGGCCAGTTGTTCTTGCGCAGGTCGACGTCGGCGGATGTCAGGCTGGTGGGCCCCACCTGCCCCGCCGGGAAGGGGCGCTCCCAGGTAAAGCTGGGAACCCCGTTGACGATCTCGTTGTCCTGGAACAACTCGCTGAACTGATAGGGCCCCCAGACGTGACCGGCCAGGATTCCGGCGCGGTCGAACTCCCCGAAGACGTTGGCGATGGCCCAGGCCGTGGACTTCACGAAGGGCACGTGGAAGACGCCGTAGCCGCCCCGGATGACAAGGCTGTCGGTGGCGCGGAAAGCCAAGCCCAGGCGAGGATCGACCAGGACGCTCTTGAAGTTCCTCAAGCCGGAGGGATAGCCGGCATCCCCGGCCGTGACCACTTCAATGGGAAAGTTGGGAGCGATGGCCTGCATCGACCGGTCGTTGGGCACCACCACTCTCGCCGTCTCGAGGTCGAAGTTGTAAATGGTATCGCCCAGGACCTCGCTGGGAACGCCGTAATGCTGGAAGCGGATTCCCGGTGTGATGGTGAGCCGGGGCGTCACCTTCCAATCGTCCTGGAAGAAGAAGCCGAACTCGTTGTGGCGGGCTTCGGCCCTGGGACGGACACCGTCAATCTGGGTCGTGAAGGGCAGTCCCAGCAGCAGATCTCCAAAATCGTAGCCGGTAAACCTTCCGTTGAAGTCGAAGATCCCGAACGGCGCCGGAATGCTGATGGTGCTGAACATGTGTGGGGACTGGTGGCGAAACTCGATTCCGGTCTTGAAGAGGTGGGTTCCCCGGTTGACGGAGATATTGTTTCGCCACTGCTGGACCTCGCCATCCTCGTAGTCGGTCTCACCCGAAAAGAGCGACCCGATGAGGGTGGAGGGCAAGGGATTGAAGGATCCCAGATGCGAGCTTAGTTGCCGCCCCAGGGTGCGCACCTTGATGTGGGGAGTTCCCACCCCTTCCCGCAGGACGCGGCCGCCCAACTCGGTGACTCCCAGGATCTGGGTCAGGTAATCTCTCCCCTGCACGTCTCCGACGGCCCAGACCGACTGCTGCCGGTTCCAGGCATACTGGAACTCGTTGACCACGTTGGCGCCAAAGGTGTGGCTGTTGGAGATGCTGAGGGCCCGGGTGTTCCCCCTCTCCACGAAGCCCGCGTTGGGAAAGGGGTCGCCGCGGCCTTCGGGAGAGACATTGTTGTAGCGATAGTGGGCGATGGTCAGCGTGTTGGTATCGGTGATGGCGTGGTCGAAGGTGTACTTCTGCCAGTTGTTGTCGGACGCATTGTAGGAAATGTAGCGGAAGTTATCGAACAACGCCCCCGGTGGTCCATAGTTGGGCAAAGGCAGAACGCCGGTGTTGTCCAAGACTCTTCGGGCAATGGGGCTGATCATGCTCTCCGGCACAATGTTTCCCGGGAAGGGCTGCTGAATCCCGTTGACCACGTCGTAGGGGTTGGTGGGACAGGGCACGGTGGGGTTGGGATTGGCGGCGCTGGGGAACACGCAGTTGGAGAAGGCAATGAACTCGTTGAGGTCACCTCTCCGCATCGCGGCCGTGGGAACCACGCGGCCCCGATTGAAGACCGGGTTCTCCCTGGAGGCCGGCTGATAGAGAAAGTGGAAGAAGGTCTTGTTGCGGCCGTCGTAGATCTTGGGGACCCAGACGGGGCCGCTGGCCTCGTAAGACCATCGCTTGGACGTCTTGGAAGGCGGCCTGGGACCTGAATTGCCGGAAGGCAGGGCATTGAGAGCCGGATTGCGAAACTCCCCGAAGATCTCGCCGTGAAACTGGTTGGTTCCCTGCTTGCCGATGCCGAAGACGTTGGTCGGCACCCGATACTCGGCGGCGGCGTTGAAGTCGACCTGGTGGACTTCCTGCAGGGTCTCCTGGGTCGCCCGGAAAGAGCCGTAGGCGTTGGTGGGGATTCCGTCCTGCTCCTCGCTCAGGTTGTTGGCGAAGCCGCCGTGCACCTGGGCGCGAGCCTCGGTTCCGGGATTCTGGTAGATGTTGTAAATGAGGGCGGCCCCGATGTTGGCGCCATAGACCTCCTGATTTCCGAGCCGGTGCTTGATGACCGAGGTGTCGGTGTCGATGGTGGCCCCCTCTTCCGAAACCGTGATCTCGGTGGCCTGCTCGCCGATTTCCAGCTCGACGTCCACCCGGCGGACGTCGCCGGCATAGACCACCACTCCGGTGTTGACGTACCGCTTGAAGCCCGGCAGCGTCACCGCAATGGTGTAGGTGCCGTTGTCGAGTCCTCTCAATTCGTAGTCTCCGACCTCGGTGGTCACCGTGGTGCGAGAGATGCCGCTGGCTTCGTTGGTGGCCGTGACTTCGGCGTTGACGATGGCGGCGCCGCTGGGATCGGTAACGGTCCCGCGGAATCCGGACAACTGGACCTGGGCTTCCAGCAGGGCCGCGTTGAACGACAGGCCCGCCACCAGAGCCGGAATCAAGGTCAGGATCAGAAAAGCCTTGTTGGAAAGTAGAGACCTCATGGGGTTTGCTTCCTCCGATTGGGGTGAGTCGGAAAACAGGTTTAAAAAGTTTCAGACCAGTGGTTGATTCGGGTCGGGATCGGGTTCGACACCGCTCAATCGCAACCATAAATAAAACTGCAATTCGCCTGCCATAGAACAGCATGGGGAGAACTTTTTTATAAGTTATCACAAATGAAAGAGATAGGGCAAGGCCTTGAGCCGTTTTCCAACTGACAAGTCGGCCTCGGATTTCGCGAGAAATACGGGTTTGCGGATCACTCTACGCATTATCGTAGACCCCCTTTGAGCGAGGGCTGATGGGGGGAAGGTTGGCGCCGGGGAATCGATATTTTGTTGAACTGTCCCCATAAATCACGAGCCGGGGGAATCACGGCCGAGCCGCCAAGCGAAAGCTGACGCGGTGCTGGGTGGTGGTCCGAAAGTCAGCCCGCGGCCCCGGGCTAGGGTCCGGGGGCGGCCTTCCCCTCCACAACGTAGTGGTAGCGATTGGTTTCGAGTCCGGACAGGCGCTGCCGTTGGCCGCTGGGCCATTGGATGGTGGCTTCCACTTGTTCGGGTCCGGCTTCCCCCAACCCAAAGAGGAGGCGCTTGTCATGGGAAGCCAGGAAGCTTCCCCCCCCGCTCAGCCAGCGGACGCTCTTGCCTTTCCCCCAATCGATCTCCAGCCGGGCGCCGATGGCGTCGCGGTTGCTTCGGGTTCCCTCCAGCCGGAATCCGATCCAGGTCGCGTCCTGGCCACGGTTGTTGCGCAGCAGCAGCGGGCGCCGGTTGAGCCGGACCAGCAGCGCGTCGGAATCGCCGTCGTTGTCGAAATCGCCGCTGGCCAGGCCGCGAGCCGCATGACCGGTCCTGAAGACCGGACCCGCCCTATCTGCCAGATCCCGCAGCTTCCCCCGGCCGTCATTGTCCAGCAGCAGGGGGAGCTGAAGGTAGGTGATATCCCGGCGGGCCAGCTCGATGGTACGGGTGACGTGCCCGTTGACGATCATCAGGTCCTGGTCGCTGTCGTTGTCGTAGTCGATGAAGCGAACCCCCCAACCCACGTAGGGAACGGTGAACCGGGTGAGTCCCGAACTCCGTGAAAGCTCCCGGAAGGGAAATTTTCCGCGGTTGCGATAGAGGGCGTGAAACTCGTCGTGAAAGTTGGTGACCACGAAATCGGGGTTTCCGTCTCCGTCGAAGTCTCCGGCGTCGATGCCCATGCCCGAGCGGGCCACCCCCTCCGAGTTGAAGGCCATGTCGGCCTCGAACCCCACCTCTTCGAAAGTTCCGTCCCGCTTGTTGCGCAACAGCAGGTTGGGGGTGGCGTCTCCGGCAACCAACAGGTCCTGCCAACCGTCGCCGTCGGCATCGATGCTCACCACTCCGAAGGCCCGGCTCTGGTGCCGGTCGATCCCCGAGGCTTTGCTGACCTCCTCAAAAGCGCCGTCGCCCCGGTTGCGGAACAGCCTGGACCGGCTGGGAGCATAGGACTTCTGGTCGCAATAGGCGGGAATCCCCTTGTGATCGCAGGTGATGGGGTTGGCGAATGAAAGCTCGGCGTAGTTGCACACGAACAGGTCCAGCAGGCCGTCGCGGTCGTAGTCGATCCAGGCAGCGCTGGCTCCCCAGCGTTCCGGGTTCTCCACGCCGGCGCTCTCCGAGACATTTTCGAACGCGCCGTCGCCGTTGTTGCGAAACAGCGCCGAGGAGGGAAACCCGGTGACGTAGAGATCCTGATCGCCGTCGTTGTCATAGTCGGCCGCCGCCGCCCCCATGCCGTAGAAGCCGACCTGTCCCACGCCCGCGCGTTGCGACACCTCCTCGAACCTGCCCTGGCCCAGATTGCGATAGAGCGCATTGCGCACCGGCGTGGGGCTCTTGCCTCTGGGGGTCTCGCCTCCGTTCACCAGGTAGAGGTCCAGCAGTCCGTCCCCGTCGAAATCCAGGAAGGCGGCTCCCCCGCAGGAGGTTTCGATCAGAAAGCGGTCCGGGGATTCGCCGTTGAAGTGCTTCCAGGTAATGCCGGCCGGGCCGGTCACATCGGTGAAGACGGGGGTCTCCCCGGCAGCCCCACCCTGGTCGGCCTGGCCCGGCGGAATCATGGAAAGGGATCCCAGCATCCCCAGCAACAGCCCCATCCAGGAAAGCCGGGACCCGATACCGGTGCAACCATGGCAGGAGAGGGTCAAGGGTGGATCGCCCCCAGGTGGGGCCCAGGGAGAAAGGCAGGCGAGCCCCCTTCGAAAAAAGCAGCGGTCGTTGAAAGGACAGGCAAGGGCATGACCTGGAAGACGCGCCTGGAGGCCGGCCACTAAGCGGCAGTGGCTCTCGAAAGGGATTATAGCAGCAAGGGAGGGGACCCGAACCGGGGCAGGTCGGCCGCAATTCTCAAGAAGCCGGCAGGGGGGCCGGGCTCACGGGGACCGGATGCTGTTCCCGTTCCTGCCGGACCTCCGCCTCCAGCCAGGAAAGGACTCGGCTCAACTTCTCCATGCCCTCCCCAATCTGGTCGGCGGTGACAACCAGAGGCGGGGCGATCATCAGCAGATTGGCGCGAGCCAGCAGGTGCAATCCCTCCGCCCAGGCGCGGCGGCGGATGCGAATGGGGAGCTGGGCATCCACAACCGGCGGTGCCAGCGGCTGCCGCGTCGCCCGGTCGGCCACCAGCTCGAGGCAGGTCAGCAGACCCTTGCCCCTCACGTCGCCGATAATGGAATGCTTTCGCTTGAGGCCCTGCAATTCCTCCATCAGCAGTCGGCCCATCCTGCGGGCGTTCTCCACGCAGCCTTCCTCTCCATAGGCGACCAGGCAGGCGCGGGCCGCGGCCGTGGCCAGGGGACTGGCCGCATAGGTGCTGCCGATGGGAAGCATCCGGCTCTCGAAATGGCGGCTGATGCGCGGACCCACCACCACGGCGCCCATGGGGACATAGCCGGAGGTGATCCCCTTGGCCATGACCATGATGTCGGGAACCACCGAGTCGTGGTTGACGCCGAACCAGGCGCCGGTGCGCCCAAAGCCGGTGATGACCTCGTCGGCAATCAGCAGGATCCCGTGGCGGTCGCAGAGGTCCCGCAGGCCGGCCAGGTAGCCCTCCGGAAGGGGGAAGCCTCCGGCGGCCCCGGTGAACGGCTCCACGATCACGGCGGCCACGGTCGCAGGATTTTCCAGCTCGATCTGACTCTCCAGGGCCTTGAGGCAGTGAACACCGCATTCGGGGTTGCTGAGCCCGAAATCGCAGCGGTAACAGTAGGGGTCGAAAAAGCGAACGGACCCTGCCGGCCCGGGCTCCACCGCCATGCGCCGCGGATCCCCGGCCGTGCCCAGGGTGGCGAAGGTCGTCCCGTGGTAGCTGCGGTACTTGGCGAAGATCTTGGGCCGGCCGGTCACCATGCGGGCCATGATGAAGGCCAGCTCGTTGGCCTCGCTGCCGCTGTTGACGAACATGCACTTGTCGAGATCGCCAGGAACCAGGGCCGTCAGTTCATCCGACAGCAAGGACCTCTCGGCGGTCAGCAGTTGGGGGGAGATGCAGCAGGCCTGTTCGGCCTGCCTCTTGATGGCCTCGGTGACCCGGCGGTTTCCGTGGCCGAGGTTGCAGTTGAACAACTGGGAGAGGAAGTCGAGGTAGCGCCGGCCCTGCCGGTCCTGGAAGTAGACCCCCTCGGCCCCGGCGAACTCCAGCACCGGGTCCTCGCATTCCTGGACTGTCCAGGGAATAAAGATGTGCTGGCGGTCGGCTGTCATCTTGAATCTCGCCAACACTCTACCCAAGATCCGGCCAAGGTGTCAAAAGATTCCTGGCACCCGAAGTGCGAACGAAAACGCCTGTTAATGTAATCTAACTGACCGGTGATAGGATATACTCAGGCTATACATACAGTCTATTCGGGAGACGTTTCATGTTGACCAGGGTTCAGAAATGGGGGAACAGCCAGGGACTTCGATTCAGCAAGGCTATTTTGAACAAAGCCCGAATCGAGGTGGGCGACACGGTAAATGTCTCAGCCCGCAAGGGGCGCATCGTGGTTGAGCCTGCGACCCGAGTGCGAGGGAGATACGAATTGAAGGCGCTGCTAGCCAGAATGCCGAAAGACTATTTGGCGGAGGAGGCGGAGTGGGGACCGCCCCCTGGAAAGGAAGTCTGGTAGGTGCCGGGTTACGTGCCGAAAAAAGGGGATTTCGTGATCCTGACCTTTGATCCGCAGGCAGGGCACGAGCAAAAAGGCCGCCGCCCGGCTCTGGTCGTCAGCAATACGCTGTTCAACCTCCATACCGGGCTGGCCATGGTCTGCCCCATCACCAACACCTTCAGGAACATTCCCTTTCACGTTTCAGTGCCCGAAGAGTCGTCTCTCTCGGGGTATGTCATGGCCGAACAGATCAAGTCCGTTGACTACGCGAGCCGCAAGGTGAAGTTCGTCGAGAAGGCGCCGGGGCCGGTGCTCAATGAAGTCCTGAGCCTCTTGGATGCCTGCCTCTATGATCCGGGGTGACTCCGTTGCCGGCCCCTCTCGGCCGATCTGTGCCGACCCGATCCCGAAGTCGGAATTCAGTCCGCCGGTGGGTTCGGACTCCTTCCCTAATCAGACCTCCAGGTTGTACCCCTGCTCCTCGTGGAGAGAGATATCCAGCCCCTCGGTCTCGTCCTCCTTGGAGGCTCGCAGGCCGATGATCCCATCCACCACCTTCAGGAGGATGAAGGAGACCACGCCGCTGTAGACCAGGGTGACCACCACGCCGATGACCTGGACTCCGAACTGGGAGCCGATGGTCATGCCGTCGGCCAGACCCTGCCCGCCCAGACCCTCGGCGACGAAGACTCCGGTCAACAGGGCTCCCACGATTCCGCCGACGCCGTGGACACCGAAGACGTCCAGGGAGTCATCGTACCCCAGCTTGTACTTGAGGATGGTGGAGGCCCAGAAACAGCAGGCTCCGGACGCGATCCCGATGACGATGGCCCCGAGAGGCCCCACGCTGCCGCAGGCGGGCGTGATCGCCACCAAGCCGGCCACGGCGGCGGTGACGATTCCCAGCACGCTGGGCTTGCCGTTCCTGACCCACTCGATGAACATCCAGGTGAGGGCGGCGGATCCGGTGCACACCTGTGTGACCAGCATGGCCATGCCGGCGGCGCCGTCGGCGGCAAGGGCGCTTCCGGCATTGAAGCCGAACCAGCCCACCCACAGCATGGAGGCCCCCACCACCGTCAAGGTCATGCTGTGCGGCGGCATGGGAGCCGAGGGATAGCCGCGCCGCTTGCCGATCAGGATGGCCGCAATCAGGGCCGCGATGCCGGCGTTGATATGGACCACGGTGCCGCCGGCGAAATCGAGGATGCCCAGATCGCCGAAGAAGGAACCGTCACCGGCCCAGGTCATGTGGCAGATGGGGGCATAGACCAGCAGGGACCAGGCCGCCATGAAGACCACCATGGCCGAGAACTTCATGCGTTCGGCAAAGGCGCCCACCATCAGGGCAGGCGTGATGATGGCAAAGGTCATCTGAAAGGTGAGAAACACCGTTTCCGGAATGGTGCCGCTCAGGCTGTCGGCGGTAATGCCGCTGGCAAAGGCCTTGGACAGGCCTCCAACGAAGGAATGGATGTTGGTCACTCCCGCCTGCATGCCGGTGGTGTCGAACGCCAGGCTGTAGCCGAACAGGACCCAGAGGATGGTGATCAGGCCTGTCAGGGCAAAGCACTGCATCAGCACGGAGAGGACGTTCTTGGCCCGGACCAGGCCGCCGTAGAACAGGGCGAGTCCGGGTATATTCATGAAAAGCACCAGAGCGGTCGCGGTCAGCAGCCAGGCGGTGTCTCCGGAGTTGAGTTGATCGGAGGCGTCGGCAAGCGCCAGGGAAGGCATTCCAAGCACCAGCGCCGGCACCGACGCCAACATAAACCGAAGCCGCCGCAGGGCCGGCCTGCAGCTAATCGATGTTTTCTTGACAGGTAGCATGGTAGGTCTGACTCCTCAGTGGATTAGTTTGAAACCAAATTCTCGGCCCATGGGGCGTCGAATTCGAAAACTTTAGGGATGGATGGGGAGACCGCTGTCAGGCGGTGAGTTCTTGCGAGTGGCCAGCGTTTGTATACTACAGAAACGCTCCGGCTTCAAACGAATTGTGGGCCAAATATCCGGATTTGACCGGGTAAAAAGGCCCCACGCCGATTCTGCGGTTTGACTACCTCAAACCACCGGCATTTCCCGCCAGGACCGGCAGGAAACCATGGACCTGATCCGCCGGATCCCGCCGGTTCAGGTTCCCCTCAAGCCATCTGAAAGGCACGGGCCCGAAACAGGAAGTCGACGATATTGCCTTCATGGGGCTGATGCCAGTTGAGGCGGATGGTGGGCACCGCACCCAGATTGAGACGGTCGATGTTGCGGGCATCCACCAGGGCCCTCCGAAAGGACTCGTCTCGGGTGATCCCGCTGGCCACCAGGGTGGGTCCGATGGAGTCGATCATCCTGGCCTGAGGGCAGCGCACCACCGAGACGAAGGGGTACATGTACTCCTTGCCGGCCAGGCCGGCTTCGGGCGACCGGCAGTGCACCACCGTGGGCCGAAGGTAGTCGCAGCGCTCCATGCGAACCAGGCGATCGCCCTCCCTGAAGCGGCGGGTCACCTCCTCGACCCCTGCCTGCTGCAGCCCGGCATCGATGTCGTTCGAGATGGCTTCCGCCTGCCCGGGCACGGTAAAGGCGGCCAGCGCGGCCCTGTCATCCTGGGGTGGCAGCGGCTCGATGGGCCCCAGCCGGCGAGCCAGGGCCTCAGCGATTTCCTCCGTATGGCGGGAGGCCCAGATGCCCGAGCAGTTGATGCAACTCCGGCCGCTGTTGACCAGGACACTGTCCACCATCAGGTCCAGGACCTCTTCCCAGTCGTCCACCTGGTCGTCGCCGATCAGGATCTTGCTGAACCCGGGACCGTGGACCTGGACCGCCGGATTGGCCTGGTACCGCTCCACCGTGGGGGTCCCGCCGAAGATCAGGCTTCTGGGGCAATGGCCGACCACGGCGGCTCCCACTTCCCCGCCTCCCGGGTAGAGCGCGATGGCCTGCTTGGGAATGCCTGCCTGAAAGAAGGCCTGGGCCATGCGCCAGGGCGTCCAGGGCTCCTGGGGGCCGGGTTTGAGAACCAGGCCGATCTGAAGCGGGATCACCGGAAGCCAGAGGCTGTGGACGCCGGGAGAATTGGAGGGCAGCACCATGCCCAGCACCGGAGTGTTGGCCTGGTAGCTGCGCATCAGTCCGGCTTCCTCTCCATAGCCGCGACCCAGCATATCCAGATCCAGACCTCGCGTCAGCGAGCGCAGGATATTGCCGATCTCGTCCAGCACGTACCTGAGCTTGGCCATGTTCATGCGGCACATGTGCTCGGGAAGGCCCGTGGTGGCCGACTGTTGCCGGACGAACTCCTCGGGAGTCTGAGTCCCCTCTCCCAGCGGCAGCTCGGCCGACGAGAAGAGGCTGCCGGCCTTTTGGATCCTGGCCAGAAGCTCCTCGGACGGGATCTCGCGCAGCACTTGGCGGGCCCGCTCCGCGCGCCGCATGTCCCTGGCCACCAGGCCGGGATTGGCCTGGCTGACCTCGGCCACGGGCTCTCCGGTGGCGAAGTGGACCACCTTCTCGACTTCCAGGCTCTTGTAAGGCTCTCCCCAGCGCAGGACCGGAAAGTGAATCACGCCATCCTCCATTTCATCCCGCGACCGCCCTGCCCTTTCTCCGAGGGTCCCGCGGGTTCGTCTCTCAATAAACCCCCACCGTGGTGGCGGCGGCGAAGCGGCTGTAGGGCCGCAGCCCGCTCACCCCGTCCCAGGACCAGGCCGCGCAGGGGGGTTCCCGTTCTCCCTCGTCCCGTTCCAGAAATCGCGGCAGGAAGAACTCCCTGGTGAGCGTGGTCAGCATGACGCGGCCGGTCTCACCGTAGCCCACCAGCCGCGAGCTGTCGTCGAAGTCCACCAACTGGATCACCGCCCTGGGCTGGGGCGGATAGTAGGTGATCTTGTAGCCGTTTTCGGGACCGCTGGGCCCGCTGGCAGCCAGTCCCATGAGCGTGTTGCCGTAGGTGGGCGTCAGGTAGACGTTTCCCAGCAGCTCCTCTCTGGCGAAGCGGTGCCACTGGGGAGTGAACTCGGTACCTCCCGAGAAGATCCCCTCGATTCCCGACTGCTCCAGGCTGGAACCCTCTTCCTCCAGGCGGTTGGCCAGGGCCTCCAGGAGCTTGGGGGTGGTGAACAGGCACCGGATATCGTGCCCGGCGCCCAAGAGATTGATGGCCTGGTCGATGACGTGGTCCTGGTAGGCCTTGAGATGATCCATCCAGCCCTTGTTGATCAGCTTGATCACCCAGCGCGGGTCCAGGTCCACGCAGAAACAGATGCCCCCGCGGAAGTGGGCCAGGTGCTCAACGGCCAACCTCAGGCGGCGGGGACCGCTGGGACCCAGCATCAGCCAGTTTGAGCCTCTGGGAAAATACTCGTCCGGAAGGGTCTCGGAAAAAAGCTCGTAGTCGATGCGAAAGTCTTCGATGTTGATGCGGCTCTTGGGAATGCCGGTGGTGCCGCCGGTTTCGAAAACGTAGACCGGACGGTCGGCCAGGGCATTGGGCACCCAGCGGCGCACCGGCCCCCCCCGCAGCCACTCGTCCTGAAAATGACCGAACCGGGCCAGGTCGGCAAAGCCCCGCACCTCCCGGCGGGGGTCCCAACCGGCCGAGGCGGCCCACTCCAGCCAGAACGGACAGCCGGTGGCGGGATCGAAGTGCCATTGCACCGTCTCCACCACGTGGGCATCCAGCCGCTTCCGGGCCTCCTCGATTTTTTCCCGGTCGGATTCACCGGTGGCCGTGCTCATAAGCCTGTTTGGGGGTTGCGAAGCTGCTTCGGACCCCGGCTGCTCAGCCGGCGGTCTTCCCCTGCGGGGACCGTCCCCGTACCGATGCGGACGGAAGGCGGATTATAGCCCAACTCGGGTGAAAACGGCACCTTTATGGCCTGGTGGCCTGGGAGGATCGGGCCGGGATCGTGATATCGTGGATCGATGATTTTGGATTGATGACTGTCAAACCGTCCTGGCAGGATGATCCCGGTCAGCGTTTCAATTTTCTGTGAACCCTTCCGGCACCCAGTCAGCAAACAGCGAACCGCGGATTGGTGATGAAATCGCCCGCCCGGCTCAGGTTTCCTCGTCAGTGGGTCCGCGCATGCGCCCGTTCCATGGAGGAGCTCAATGACCTCGTTCCCCTTGCCTCAACCCGATGCTGTCCGGCCGATCCGGGCGCTCACGCTCGAATACTACTCCGAAGGCCCGGTGATCGATCTGGAGGGCAACCTCTATTTTTCCCACGGAACTTCGATTTCCAGAATGGCCCCCGGCGGCGAGCCCGGGGTCTGGGCCACCTCCGCGGCCCCCAACGGCCACAAGATCCTGGCCAATGGAGACCACCTGGTCTGTGACGCCACCGAGCACGGCGTGCTGCGGTTCGATCCGGACGGACGGCCGCTGGGCCGGGCCGCCGGGGGGCGCTGCCAGGACCTGGAGATCGACGGCCCCAACGACATCTGCCTCCATCCCGGCGAGGGGTTCTACTTCACCGACTGCCTGCCCGGGAAGGGCGCCGTCATCTTCGTGGACCTGGAGGGAAGGCAAAACGTGGTGGCCCGGGACATGGACACCCCCAACGGTATCGTCCTGTCGGCCGACGCTCGAAGCCTGTTTGTCTCCGAAAGCCTCCCCAACCGCGTGACCCTGATTCCCCTGGCGGGGCCCGGTCGGGCGGCGGGACCTCCCCGGGTCTTCGCCGACCTTCCCCGCCATCCCGACGGCGAAGCGGACGCCAAGAACCTGCCGGACGGCATGGCCCTGGACCGGGACAAGCGGCTCTGGGTCGCCCACTACGGAATGGCGGCGGTGCAGGTGCTGTCGCCCGAGGGCCGGCTGTTGGCCAGCTACGACACCGGCATGCGCTGCACCAGCAACATCTGCTTCGCCGGCCCCGACCTGGCCACGGCCTTCGTCACCGGCGGCGACGGGGAACCCACCCCCGGCGGCCTGGTCCGCCTGGATGTGGGCGTTCCGGGGTTGCCTGTTCTGCCGGCCGGCGGGTAGAGGAATTCAGTCGAAACAACATCGGCAGATGAGTCAAGTGCTGTGAGTTCAGGATATTGGATTGATGATTGCTGATTATTGATTTGAGGCGGAATCTGTTGTCCTTGCTCCCCAATCGGCAATCGGACATCATCAATCAACAATTCATTGCGTGTCCGCCCGAGGCAAAGCCTCTCTTGCCGTCCCGCCCGGGGCGGGCCTCTTTCCCCCTCGATCCCCTCCCCGTGCGGGTTCGGACGAATCGCCATTGACAGAACCGGAGGTGGTGGTAGTCTTTTAAGCCACGAAAGACAACGTTCCAGGCAAGGCAGGCCGAGAGGGCACGATGCGCAAGGGATTTTCTTTGATCGAGTTGCTGATTGTGGTGGCGATTATCCTGATCATTGCCGCCATAGCCGTCCCCAACCTCCTCAGGGCAAGACGTTCGGCCAACGAAGCCTCCGCCACCGCTTCCATGAGGACGATCGGCACCGGCCAGCTCATGTACCGCTCCACCCACGGCGCCTTCACCAACCTGGACGGCTTGGCGGCTGACGGGGTGATTCCCGCAGACCTGGGATCGGGGACCAAGAGCGGGTACAAATTCACCTGCGAACCGGGCGAAAACCCCGCCCAGCAGTTTACCGTGACCGGTGTTCCCGAAATCCCCGACGGGGCCACCGCCACCGGAACCAGGACCTTCTTTACCGACGAAACGCAGGTGATCCGCTTCGCCATCGGGTCCCAGGCCAACGCGACCAGCACGCCGGTGGGGAATTGACGGCTAGTGGAGAGTGAAGAGTGGATAGTGGATAGTGATTTGATCGATGCGTTAAGCACCTTGGCGTAGCCGTTCATAAAATGCGCCGCGGTATAAGCTGCTTGCCTGCCACCTAAACACCCCACCCTCCACTCTTCACTCTTCACTAATCCCACCCCGTATGCTCCGGCCCGTTGTACGGGGCGGGGGCGCTGCAATTCAGGAACCGATACGGGGTGGTTGGGGCAGGTCTGTAAGCCGAATTCTGTTCCCTCGAAGAGGGCAACGGTCATTCCTCTAGCCCGGGAGTTGCCTCCCGGATCCAGCATTCTACCCGGATGTCAAGCGGCGCGGGTCACGCCTCCATCCCTATTTGAACTTGCTCCATGTGGGGTTTGCCAGGCATGCCCGTTGCCGGACACCCGGTGCGCTCTTACCGCACCATTTCACCCTTACCCCTTGCGGGGCGGTATCTTTTCTGTTGCACTTTCCGTACCCATGGAGAAACTCCATGAGCCCCCCGCGTTACGGGGCACACTGCCCTGTGGAGTTCGGACTTTCCTCCCGCCCAAAGCCTGAGCAATGAGCCGGCGACCGTTCAACCTGCCCGCCGGCATTTTAGCCCGCATTTCTCGCCGGGTCGCTACCGAAACCACAAAAGACTGAGCCTTTTGCAATATTCGTCGGGTAGCGTGATTTCCAACCGGGACGGGTTGTGTCCCCCGGGAGCGCGGGCGTCCCGCCCGCATCCTTATGCCTCATTCCTTTGGCAGGCGCTGAGCTATCGTCGGGTGCTGAAGGTTGCCGGCCTGCCGGCGACAACCTCAACGGCCAAACCGAAGCAGCCCCCCCGGCGCAGTTCCCGTTCAATCCGAGTGACGGAGAGGGCCAAGGCTGTGCCGGACATGGTGCGGGCGGGACGCCCGCGCTCCCGGGCGGGCATCCTCCTCACTTATAAACCGGGAACCTCCTTAACATCATGCCCGGGAATCAGGCAAGCCGGGCCCCCGCCCCCACGACGGGGCGGATCATTCGAGGGTGAAACAAGGGTTATTTTGCAACCAGTTGCAGGTTCCAGGAGCAGGCAAGCGCCCTGTGACGTGGTTGCACTCTATTTTTTATGAACATGGATGCACAGGATTAACAGCACGAGAGGTTCCTGCACCGGAAGCCGGCTGGGGCGATGATCCGGTGCGGGTTTGCGGATGCTCAGCATCGCAAGCCAGCCGTTTCCTGAAAAATCCTGTGCATCGATGTTGATTATTCGTTTCGTGGCGATGTGTGCCGTTGACGCAGGTCCGTCCCGCTTGGTGGCCCTTCGTAGTCCTTCGTGTGTCTTTGTGGATAACTCTTTTTTTTTGTTGTTTCAGGAAAGGCACCGGGTTCAGCGCTCAATTTTCACTCCTCCCTCGAGGGAGAGTCGCAGAAGCCGAGCCGAATGGCGAAGGCTGATGCGGTGGGGGGGCCAACGCGGCGGCCCGTCAGTGCAGCCCGCCGGCGGGCCGAGGCCGGAGAGGCGGACCGTCCCCGCTCCAGTCCAGCGGCAGCAGCGATTGTCGCCACAGCCCCGGCTCCAGCTCCGGACCTGCCGAAGGCGGCTTGCTTCCGAGCTGGTACCGGTCGCACAACTGGCGGATGAGATCGGAAATCCGCTCGCGATAGATCTTCAGTCTGCCCTGTGGGGGCCCGTAGAGGTCCCGGTATACGGGCACCAGCTCCGGAAATCGCTCCCGCAGAAAGGGCACCCAGACTTTCTCGATGGAAGAGGTGACAAACAGGACCCTGGCAGCCAGGTATCCCGCACCCAGGCGCTTGACATTTCTCACCAGCGCCTCCAGCTCGCCGGGACCATCGGTAATTCGAGGAAGCACCGGCATGACCAGAACCCCTGTGCTCAGGCCGGCTTGCGACAGTTCCTTCAGGGCGAGCAGCCTCCGCCGGGGGGTGGCCGCCCGCGGTTCCAGGGCCCCGGCCAATTGGGAGGAGAGGGTTGTGAGGGTGATATTGAGGCGCACCTCGTTGCGGGAGGCGATTTCCTTCCACAATTCCAGGTCCCGCAGGACCAGGTCGGACTTGGTGGTCAGTGAGATCCGGAGCCCGCGCCACTCGGCCAGCTTCTCCAGAATCGCCCGCGTCAGCTTGAAGCGCCTCTCAGCCGGCTGATAGGGATCGGTGGCGGTGCCGATGGCAATGGGCCGGTCCCGCAGCCGGGCCGACAAGAGGTCCTTCTCCAGGACGGCATCCCCGTTACGCTTGGCATAGATCTCCGACTCGAACTGGCCGGCCTCCTCCCGGCCCATGTATTCGTGGGTATAGCGAGCGTAACAGTACTTGCAGCCGAACTCGCAGCCGCGGTAGGGATTGATGGTCCAGTAGAACGGCATTTCCGGGTTCGAGCAGCGGTTGAGCACCGATTTGACCTCGATGGACAAGTAGCGTGCACGCCGCTTGCGCAGCAACGGGGTGCTCTCCGCCGCCAGCCGGGCGATACCCACCAGTTTGCCGGGCTCCTTGACCATATTTGCATATTCGCTTTTTATTCTCCATTTGTCAAGTCTTATTGGAGCCTGCAGTCAATCGGCTTGCGCTCGGCTTCTCTGAAACAACAGAAAAAAGAGTTATCCACGAAGACATACGAAGGACGACGAAGGGCCACTAAAAAAGATCATGTTCTTGACCCACTCGAAGGGAACGCCCCTTGGGTTCGGGTGAGGGAAAACGCAGCCAGTCGGCTTCCCGTGCCACAGCCTCTCGTCCTGTTAATCCCGTGCATCCTGTGTATCCATGTTCAATCGGTAGATAACCGGATCAACGGGACAGGGTCCTGGTTGCCGATAGGCCACCAAGAAAAGCCGAAAGAGATCCATTCGTATTCGTGTCTATTCGTGGTTCGTCTTTTCGCGCTTTCTCTCAATGAACGATCGGCCGTTTACCCTCGAATGATCCTCCCCGCAGGACCGAGGCTCGGCTAACCACTTGCTGCCATTGCCCTGAGCCCGTCCGGTTTACAGCTTGGGCGATCTGGGCTAATCTGTCCCGGCCATGCCCTTCCTCACAGCCCTGACCATTGCCGGCTCCGACTCGAGCGGCGGCGCCGGAATCCAGGCGGACCTGAAAACCTTTGCAGCCCTGGGGATCTACGGCACTTCGGCCATCACCGCGGTGACGGCTCAGAATGCGCTACGGATCGATGCCCTGACCTGTCTTCCGGTGAGCCTGGTGGTCTCGCAAATCCGGTCGGTTCTTTCCGATGTCGGGGTTGAGTCCATCAAGACAGGAATGCTGGGCAATCCGGAAATCATCCAGGGCGTGGCCTCGTCTCTGAGCCGCTACCCCGGCATTCCGCTGGTGGTGGACCCGGTCATGGCAGCCACCAGCGGCTCCGCCCTCCTTGAAGAAGGCTCTCTGGAAGCCCTGCGCCGCCAACTGCTGCCCCTGGCCCGGATCGTCACCCCCAACCTGCCGGAAGCCGGGGCGCTGGTTGGAAGCCAACTGCGGAACGAATCCGATTGCATCCGCGCAGTCCGGGAAATCCACGCCATGGGTCCGGGGTGGGTCGTCCTGAAAGGCGGCCATCGGCAGGAAGTGGAGTCCGGTCCGGCGGGCGACCGTCAGGTGGTTGACCTGGTCTTCGACGGCAGCAAGCTGCACCGGGTCAGCGGCCCCTATCTTGAGGGCGGTCCCAAGCGGGGCACCGGATGTACACTCTCGGCGGCCATCGCCGCCTTCCTGGCCAAGGGAAGCTCGGAACTGGAAGCGGTGCGTGAAGCCCGTGAGTACCTGAGCCGAACCTGGAGGTACTCCGGCGAGTCAGGCCAGGCCGGCGGCCCACTCCACCATTTCCACGCATTCTGGCCGAAGTCCGGGGATGTGTAAAGCAGTGGTTCGTGGTGAGTGGAGAGTGGTCAGCGGAGGGTTTCGGTAACAGTCAGGCAGGTGTGAGCTTGGTTGCGCTTTTTTGGGAACAGCGCCGAGTTCCACAAAATGCTCAAACGCTTCCATTCGAATCACTATCCACTAACCACTGACCACTAGCCACTTGGACGGCTTCCGCCGTCTCGTCCCAGGCTGGCCAGCAGTTGATCCAGAATGGAGCCGATGCTGCCGGAGGCATTGACCCTTATCAGAATTCCCTGCCCGTCGTAGTAACTGAGAATGGGTTCGATCTCCAGGAGGTAGTTCCGAAAACGCCCCTGGACGACCTCGGGGCGGTCGTCGTCCCGGCGCTTGGTCCGGACTCCCACGGGTGGGCGATTGCTGTTCAGGTTGTAGGCCCGTCCCTCGGCGTCCACGACTCGGCCGGCCACACGGGACAGCACGCCTTCCTCGGTGATCTCGAAGAGAACCACTGCCGACAGGCTCAGGAGGGTGTCCAACGCCTCGGCCTGAACCAGGGTGCGGGGATAGCCGTCCAGAATATGCCCTTGATCGCCGTTTCGGCTGACGTACGTCTTGAACAGGTCCAGGACGATGGGTTCGGGGACCAGCTTGCCCGCTTTCAGATTGGCTTCGGTCGTCTTACCCAGCTCCGTTCCCTTGCCCACCTCCAGTCTCAGCATTTCCCCGAGAGAAAAGTGCTTGAGACCGAAATGGGCGGCCAGGAGCTTGGACTGGGTTCCCTTGCCGCATCCCGGCGGGCCGAGAACAGCGATATTCATCGTCGGCGACCTCTTGAGTTTCAGCCAGGAGACTGAGAGTGTCCGGCCAGGTGAGGGCCCTAAGGGCCGCTTGACCAAGCGCCCAGTCTACCCCAAGCGGCCACCATTCCGGAACCCTTTTCCCCTCTCCGGACCGATCGCCGCTCATAGCGTGAGCGGCACTGCCGAGAGGAACGGATCTTCCGGCGTGACCGCGCGGGCAGGGGGCCGGCCACCATTGCCGCATTGAGCTTGACAGGCGTCCGAGCGACAGCCACAATCGCCTCGTTTTCAGTGAGGACAGCCCAACCGCGCCTTGCTCTCCGGGTGGCGACTCCCCGGAAGCGGGCCCATTGAATTCGTGAAGATCCTCTCGATCACCGCAGGCGCGGCCGGCATGTACTGCGGCAGTTGCCTGAGAGACAATTCCTTGGCCGCGGAGTTGACGCAGTTGGGGCACGATGTCACCCTCCTGCCCGTTTATACCCCGACCCTGACCGATGAACCCAACGTGAGTCGGGAACGGGTGTTCTTCGGTGGACTGAGCGTCTATCTGCAGCAGCTCTACCCCCTCTTTCGCAGAACTCCCTGGCTCCTCGACAGGGTTTGGGATTCCCGACCCATGTTGAAGTTCTTCACGGGACTGGGAGTCAAGACCGATCCCCGTCAACTGGGAGCCTTGACCGTTTCCATGCTTCAGGGGAAGTCCGGCAATCAGAAAAAGGAGTTGCTCAAGCTGATCTCCTGGCTGCGGCAGCAGCCTCCGCCCGATGTTATCGTTCTGCCCAACTCCCTGCTGATCGGACTGGCCGAGCCGCTTCGGACCGCGCTTCAACGACCGGTGTGCTGCACCCTGCAGGGAGAAGACCTGTTTCTCAAGGGACTACCGGAGCCCTACCGCCGCCAGGCCCTGGAATCGATACGGCGACAGGTCCGATGGGTGGACGGATTCGCCCCGGTGAGCCGCTACTGCGCCGGCATCATGCGGGAGCTGTTGGGGGTCGAAGCGGACCGAATGCACCTGATACCGCTGGGAGTCCGGTCCGGGGACTATGGAAACCGGCGGTCGCCGCGGTCGGAGACCTTCCGTGTCGGCTATCTTTCCCGAATCGCTCCCGAGAAGGGCTTGCACGAACTGTGCCGGGCCTACCGGCGCCTGAAGCGGCTGAAGGACGTCGGTCCGACCCGGCTGGAGGTTGCCGGTTACCTGGGGCCGGAACACCGCACCTATCTGCAACAGATCCGCAAGCAGATACGCCAGTGGGGGCTGGAGGGAGAGTTCTGCTATCATGGCGCCCTGGATCGCCCGGCCAAACTACGATTCCTGGAGAACCTGGACGTGCTCTCGGTGCCGGCCACCCACGACGAGCACAAGGGGATACCCATCCTGGAAGCCATGGCCAGCGGCATTCCGGTGGTGCAACCCCGCCGCGGCGCCTTCACCGAGATGATCGAGAAGACTTCGGGGGGACTGCTCACCGACCCGGACCGGGAACACAGCCTGGCCGAAGGGCTCCACGCCGTCTACCGGGATCCGGATCTGGCCGATCGCCTGGCCCGAAACGGCCGGCAGGGAGTGCAGGATCACTACAGCCTGTCCCGCATGGCCGCAGCGGCGGTGGAGGCCTACCGCGCCATCGTGCAGCGAGCGTCCTCGTAGGCATCGGGGACAACCCATGAATCCCCTGCTTCCCAGCCTCTTCTCAGGCCGGCGGCCTGCGGCCGTCCAAACCCTGCCCACCTGACCCATGCTCGAGATCAGCAGCCTCTCCAAGGAATATCCCACACCGCGGGGCCCGCTCCGTCTGCTGGAGAACGTCTCGCTCTCCCTGGCCCGGGGCCAAGCCGCCGCCATCATGGGACCCTCCGGCAGCGGCAAGAGCACCCTTCTCTACATCCTGGGGACGCTGGAGCCGCCGACGGCCGGCGAGGTGGTGCTGGAGGGATGCCGTCCCTTCCAACTGGCGGAGCGGGACCTGGCCAGGTTCAGAAACCGCCACATCGGGTTCATTTTCCAGGACCACTGCCTGCTGCCGCAGTGTTCGGTGCTGGAAAACGTGCTGGCCCCGACCCTGATCGAGAAAGCCGCCGAAGACTACCGGCAGCGGGCGCTGGAACTGCTGGACCAGGTGGGCCTCGAGGATCGGATGGACCACCGCCCCGCCGAGCTCTCGGGCGGCGAGAAGCAGCGGGTGGCCATGGCTCGCGCCATGATTCGAAACCCCTCGCTGCTGCTGTGCGACGAGCCGACCGGCAATCTGGACAGCCGCTCGGCAGCCTCGGTGGCCGACCTGCTGGTGGAGCAGCACCGCCAGCACGGCTCCATTCTGCTGGTGGTGACCCACAGCCCGACCCTGGCCGCTCGCTTCCCGGTGCAATACCGGTTGACGGATCGGAAGCTGGAGAGAGGGGTCAGTGGATAGTGATCAGTGGTCAGTGGTCAGTGGTCAGTGATTGGTGGTTAGCCGAGCCCTGCCCTGCCGCGCGGATCAATCGAGGACAAACGGTCGATCATTTGCCAACGGCCAAGCGCGAATGGACACGAATGAACACAAACATACAAGGAAACAGAAGGAATTCCTTCAAGGACGAGCAGCTCCAAGGTGCTTCACCTGCCAATCCGAATAACTGATCACTGACCACTGATCACTGACCACTAAAATGTCTTCCATCCCCCTGACGCGACGCAGCCTGGCCCATTACTGGCGCACCCACTTGGCGGTGGTGGTCGGCGTGGCCGTGGCCGTGGCGGTCCTGACCGGATCGCTGCTGGTGGGAGATTCCGTGCGCGGCAGCCTCAAGAGGTTGGCCCTGCAGAGGCTGGGCGCCGCCCACTGGGTCATTGCCTCCAGCGTGTTCTTCAGGGAGGCCCTGGCCCAGGAGATGGCCGCCCATCCGGAATTCTCCCGGCAATTCGGCTCCGTGTGCCCCATTCTGGTTCAGGAGGGCCGGCTCACCCAGCCCGAGACCGGGCGCCGCGCCGCCGGGGTCTCGGTCTATGGGGTGGATGACCGATTCTGGAGATTTCAGGGAGTCGAGCCTGCTCCGGCATTCGGCTCCGGCCCGCGGTCCGGCCGCCGGGTCCTGCTCAGCCCCGAGGCCGCCAGAGACCTGGGGGCCGAGGAAGGCAGCACGGTTCTGCTGCGTCTGGAGCAACCCTCCAATGTGCCCCGCGATTCCCTGCACGGCCGCCGGGACCGGGTGGGGCGAACCCTGCGCCTTTCGGTCGGCGGCATCCTCCAACCCTCCCGGATGGGCGAGTTTTCTCTGAGTCCCCGGCAGGGGCAGGTCCGGGCCGTCTTCGTCCCTCTGCGCCGCCTGCAGCGCGACCTGGGAGTCCCCGGCCGCATCAACACCCTGCTGGTCAGTCGAGCCGGCCCCGGCCGGCAGCCGGCCTCCGACCCGGCCCGGCCGGACCGACTGGCGGGGATCCTCCAGGAGGTCTATTCGCTGGAGGATACCGATCTGAAGCTGCGGGTTCTGGAGGAGCAGCGGTGCCTGTCGGTCGAGACCGAGGGCACTCTCATCGGCGAGGGACTGGCCGCTCGAGTTCAAAGCGCCGCCGATGCTACAGGGCTTCGCACCCGCTTCCTGTTCACCTACCTGGCCAACACCATCCGAACGGGCGACCGCGAGATTCCCTATTCGCTGGTGACCGCCCTCGACTTCCCATCCTTCGGCCTGCCGTCGGCCAGTGCCGGCGGGGAGTTCCCTCCGGTGGTGCTGAACCGCTGGGCCGCCCGGGACCTGGAGGCCCGCCCCGGAGATCTCCTCGAGGCGGAATACTACCTCTGGGCAGAGCAGGGGCGGCTCTTGACCCGGTCCGCCAGGTTTCGCCTGAGCGGCGTGGTTCCCATGGAGGGCCCCCTGGCCGACAGGGACCTGGCGCCCGCCTATCCCGGCATTACCGAATCCAGGACCCTGGTGGATTGGGATCCTCCCTTTCCCATGGAGCTGGGACGCATTCGTCCCCGGGACGAAGACTACTGGGAGGAATACCGCACCACTCCCAAGGCCTTCATCCCCCTGAAGGTCGGCCAGGAGTTGTGGCGGTCCCGCCATGGCCAATTGTCCTCGATCCGAGTCTATCCTCCCGGCGATGCCCCGGCCGCCGGACCGGAGGCGCTCCAGGGCCTGCGCTCCCGCCTGGAATCGGAGCTCAAGCGCGCCGCCGATCCCGCCCAGTTCGGTTTCTCGTTGCGGGCGGTCGGCGCCCAGGCCGAGCAGTCCTCCCGCGGGGTCACCGACTTCGGGCAGTATTTCGTCTACTTCAGCTTCTTCCTGGTGGTCTCGGCTCTGCTGCTCACCAGCCTGTTCTTCAAGCTTGGCCTGGAGCAGCGCGTCCAGGAGATCGGATTGCTTCGAGCCCTGGGGTTCGACCCTGCCGGAATCCGCCGGCTGTTTCTCAGGGAGGGGGCCCTGCTGGCGGGGCTGGGCACGCTGTTGGGCCTGGCGGGGGCCCTGGGCTACACCGCCCTCATCATGCTGGGACTGCGCACCTGGTGGGTGGATGCCGTGGGAACCACCCAGTTGACACTTCACGTTTCGGGCGCTTCCCTGCTGGCCGGCAGCCTGGGCGGGATCCTGACCGCCCTGATCTGCATCGCCTGGAGCCTGAGGAGGATGGCCTCCATAAGCCCGCGCAGTCTGCTGACAGGCTCCTGGCTCTACCAGGAAGCCGGGACGGCCAGCGCCTCCCCGGCTTCCGGCAAGAAGAGCGGGCGGAGCGGAGGCATGACGCCACGGTGGAGAACCCGGGGCCGTCGCAGCCCGGGCCGGAGCCGAACCGTCCTCGTGTTGGCGGCCGCGGCCCTGGGGTTCCTGCTGGCCAGCCTGGCCGGCGCGCTCAGCCAGGAGCTGGGGTTCTTTGCCTCGGGTACCCTCTGCCTGCTGGCGCTGCTCGCCTGGCAGTCGGGATGGCTGAAACGGACGCGGCGTCCCATCCTGCAGCCCCAGAGTGGTTGGGCGGTGTCCCGGCTGGGATTCCGCAACGCCACCGTCCGCCCGGGCCGGAGCCTGCTGTGCATCGCCCTGATCGCTTCGGCCACCTTCATCATCGTAACCGTCGAAGCCTTTCGCCGCACCGACCGCTCCAGCCCTCGAGACCGCCAGTCGGGAACCGGCGGATTCTCCCTGGTGGCGGAATCTCTGCTGCCCATCCAGGACGACCCCAACTCCCCTTCGGGCCGGGAGTCGCTGAACCTGTCTTCGGACGACACTCCCGCCCTGGCCGACCTCGCCTTCAGCGCCTTCCGGCTGCGGCCGGGCGACGATGCCAGTTGTCTCAATCTCTATCAACCGGCCAGCCCCAGAATCCTGGGTGCTCCCGATTCCTTTCTCTCCCAAGCCCGGTTCCGGTTTCAGGCCACGCTATCGGGTTCCAATGAACCCGGCAACGCCTGGCAGCTCCTGCAGCAGGAACTGCCGGGCGGCGTCATTCCCGTGATCGCCGACGCCAACTCGATGCAGTACGTCCTCCACAGGCAACTGGGGGAAGAACTGGTGCTGAACCCCCAGGGAGAGGCGCCCCTGCGCCTTCGCCTGGTGGGAGCCCTGCGGGACAGCCTGTTCCAATCGGAGCTGATCATGTCGGAGAAGCACTTCCTGAGGGCCTTTCCACGAATCGAGGGCTTCCGTTTCTTTCTGATGGATACACCCCCCGGAACCGGTGAGGACGTTACGGCGACGCTGGAGGACCGGCTCTCCGACTACGGATTCGACGTGGTCCCCACGGCCGTAAGGCTGGCCGCCTTTCATCGCGTGAACAACACCTATCTCTCCACCTTCCAGGCCCTGGGCGGCATGGGGCTGCTGCTGGGAACCTTCGGCCTGGGCGTGGTTCTGCTGAGAAACGTGCTGGAACGCCGCCGGGAATTCGCGCTGATGACGGCCGTGGGCTACCACTCCGGCAACCTGGCCCGAATGGTGATCTCGGAGAATTTTCTTCTGCTCGGTTGGGGGCTGCTGTTCGGGGTCTTCTCGGCGGCAGTGGCCATCGTCCCGGCCTGGCGATCCACCGGAGGACACCTCAGCCTGACGGCCCTGGCGTGGCTGCTGCTGGCAGTCCTGGCCGCCGGCCTCATCTCCTCACTGGCCGCCGTCCGGGCGGTGACACGCTCACCCATGGCGCCGGCCCTGCGTGCGGACTGATCCCGCGTCCGGGCGCGGTACGGCGACGCGCTGCCGTCGCAGCCCTGTGATACCATGCAGTCGAGAAACGGGCTGGCAGGCAGGCGACGCTCGACGACGAATTTTGCAAGAGCCTCAACGGAAAGGAACAAAGCATGAGCAATCAGTCGTTGTTCGACCTTTCGGGACGGGTGGCCTTGGTGACCGGGGGCAGCAAGGGGCTGGGGAAGGCCATGGCGCGGGGTTTCGCCCGAGCCGGCGCCGACGTGGTCATCAGCAGCCGCAACCAGGATGAGCTGGACAGAGCCCTGGTCGAGATCCTGGAGGGAACCGACAGCAAGGGCCTGGCGCTGGTGGCGGACCTGGCCCGGCGGGAAGATGCCGAGGGCCTGGCCCGGCGCACCCTTGAGAAAATGGGCCGGGTGGATGTCCTGGTCAACAATGCCGGGTCCAACATTCCCGCGGTCATCGACCAGGTCCGGGACGAGGACTGGGACCGGATCGTGGAACTGAACCTCAGCTCCTGCATGGTGCTGACCCGCGCCCTGGTCCCGCAGATGAAGGAGCGCCGCTGGGGACGGGTCATCCACATCTCCTCCATCATGGGGCTGGGAGGCAAGTCCAGCCGCAACGTCTACAATGCCACCAAGCACGGACTGATCGGGCTTTCCAAGGCCAATGCACTGGACCTGGGGCCCTTCAACGTTACCGTCAACTGCATCGCACCGGGCCCTTTCTGGACGGATTTGCCGGCATCGCTGCTGAACGAGGACCAGAAGGCCGTGTTTGCCCGCCGGACGGCCCTGGGACGCTGGGGCGAGTCCGACGAGCTCATCGGTCCGGCCCTGTTGCTGGCCACCGAGGCCGGCAGCTACATCACCGGAGAAACCCTGGTGGTCGACGGCGGCGTGATGATCAATACGCTGTGACCGGCCCGCATGCCGGGCGGCCCCTTGAAGCCGGCAGACCGGGTGACCGACCGTTGGCGGCAGGGTCCTTGCGCCGTCCTGCACCCGGAATGCCTGCTCCAACCCGGGGTGAACCCATCATGACCGATTTGTCGCGACGCTCGGCCCTGCGCAGACTGGCCCAGGGGACCGCTCTCCTTTCGGCCGGCCTTCCTTCCCTGGCCGCCCTGTCTTCCAGGCTGGGCGCCGCTCCCAACCGTGAGTCCTTTTGGGAGATGGTGCGGCGACAGTTCCCCTTTCGCGAAGCCAGGGTCCCCATGAACGCCGCCAACCTTTGCCCGGCGCCGCGGGCGGTGGCGGAGGCGGTGGTGGATCTGACCCAGGACATTGACGTCGACTGCTCCTTCAACAATCGCCGGAAGTTCAAGACCATGCTGGAACTCTCCCGCAAGCAGGTCGCCGATCAACTGGGGGTGGACAGCGACGAGGTGGCCCTGGTTCGCAACACCAGCGAGGCCAACAACATCATCAACAACGGCCTGCCGCTCGAGGCGGGGGACGAGGTCCTGCTATGGGACCAGAACCACCCCACCAACAATGTGGCATGGCAGGTGCGGGCCGCCCGTTTCCGTTCAAGCGTCAAACACGTCGAGACCCCCTCCGAGCCGACCCGGATCGATCAACTGGTGGCTCCTTTCGAGGAGGCTCTGGGACCCCGAACCAAAGTTCTGGCCTTGACTCACGTGTCCAACGTCAGCGGGGTGCGGCTTCCCATTCGTGAACTCTGCGAATTGGCTCACCGACGCAACATCCATGTCCATGTCGACGGGGCTCAGACCTGGGGAGCCTTCAACCTCAATCTGCGGGAGCTTCAGTGCGACTCCTTTGCGGCCAGCAGCCACAAGTGGTTCTGCGGGCCCAAGGAAGTCGGGCTGCTCTACGTGAAGCGCAACCGCATTGCCGGGATCTGGCCCAACCTGGTCTCTCCCGGCTGGGGCAGCGACGTGGAGCCGGACGTGACGGGAGCCCGAAAGTTCGAGTCCTTCGGCCAGCGGGACGACGCTCGCCTGGCCGCGATCGCCACCACGGTGGACTTTCACCGTCTCGTCGGCTTCGATCGAGTCGAGGCCCGGATCTTCGAGCTTGCAGGGGCTCTGAAGGCCGGCCTGAAGGCCGAGGGATTCCGGCTGGTCACGCCGGAGGACCCGAGATTGAGCGGCGGCGTCTGCATCATGCAGGTGCCGTCACAAAAAGGTCAGGAGGTATTCAACCAACTCTACACCCGGTACGGCATCGCCGGAGCCGCCACGGGGGGCTTGCGGCTGTGCCCCCACATCTACAACACCATGGCCCACATCGACCGGGCCATTGCCGCCGTTGGTGACATGCGCTCGATGATCGTTGAGGCGTGATTCTCGCCAATGTCAGATCTCGATCCACCAAGGGCTCAAAAAGAGCTATCCACGAAGGGGCACAAAGGACCTCGAAGGAACACGAAGAAAGACCAAAAGAACCTCTTGCAAATTTCGTCAGGTAGCGGGATTTCTTACCGGGAAGAGTTGTGCCCCCCGGGAACGCGGGCGTCCCGCCCGCACCAAGTCCGGCACGGCCTCGGCCATCTCCGCCACCTGGTTCGACCCGTAACTGCGCCGTGGGCCTCTTCGGGCCTTGCCATTGCAGTTCACGCCAACGGGCACGCAGCCTATCTGCAAACTCCCGCCCGCGCTCCGCGACCTCCAGCCAGGAACAAGGTTGCGGGCGGGACGCCCGCGCTCCCGGGGGGGACCCCTTTGGGCGGCCCGTGCAGGTTCGAATTTTGCAAGAGGCTCAACGGTTTGTCTTCGAGCGTCCGCTCCCCAATTTCGCAAAACGTCGTTCAAGAAACGCAAGTATCACTCCCCCCTTGAGGGGGAGTCGCAGAAGCCGAGCCGAATGGCGAAGGCTTCTGCGGTGGGGGGGCGCACAAGCAGCGCCCAATGGCGCGGTCTTGTGCGCCGTCGCGGGTTCGCACCGGACAAGCTACAGGCGAAGGCCGATCCGGTGGGGGGCCGACGCCGGCGATGGTCGGGTGTGACATCCTTCCCCTTCGTGGCAAACTGTTGTTGCCCCTTCGTTGTTATCTTCGCTTCCGCGCCACCATCAGGTAGAGCTTGGGTTCGTCCCGGTAGGCGATCACTTCCAGCCCCAGGGGCTGCAGCAGCGATTGGAACTGGGTGCGCTGAGGGAGCGATTCGATGGCAAGGGGACTGGTCCGGCGAAGCTCCTCCACGAATGCCCTGCCCTCGGGATGGCTCACCACCATGCGGCCGCCCGGCCGGAGCATGCGGCTGAGATTCCGGCAGGCCCGAGGTTTGTCGGCGATGTTGCCGAACATGGCGTTCAGAAAGGCGACATCCACCGAGGCGTCCTCCAACGGCAGATCGGCCACGTCCGAGTGGATGGTTTGAACCTGGGGATGTTTCTGCCGCAACCGCTGCAACATCTTCTCGGCAATGTCGCAGGCGACGATGCGGGAGGGCTTGAAGGACCGGATGAGGGGAATCAGCACCCCTACCCCGGTTCCGATATCCAGCACGACCTCGCCGGAGCGTATTGCGGCCGCGGCGACCACTTCGGTCAGGCGCTCGATCACGGGCCGTGGCTGGGGGACGTCGAAGTCGCCCACCCGTTCATTGAAGTAGTCACGCTGAGAGGGAGCGGCCATGACAGGAGTGCATGTCTCACCGAGGGAGTGTTTTCTGCAGGAAACGCACGTGGTTATTTGTCTTTCTTAGCGGCCCTTCGCCGTCCTTCGTGTCCCTTCGTAGATAACTCTTTTTTGTCGTTGTTTCAGGTAAGACAAGCCGGAATCCGCCCCTCACTCTGCCGGCGCCAGCTCCACCACCTGCTCCCGGCCCTCCCGACTCACCCGCAGCCGGACGGGCTGCCCTCCCATACCGGCCAGCATGGATTGGAAAATCCCGACGCCGGTGACGGGGTTGGAATCGACGGCCAGGATGACATCCCCCCGCTTCAGACCGGCATTCTCATTTCCGCTGACGTCGGACACCAGAACCCCGTCCGTGCTCGACAGGCCAAGGGATGCGGCCAATCCCCGGCTGATCTCCTGCACGGTGATTCCCCGAACGCTCTTGACCAAGGGCTCGCTCCGGTCTTCGGGCTCGCTGCGATCTTTCAGATCCAGCGCCGTGTCCCCTTCCATCAGCGACCGGGCCACCAGGATGGGTTTGCCGAAGCGAAGGGCCAGGGCAATGGCGTCACTGGGGCGGCTGTCCACTTCGAAATCCTTGCCGGCCGAGGTCAGGAAAATGCGGGCGTAGTAGGTTGTCTCCTTGAGTTCGCTGACCAGCACTTTCTCGAAGACCACCCCGGCTCCCAGCAGGATCGACTTCAACAGGTCATGGGTCAGGGGACGGGGAGCAGCCGCACCCTCCAGCTCCATGGCGATGGCCCGGGCTTCGAAGGGGCCTATCCAAATGGGAATCGCCCGCGTATCTCCCTTGTCCCGCAGGATGACCACCGGCATGTCGGTGGTGCGGTCGAAGCCCACTCTCATGACCTCCACGACCACGGGTTCCTGGCCCGCCTCCTCGGCCTGGCAGCCCATGGTGCTCTGACTCAACAGCACCAGCAGGAGAAAGACGCGCCACACCCCCCGTTTTCCCTGCCACCCTCTCTCCCTGCCGTTGACAAACCCGCTCATATTCAACCTCAGTCTGGTTGGCGATTCGGACCGTAGCGACGCACCGGGGGCCCGGCGGCGCCGGTCTCGGCTAGATGGCAGTCCATCCTCCGTCCACCAGCAATGTATGCCCCGTGATCAGATCCGCGGCCGGGCTGGACAGAAAGACCACGGCGCCGGCAACGTCCTCCGGCTTCCCCAGGCGGCCGAGCGGAATGCGGCTCAGGACCTCCCGGCTGAAGCTCACGTCCTGAAACAGCTTCTCGGTCAACGGCGTCCGCACGAAAGTGGGTCCGACGGCGTTGACGTTGATGTTCCGTCCGGCCCATTCGATCGCCAGCACACGGGTAAGATTGACCACTCCGGCTTTGCTGGAGCAGTAGGCCGCACGGTCGAAATAGCCGATGACCCCGTTCTGGGAGGCAATGTTGACGATCTTGCCGGACTTTCTCCGAATCATCCCACGAGCCACCGCCTGGGAGCAAAAGAAAACCCCCTTGAGGTTGACGTCCAACACCCGGTCCCAGTCCTGCTCCGTCACCTCCAGGGCGGGCTTGGAGATATTGATGCCGGCGTTGTTGACCAGAATATCGATCCTTCCGAACCGCTCGGTGGCTTTCTCGACCATGCGGTCGATGCTCTTGAGCGAGGTCACGTTCAGGGAGACCGCCAGGCACTCCCGACCCAGGTCGCGGATCCCCCTTCGGGTCTGGCGCGCATTCCCCATCCTGCCCGGCAGATCGGTCACCACCAGGTCGGCTCCGGCTTGAGCCAGGGCCAAGGCGATGCTGCGTCCCAGCCCCGATCCCGCACCGGTCACCAGGGCCACCCGGCCGTCGACCCGCATCGAGGGCAGAGGTGCGTCACCAGAAGCCATCGGTCTACCTCCGGCTATTTGGCCTGAGCTTCGGCATGGACCTCCCGAATCCGGCCAACCAGTTCGCGGGCGCGGTGCCGGACCATGTTCGAGATCTCGGAGCAGATCAGAAAGGAAAACCCTCGATCGATCCAGAAGCCGGCCTGCTCCAGGGTCCCCACCACCATGCCGCAGTTTTTGCCCATGTCGCGGGCCTGGCGCCATACCCGCTGGATGGCCGCCACCACCTCGGGATGGTCCATGTGGCTCCAGCGGCCCATGTTCAGGGAAAGATCGTAGGGACCCAGCATGGCCGCATCGATCCAGTCGTGGGGGATCAGCGAGGCCATGTCCTCGATTCCGGCCGGGCTTTCGAACTGGGTGGTGATGAACAGGCTGGACTCCACCTCGTCCCAACCCTGGCGGTCCAGACCGCGATTGGCGAATATGGAGGGCCCGCCGGGACCTCTGCGTCCCTTGGGGGGAATGAAGGCGCCCTCGCGAATGGCCCGGACCTGGTCCCGGCTTTCCGTCCAGGGGACCATCAGGCCGGCCGCCCCCATGTCCATGTACTTGCGGATCAGGTGATAGAGGGCGGCTTCCGGGCGAATCAATAGCGGGAAATCGAGCAGTCGCGCGGTGCGGCACATCTCCTCGGCGGTGCGCAGGTCGGCGGAGCTGTGCTCCATGTCCAGGACGGCGAAGTCCAGGCCCTCGGACTTGAAGATCTCCAGGTATCCCGGCCAGTAATCGAAGGTCAACAGAATTCCCAGGGTCAGCTCTCTATTGTGGACTTTGGATTTCAAGCGGGTGGCCAGCAAGGGTCCTCCTTGGTTTTCGGGACTTTGAGGCAGGCTGAGGCGAGGCGGCGCCAGCCCGGGGCGATTCCAGGGGCCGCCGCAACGGAGCCGGCCGGGCATTCCCCTGCGGGAGCCGGGCGGATTCCAAAACAGAGGGCGGGCTGAAAAGGCCGTATTCTACCCAGTTTGCCCGGTGACATTCCAGTGAAATAGAATGTTGGGAACGACTGAGAGATCCTGTACACTGAGGAGCCTTTCGGGGAGGTAATCATGGCCGTGCTGGAACAGTTTTCCCTCAAGGGGCGGATCGCCCTGGTGACCGCCGGAGCCGGGCCCCAGTTCGGCAGCAGCCTGTCGGAAGGCCTGGCCGAAGCCGGAGCCACGGTGATCGTGGCCTCCCGCTCCCTGCAACGAAACCTGGATTTCGCCCAAGGGTTGAAGGAGCGGGGCTACAACGCCCACGGCATGCAGGTCGACATCTGCGAGACCGACTCCATTCACCGCCTGCACGACCGCATCCTGGAGCAGTTCGGCCGCCTCGACATCCTGGTCAACAGCGCCCTGGCCCGGGTGGGCGGCGGCTTCGAAACCCAGACCTCGGAGGACTGGCTGGAAAGCGCCAAGGGAGACATGGTGGGTCTGTTCACCATCTGCAGGGCCTTCGTTCCCGACATGGTCCGGCAGAAGCGGGGATCGATCGTCAACATCTCCAGCATCTACGGCGTGGTGGCCAACGACCCCACCCTCTACGAGGGCACCGACATGCTGCAGGCGCCGACCTACAACTTCGTCAAGGCGGGCATGATCAACTTCACCCGCCACATCGCCAACTACTACGGGAAGCAGGGAGTGCGGGCCAACTGCATCTCCCCCGGAGGCTACTTCAACCACCAGCCCAAGCCCTTTCTGGACAACTACACCAAGCGGGTCCCCATCGGGCGCCTGCTCGACAACGAGGACATCAAGGGGGCGGTGGTCTTCCTGGCCTCCGACGCTTCGGCCTACGTCACCGGAATCAACCTCATGCTGGACGGAGGCTGGACCACTCTGTAACCGCTCCGTCAATCCCCACGGAAGCCCCCATGACCCTGGAAAAATCCGCCCGCTGGTATGAAGAGAACAAGCAGTTTCTGGCCGGAGGCGTCAGCAGCGACGTGCGCAAGGCCGAGCTCCCCCATCCCCTCTACTTCGAGTCGGGCTCGGGAAGCCGGATTCGGGACGTGGACGGCAACGAGTACATCGACTACGTGCTGGGACAGGGGCCGCTGCTGCTGGGCCACAGTCCCGGCCCGGTGCTGGAGGCCGTCCACCGGCAGTTGGACCGGGGGCTGGTCTTCGCCGGTCAACACCAGGCCGAGGCCGAACTGGCCCGGCTGCTGACCCAGGCGATCCCCTGCGCCGAGAGGGTCCGCTTCAACAGCACCGGCTCCGAGGCCGTGATCACGGCCCTTCGGGCGGCCCGGGCCTACCGGGGGCGCAACCTGGTGGTCAAGTTCGAGGGGCAATGGCACGGCTGGTACGACAGCCTCTTCGTCTCCACGGCTCCGGGCCCCACCCAGCAGGGTGACCGCAGCAGCCCCAACCCGGTCTTGCCCAGCAAGGGCCAGGTGGCCAACGCCGCCGACAACCTGGTCGTCATGCCCTGGAACGACCTGGAACTGCTGGAGGACCTGTTTGCCCGGCGCGGCAGCGAGATCGCAGCCATCCTGACCGAGCCGGTGATGTGCAACTCGGGAAGCCTCATGCCGCGCCCCGGCTTCCTGGAGGGGCTGCGCAGCCTCTGCGACCGCTACGAGTCGGTCCTGATCTTCGACGAAGTGATTACCGGCTTCCGCCTGGCCCTGGGAGGGGCCCAGGAGATCTTCGGCGTCACTCCCGACCTGGCCACCTACGCCAAGGGCATTGCCAGCGGCTTCACCCTGAGCGCGGTGGTGGGCAAGGCCGAGGTCATGGACCTGATTTCCAGCGGCCAAGTGGTGCACGCCGGGACCTACAACAGCAACCCGGTGGTCATCGCGGCCGGCCTGGCCACCCTTCAAACCCTCACCGGGGACCGTGAAGCCGTCTACTCCCACCTCAACCGCCTGGGCGGCCGCTTGCGTGACGGGCTGGAGGAGCGGCTGCGGCGGGCTGAAGTCCCTGCCCTGGTGGGCGGCCTGGGACCGGTGGTGCAGGTCAGCCTGACCGACCGCCAAGCCCTCCATGACTACCGCGAATGGGCGTCCCGGGACGACCGCACCTACCAGCAACTGGTCACCGACCTGGTCTACCAGGGAGTCCGCACTACCGGCCGGGGCACCTGGTACGTCTCCACCGCCCACACCGACGCCGACGTGGACCGGACGCTGGATGCTTTTGCGCTGGTTCTGGAGGATTTCAGAATCTCCCTTCGAGCCTGAGGAAATCGACAGGCCGTTCGGTTTTTCCCTCCAGGGCCAGGTCGGCCAGCACTTCCCCCATCACGGGCGCGAACTTGAACCCGTGGCCGGATAAGCCGGCCCCGAACAGCACCTGATCGTGCTGAGGATGGCGGTCGAGGATGAAGTGGCCGTCGGGCGTCAGGGTGTAGAGGCAGGTCTTGGCGGCCAGCATCTGGTCCAGCGGGGGGCGGTCGGGGTCCAGCAGGCCCGGGACAAACCGGGCGATATCCCTCGCCAGGGGAACCAGGTCGGCTTTCGAGGGCGGGGGAACCGGGACAGGGAATCCCGGCAGGGGATCTCCCTTCTCGTGATAGGCGATCTTGACGCCGGCGCCCCCGATTTCGGGAAAACCGTAGAAGGCCCCCGGGGCGAAGACGAAGACCGGAGCCGCGCCGGGCTGAAACCACTCCGGCCGGTGGGGCCTGAACCAGGTCAGCACCTGGCGTCTCACCAGCAGCGGCAGCTTCAAGGCCCTCAGGATGGCGCCGCTCCAGGCCCCTGCCGTGACCACCAGCCGCTTGGCCCGCACGCGTCCCTCGCGGGTGCTTACCAGGACTTCACGCCCCTCTACCGACCATCCCAGGACCTCCCGGTCGAGCTTCAGATCGGCGCCCAGGCGCCGGGCTGCCTGCAGAGAGCAGTCCAGGGCGGCTGCCACGTCGATCAGCCCGGCTCGGGTGTCCAGCAGTCCCGTGAAGTTTCCCGGGGGAGTAAAGGCGGGGAAACGCCTCCGGACCTCGTCCGCCGAGAGAACCTCAACCGGCAGTCCGTGAACGGCGGCGCTCTGCCGGACTCCCCCAATGAGAGAACTGTCGGCCTCGCCCAGGCTCAGCACCCCCGTCCAGGTCAACAGGTCGGGGCTTCCCTCCGCGGCCAGGCGCTCCCAATGCTCCAGGGCCCGCTTCATCAGGGGCACGTAATCGGGATGCTCGGTATAGATGGTGCGAAAGGCCCGAGTCTCGCCTCCGTGGCTCCCTTTCTCATGGGGTGGGGAGAACCGGTCGAAGCCGATCACCGAGGCTCCCCGGCCGGCCAGCTCCATGGCCGTGAAGCTTCCCATGGCCCCCAGGCCGATTATGGCCACGTCGTAGCCTGGCATGCGTGTTGCCTTGTCGCTTTACGGATCTCTCTACGTCAGATGGCTTGAATCGAAACAGCGTTGACGGATGAGGCGGGAATTGCGGATTTTGGATTGTTGATTTTTGATTTGAGGGTAAACCAGTCGTCCCTACCCCCAAATCCACAATCAGAAATCAACAACTCCCTTCGTGGATTTCTCATTTCCATCTTGCCGGCATTTCGCTTCGAGGCACGTCAGCTCTAACTGAAGGCCACCCTGCGGCCCAGCCCCCTGGCCAGCGCCTGTTCATAGATGCTGGCGGCCACGGTGGTGTCCTGGACCCCCAGGCCGATGCCGTCAAAGAGGGTGATCTCGTCCCGGCCGCGGCGGCCTTTCACCTGGCCCAGGATGACCTGCCCCAGGCTGCCGGCGTAGCAGTCCTTCCCCAGGATGCCCCGCTCCACCGCCTGGCTGGCCTCGCCCCGCTGCAGGCAGTGCTCCACCTTGTCGGCAAAGAGCCGGCAGCGCGGCAGCAGCTCCGGCCGGCACTCGATCTTGGCGTGCAGGTCGGCCCCCATGCAGGAGAGGTGCGTCCCCTCCCGAACCCATTCGCTCCGCACGATGGGCTGGGTGCTGTTGGTGGCGGTGCAGATCACGTCGGCCTCCCGGCAGGCCTCCTCGGCATCGGTCACCCGGATGGGCGCCGGCGCCTCCTCTGCCAGGTCCGCGGCCAGCCGCTCGGCCTGCTCCCGCCGGATGTCGAAGAGCAGGATGTTCCGGAAGGGCCGCACCCGGCTGAGGGCCCGCACGCACTGGCGCCCCAGTTGTCCCGACCCGATGACCGCCAGCACCCCCGCCTCCCGGCGAGCCAGGTGGTTGGCCGCCACGGCCGCGGCTGCCGCCGTGCGGTACATGGTGGCCAGCACCGATTCCACGATCAGCAGCAGCTCGCCGGTATCGGGATCGTAGAGGTTCATGGTGCTGAAGATGGTGGGGAGCCCGCGCTCCACGTTGCCCTTGCGCTCCTGCCCCATCTTCATGGAGAACTTGTGGGTGGCCCTGGTGTAGCCGGTCAGGCAGGCGGCGATGCCTCCGGGCAGGTCGACGATGCACTTGGGGGGCAACAGGTCCTCTCCCTTCTCGAACTCGGCCAGGCACTTCTCGATGGCAGGCACGATCTCCTGCAGGTCGATCTGGGCCGCAACTTCCCCGCGAGTCAGAACGATTGTTTCTCTAGCCATGGAATCATCCTTTCGAAGGCAGCCTCGATCCGGTCCAGCGAGGTGGCGTAGCTCAACCGCAGGCCGTTGCGGCAGGATTCCCCGAAGGTGTCCCCCGGAATGGCGCAGACCCCGATCTCCTGCAGCATTCTGAGGGTGAACCGGGACCCGTCCTCCCCGGCGGGCAGCGAAGGCATGATGTAGAAGGCCCCCTGCGGCCGGTAGCCCTGCAGGTGGCGGCAGTCCTCCAGCAGCTCCACGATGCGGTCCCGGCGCTTCCGGTACTGCCCGACCATGCGGTCGACGCAGCTCTGGTCGCCCTCCAGGGCCGCCACCGAGGCCCACTGTCCCGGCGTGTTCCCCACCGTGGTGGTATAGGTGTGGTAGCGCCGCAAGGTCTGGAGGTTCCTGCGGCTGGAGATCAGCCAGCCCACCCGCATCCCCGGCATGCTGTAGGTCTTGGAAACACTGCTGGCCACGATCAGGTGGTCCAGATCCACGTCGCAGTTCAGGACGCTGGAAGACTCCATCTCGTCCAGGACCAGCCGGTCGTAGACCTCGTCGCTGATGACGGTGATCCCCCGACTGGCGGCGGCCTGACAGATGGCCTCCAGGGTCGAGGGGGGATAGACGGTGCCGGTGGGATTTCCGGGAGAGTTGAGGATGACGGCGCAGGTCCGGGAGCCCATGGCGTCGATCACCTCCTGGGGATCCACCTGATAGCCCTGCGCGGCAGTGGTGACGATGCGCCGCACGCTGCCGCCGGCCAGCCCCACCAGCGGCTGGAAGAGCACGAAGCTGGGCTCGATGACGATCACCTCCCGCCCCGGCGCCGACAGGCCGGTCACTGCCAGGAAGATGGCCTCCCCGGCTCCGGTGGTTTCCAGCAGGTTCTCCTCCACCAGCTTCCGGCCGCTGACCTGCCCGTAGATCCGGGCCAGGGCCGAAAGCAGCTCCGGCAGGCCGGCATCCAGGGTGTAGTGGGTCTTGTCCTGGCGCAAGGCCTCCACGTGGGCCTCCACGATGTGCGGGGGCGTGGGAAAATCCGGCTGCCCGATGGAGAGGTGGATGACGTCCTCCATGGTGGCCGCCAGGTTGAACATCCGGCGAATCCCCGAAACCGGCAGCGCCGACAGCGCGGGATTCCACTGAAGGGATGGAGTCATGGATGGAATGAAGAGTCCTGGTTATGGGTGGGCTGACGGCCCGCGCGTATCAGCCCTTGGCTCTGCTTCCCGTCTGAAAGGCCGCGTTTGCCCCCCTCCGCATCAGCCTTCGCCATGCGGCTCGGCTCCTGCGACTCCCTCTCAAGGGGCGAAGTGGTACTTGAGCCGCTTGAGGGAGGTTGGAGTAGCGGCCCGCCCCAGAATGCCCCAAGCCGTCCCTCCAAGTCGAGCCTTTTTGGATTGGGGCGGGCGTTGGGTTGAGCCCGGCACCTTTTGGCGCAGTTGGAGAGGGATGTTATTGCGAGTCGTTTGCAGGAACAGAGCCGGGGCGGGATCCTTGCCTGTCACGGTCCCGGTATTCGGTCCATGACCAAGTCTTCCATACGGATGTTCTTGGAAAATACCCCCAGGTGGGTGATCTCGATGGGCACCAGTTCGGCTGCCTGCAGCCAGTTGTCATACTGTGTCGAACTTCCTTGGGGGAGTTTGAAACGCAGTCGCAGACGCTCGAATTCCAAGCTTGAGGGAATCAACGTTGGGGGAAAACCCAAGAGTCCCAACCAGGTCGGGGCGTTGGAAAATGAATGGCCGACACCACGGCCCAACAACACCTCCCGAGTTGACGGATTTCTCAAGACATAGGCTACGGTCGTCCAGCCGTCCCCGGCCACACGATGCAGCTTTTGGCCCAGCTCGACAGACAGGATCTCGTCACCCCACGTTTCGACCCAAAAAATCTCAATTCTGTCCGATCCTCGATCGTGCATGGCCCCCCTCTCCAACTGCAGTGCGGCCGGTGCGTTCGTCCGGACCAGAAAAAAATCCACTCGGGCCGAATAGATGAGTTTGACAGCCCGATAGTGCTCAAAGACTCCTTCACTTACGCCAATAAGATCCATGGAAGGAGGGACGAAACCACTTCCCGTTTCACCCAGAAATCGTGATTCTCCCAGGGCTTGTCTGAAGAGTTCGGGTTCCTCGCTACCTGGGATCGAGAAACCCAAAAATGGCGCAACGTGACTCATCATGAGAGCAAGCCATCGGGGACTCTGATGCTCCTCGGCAGACAGAGTCTCTCCGGACGGCAGGACCAGCCTTGCCGACAGTCGCCCCGGAAGCGCATAAAGATCCGAGGGGAGATTATCCAGCCCAATCCTTCCCTTCAGATATATCTGCTTTCCCCCTCCCGATTCGAGCCCTGCATCCTCCGGCGCCAAGCCCAAGACTCGATTGAGGGCCGATACTCGATCAAAGGCCAGACTGCCCTCCTCGACCCGGACCGAGACCTTGGCCGAATCGAGGATGTCCTCGGCGACTCGGCGTTGCGCCGGCAAAAATCCTCCCGGAAAGAACTCCAGCAAGAGAAACGCCAGCAACAACCCTACCAAGGCAACAGTCCTGCTGACAGCCGTTCGCCGAGTCAGAAACTGATACCAGACAACCGCGCCCACAATGCCCAGCGGCAAGAGCAAGGACGCCATCCAGCCCGTACCGGCGCCGGGGATTCCCGAGAGGAAAGCGGGGTGGAGTTCTCCCATTGTAACGAGCACAGGTCGGAGCCACCCCAATGCGAAACTCGCCAGAACCAGCGCAACCATTGCAAGGACTCCCAGGAAGACCATTCGGTGCAAGCTGGATGTCAGCGACGCCAGCATCATGAGCGCCAGGGTCGCCAGGAGAGCCGGCAAGATGATCTGTGGAACGGAGCGGAGAGTGTCGAAAGGGAGGACCCCATGGACGAGGAGTATCCCACTCTCGACCAGGAGGACCGGTAAGATGACCGTCAGAACCAGGAAGAGGGACTTGCTCAGCAGCAGGCGGCCTCGGGCAACAGGACGGCTCAACCAGAAGGCGGTGCTGCCCACGGTGGAGTCCGATTGAACCAATCGCGCCACGATCACTGCCAGCACGCAGATCTTCAAGATAAAGACCAGCACCATGAGCAGAATCAGGACGATTCCCACGAATATTGCTTCCACGCCAGGAGCGAGGATTGCCCCCAGTCCAATCAAGACCGCATGGAAAATAAGCAGGACGTAGAAAAGGGTCAGGTACGGCCAAAGGCAACGATAGTCCTTGCCCATGATGTGGAGCGTCAGGTTCATAGCTGCTTCTCGCTCCGGCTGCTTCAGCCGATGGATGAGTTTCTGAACCGGCGTCTGGGAAATGGGAGGCCGCTAACGGAAAATGTTCTCGAACACCTACCAGTCTCCATCAACCCGGAGCATATTCCGGTCGACCATACTCCCCTATGGTGCTGAAGAGCGACGGGGGATTTGTTCCATGACCAGATCCTCCATGCGGACCCGCTTGGAAAAACAACCCAGGTTGCTGGTTTCCACCCGAATCAGCTCAGCTTTTTCGAGCCAGGCAGCATCGATCTCAAATCCAAAGGGAAGCGGATCAAAATCGAGCTTCCACCGTCGGACTTCAAGCATGGGGAGGATGCCCGACAACAGGGGCGGACTGGACAAAGCGGAGCTGGAAGTCGAGCCCAGCAGCGCTTGACGCCGTGGTCGGTTGATCAAGAGATACCAGATTTCCGTCTTGTTCGGCTCTCTCAGTCCATGTCTCGACTCACCGAGGTGGATGGTTAGCATGCCGCGGCCCGTTCCGTCGACAGAAAGGACTTCAATACGGTGCGAGCCTCGGTCAAAGGGAGTTCGCTTCTCCAATCTCATGGCCGCCGCTTCGTGCCGCTGGACCAGGAATTGTACCCGGGCCGAATAGACCGTCGCCACGCCCCGAAATTGCTCATAGAGAGATTCACTGATGGCAAACAGCTCCGGAGGAGGTCGCAGCCGCTCCATGTCCAGAATATCGATGCCTCCCAGCATCTCGCCGAGAAACGCGGCATTCCCTTGGCCCATGCCCCCTTCAGGCTGAAACCAAGAAGAGCCGATGCACTCCAGGGGACCGTAACTGAAATGGCTGACAGGACCTTTTCCAAACGGCAAGTGCAGATCCGAGGAGACCTGTACCGGATGCGCCAAGACATCAGGAGGAAGATTGCCCAGCGCAATGCGTCCCCTGAGAAGCAAGTCATTTGCTTCCACTGGGCCAGGGCCTGCTTTCCCTGCATCAAACACCAGGCTTGTTTCCTCGATTCGCGCGGTTACTTTAGCGGGATCGAGGATTTCCCGGTCGATTCGAGATTCCCATACCCACGATTCCCACGTCCAGGCTGTGGTGAACAACAGCGCAATGGAGACTCCTGCGAGGAGGAGTATCCTGCTGAGAATCGTTCGCCGGGTCAGATACTGATTTGCAATAACCATAGCGGCAGTAGCCACAAAGACCAGAGGTGCTCCCCAAGTGGGTAAGTTCATCTTGGAGATCCATAGGGCCGAGGGATTGGTCATCAACGACAAAGGCAGCAATAGCGCCAACATCAAACCCAGCAGGGGAAGAATAACGAAAGCCATGATCCCCAACAGAATCAGTCTGGCAAAATTGACCGTCACAACCGCCAGCATCATGAGGGCAGCCAGCGCCAGCAGCGTCAGGAAGAGGATCTGCGGAACCGAGCGGAGCGCGTCATGGGGAGTAACGCCGCACACAAAGAGGACGCCAACTTCGACCAACAACGTGGGCAGGATGACGGCCAGTACCAGGAAGAGGGCCTTGCCGCCCAGCAGGCGGAATGCCGACACCGGTCGGCTCAGCCAGAAAGCGGTGCTGCCGATGGTGGAGTCCTTCTGAACCAATTGTGCAACAATTACGGCCAACAGGCAGATCTTCAGGATTGCAACCAGCCAGACGAACACAGGCAAAAAGACTTCCAGAACCATCGACCAAGGAATAGGGAAAAGATCGGGAGATTGGGGGTAAGACCCGATCAGTCCCGCCTGCAGGATCACCAGGCCCAGCCACAGGCCCAGATAGTGGCGCAGGTAGCGAAGGTCCCAAGCCGCCAAGTGCAGTGTCAGGTTCATTTCGCCCTCCTACGTCGTGCTACTCGTAGAGCCGGAAGGTGCGGGCCAGCGCCAGGAAGATGGCCTTCAGGGACATGGGCCGCACCGTCAGGTCCTTGAGCCCCGGCAGCGCACTCCGAATGGCCAGGTCACCGCCTTCCTGCCGGTAGCGGCTGTCCACAAACCGAACCACGTGCCCCGCTTGATCCACGAGCAGCCAGGATTCCGGGAGCGTCTCCGGCAGCTCCCGCCCGGGCTCCAGGGTGGCCTCGCACTGACGGAAGCGGGCCTGCAGCGAGGCGGTGGGCTCGGCCAGCCGCTTCTCGCCCTTGTCGATCACGCCCACCCAGTCGGCCAGCCGCTCCACTTCGTCGATGTCGTGGGAGGCCACCAGAATGGTCCATTGGCTGCGGCCGCTCAATTCCAGCAGGCCGCGAATGAACTCGTCCCGGACCAGCGCGTCCAGGCCGGTGAAGGGCTCGTCCAGGATGACCAGCTCGGGCCGGTAGGAGAGCGAGGAAAGCAGCGAGGCCTTGACCTTCATGCCCCTGGAAAAGGTCTTGATCTTCCGGTTCAGGGGCAGTTCGAACTGGCGGATCAACTGCCGGCACAAGTCCGGGTCCCAGGTGGGATACATGGGGCGGCAGAAGTCGATCAACTGCTGCACGGTCATCCACTCCAGCATCTGCTGGTTCTCGGAGACATAGCCGATCCGGGCCAGCTCCGCCGGACCCAGCCGGAGCGAATCGGTTCCGAGCATCCGGGCGCTGCCGCTGGTGGGGCGGATCATGTTCATCAGCATCTTGATCACGGTGGTCTTGCCGGCTCCGTTGGGTCCCAGGAAGGCGAAGACGCTGCCCTCCGGGACCTGCAGCGACAGGTTTTGCACGGCCATCGTCTTGCCGAATCGTCGTGTCAGTTCGTGGGTCTCGATGATGGCGTTCATTTCGAGCCTTCCTTGCCGGGGTTCTCCCGGGCGTTGACCGAAACTTCCGAAAGGCCGTTCCAGTGGTCCTGAACGGCCTGCTGGACCTGCTCCAGCGTCAGCGACAGCCTCCTGGCCTCCACCACCAGCGCTTCCGCTTCATGGTCCAGCAGCGCCGAGCGCTCCAGGGGAGAGGCTTCCGGCAGCCGGGCCACCATGGTGCCCACTCCCGGCTTGACTTCCAGCAGTCCCTGGTCCACCAGCCGGGTCACCACCTTCTGAGCCGTGTTGGGATTGATCCGCAGCTCCTGGCTCAGCTTGCGGACCGAAGGGAAGCGGTCCCCCGGCAGCAATTGGCCCGAGATGATGGCCTTCTGAACGGCGTAGACCAGTTGCTGGTAGAGCGACAGTCCCGTTCGGAACTCTACGGTGAATGGCAGCATACGTGTACTATGAGTACTAGTACACTTGATGTCAAGGAAATTCTTGGCTGAACCCGGCGTCTTGCCCGATTCCCGGGCATGATGTAAACGATGTTCCCGGTTTGTTGTGTGGGGAAGCCCCCCCGGGAGCGCGGGCGTCCCGCCCGCACCATGTCCGGCGCAGCCATGGCCCTCTCCGCCACTCGGATTGACCCCAAACTGCGCCCTGGGTCTCCTCTCCCTTGCGCTCACCCAACTTCGGTTTTTCCCCGAGGAAGTTCCTGGAGACCGGCTATAATTGACACAGATAACGTCCTTATCCAGACGATCAGGCACGGTTCGGGCAGCGCCAAGCCCCCAGGCTTTCGAGTTCCGCAAGTGTAGCGCAACCCGCCGGCAACCGCCGTTCCCCTGCGCAGCCACAACCGGGAGCCATCGTTGCTACAGGAAGCGTTATGAACCTAACGGCACCGGCTATTCGGCAACTCGCTTTGCTCCTCATGGTGGCGGTGGGCGATTTTGCAGCAGCGGCATCGCCGGCCGGAGACGACGACGGCGCAGGCTGCGATGATTGGAACACGAGGAACTTCTTTACAACTGCGTCGGTCGACAGGGTGGCCGCCTGCCTGGAAGCGGGAGCCAACCCCAATGCGAAGATCAAGAGCGGTGAAACTCCGCTGCACTTTGCAGCCATGTACTCAGCGGATCCTGCGATCATTGCGAAGCTGGTCGAGGCAGGGGCTGACCTCGAGGCCCGGGGACAGTTTGGCGACACTCCCCTGCATGAAGCGGCCAGTATCAACGACCATCCCGCCATCATCGCCGCCCTGGTCGAGGCGGGAGCCAACCTGCGGGCCAGGGACCAGATGGGCCAGAGCCCGCTGCATTCCGCCGCCGCCCGGTTCCAAACCAATCCCGCCATGGTCGCCGCCCTGCTCAGGGCGGGCGCCGATCCCAACGCCCGAGATGAGGATCGCCGGACGGCCCTGCACACTGCGGGCCGGAGCAGCCGCAGCAGTTCAGCCATCGCCGAAATGATGCGCCCAGAGGTCATCGCTGAAGCCATGAAGGCAGCCCAGGCAGCAGCCAAGCTCAATTTTGAGCTCATGCCTGAACTGCCCGATGACGATACCCTTGCCGAAATGGCCAGTCCCGAGGCTATGGCCGAGAGCATGAAGGCACTGGAGGAGTCGGATGCAGCCAAACCCCGGGTGATTGTCGAACTGGTCAGCGCGGGCGCCGACCCCAATGCTCGGGATGAAGACGGCTGGACTCCCCTCCACACCGCAGGCTTGTACGGGGCCATGCCCGGGGTCATCGCCGAGTTGGTCAGGATGGGTGCCGATCCCAATGCCAGCGACCAGGACAATCAGACTCCCCTGCACGCGGCACTCATTTCCCCCGCCGGCAAACTCGACACCATCGCCGTTCTGCTCAAGGCAGGCGCCGATCCCAAAGCTCGGGACGAGTGGGGCAGGACTCCTCTCCACCAAGCGGTCCAAGCCAGCCGACCCTCCCGAAGATTTGCTGAGATGCCCCCTCCCGATGACCCTGACGAGACTCTCGCTTCGGTGGCCATCCCCAAGATGTTCGAGACAACTACCGATACCCTTCGCCAGATTATCACCGCTCTCTTGAAGGCCGGCGCCGACCCGAACGAAGGGGACGATGACGGTCGGAATCCCTTGCACCTGGCCGCCAGACATACCGCCGATTCCGACATGGCGGCCCTACTTGTCAAGGCCGATGCCAACCCCAATGCACCCGACGAAAACGGCCAGACTCCCCTGCATCTCGCGGCCCGTTTCACGACCAATCCGGAAATTATCGCGGTGCTGATCCAGGCCGGGGGCGATCTCAGAGCCAAAGACACGAACGGCAGCACCCCACGCGACTTTGCCGAGGGGAATCCCAAGCTCAAGGACACAGAGGTCTACCGCCGGATGATTGCCATCGTAGCGGGGTCCACCGCTCTATCGGCCAGTGCGGTCGAGGGCGGCGACGGGGTCTGTGCCCGCTGGAACGGGTTCGAGTTCTTCGAACGAGTCTCGTTGGAAGTCGTGAAGTCCTGCCTGAGAGCCGGCGCGGATCCCATGCACCGGGACCGAAACGGTTGGACTCCCCTGCACCATGTCGCCTGGAAAAGCCGCAATTCCAATACCGTCGCCGCCCTGGTCGAGGCGGGAGCCGACCCCAACGCAGTGGGAGGTCATGGTCGGACACCGTTGTTTTTCGCGGCCGAGGACAACCCCAGTCCCGCTGTCGTGGACGCATTGGTGCAGGCCGGCGCCAACCCCCAAGCGCGGGACAGAAACGGCGACATTCCCCTGCACGCGGCAGCCATGCGCAACCTGAATCCCGGTATCATCGCCGCGCTCCTCAAGGCCGGTTCCGACGCCAATGCGCAAGACAATCAGGGCCGGACGCCTCTGCACACCGCCGCCTCCTACAACACCAATCCCGCCGTCATCGCCGCACTGAGGAAGGGAGGCGCCGACCCCAACGCTCGGGACGAAAAAGGCAGGAAACCCCTGAACCTTGCGGCCCAAAATAACGTCAATCCCGCCATCATCGAGGCGTTGGTGAAGGCGGGCGCCGACCCCGATGCCGGGGACAACGACGGTCACTCTCCTCTCTTCGGCGCCGCCGCCTCCAATCTCAACCCCAGCGTTGTTGCCCGGCTGGCTGCGGCGGGTGCCGACCCGCGAGTTCAGGACAAGGAAGGCCGGACTCCCTTGCACGTAGCAATCAAGTCCAACGCCAATCCTGAAATCATTGCCGCGCTGGTGGAGGCGGCGGCCGACACCGGCACCCGAGACGAGCAGGGCTCGAATCTCCTGCACGTCGCGGCCGGGTACAGCACCGATCCGGCAGTCATCGAAGTGTTGGCACGATCGGGCGTCGATCCCGCGGCTCGGGACAAAAGCAAGTGGACGCCCCTGCATGCAGCAGCCCGATACAATCCCAATCCCGACGTCTTCGCTGCCCTGGTCGCGGCCGGCGCAGACCCCGGAGTCCAGGACGAGAAACTCCGCACCCCCTTGCACATCGCGGCCCAACACAACCCCAATCCCGCCGCCATTTCTGCCCTGGCCAAGGCAGGATCCGATCCCAATGCCAGGGATGGCGACGGCCAGACTCCCCTGCATACCGCCGCCCGGCACACCGTCAATCCTGGGGTCATGGCGGCTCTGATCGAGGCGGGGGCGGATCGCGACGCAGTGGTTCAGCGCGGTCGGACGATTCTGCATACGGCGGCCGCGTTCAACACCAACGCCCACGTCCTCACCGCCCTGATCACGATGGGGGCCGACCTTGAAACCAAGGACAGGGACGGATGGACGCCACTCTACGCCGCAGCCGCGGAAAACTCCAATCCCGCCATCATCGCCGCCCTGGTCAATGCCGGCGCTGACCCCCTTCAGAGAGATCGAAACGGCTGGACGCCCCTGCACCAGGCGGCTCGAAACAACCCCAATCCCTCCATCGTCGATGCCTTGGTCACGGCGGGGGCCGACACGGAAGCCCGTGATGAGCGTGGCCAGACTCCCCTGCACGCACAAACCTGGTACGGCGCCAACCCCGCCATCATCGCCGCGCTGGCCAGAGCCGGCGCCGACCTCAACGCCCGGGACGAACAGGGCGAAACACCCTTGCACTGGGCGGTGACCGGCAGGGCCAATCCCAGCATCATCGGCCTGCTGGTCAAGCATGGCGCCCATATCAACGCACCGGACGAAGGCGGCGATACTCCTTTGCACAAGGCAGTCTGGTACAACGACAATACCAGCCTCATCTCCGAACTGCTCAAGCAGGGGGCTGATCCCTCGTCTCGTGACAATCACGGGAATACCCCCCTGCATGGGGCCGCGGGCCACAAGGCCAATGTGGGCATCATCGCAATTCTTCTCGAGGGCGGGGCCGACCCCAGGGCGCGAGATGAATTTGGACAAACACCCCTCCACCAGGCAGCCGAGTCCAGAAGCGATCCCGCAATCATCGCCGCCTTGCTGGATGCAGGCGCCGACCCCAACAGGCCGGACGAACTTCGCGCCCAGACCCCCTTGCACCTGGCGGCCAGGTCCAACCCCAACCCGGCTGTTGTCGAGGCACTGCTCGACGGGGGAGCGGATGCAACGTTGAAGGACGAAAAAGGCAGGACGCCCGGCGACCTTGTCGAAAGAAACCCCGCTCTCATGGGAACCGCGGCCTTCCGGCGGTTGAAGGAGGCGCGGTAAACGTTGGCGCGTGTTACCATGGCAGGGAGGGACAAAAAAGCACATGGAGCATCCCCTCTGACGAGGAAGCGCTTCCGAAATGAGCTGCCGTGGCGGGCGGAAAGTGTGGCAATCAGGGGCGCACCGAGCTGGAATGACGCACCGGCATTTGCTCGGCTATTCGGCCGAAAGGAGGTCACATCATGAGATGGCAACCGATGATCGTTTTGACGCTGATGGTGTTTATGGGGGGATCTGCAGCCACGCTCGGCGGTGGCGTTCCGGCAGACAATGGCGCTGACTGCGCCGATTGGAACACGGCAGATTTCTTCAAGAAGGCTTCGGTCGAGGAGGTCAGCGCCTGCCTGGAAGCGGGGGCGGATCCCAAATCCCGGGACGAAAAGGGCCGCATTCCGCTACTTCTGGCGGCGACACACACCCAACATCCCGGCGTCATCGCCGCCTTGATCCAAGCGGGCGCCGACTTCAGGGCAGTGGGTAGAGGTGGCAGGAATCCACTGCATGCGGCGGCCGCCTCCAACGAAAATCCCGGCGTGATCACCGCCCTGCTGGATGCCGGCGCCAACCCGCGGGCCCGGACCCCTGGCCGACACGGCGAGACACCGGTTGAGATGGCGGCTCAATCCAACACCAATCCCGGTGTCCTCAACGCCCTTCTTCGGGCGGGTGGCGACCCGAATTCCAAAAAGGAGTTCGGCGAGACTCCACTCCACCTGGCGGCCCAGTGGAATCCCAATCCGGCAATCGTCACCGCTCTGGTGAAGGCCGGCGCCAACGTCAACGCGCGTGCCGCGACGATGCTTGGGGGGAAGACTCCCTTGTACTCGGCAATCGAAATGAACGCCCATCCCGAAATCATCAGGGCCTTGGTGGAGGCCGGGGCGGACCCCAATGCACGAACGAGCGCCTTTCGGGTCGGCAAGACTCCGCTGACCCGGGCAATCAAGTCCAACGCCCATCCCGAAATCATTGACATCCTGATCAAGGCGGGCGGGGACCCGAAGAAACGGGATTGGTCACCCGTGTTAAACCCGGGCACATTGCCGCTGATTGCGGCTATTGTCGTGTATATCGTAATCTGATCGCAAAGCGACCCTGGCGCCGTTCAGCCCGTCCAGCCCCTTCAGGGCAAGAACCGGTCCAGCCCGTCCGAGCAGCGCTTCATGCGCTTGAAGGCCTCGATCATGTCGGTGATGTCATGGCCGGGGCAGACCATGCGGAAACCCTGGGCGGCCCGCTCTTCGGCTTCGCTCGGGCTGTTGGTGACGTAGCCCGCGGCCACGCCGGTCTCCCCGGAAGCCTTCAAAACTTCCTGCACCAGTTCCTCGGCAGCCGCCGAGGGACGGAATTCCCGGGTGGGCTGCTGGCCCAGGGCTTCAGCCCCCACTGCCCGCTCCAGGTCGTAGGGGCCGATCAGCACGCAGTCCACGTCGGGCACGGCCATCATCTCCCTCACGTTGCGGACCCCGGTGGGCGTCTCCACCATCACCACCGTCAGGATCTGGTCGTTGGCATTCTCGGTGTAGTCGAAATAGCTGTGGCCGGCGTGGTAGGCCGTCCGCAGCCCGGTGGCCGAGCGGTTGCCCCTGGGCGGGAACTTGGCCGCACGCACGATGCTCTCGCACTGCTCGGCCGTCTCCACCATGGGAATGATGACTCCCAGGGCTCCCAGGTCCAGCACCTTCCCGATCCAGGCCGGGTCGGGTCCCAGCGGCCGCACCAGCGGAACGGTGTCCCGGTGGACGAAGGGCGCCATGGAAGCGTTGATGCTCGACTCCGACCATGCCCCGTGCTGCCAGTCGATCCAGACGAAGTCGAACCCGTGCTGGACGGCCTCCTCGGCGATCTCGGGCGAGGGATAGTAGAGGGAAGGACCGGAAATGATCCCCCCTTCAAGCAGCTTCTTGCGAGCCAGGTTGACTTTCATCGACTTTGCCTTTCTTGAAATTGCCTGAAACAACAGAAAAAAAAGAGTTATCCACGAAGACACACGAAGGACTACGAAGACACACGAAGAAAGACTAATGTTCTTTACCCACTCAAGGGGAACGCCCCTTGGGTTCGGGTGAGGGAAAACGCAGCCAGTCCGCTTCCCGTGCCACAGCCTCTCGTCCCGTTAATCCTGTGCATCCTGTGTATCCATGTTCAATAGTTGGATAACCGGATCAACGGGACAGGGTCCTGGTTGCCGATAGGCCACGAAGAGAAGCGGAAACAGATCCATTCGGATTCGTGCCCATTCGTGTCCATTGGTGGTTCGTCTTTATCAACGCCCCCCTGTTTCACCCTCGTTTGATCCGCCCCGTCGTGGGGGGACGGGGCCCCTGCTTACCTGATATTTCAGCTCCCTTGCGTCGAAGGCTTTTCCTCCTGCCCGACCCTTGGCGGATCCCTCTTGAGCTTTCTCAAACACCTGAGCGGCCCTTCGTGGATCAGCAGCTCACACCCTTCCCCTCCTCGCCGAACACGGCCAGGCGATCCTCGTCTTCGGTTTCCCGGCTTTCCGGGGAGATGTAGTGGAACTGCACGGCCCAGCGCTGCCGGTCGGTGCGGTTGGCGGGAGTGCCGTGAGGCAGGAGCGCATCGAACAACAGGCAGCCGCCGGCCTTCATGGGAATCGCCACCCGGGGAAGCCGCGCAATCTCGCTGTCGCAGATTTGCCAGTCGCGCCTCATGAAGTGAACCCGCGGGCCCTCGCGATGCCCCCCTTCGATCACCTGCATGCAGCCGTTCTCGGGCGTGGCCTCATCCAGCGCGATCCAGATGCCCACGATCGGAGTGGCCTGGGTAAGGTTGAAGTAGGCGCGGTCCTGGTGCCAGGGCTTCTCCCTACCGCCGGGAGGCTTGATCAGCGCCATGTCCTGGTAGAGTCCCGGCCGTCCTCCCAGAAGCCGGCTCAGCACCCGCCCGAGAGACGGATCCTCCGCCAGCGCTTTCAGGGCCGGGTTCTCCTCCCGGGTGAAGCCCATGAACTTGCGGACAAACCGCATCCGGGTTGCCGGATCGAGCGACGGCAGGTGTTTGTCGGTGTGACCCAGCGCCAGGTCTGCGAACCGCCGGCCCTTGGGCTCGGAAACGGCCTTCCCCTCCAACTCCGGCAACTGCCGCCTGACCGCACCCTCGAAATAGACCGACTCGCAATCCGGCCGCGGGCTGGTCCCCAATCGATAGAGCTCCTGCCTGGCCGCCTCCACCCGGGTCATCGAAAACGCCTCGTGAACCACCAGGTATCCCCGCTGGCGAAAACGGGCCAATTCCTTCTCATCGACGGCTTCAAAACCGGCAATCCCCTCAGCCACTCTCTGGTAGCGGTACAGTTCGGGATCGTACGCGGGGATTTGGGGCTCGAAGACCACTCTCAGTTCCGGTCTGTTCATGAAACCGTCCCTTTGCTCGCCAACGCCTGGCCTGACTCTCAGGCCAACCGATGGGATTCCACCGTCAGCTTCTCCAACTGGCCCGGGTCGGGAACGCAGCCGATCCCGGGGCCCGGCAGGGCCCGGATGCGCCCGGGGGCGGAAAGCTCGATCTCCGGAACGGAAAGGTCTTTCCGGTAGAAACGGCTGGAGGGAAAGATATCGGCCGGATAGCCGATGTTGGGGAGGGTGGCCAGGGCGATGCAGTGACAGGCCCCCACCGCCGACTCCAGCATCCCGCCCACCCAGCAGGGAATCCCGCCCTGCTCGGCTTCCCAAAGGATCTGGACCGCCGGGGTCAATCCACCCACGCGCGCGGGCTTCATGTTGATCCAGCCGCAGGCGCCGAGGTCGATGGCCTGGCGGGTCCGTTCCAGCGAGACGATGCTTTCGTCCAGGCAGACCGGGGTCTTGAGGCGACGCTGCAGCTCGGCATGGTCCAGCAGGTCGTCGTGGCGCAGCGGCTGCTCGATCATGGCCAAGCCCAGCGAGTCCAGGGCCTGAAAGACGGGCAGGTCCTGCAGGCGGTAGCCGCTGTTGCAGTCCACGTGCATCACCAGCTCCGGGAAGGCCCGGCGCACGCTGCGAACCATGTCGACGTCCCAGCCGGGCCTGAACTTGAGCTTCACCCTGGGGAAGCCGGCCTCGACCGCGCCCCCGATGGTGTCGAGCAGTTCGGGAATGGTGTCCATCACCCCGAAGTCGGCCCCCACCTCGATGGTGTCGCCCCGGCCGCCCAGCAGTTTCCAGAGCGGCATTTCCCGCCGCCGGGCTTCCAGGTCCCACCAGGCCAGGTCCAGGCCGGCCTTGGCGAAGGGGTTGCCCTTGAAGGGAGCCAGTTGCTGCTGCAGGGACTCTCCCGAGTCGATCTCCCGTCCCAGCAGCCGAGGAGCCAACCAGTCTCGAATCAGGGCGAAGACCCCTCCGGCCCACTCCGGGGAATAGAGGGGAGATTCCCAGGGCGTCGACTCCCCCCAGCCCTCCAGCCCCTCGGACGACATCCTGACCAGCACGCTCTCGATCACGTGGCCGTCGCCGTAGGCCGTACGGAAGGGGTAGATCACCGGCATGGCCACCCGGTAGAGCTCGATCGACTCGATTTTCATGGTGCTCCAGGGAAAAAGTCGCCGGAACGAGGTCTTCGGCGGGGCCGGAAACCCTCCTGGAGAAAAGGGGCAAATCCCTTGACTCGGGGTCAAAATACAGTATTCTGTGCGCGATTTACAACCTGCATCTGACCCGTTTTCGATCCGCCTGAGGGGATTCCGGGCGGCTGCCCGGCAGAAACGTCGCGGCTGCCGACATGGGCGGACGACCTCCTTCGGAGAACCCGTTTCCACTCGAGGAGCAGGAACCATGAGATTTGTCATCCGCGCCGCCGCGGCCGCCGCCATTCTGGCCCTGGCTCTCTTATCGACCTCCCTGCCGGCCGGAGAACCCATCCTCTGGGTGGAGGATTCCTTCGAGGACTTCGCCGACGGCCGCTTGGACGCGGCCGGCCACAACCTCTACGTCAGCCGGGACGGCGCCATTCGCACCATCCACCGCTTCGATCTCAACCGGGACGGGCATCTGGATCTCATCTTCAACAGCACCCACGACAACTTCACCTACATCCCCGCCACGCTGGGCCTGTTGGAGCCCTCACGCCAGGTCCGCCGGACCGAGCTGGCGGTGGAGGGGAGCCTCCGGGTGGTGCTGGAGGACCTGGACCGCGACGGGCACCTGGACGCCCTCTTCTGCCCCAACCGCAGCGGCCTGCAGAACCCTAGGCGACTGCTCACCATCCTGTGGGGGGCGAAAGACGGCTGGTCCAGCCGGCGAAGCCATGGCCAACTGCCGGTCCACGGCGCCCTGGCCCTGGCCGCCGCCGACCTGGATCGGGACGGCTGGCCCGACATCGTCACCCTCAACCAGGCCGCCTGGCTTCCCGGCCAGCCCGAGGGAAACATCCTCCGAGTCTTCTGGGGAAGCCCGGAGGGATTTCTGCTGACCGACACCAGCGAGCTCGGCATCCCCCAGGCCCTGGACCTGGCTGCCGGCGACTTCGACGGCGACGGCTTCAAGGAAGCGGCCCTGCTGAGCGGGCGCGGCGTGGTGGAGGTGGTTCGAGGCGGGGCGGCCCCCGGGTCGGCTCGGGACCTGACCCGCCGGGAGGTGAGGCTCCCGGGCAATGAGGGCCTGTGCCTCACGGCCGCCGATGCCGACGGCGACTCCCGCATCGACCTGCTGGCGGGCACCGATGGGGGCAAGCTCTATTTCGTCGGCGGAAAAGCCGGAGGGGGCTGGGCAGAGCCCGCCACTTGGGCCGCTCCCAACGCCTCCCACATCGCCGTGGGTTACCTCAACGGAGACAGGCATCCCGACTTGGTGCTGACCGACTTCACCCTGGCCCGGGCCGGAGGGGGCGAAGCCGCCGGAGCCGCCACGAGCGTGGCGGAGCCCGTCCAGATTCTCTGGGGAGCGGCGGACGGGTTCGACGCCGGCCGCTCCACCGGCCTGGCCATCCCCTACGCCCGGTCCAGCGCGGTGGGGGACCTGGACGGAGACGGCCACCAGGACCTGTCGGTGGCGGTTCACCAAAGCCCCGAACAGTTCGAGACCGACTCACTGGTCTTCTTCGGGACCGGCAGCCGGGTGCTGGACCAGCATCCCCTGGCCCTGCGCACGTTCGGCGCCACCGACACCGCCATCGTTCCACCCGGCGGGTCCCTGCCGGGCCGGGTCCTCTTCTGCAACAGCCTGGGCGGCACCGTGTCCGAGCAGGTGCCCCTGCGCGTCTACTGGGGCAGTTCCCAAGGCTTCTCCGCTTCCAACCGCTGGGAGATCCCCTTCCGGAGCGGCTATGAAGCCAGCGCCGCAGACCTCGACCGGGACGGCTACCCGGACCTGATCGTGCTGAATTCCCAACACGCCGGCGACGCCGCCGCAAGCGATCCCACCGCCGGAGCCAATATCTTCTGGGGCGGCGCCGGGGGCTTCGACCTGGAAGGCCGGCGAACGGTGCTGCGGGAGCGCAACCTGGGCTCCAGCAATGTGGCCGACCTCAACCGCGACGGCTACCTGGACCTGGTGCTGGGCGCCTTCGAAGCCAAGAAGGGAAAGAACTACCTGGTGATCCGCTATGGATCCAAGGAGGGGTTTCTGCCGTCCGGCCGGCTGGCGCTGCCCTTCGACTATCGCACCGTCGGCAGCCTGGTCGCCGATCTGAATGGGGACGACTGGCTGGACACCGCCTTCGTCTCCTCGCAGCAGAACCGACTCCACATCCTCTGGGGCGGCCCGGAAAGGTTCTCCACGGAGCGCCGCAGCCAGCTCCGCATCCCCTTCCCCATCAGCCTGGAAACCGCCGACTTCAACGGGGACGGACAACTGGACCTGGCGGTGAGCAGCTACCAGGACCCGGTGTCCCACCACCACGACATGGGACTTTCGATTTTCTGGGGCGACGGCGGAGAATTCCGATCCTCCAACGCCCAGTGGCTTCCCGGCTTCACCCCCATCGGCATTGCCGTGGCCGACTTCGACGGCGACGGCTACCTGGACCTGTTCTCGCCCCACTACCTGGCGGAACTGACCCGCGAGTCGGTGCCTTCCTACCTCTACTGGGGAGGCCCCCAGGGGTTCGGAACCCGCAACCGCACCATCCTCATCACCGACTCGGCCCACGACGCCATGGCCGGCGACTTCGATCAGGACGGACTACTGGATCTGGCCGTCTCCTGCCACACCCGGGACGGGAACCACCACACCGACTCCAGGGTCTTCTACAACGACGGAAACCGCTTCCGCAATCCCAGGGTGGAATACCTGCCCACCATCGGCACGCACTGGATGTGGATCCAGGACGTGGGACACATCCATCACCGCCGGTGGAAGCAGGTCTACCGCTCCTCGGTCTTCGCCTGGGACCGGGAGGTCTCGAGGGGCCGGCTGACTTTCCGGGCGGAACAGCCCAAGGGAACCGGATTGAGCTTCCAGGTCCGCTCCTCGTCCGACCCGGACGGCCTGGCCGACCGGGCCTGGCGCCCGCTGGAGGAGGGAGCCTTCGATCTGAGCCCCGCTGACCGGCGCCTGCAGTACCGGGCCGTGCTGGAATCGGGCAATGGAGATCTCTACCCTGTCCTGGACCGGGTGGAGATCCAACTGAAGTAACCGCGACTGCGCGGCTGAAAGGGTGTCACCATGAACGAAATCAGGCGGTTGGGCGGGGCGATCCCGTTACTGCTCGGGTTGGCGGTCCTCTGCTCCGCTCCGGGGTGCGCCCCCGCCTCGGACCCGTCAGCCCCCGGGGCCAAGCTCCACTGGAGGAAATCCACGCCCCTTCCCGAGCCGAGGGCCGGCCATGCCGCCGGCCTGCTCGACGGGAAGTTCGTCATCGCGGGCGGCACCTGGTGGGAGGGGGAAAAGGGCAACTGGACCCAAAAGATATTCTCGGCCAGCACCCACGCCTTCGATCCCGAAACCGAGAACTGGGAGCGGCTGCCGGACGCGCCCTTCCCCTTCGGCTACTCGGCCTATGCCGTAGTGGAGAACCGCTTGTACGTTCTGGGCGGCTTCGACGGCCGAAAGGAGATCCAAAAGATCCTGAGGCTGTCCCGCAAGGGAGACGGATACCTCTGGGAGGTCTTCGGCGAGCTGCCGCGGACCCGCCTGTTCGGATGGGCCGGCAGCTCGGGGTCTTCGCTCTACCTGCTGGGCGGAGTGGAGCGCTTCGAACCCACCGACGAGGCCGGCACCTGCTGCACCTCCAAGACGGCCACCAACAGCTTGAGCGTGCTGGATACGGCCGCGCCCGAAGCGGGCTGGCGGGAGCTTTCACCCTATCCGGGTGGAAAACGGTGGTTGTTCGCGGCCGAGGGTGACGGAGAGACCTTCTGGTTGTTCGGCGGGATCGACATACCGGAGGCCGGGGCGCCGCCCATCCGGTTCAACCAGGCCCTGCGCTACGACCTCGAGCAGGACCTCTGGGAGGACCTCCCTCCCCTGCCCGACGAAACCCTGGAGGCCAGACCACTGGTTCCGCTCCATATTCCAGGGAGAATCCTCTTCATGAGCTTTGCCAAAACGGTGTGGCAACTGGATCTGCAAACCCTGGAGTACAGCCAACGGACACCCTTGCCCGAAGAGGCCTTTGTGGATAAGTTTGCCCTGGTCGACGGACGCATCATCGGGGCCGGTGGAGAGAACAGGATCGAGTCTCCCCGGCGGCGGTCGGAATGGACCTTCATCGGAGAGTTCCGGCCGGAATAGCCGCCGGGGGAAAAGGATACCCACCAAGGGGCACGAAGACCCACGAAAAGACACGAAGTAAAACCAAAGGGAAAGAGACCCGGGTTCACCCTGCGGAATCGGAAAGAAAAATGAGCGACCGCACCCTGTCCCCCGCAAACGCCGCGAAGCTGTTGGCGGCCGTCAACCCCGAGCGCCTGTTGCAGACGGCCACGGCCCTGGTGGAGGTGCCCAGCCCCACCCGAAACGCCGGAGCGGCGGCCGACCGGCTGGCGGCCCTTCTCCGGGAGGATGGCTTCCAGGTGGAGCGCCCGGAGGCCGACTGGCCCGAGTCCCCGGCGGTGGTCACCCGTCTCGACAGCGGCAGGCCCGGACGAACCCTGCAGTTCGACGGCCACCTGGACACGGTCCACCTCCCCTTCGTGGCGCCCCGCTTCGAGCAGGGAGTGCTGCACGGTTCCGGGGCCTCGGACATGAAAGGGGGGATTGCCGCCTTCGTGGAAGCATTGCGGGTGTTGCAGGAGACCGGCGGCCTGTCGGGAGGAGGCATCCTGCTGACCGCCCACGACCACCACGAGGGCCCCTGGGGGGATGGCCGCCAGTTGCGGGCCCTGATCGATGCCGGCTACACCGGAGACGGGGTGCTGCTTCCGGAGTACCTGGGAGACCGGCTGGCCCTGGCCGGTCGGGGGGCGGGCATCTTCGAAGTCACCATCAGCCGGGAGGAGCCGCCCGTCCACGAGGTGCTGCGTCCGGAGGGGTTGCCCGATGTGCTGGGCGCCGGGGTGGAACTGGCCTCACGCTTCGCCCGCTGGCAGCCGGAGCTGGAGCAGCAGCGTGATCCCTACTCAGGCCACGACTCGGTCTTCATTGGAAAGTTCCACGCAGGCGAGATCTACAACCAGTCCCCCCGGGAATGCCGCCTCAACGGCACCCGCCGTTGGGTGACTCCGGGCTCGGGCAAGCAGGCGGAGGCCGACTTTCACCGGCGATTGCAGGACCTGGCCCGTGAAACCCGAACCCGAATCTCGGCCGACTTCCACTTCATGGCCGAAGCCTTTCGCATCGATCCCGCCGACCCCCTGGTCCTGGCGCTTCAGTCGGCGCACGGGGCCGCCGCCGGAAAACCCCTTCCCCTTGGCGGCAAGCCCTTCGTGGACGACGGCAACGTCTTCTGCAACCGGGCCGGCATCCCCGCCCTGACCCACGGCCCCCTGGCCCGGGGCGCCCACACCGTCAGCGAGACGGTCACGCTCGACGAACTGGTCCGCGTGGCCCGGGTCTATGCCCTGACTGCCGCCGCGTACTGTTAGGGGGTCAGCCATAGCGCCTTGCCGCGCTCATCATTCGCTTAAAATCGGTCGATCATCAATAAAGACGAACCACGAATGGACACGAATAAACAAGAATGTTGCTGCGGTTGGCCAAGACTTCCGCGGAAGTATCCCTCAGCCGGAACAAGGTGCGGGCGAGACGCCCGCGCTCCCGGGGGATCACTCCCCTGTTGATGCCTTACAAGCTAGCCGTTTCCCCTCGTATGATCCGCAAGGCAGGGCGGGGGCGTCGCTGACCACTGACCACTATTCACTGACCACTAATCTCAGGCGTTGACCTTCAATCGATGGCCGCGGACTCTGCCCTGCCCGTCCTCGATGGTCCAGTAGGCGGCCAGGATGGTGCCGTCCTGCAGGGGCAGCAGCGATGCCTGCCCGAACCGCAGTGACTGGAACATCTCGTGGATCACCTGGCCGGAATCGGTCGCCAGGGACTGGCCGGCGTTCCAGATGAACGTCTCCTCCAGCGTCTTCCAGCGGTCTCCCGCCAAGTCGACGATCCGGACGCAGACGCCCAGATCCCCCTCCCGGTGGCAATGGATGGTCAGCAGCAGGTCGTCGCCCAGCCACATCAGGTTGGAAGCCTGGGCCTGGTGGCCGGTGTTGATCGGGTCCAGCCAGGTGTGGCCGTTGTCCCGGGAAATGGCCACGTAGTTGGGCAGGTGCTTGGCGGCCGGAAAGTCGTAGGCCCAGGTGATGGCCACCACCCGTCCGGGCTGCATCTCGCAGATCCGCGACTCCCAGGCGGTCACTTCCCTGCCCGGCAGATCGAAGAAGCGGCCTCGATCGTCCCAGGTTTCCCCGTTATCCCGGCTCCTGAACAGGACGCCGTACTGGCCGGAGGGGTTGGAGCCGTCGGGCATCTTGAACACTCCGGCCACGGCCAGCAGGTCGCCCTCCGCGGTCTGAATGCAGGGACCGGAGATCTCCAGCAGTTCCGGGTGGCTGCGGGGAATGACCCGAGGGACTGTCCAGGTCCTCCCGTCGTCCTCGGAAAAGGAAACGATGTCATCTCCCGGCAGGATGCCTCCGGTCTCTTCGATGCTGATGCCCTGCTCCAGGTCGTGGCGGTAGAAGCAGTAGCCGACCGCGATCAGGCGGCCGTCCCGCAGCCGGGTGGCCTTCAGGCAATCGCTGGTCACCACCGGGTCCTGCGACTTGTCGTAGAGCGGCCCCTGCAGGGTCCAGCTTCTGCCGCCATCCCGGGAACGGGAAACATGGGTGGTGGAATTGGGAGACTCGAAGGCTTCTCCAAGGACGAACAGATTCAGCAGCTCCCCGCCGGGCAATTCCACCAAGCCGGGAAAAATCCCGTGGCGACTGTGGACTTGAGGCCTGGGATTGTCGTAGATGGTGATGTCTTCTATGACCTCGATCATGGATGAGTCCTCTCGAAAGGGGTGGGAGGGAATCGCTCGCTAGTGTTCTGTCTCAGAAACAGGGTTGCCAACTTTCGGAGCGCAACGGCGCCGGATTCCAGGAGCGACGACGAGCCAATGCGCGTTCATTGCGAGGAGGAGCGACGACGAAGACGGTGCCGTTCCGCCCGAACCCGGAGGGCCGATGGAGGTTCCCGGGAGAGGAGCAGAACCGTACTTGTCGGCTGAATCGCAAAGGACATCTCGAACCCAGTGTTTGCCGGTGGAACCTCCATCGGAGATGGTAATCCTGTCTCTGAGACAGGACACCAGGGGCAAACCGGCGAAATCGCAAGGCCGCAATCCAGCCCGCGGCGCGGTTTGCCAACGGGAAAGCCATGGTGTATGGTTTGGCGTCGAGTGTCAATCGAAGTTTAAGGACTTCCGGCCTCTTCGAGGACCCCGCCGGGGGGTGAGCGCGCGCAACCGGGAGCCCCCATTTCATCGCACCGAGGAGACAGCCGCTCATGAATCCGTATTCACGGTATCACCAGGAATTTTTCAGAAACGGTTTCGTCAGGCTCAAGGGCTATCTGACACCGGAAGAAGTGCAAGACCTGGAAGAGAACTTGCAGCGCTACATGCGGGAGATCGCGCCCGGCCTGCCCCCCACGGATGTCTTTTACGAGGTCCAGGGGCGCGCGGAAACCCTCAAGCAGATGCAGCAGATGGAGACCCACGACCCCTTCTTCCAGTCCATTACCAGTCTGCCCAAGTTCGCCGGGCTGGCCGAGGCCCTGCTGGACACGCCGGTGGTTCTTCGAGGGGTGGAACTGTTCAACAAGCCGGCGGGTATCGGCAAACCCACCCCTCCCCACCAGGACGGGTATTATTTCTGCCTGGTTCCCAGCGCAGCCGTGACGCTGTGGTTCCCGCTGGATCCGGTGAGCGAGGAGAACGGCTGCATCCGCTACGTGCGGGGCTCGCACCGCAAGGGCATCCGCCCTCACCGGGTGTCGAACATCCTGGGGTTTTCCCAGGGCCTGAGCGACTGGGGGCCCGAGGATGAAGCCAACGAAGTCAAGGCGCTGGCTTCGCCCGGCGACCTGCTGGCCCACCACTGCGACATCATCCACCGTGCCGATGCCAACCCCAGCCGGATCTCCCGCAGGGCTCTGGCCATCGTCTACGACGCCGCCGCCTCCACTATCGACGAGGCAGCCCAAGCCCGCTACAAGCAGTCCTCCACGGCTCAGCGGGTCGAGATACAGTCGCGGTAGGACTACTCGATCCTCAGACGGGCAAAGCGGATCTGGGTGACCGACACCTCGGTGCACCAGAAGGTCGCCAGGATATCGCCATCGTCCAACACGGTCGCCATGGGGGCCCCGAAGGCAATGCTGTCGTGGGACCGCGGGTAGGACTCGGGCGCATCGGTCCCGATCTTGTCGCGGCCACTGGCGTCCCAGACCTGGATCCGGTTTTCGAGGTCCCAGGTGAGGCCCCCGTCCCGGGAGCAGGCCGCGAAAAACCCGGGAGGGTCGGTTTCCCGCACCGTATAGACCACCGCCATGCGGCCGCCGCCCAGATCCACGGCCCAGTTGGTCTGTCCGGGAATGTTGGTGGGGACCGGCTCCGACCACTCCCGTCCGTCCGGAGTGCCGGTGGACGCGTGCAGCGTCAGGTTCTCCCCCGACTCGAGATCGGCCGTCCAGAACAGGGCGAACAGGCTGTCGTCCCGCTGCCGGATGACTCTGCCGTGCCAGTGGCCCTTGCCGGTCCCTGACCCCACCCCGAAAACCACCGGATCCCCCCAGCTTCGGCCCTGGTCGGAAGAAAACAGCCCCACCGTCCTGGGCTTGTAGGGGCCTGGATCGTGGTAGGCGTGCCACTGGTCGAAGGCCTGGAACCAGTCGCCGTTCGACAAGACCACCGCGGAGCAACTGGGGGTGATCACCATGCCTTCGGGGACCTGCAGGACCTGCGGCCCCGACCAATCGGCCCCCTTGTCGCCGGACCGGTAGAAGAGAGTATCGGCCGGAAAAATGCCGCCGGTCTGCTCGTTGAAGAGCGGGTGGTTCGGGTCGGACCGGTCCCAGCGCTGGGCCGTCATCAGCAGGGAGCCGTCGGGCAGACAAGTGCACATGGGGGCGTGGTAGGAGTAGGCCCGGTCATCCCCGGAGGCGTCATGGATCGATCCCTCACTCTGCCAGCTCCGCCCTCCGTCGCTGGAGCGGGCCTGCACCATCACCGAGTCCACGCTGTAAAGGGCTTGTCCCCGCTGGAAGGTGCACAGCAGCTCCCGCGGCGTCAACTGCACCAGGTAGCTGTGGCAGGCGAAATGGAACTCGTAGCCCGGGTTGGTATTGCGGTAAACGACCCCTTCGTCGACGAGATGGATGTTGGTCATTGTTCTGGCTCCCGTGGATGCGTCTTACACTGCACAGACGGACTGATGAGATTGGAATTTCCTGGGTGGCTACAGGTCGCTCGGCCTCGCCAGGCGGTAGCCGACCCCGCGTAGGGTGATGATATAGGTGGAGCTGTCCGCGTCATCGCCAAGCTTGCGGCGGAGCCTCTTCACGTAGGTTCGAACCAGTCGGGGATCGCCTCTCTCCCGCCTCCGCCACACCTGACGCAGTAGTGAATCATAGGTGATGACCCGTCCCGGGTCGACCGAAAGGACTCTGAGCAAATCGAACTCGGTGGCCGTCAGCTCCAGAGGTATCCCGGCCAGCGTCACCCTCCGTTCCTGGTAGTCGATCGCGAGGTCACCCAGCCTGAAGGGTTCGGGCGGCTCGGCAACTCTGCGCAAAATCGCCTGGACTCTTGCTGTCAGCTCCGTGTGCGAAAAGGGCTTGACAATGTAATCGGCAGCCCCCTTCTGCAGAGCCTTGGCCACAGTCTCGTCCCTCCCGTAAGCGGAGATGAAGATGACCGGCAGGTCGGCCATCTCCGGAACCTGTTCCATCAACTCGATGCCGTCCCTCCCTGGCAGCATCAGGTCCAGCAGCACCAGTTGGGGCTTCTTCGTTTCGATGAGATGAGGCACCTGTTGAGGGTCGCCGGTCACAACCGCCTCGTAACCCACACCCGACAGAGCGTCCCGAACCATGCGGAGCATCAGCCGGTCGTCGTCCACCACCAGGATGGGTATCCCCTCCCGGCTTTCCTTCGGCGAGCGCGCGGGGCTCCGCCCGAAACCGGCAGGTGCCCGGCTGGATCTCTCCTCGGCTACCGGAATCGTGAAGGTAAACCTTGCACCCAGGCCCACCCCGCCGCTTTCGGCCCGGATGCGCCCCCCGTGGGCCTCCACCAGCCCTTTGCAAATGGCCAGGCCCAAGCCCGACCCCCTGATGCCGCCCTGACTGTCGCCGACGCGCGCGTATTTTCGGAACAGGTGAGGCAACTGCTCGGGCGGTATGCCCCGGCCTTCATCGGAGACCGAAATGGCCACGTAGACTCCATCCTGCGCGGCTGACACCCGGATGGGAAACGTCTCGGGAGAGTGCCGCGCCGCGTTGGAGAAGAGGTTGTTGAGAACCTGGACGATACGACGCCGGTCGGCCAGCACCCGGGGCAGATCTGACGGGAGGTCGATCAGGAGAGCGTGTCGGCCGCCCCCGCTCAGGAAGGTATTCCTGGCTTGGTCCACCAAGTCGGCCATCTCTGCCGGCTCGGGGGTAACCGACAGAGTACCCGCCTCGATGCGCCCCGCATCCAGCAGGTCGCTGACCAGGCGCCTCATGTGATCGGCCTGTTCTTCGATGACACGGAAAAACTGCAATATCTCGGCCAGGTCCGGGGCCGGAGAGGCATCAAGCACGGTGGCGGCAGAGCCCTTTATTGCGGCTAGCGGCGTCCGCAATTCGTGGCTCACCAGGCTCAGAAACTTGGTCCGTGCCCGCTCCAGTTCCTCCAGCGGCGCCATGTCCTGCAGGGTGACCACCACCGACTCGATGACGCCGTCCTCGGAACGGATGGGCGTGGCATTGAGCAGCGTGGTAACGCTCCGACCGTCCGGAACCTCGAGCACGATCTCTTCGGCGCGTACCGGCGTGGCGCCGCTCAGCAACTGCGCCAGGGGAAACTCTTCCAGGGAGATTTCCTGTCCGTCGGCGCGCCGGAACTTCACCACCTCCAGCAACTGCTCAGCCGACTGTCCTGGCGCCAGCAAACCCTCGACAATCCGCCTCGCTTCCCGATTGACCAAGGCTGGCTGGCCGGTCCTCGCATCAAACACCATCACACCCACCGGCGACGTGTCGACCAGGGCCTCCAGGTCGCCCCGGGCCCGATGCTCGTCACGGTAAGTGCGCGCGTTGGCGATGGCCGTGGCCGCCTGGGCGGCGAACAACACCAGCATCTCCTCATCCTCGTTGGTGAACTGTTGTCCGCCGGCCTTCCCGGCCAGAAAGAAGATGCCGACATACACGCCGCGGTGACGCATCGGCGTTCCCTGCATGGTCTTCGGCAGTATCGGGTGCGGGGAAATGCCAAGCGACCGGACGTGACCGGGAATGTCCGTCACCCTCACCGCGCTCTCCATATCCCGGAAATGTTCGAACAGCCGCGGCCCGTCCTCCCACTCCACAATCTGGCGGTGCTCGTCCGCGGTAAAGCCGGAAGAGACGAAGTCCTCGGCCTGCCCCGAGCCGTCGATGGTCGCGATCAGACCATAGCGCGCCCCGGTCAGCGAGCGGGCGCTCTCCACAACCTCGGACAAGACCGTGTCGAGGTCGAGGCTTGCGCTAATGCGCAGGCTGGCAGCGCTCAGCTTGGAGATGCGATCCCGCAGCACCTCGATCTCCTGCATCAGCTCCTCGCTACTCTTCAATTCCCCACCCCCCATGAACTACCCCGACCCAAGCCGCCGAGCCCAATCTCAAGCGAATAGCCAGGATTGAGACCGAGCGAACTCAGTGGATGCAAACCCCAGCACCCTGACCAATATGTTCACGATAATAACACTAAAATACCTAATATATTCACACTATTGACATGATGTTTTTTCGTATGATGGCAGGCGATTGCGAATTCCAGGTACACCACCGTATCCGACCGCAAGACTCAAGACGATCTTGCTGAGCGGCATATGGCAGTCCGATGCGATGGACGAGTCTTCGCTGGAGTCTCGGCTATCTTGATCCGAAGACGATCACAACCCGGCGTTCGCTCAATTTTCAGCAAACGCCCAGTCTCCTGCGAAGGTTCAGGAATCATTGATGGGAACCGGGGAAGGACAAGAAACATGCGGGGAGTAATTGGAGCAGTGTACCTCGGAGTCTGGCTGGGATGGGTCATGGGCGTAGCGGCCCAGCTCCCGCCCGAGATCCAGGCGGACCGGTATCTGCTGCGGGCGGACCGGCTGATGGAGGCCAAAGACCCCAAGGGGGCTCTCGAGCTGATCGGCAAGATCGTCGCCCTGCAAAAAGAGCACGGCTTGACCCTGCCCAACGAGTTTCATTTCCAACATGCGAGGGTGGCCATGTCGGCCGGCTCGGTCCAGCAGTCCTTGGATGCCGTGAACACCTACCTGCTGGCGGCCGGGAGAGAAGGCAAGTTCTATCGAGAGGCGCTGGCGTTGCTGGAAGAGGTGGAACAGTTTCAATCTTGGTTCGACGCTGAACTGACGTGCGCCGGAAAGTCTAGAGGGGCCGAATGCTGGATGGAGCTAACGGGCCAGCCGGGCTGCTACGTCTGGGATGACTACCTGATCACCGACCAGACCGTGACCTGGACCGGGCCATGCTCCGGGGGACGGGCTCAAGCAGAGGGAACGCTCCATTGGGTCTACAAAGGTGGCAAGGAGACTCTGGAAACAACAGGAAGTCTTACTGACAGCAAGCGGAGTGGCGACTGGGTTGATCGTTGGCCAAGTGGGCAGGTAGATGAAGGCCCCTATGTTGAGGGGAAGCGGCACGGCCAGTGGCTTGAGTACGCCTTCGGTCTTCAAATCGGCGGGTACGGATACAACGAAGGCCCCATGTTAAGGGAAAGAAGCACGGCAGATGGCTCTATCGCCAAAGAACTGGAAACAATCGAGTACCCGTGACGGCTGTCATTTGCGAGAACGGCGAATCCATCCGCACAGAAGGCGAATGGAAGGAGCGGTACCAATTCCGATGAGAAGGGAGAACAGGGATGTTGCTGAATAACCCTAAAAGCCGGGCGGGGCGTTCTGAAATGCCCGAGGTCTGGTCGGAAGGGTTCGATGCCCCATGGTATGACAGTGCGTGGTGTGAACCAGAACCGTTCAGCCGGACCTGACGTAGCTCCGACTGATCATCTTCTGCCAGCCAAGACCCAGGGGACGGAACCAAGTTATTCCAATAATTCAACAACGTCCCCTTATATTCCCCCCTTTCTTTCCCCCAGGCTTGGAAAAGTGTTGATCAAAGAGACTAAATCAAAAGGAGGAAACCTAACATGACAACGCTCAGTTTTTTTGCCACGGCCGTAACCATCATGGCTGCTATTGTCGGCTTCTTGGTGGTGCTCCGCCAAACCGGCAACTGGCCAAGGTGGCAGTCGATTCCCTTGTCAATTGTTGTGTCAACTATGTGTATCCTCGCCGTTCTAACTATGGTTCGTATTTTGTTTGATCAGACGGGGACCGATGATTCAACTGTCACGACTACAGTGGAACAAAGCACAAACCAACCCAGCGAAGAGCAAATGGAACCTCCAGAAGAAACAGAACCTCAAATGGCAAAAGAGACGAAAGAGCGAACATTTTCATTTAGCAGAAGAAACCGCCATTGTAGCGGTTCCCATAGTGTGCGGTGGCCCGTCAGCGCTACTCCGGGTTGGGAAATTGACATCCACTCCATCAAGGATAATGTTACGGTGAAAAGTTCTCGATCGAATTACGACGGAGTAGTTGACAAGACAAAAGACGGTTTCTTTATCGTCGGCCGAGTCATCAACAGTGGGAATTGCGTAAAAGCATTTGGACAAACTATCGCCAAAGACGGCAGAGGCAGCCTCCATGTTGAAGGAACCTACATAGAGACACGGATGGTTCCAGATTCAAGCTGAGTTGAGACGAGAAACAGCAGCGGCACCCGGCGATCATTTTTCTCCTGCAGTGGTCGACGTCATCGAGAGGGCAAGCGTACGTCGTCAGCGAGAATGGGGGGCAAAATAGGGGGCGTTGTTGAATTACTGGAAATACCTGGTGCAGCGAGTCTGGAATGCTTTGGAAAGGGCTGGAAGGGCTTGATGCCGCATAGTTTGACAGAGTGAGCTGCGAACCAGGATCGTTCGGCCAGCCCTGATGTAGCTCCGACTGCTCACTTTCTGCTAGCCACAAAGTGCGGAACACAGTTATTCCAGTAGTTCAACAACGCCCCCGTACTCTCCGTTGATAGGCAAGTGTTCCAACGTAACCGTTGCGGACTCTCAGACACCTGAGAAAGGAGGAGCCTGATGGCCAGCGAGGAGAGCACACGGTCCAGTGAGACAAACGCCGTCGCCTTCGGTCCCGACATCGTCTTCAAACCACAAAAGACCGAGCCCTGCGAATTCTGGGCGGAGATCAGCGCAACAGATGACTCCGGCGTATCTGTCGACAATCTCAAGAAGAATGACGAACTGCGGATCATCGAAATCTCTGGGGCCTGTTCGTTCGCCAAAGGGAAATCCGGCCTGATCCTGAGCATCATCGCTGCCGCTACTAACGTGGCTTTGGGAGGCGCGAGTGCTGCGGTTTGGAAAACCGCAGTCAACTCAATGCGAAAGGACCTCGATAAGCACATGGCTGCGAATACTGGCAATGCCAACAAGGACGGGGGCAAGAAACGAGATGGGTATGGACGAGAAGTCGGCGGCAGCGGGGATTACGAGACAGAGGAGGGTGGGATCATCGTTTGCTTGCCGCGTGCACGCGGCGTGGTCTACTCAAGCGATAGGGTGCGCCGAAAAAAAACCGGGGGTGGGGGTAACGAGCAGGGAGGTTGGTTCTTTCCAACCCGGAGCGATGTCAGGGAGCCATGGGTAATACGTCACAACGGTGTTCTCCGCATCGCTGCGTTCGACAGCAATTACAGCGACAACGCTGGCAGCTATGAGATCAAGTTTTCTATCACGAGGCCGAAAATGGGGTGAGCACCCTCGTGCTTGCCACCGTTGGGCAAAAACGGGGAACGTTGTTGAATAGCAGGAGATATCGGGCAGGGTGATGTTGAAATCCCTTGGATAGGGTCGGAAGGGCTCAATACACCGTAGTTCGACACGACACGGCCTGATGCGAACAAGGAGGAAAATAGGGGGCGTTGTTGAATTACTGGATAAACGGGGCGGGAGGGTTCGGAAATGCCTCGGATAAGGAAGAAAAGGGTCGAAGCCGGGTCGTGTGACAGGCTGCGCTGTGAATCAGGGCGGTTCGGACGGACCTGACGGAGAGTACGGAACAAGGTTATTCCAGAAAGTCAAGAACGTCGCTTTATCTTGTCCCGGCTAAAACCGGTTTGGGCTACGACGTGAGGATCTTGTAAAGCAGGCCGAGCATGGGAATGAACAGCAGGCTGATGAGCGTCCAGATGATCTTGGTCAGGTTGTTCATCTCCGCTCGGAGCGCGGTGAACTGAGCTTGCAGTGCGGTGAATTGAGCTTGCAGCCCATTGATCTGTGCTTGCATCTCAGACCGGAGCTCAGTGATCTGGGTTCCGATGGCGGTGATGACATTCTGGCCACTCAAGTTGCGCATCTCCTCGATGGCGGGATGGATCAGCTTGGGGTCCGCACCGCTGTCGATCAGGACCCGATGAATTGCGCTGGTTTGAGGCTTGGACGAGGTCGGCATCAGCTTTCTCCCTTTCCGGATGGGGTGATTCCGCTCACCCAACCCGTGGAAACGATTCAATTCAAAGAGGGAGAAAGGCACGGCCACGCCGGGACGGTCAGGACCGATCAGCACCGGCGAAACCAGACCTTGCACAGTATACCCCGACAGCCTCGCTCTTGCTGCCACGAATTCTTGCCCTGATTCCCTGCCTCCGTCTCCCGGCCACCGCAAACAATCGGGGACATTGTCCAATGGCCGCCAATACCTGGTGGGGTGATTCTGGACACGCTTTGGATCCGGCGAGGCAGACTCGTTCCCTACGATGTGACAGGCCGGCTGCCTTCAGCACTCGACGAAAAGTCAGCCCCAGCCAAAGGAATAAGGCATAAATATGCGGGCGCGACGCCCGCGCTCCCGGGGGGCTTTGGGCGACCCGTGCCGATCCGAATTTTGCAAAGGGTTCACGGAAGAAAAGGGTCGAAAATGCGTCGTGTGACAGGCTGCTCTGTGAATTAGGGCAGTTCAGACGGACCTGACGTAGCCTAGGGAACGATGTTATTCCGGTGAGTCAAGAACGTCGCTTTATCTTATCCCGGCCAAAATCGGTTTGAATTACGACGTGAGGATCTTGTAAAGCAGCCCGAGCATGGGAATGAACAGCAGGCTGACGAGCATCCAGATGATCTTGGTCAGGTGGTTCATCTCCGCTCGGAGCGCGGTGAATTGAGCTTGCAGCCCATTCATCTGTGCTTGCATATCAGCCCGGAGCTCGGTGATCTGAACCTGCAGGCCGTTGATCTGAGCTTGCATCTCGGCCCGGAGTTCATTGATCTGAGTTTGCATCTCGGCCCGGAGTTCATTGATCTGAGTTTGCACTTCGGACCGGAGCTCAGTGATCCGAGTTTGCACGTCGGACCGGAGCTCAGTGATCTGGGCTCCGATGGCGGTGACGACGTTCTGGCCGCTCAAGTTACGTATCTCCTCGATGGCGGGATGGATCAGCTTGGGGTCCGCACCGCTGTCGATCAGGACCCGATGGATTGCGCTGGTCTGAGGCTTGGACGAGGTCGGCATCGACTTTCTCCCTTTACGGATGGGGTGATTTCGCTCACCCGACCCGTAGACACGATTTAATTCGAAGAGGGAGAAAGGCGCGGCCACGCCGGGACGGTCAGGACCGATAAACACCAGTCATGGCCAGCAGAAACCAGTATACCACATTACCTTGCTATGCCGCCACAAATCCCTACCCGGCTTCCCTGATTCAGTCTCCTGGCACACTGGAACAAACGGGCAACCACAAGGGTTGACCCGACGTTGGGGGGACAGCGCGAGACAGCCCAGGAAAGATTTCCCTCCAGCGCCCATCCCATCGAGAACCCGCGCGGTTCCTCCTGGTCGCTTCAGGTATACTGTGGCGAAATTCATTCATTGAACCGATTCACCGAGGAGACCCCATGTTCTCGCGCATCCCCATCCTGGCGGTTCTTGCCGCCCTTTCGTTCGGCCTGGCTTGTCAATCGTCCACGACGGAGCAGTCGGGCGCCGTCGACGTGCTCGACTTCGAGAAGGACTTTTTCGTTGCCTTTGGAGACCCGGCCTCCTGGAAGGCCGATGGCGGCGTCATCCAGTGCAACGGCACGCCAAACGGGTATCTCTCCACCCGGAAGTCCTACTCAAACTACGTTCTGACGCTGGAGTTCCGCTACCCCGAGCAGGCCGGCAACAGCGGAGTGTTCAACTACATCTCCGGAGAGCACAAGGTCTGGCCGGCCTGCGTGGAGGTCCAGGGACTCTACTCGCGGTTGGCGCAGATCTTTCCCCTGGGGGGCGCCGAGGGGCCCAGAAGCGACGGCGACGAGGAGGCGCGGGCCAAGGCTCGCAAGCCCCATACGGAATGGAACCGGCTGGAGATCACTTCGCGGGACGGCGTGATCGGCGCCAAGCTCAACGGCGTCTTTATCGGCGAGAGCGGGCCCTATCCGGTGCGCCAGGGGCCGATTGCCTTGCAGTCGGAAGGGGCGCCGGTGCATTTCCGGAACGTGGAGATTCGGGAGATGTAGTGGAGAGTGGTCAGCAGAGGATTATGGGAACCGGTACGTGCCTGACGACTTGGTTACGTTTTTGAACGACCGCGCCGAGACCGACAAGATGCTAAACGTTCGGGTCTAGTCACTATCCACTAATCACTGGCCACTATTCACTGTCATTTCAGGCCAGCAGGGCTTTCACCACTTGGGCGGGTTCGACGCCGGTGAGCTTGGCGTCGAGGCCCTGGTGGCGGTAGGTGAAGCGCTCGTGGTCGATGCCGAACAGGTGCAGGATGGTGGCCTGGTAGTCGCGGATGTGGACCGGGTCCTTGACGATGTTGTAGGAGAAGTCGTCGGTCGCCCCGTGGACCACGCCGCCCTTGATGCCTCCTCCGGCCATCCAGAGGCTGTAGCAGCGGGGATGGTGGTCGCGCCCGTAGTTGGTGGGGGTCAACTCGCCCTGGGAGTAGATGGTGCGGCCGAATTCCCCGCCCCAGATCACCAGGGTGTCTTCGAAGAGCCCCCGCTCCTTGAGGTCCTGGATCAGCGCCCAGGAAGCCTTGTCGACGTCCCGGGCCTGAGCCGGGAGCACTTCGGGGGCGGAGGAGTGGACGTCCCAGCCGCGGTGGTAGATCTGCACGAAGCGCACGCCCCGCTCCACCAGGCGGCGGGCCATCAGGGCGGCATTCTGGAACTTGCCGGGCTGCCTGGCCTCCTCTCCCCAGCGCTTGAAGGTGCTTTTCGGCTCGCTGGAGAGGTCGCTCATCTCCGGCACCGAGGTCTGCATGCGAAAGGCCATCTCGTACTGCTCGATGCGGGCCAGGGTTTCCGGGTTCCCCACTTCCTGGTGCCGCATCCGGTTGAGCTCGCCGAGGCCGTCCAGCATCTTGCGCCGCACCTGGCGGGAGACGCCGCCGGGGTCCTTCAGGTAGAGCACCGGTTCGTCCCCTCCGCGCAGACCCACGCCGGCATACTTGGGCGATAGAAATCCCGAGCTCCACAACTTGGCCGAAATGGCCTGCACCCCCGCCTTGGGGTGGCTCTTCTCGGCGTTCATCACCACGAAGGTGGGCAAGTCCCGGTTCATGCTTCCCAGGCCGTAGGAGATCCAGGAGCCGATGCAGGGCCGTCCCGGAATCTGCCGCCCCGTCTGGATGAAGGTGATGGCCGGCTCGTGGTTGATGGCCTCGGTGTGCATGGAGCAGATGATGGCGATGTCGTCCACCATCCGGGCCGTGTAAGGCAGCAGCTCGGAGATCCAGGCGCCGCTGCCGCCGTGCTGCTTGAAGTCGAAGACGGAGGGAGCAATGGGAAAGCGCGCCTGGCCCGAGGTCATGGTGGTCAGGCGCTGCCCCCGGCGCACCGATTCCGGCAGGTCCTTGTCGTACCACTCCCTCATCTTGGGCTTGTAGTCCAGCAGGTCCATCTGCGGCGGCGCCCCCATCATGTGCAGGTAGATGCAGCGCTTGGCCTTGGGGGCGAAGTGGGGCAGGTGCGAAAGACCGCCGATGACCTCGGCGTCACCGCCGCTGGCCAGGAGATCTTCGGCCAACAGGCTGCCCAGGGCGATTCCGGCGATGCCCTTGGCTCCCCGAAGGAAAAAATGGCGCCGGGTTTCCGTCAGGATGGCTTCCGGGTGTGGATGCATCTCGAATCCCTCCAATAGTAAAACGGGGGCTGTGGATCGGAGGCTCCTGGCGCTACGGCCGCTCCTCGAGCCCTTTGGGGTCCCGCCGGGACACCCCTACTTGTTCAGCACCTCGTCCAGGTTCATCAACTGGCTGGACAGCATGGTCCAGGCGGCCGACTCGGCCGACGGCAGCGCCTCGTCCGGCGCCGACTCCCCGGTGGCCAGCAGCTTTTCGGCCTCCCGGGCGTTCGAACCGTAATGTTCCACAAACTGCCGGTAGGTCCGCCTGGCCACGTCCCGTTCCCCCGGTCTCAGCTCTCGGGCCAGCAGCCGGGTGGTGATGAAGTCCAGCCGGCGGTTGAAGTCGTCGCCGGCGTCGCGCATGGCCCGCTGGGCCAGGTAGCGGGCGGCTTCCATGAACTGGGTGTCATTCATGGTGACCAGGGCCTGCAGCGGCGTATTGGTCCGTTCCCGGCGCACGGTGGCGTGTTCGCGGGTGGGGGCGTTGAATATTTCCATGGAGGCCGGCGGGGCCGAGCGTTTCCAGAAGGTGTAGAGGCTGCGGCGATAGAGCTTGGAGCCGCTGTCGGGCCGGTAGGTTCGGGTGTTGCTGGTGGGCATGGCCACCCTCTCCCAGACCCCGTCCGGCTGATAGGGCTTGACGCTGGGGCCCCCGATCCTGCGAACCAGCAGACCGCTGGCCGCCAGGGCGTAGTCGCGGATCATCTCGCCATCCATGCGGAAGCTGGGGCCGCGAGACAGCAGCAGATTGCGGGGATCCTTCTCCAGTTTCGCGGGCGTGAGCGCCGCCGCCTGGCGATAGGCGGCCGAGGTCACCAGGGTGCGAAAGAAGCCCTTGATGTCCCAGCCCGACCGGCGAAACTCCACCGCCAGCCAGTCCAGCAACTCCGGGTGGGAGGGACGCTTCCCCTGGGAGCCGAAGTCGTCGCTGGTTTCCACCAGCCCCGTCCCGAACACTTCCTGCCAGTAGCGGTTGACCACCACCCGGGCCGTCAGCGGGTTGGAGGGGTCCACCAGCCAGCGGGCCAGCCCCAGCCGGTTGCGGGGCCAGGAGGCCGGCATGGGGTGCAGGGCCGAGGGCGTCCGGGCCTTCACCAGCTCGCGCGGCTGATCGTAGAGGCCGCGGTAGAGGATATGGGCCTCGGGTTGGCTGTCGGCTCTCTCCTGCATGACGTGGGTGATCCCGCCGAGCCGCCGCACCTCCCGCCATTCCCTCTCGATCTCCCGGGCGCGGGCCATCAGGCGGCGATAATGGTCGTCCTCAACGGTCAGGTAGTAGAGGCGCAGCGCCGACCGCTCCTCGGGGGTCAGCGCCTGGGCCTTCTTGTTGCCGGCGCCATCCAGCCTGGACCAGAGCGAAACGACCTTGGCTTCCCGGGCCGAAATCGCGCGATTGAAGATTGTGAGATCGGCGATGCCGCCCCCTGAGAAGCTGCTCACCTCGGGAACGGCGAGGTCGCCCACCTTGGTCAGGCCCCGGCCCAGATAGAGCGGCAGGTCGGTGCGGATACTGCCCTCCACCCGGGTGAAATACTCGCTGCCCTGCGACTCGACGGTCTCGCCGTTCCAGTAGAGCGCCAGGCCGGCCCGTTCTCCGGAGCCGTCATAGGTCAGGACAATGTGAGTCCACTCTCCCGGAGGCAGCCGCCGGGTGTTGATGGGACGGATCTGCACCGAGCTGGCCGGTTCCGCGGGGGCCGGCCTTTCTCCCGTCAGGGTGAGGACGAGCTGCCGCGAGCGGCTGATCAGCGTCCAGCCGCGGGAATGATCGTCAGGGTCGGACTGGCCCATCACGGCAAAAGTCCCCACCACCTTGGGCTGGTAGTACCACAAGGCGATGGAAAAGGGCGTTTTGGTGTCGAGCTCCAGGCTGGGCAGCTCCGCCCAGGATTTCTCGCCGAACCGCAGCGAGCGCTGGTCCCTGGTGGGCCCCTCGCGCACTCTTGCCCCCTCACGGAGGAAGACCTTCTTTCGTTTCCCCTCGATCTCGGCCGAGGCCTTGCGGCCCAGCCGGAGCCGCAGCAGCTCCGCCGATGCTTCCAGCGGCGTCTGCAGCGAGCGGTGGCCGCCGCCTTCCAGCCATTCGGCCAAGGCCCCGTCGACGGAAGCGGCCCGGCTCTCGATCGCTTCCTCCACTTCAGCCGCTTCCCGGCGAAGCCGGTGCCAGCGGTCCAGGTCCTGAGCCTGCGGGACCACCAGCACCGGAGGGGGATCGGAAATGTTGCCGTCCATCACGTACTGGGTGGTGTTCCTGAAGAAGGCCGTCAGGGCGTAGAAGTCCCGCTGGGTGATGGGATCGAACTTGTGGTCGTGGCAGGTGGCGCACCCCACGGTGAGGCCGAGGAAGACCAGGCCGGTGGTATCGGCCCGGTCCTTGGCGTAGATGGCCTCGTACTCTTCGGGAATGACCCCGCCCTCGTTGGTGGTGATGTTGCATCGATGAAAGCCGGTGGCCACCAGCCGCTCCAGGTCGGGCTCGGGCAGCAGGTCGCCCGCGATCTGTTCGACCGTGAACTCGTCGAAGGGCTTGTTGCGGTTGAAGGCCCGGATCACCCAGTCGCGGTAGGGCCACATCTCCCGATAGTTGTCGATGTGGATGCCGTGGGTGTCTCCGTAGCGGGCCGCGTCCAGCCAGTAGCGGGCTCGATGCTCGCCCCAGTGCTTCGACTCCATGAGGCGGTCGACCAAGGTTTCATAGGCGCCGGCGGAATCGTCGGCCAGGAAGGCGGCCAGGGTTCCGGGGTCGGGGGGCAGTCCCGTCAGGTCCAGGGCCAGGCGGCGGGCCAGGGTGTTCTTGTCGGCTTCGGGAGCCGGCGCCAGGTCCTCGGCTTCCAGCCGGGCCAGGATGAAGCGGTCCAAGGGGTTGCGCACCCAGGAGGCGGCTGTCACCGGAGGCGGCTCAGGCGTGCCGATGGGCTTGAAGGACCAGTGCCGGTCCCAGGCGGCGCCCTGCGCAATCCACTGGCGGAGCGTGGCCACCTGTTCGCCGGTCACCGGCCTCTTGGAGTGGGCCGGCGGCATCCGCAGGGCCGGCTGCGGATGGGAGATGCGCTGGTAGAGCAGGCTGGCCTCGGGGTCGCCCGGGACGATCAGGCTTCCGCTGGGCCGATCCGAGAAGGCTCCCTCCCGGGTATCCAACCGCAGATCCACCATCCGGGTGGCCGCATCGGGACCGTGGCACTCGAAGCAGTGGTTGGAGAGGATGGGACGAACGTCCCGCTGGAAGTCGACGGTGGCTGCGCCCGCAGAGGGCCGCTCGGCCGGAGAGTACCCCACCCCCAGCAGCACCGCCGCCATGACCACAACGGTACCCGTTACGACCCTCACCGGCTTGCCTCCAAATAAAGAAGTTGGTCTCGGTATTCTAGCCGATTCCCGGGGGAAATCTCCAGTGCGGCAGTCCGGCCGGAGCCGCGTCAATGCACCTTCTCCGGGCTCATGATCTGCTCCAGGACGTCCATGCCCACCTGCCGGCTCCAGGCCTCGGTCAAGCGGCCGAACAGCGGGCCCGGCTTCCCGTCGGCGATGGTGAGCCCGTTCACCCTGGTGACCGGGGCGATGCCATAGGGAGTGGTGGCCAGGAAGGCCTCGTCGGCATTGACCACGTCGTGAACCTGCAGATTCTTCTCAATGAAGGGAATCTGCAGCTCCCGGGCCAGCTCGCTCACGTTGAACAGGCTGATGCCGCCCAGAATGTTACGGCTGGTGGGCGACAGCAGCCTTCCGTTCTTGGCGATCAGGAAGTTGGCTCCGCTGGCCTCGCTGATGTTGCCGTCCAGGTCGAGCAGCACGGTGATGGCCTTGGGATCGACCAGGCGCGCCTCCTGCTCCGCCAGCCACCAGTGCAGCCGGCTGCGGTTCTTGACCTTGGGGTCGAGGCATTCGGGGGGCACGTGCCGTATGGAGGGAATGACCACGTGGGCGCCCTCGCGAAACAGCGGCTGCCAGGTGGCGAACTGCATGGGATAGGTGTGGATGCAAAAGGTCGGCGCCTGGTGCACGGCCCCCTCGGGCAGTCCGCCGTAGACGGCATTCTCCCCGGGGGTGATGAAGTAGACGATGGCGAGGTCGTCCGATTGGCCGATTCCCTGCAGGTTGTGCTCCAGCAACTCCAGGGTGACCTCGCGGGTCTCCTCACGAGTCAGGAGCGGCTGGATGCGGGCGTACTTGCAGGATTCGTAGAAGCGGTTCAGATGGTCGTCCAGGCGGAAGGGCTTGTGACCATAGGTCCGGACCAGGTCGGTCACGGTGGCCCCCAGGATGATGCCCCAGTCGTAGTAGGCAATCCGGGCTTGAGAGGCCGGAACGATGGCGTCTCGAAAATAGACGACGGGTTCGAAAGCTGGCATGGCGTCCTCCCTTCCTCACACAGTGGCGTTGATTGGTTAATCCATCAGTAGCTGAGAAAACCGCCGTCCACGATCAGCGTGGTTCCGTGCACGAAGCTGGCGTCGTCGGAGGCCAGAAAGGCGGCGGCGCCCCCGATCTCCTCCGGCAGCCCGCGGCGGGCCAGCGGAGTTTTTCGAACGTAGGTGCGGTCCACCCCCAGGTCCTCCAACTCCTGGCCGAGCTGCTGGTTCTTCTCGACCACGATGTCGCCCGGCGCGATTCCCACCACCCGGATGCCGTGGGAAGACAGATCCAGGGCCATGGCCTTGGTCAGCCCCTCCATCCCGCCCTTGCTGGCGCAGTAGGCAGCCGCCCAGCTCTGGGCCGCGTAGGCCCCGACCGAGGAGATGTTGATGATGACGCCCTTCCCCCGGGAGACCATGTGGCGGGCGGCGAGCTGGGAGCAGAGAAAGGTCCCTTTCAGGTTCACATCCAGGATGTTGTCCCAGGCATCCTCCGAACACTCCAGAAAAGGAGTCAGCGCCGGCAGTCCGGTGACGGCGGCGTTGTTGACCAGGATGTCGATCTGCCCGTAGTGGCGTAGCGTCTCCTCGATCAGCCGCTCTACCTGGGGCCGCGAAGAAACATCACAGGCCAGGGCACGGCCGCCCAGCTCCGCCGCCGTCCGTTCGGCCACCTCCAGGCGGCGTTGAGCCAGCATCAAGCGGGCCCCCTCGCGGGCGAAGCACCTGGCGATCCCCTTGCCGATTCCGGTGCCTCCCCCGGTGATGATGGCCACCCTGTCCTTGAGTTTCATGGTGTCCCCTCCTCCTGCAGCCTTCCTTTCGGCCTGGGCCGGGCTATTGCGGTCCCGGGGGAGCTACTCGATCCTCAGGCTTCGGAGGCCAGGGCCGCGATGTTCTCGCCCGGATAGATGCGGGGCGTGGCGCGAATCAGCATCAGCACGCCCTCGGCGGGGGCCGTGATCTCCTCGACCACCCTTCCGTCCAGGCTGCGGATGATGCCCAGCAGGTCTCCGCGGCGCACTCGCGCACCGATCTCCAGGGAGGCGAAAAACAAGCCGCCCTGCCGGCACTTGATGGCCACGTCCATGTCTCCGGAGCCCCCCAGCAGCCAGGGCCGGTAGCCCGCGGGCAGGCCCGCGCCCTCCAAGACCGTCATGTCGAGAAACTTCAACAGGTTGGCCAGCCCTTGGGTATAGCAGTCCACGTCCTCGGGACGCACGTGGCCGGCCCCATAGGCCTCGGTATAGAGAGACGGGATGCCCAGGTCCAGGGTTGCCGAAAGGGTCCTGCCCGGAGAGGTGTTGGGATGGGCCCAGACCACCGGGGCTCCAAAGGCGAGGGCGGCTTCCCGGGCGACGGCGGCCTGCTTCCCCAGCATGGAGTAGCCGCAAAGGGTCAGCATGTGATAGTTGCGCCCAGAGCTGTGCAGGTCGATGTAGAAGCTGGCATGGCGCAGAACCCGCTGCAGCACGGCCTGGGCCAGGCGCTGGCTGAAGCTGCCGCCGGCGCTGCCCGGAAACACCCGGGCCATGTTGAGGGAGTCGACGGGATTGCACCGGATGCCGAGCCAGAAAGCCGTCAGGGTGACGATGGGCACGGCCACGAAGGTGCCGTGCAGCCTGGCAGGATCCAGGGACTCATAGGTCCGGTAGATGGCTTCCATCCCCTCGTATTCGTCGCCATGAACCCCGGCCGTCACCACCAGGGTGGGGCCGTCCCGGCGGCCCCTGGCTGTCAGGACGGGCATTGACAGGGTTTCGCCATCGAACTGCAGAGCCATCTCGGCGGCGATGCGGTCTTCCGGGCAAAAGCCGCTGGAGGCCAGAAAGCTCTGCCGGGCCAGGTCTCCCAGACCCTCGGGCAGGTCCACCGAAAAGGAACGGATCTCCTTGGTTTCCCTGCCGATGGCATCGATGTCGAATTCAGGTGGTCGGCTCATTGAACTCCTTCCAGATCCTTCACTCTTCCAGGGCCACCGGGGCGCCCCGCCTCCAGGACCGGATGATGGCCTCGACGATATGCATGGACCGAATGGCTTCCGGGGCCGGGCTCTCAGGCGGACGTCGGCCGGCCACCGCATCCAGGAAGGCCTGGTGCTCGTCGGCCATCAAGGGGTCCCTTTCCAGCTCGAAGGTGCGGACCGTTTCCGACTCGGTCTCGCGATCGCCCAGTCGCAGCGAGCCGGAGCGCATCTCGAAGTGTGCCCAGCCCCGGTCCCCGATCACTTCGCAGGCGCCCTGATCGGGATGCTGCACGTAGTTCATGTGAATGGTGGCGATCAGCGGTTCCTCGTACTCCAGGGTGACGGCCATCAGGTTGGGATTGGACTGCAGCGGCAGTTCCCCGCCGCGGCAGCCGGCGGCATAGACCCTGACCGGCATCTTCCCCAGCCACCAGTAATAGAGGTCGGGCTGGTGGGCATAGTCCATGGCGATGGCCCCCTCCACCTCGGCCTGGTGCCGGGAGATGGAGTTGATCAGGGTGAGATAGGTCCCCACGTGGAAGTGCAGCGAGAGGATGCGTCCGAAGGTTCCTTGCCGGATGAGCTCCTTCAGGTGCTGCATCACCGGATGGAAGTGGTAGGTGAACCCCACGCTGAAGACCCGGCGGCCGGCCTCGGCTGCCTGAACCATGCGCTTGGCCGAAGCCAGGCTGTCGCTCATGGGCTTTTCGCAAAGCACGTGGCACCCGGCCTGGAGCGACCGAATGGCCATTTCGGCGTGCAGTCGGTGGGGGGTGGCGATCACCACCATCTCCGGCGGGTCGGCCAGCAGGCTCTCGAAGGAATCATGGGTCGGAACGTCGCCCACTTCCCGCAAGGCCCGCTGCAGGTGGTCGGGCTGGGATTCGCACAGCTCCACCGCCAGCTCCGGCCGGGACGACAACACCCGGGCGTGGCGGCGTCCGATGGACCCGCAGCCGACCACTGCAATGCGCCTCTTGGCCATTCTCCGCCCGCCTTTCAGGTCAGATTTCCTCGACGTTGACGAGAGGCATGGAGGCGCCCTCCAGCATGGCGTCGATGGATTCCAGGTGCTTGAACCCGCCCCCCGTGACCAGGCACACCACCTTCTCGTCCGCCTTCACCAGACCCTGGCCCACCGCCAGCTCCAGGCCGGCCAGCGCGGTGGCTCCGGCCGGTTCGGTATAGATGCCCTCCTCCCGGATGAGGCGGCGCTGGCAGGAGTAGACGGCCTCGTCGGCCATCATCTGGCCCGAGCCTCCGCTGGCCAGCACCGTGTCCAGGGCCACCTGGGCGTCCAGCACGGCGGCCACCTGGAGCCCGGAAATCTGGCTGGTGCAGGTAACGGCCTCGGCGCGGGTCTCGTTCCGGCTCAGCGGCCCCACCACGGTGGCGCACCCCTGGGGCTGGGCCGCGTGCATCCTGGGAACCCGCTCGATGCGCCCCTCCTGGAACCACTCCCGATACCCCTGATAACACTGGTAAAACAGGCCGCCCCCGCCGATGGGCCCGAAGACGTGATCGGGTGCGCATCCGAGCTGCTCGCAGACTTCAAAGGAGATGGTCTTCACGCCGGCCATCTGCCTCGGGCTGATGCAGGTGGCCGAGATCAGCAGCACGGCCTCGCTGGTCCGAGCTCGTGCCTTGAGCCGTTCCACCACCGAATTGGTCCCCGACTCGGTGACCCCGAACTCGCGAACCCGGATCACCCGGGCGCCGTAGGCCTCGGCCTGCACCAGCTTGGCGCGCGCGGCCGTCTCCAGCACATACAGGTCCAGCTCAAAACCGAAGCGGGCCGCGTAGGCGGCCAGGGCCGAGCCGGTATTGCCGGACGAGGTGGCCAGCATCCGGTCGCGCTTCTCCTCCACCATCAAGGAAGCCGCCATGCTGGCGAAACGGTCCTTGTAGGATCCCGAGGGGTTTTGGAACTCCAGCTTGAAATAGAGCTGGTTCAGCCCCATGGAGGGGCCGATCTGCCGGCTGCGAACCAGGGCGGTATTGCCTTCCCCCAGGGAGGCAATGTTGCTCTTGTCCTTCAGGGGCAAGCTGTCGAAATATTTCCACATGCGCCTTGACCTCATCGCGTGGCCGACTACGGATGAACCATTCCCGGGCCATCAAGGCCGGATCAAATCGCTTGTGTAGTATTGGACGCTGCGGCTGCTGGTCCTGGCGCCGATGGCAATCAGCGACAGCCTGAAGTCCTTGGGCTGGTCGTCGGGGATCCAAAGGCAGATTCTGATGGTACGCGGCCCACTGAACCCCCACGGATTGAGCGCGTGCTGCTCGCCGGTGATTTCCATATCTCCCTCATGAGCGCCAAGAAGCCGTGGTCCATCCCATTCGTACACCGTAAAATCCAACTCCGTGCCTGGCGGCGCGTCCTGGCCTGGCTGTACCGTCACCATGGCCAAGCCGATATCGTCCTGGCTGCCGAAACGGCCGACTACTGTGCGGCAACCCGGGTCTAACACATGACTGGCATGAGTCAGCCAATCGCTCTCTGACTGGGGCTGTATCGAGAAGGCTTCAGCAACCTGTCCCTCATTGTCTGTGATTACGTAGCGGCCTTCCACATTCAAGGCTCCGGGCAGGCATTCGGGGGCCTGCGTCACGTAGACCGCCCCTACAGCAAGGTCCCGGCCGGGGTCCGCTGTCAAGACGATCTGTTGCACTTGTCCGACGTAATAAGCCCCGATTTCACTGTTAAAGCCTCCGCCCTCCAGACTGACTTCCATCCGGTTGTCTTCCATGTACTCGCCGTTAAACCGGACGGGGGGCGCTTCTTCCGTTCCCCGGTGAAACAGGACGCTGGCCATGCATGGCTCTGTCGTGCGATTGGCGAGAGTGATCTCGGTGTGGGCGGTGGCGTTGGCCAAGGGTCCGGCGAATACGTGGGTGAGGATTTGGGTTTCCGACACGGGCGTGAGGTCTACATGGCTCTTGACCCAGTCGTAGATGGATGAAACACGGGTGGCAACCGAGACAAACCGCCTGCCCGCTTTATTGGTGATGCTGTGGGAATGCACGCCCACCAGCCCCCATTCGGGTTCGCCATCCGCAGAGGTGCCCACGGTCACGACTACGGCACCACCACTGTCGCCGACTTCGGCTCCCCTGTCGGTGTTTCCTCGTGGTGGAAACCCAGTGCAAATCGTTTTTTGGTGCAACATGGCTTTGGTCCGTTCCATGCCCCATTCTGACTGACTCAGGTCAAAAGCGTCATGGCAATCCGTCCCCAGGTACATCGTGCTTTCAAGTTCTTGCAATGGGTCAAAATTCCGGCTCCCTCCATATGACGCCTGCGTTGCCGTGGTTTCCGAGGGAGCATATCGAGCTTCTTGCTCACGATTGAGCACGAGGTGAATCGGCTTGAACAGGGGGTTTGTGAATGGGCGCTCCAACTCGATCAGGGCCACGTCGTTCACAAAGGGGGAATAGCCTTGGTTCGAAGAAAATTCCGGATGGATGATCACTCGCTTGATGTCGCTGTTCTGCTCGGAAATATCCCTGGATTCAGGGGCCGCCGACGAGCGGTAGCCCATTTCTATGAGTTCGAGCGGGTCATTTTCACCAGCCAGGCAATGGGCCCCGGTGAGCACCCAGGTGGGGGCGATGAGGGTGCCACTACAGTATTGTCTGTATGTGGACACGACCGTGGAAAACCGGATTTTGTCCAGTGTCGCCGGACGCCCTCCTCGGATATCATTGCGGTCCCGTTCGATCTGTCCGTGCGGGGGGCCAACTTCTGCAAGCAAGCTCGAAGGGCAACCTAAAGTCAACATCGTGAGCAAGATTGGTCGCCACACCGGCTCTTTCCCTGTTACTCGGGTACTTGTGGGTTCAGCGGTCGCCTCCTTGCTCATGTGCCGCTCCCTTTCCTGGATGGGCGGAGATTATCCTATCAGATCTTCCGGGTTGCGCGGGCCTGAAAGAGATCTGAAGGTGCTTTGAAAGGGCACTTCGTATAGAACTGCACAGACACCATGGCATCCCACTCTTGCAGTTCCTGTTGACACTTTCTCTGAAGACCGACTGTCCCCTGGTTCCCTGTTCTTGCTCCCTACGAGGCTTTTGAATAGTATTTCCGCCGATGCTTGAATCCAACCTCGACAGTTCGAGTTCAGGAGTGGTTGGGGTCAACGGCGTCCGACTGGCCTACACCCTGTGCGGCCAGGGAGCCGACGTTGTTTTCCTGCACGGCTGGATGTGCAACCGGACCTTCTGGAAACGGCAGTGCCGGGAGCTGGCCGGTCGCAACTTCCGCTGCCTGGCCATCGACTTTCGCGGACACGGCGACTCGGAAGCGCCCGGCGGCGGCTATTCCGTTGAGCAACTGGCCGGCGACGTGAGCGCCCTGATGGCGACTCTGGAGACAGGGCCCGCTGTCATCGTGGGTCATTCCATGGGGGGCATGGTGGCCCAGCAATTCTGCCTGGAACGGCCGGAGCAGACTGCCGCCCTGGTGCTGGTGGCGACCATCGCCTCCGATCGTGAAGACCGGCTGATCTCGAAGAGGATCGCCTCCGACGGCACCCGGATGGGTTTCTCCCGCGCATTCGACCTCCATTTCGATGCCTGGTTCGCTCCCGGCGCCCCGGCGTCGGTCCGCGGCTGGATCCGGAGGCAGATGCGGTCCACCCCCGACGAGCTGGGGTTGGAACTGGTCGGCGCCTACAGCCGCTTCGACCTCACCGGCCGGCTGGGAGAAATTCGGCGGCCGACCCTGGTAATCGGCACCCGATCGGACGATTCGGCTCCTCCCGGCCAAAGCCGCCGCCTGGCCGAGCTGATCCCGGGCGCCCGGCTGGCCCTGATCGAGGACTGCGGGCATTTCCCCATGCTGGAGAAGCCGGAAGAGTTGAGCCGGTTCCTGCTGCCCTTCCTGGAAACCCGGGCCGGCGCCCGCAAGGATTGACCATGTCCAGCGGCCCCTGCCGAGTGGAGCACGACTTTCTGGGCGGCGTCCAGGTCCCCCGAGAGGCCCTCTACGGAGCCCAGACCCAGCGCGCCCTGGACAACTTTCCGCTGTCCGGGGAGCGTTCCATCGGCGACTACCCGGCTCTGGCGGAGGCGCTGCTGCGCATCAAGTGGGCGGCTGCCGAGGCCAACCGGACGGCGGGGTACCTGGACGCAGAGGTCGCCGGAGCCATAGTTCAGGCAGCTCGAGAGCTGATCGGCCAAGGGGCTTTCGCCCATTTCCCGATTCATCGCCTTCACGGAGGCGGCGGCACGTCGGCCAACATGAACGCCAACGAGGTGCTGGCCAACCGGGCCGAAGAACTCCTGGGGGGGCGGCGGGGCCAATACCGGCGGGTCCATCCCAACGACCACGTCAACCTCCATCAGTCCACCAACGACGTCTACCCCACCGCCTGCCGCATGGCCGTGATCGCTTCCTGGCCCGCGCCGGCCGGAGCCCTGGAAGGGCTGGGGCAGGTCCTGCGAACCCAGGCCTCCCGGTTCCAGGACGAGCCCCGAGTAGCCAGGACCTGTCTTCAGGATGCCGTGTCCGTCACATACGGGGACCTGTTGGGGGGCTATGAAGCCGGGCTTGCCCGAGCCGCCGGCCGGATCGCCCGCGACGTGGACGAACTGCACGCCGTCAACCTGGGCGGCACCATCGTGGGACGCCCCCACGACGCTCCCGAAGGCTACCGGCGCCAGATTCTTTGCAGCCTGCGGCAAGTCAGCGCAGACCCGGCCTACCGCCTGGCTCCCAACCTCTTCGACGCCGCCCAGAACCCGGACGGCATGGTGGCCGTCTCCTCCGGCCTGGAACTGCTGGCCCGGGTTCTCATCAAGATCTCCAAGGACCTGCGTCTGCTCAGTTCCGGTCCCGAGGCCGGTCTCGGAGAGATCCGGCTCCCCGCCGTTCAACCCGGCTCCTCCATCATGCCGGGAAAGGTGAATCCGGTCATTCCCGAGTTCGTCATCCAGTGCTGCTTTCAGGTTATCGGCAACCATGCAGCCTGCTCCGGCGCACTGGACCATGGCGAACTGGACCTGAACATCTGGGAGAGCCTCCTGCTGTTCAATGTGCTGGATTCGATGGGGTTGCTGGCGAACGCCGCCCACACCCTGGCCGAGCGCTGCCTGGAGGAGATGACGGTGGTGCCGGAAAGCAACCGGCGCAACGCCGACTCCATCATCCCCCTGTTGACCGAGCTGGCGAAGGCCCGGGGTTACTCGGCGGTCAGCCGGGTTTGCCGGGAGGCCGGAGGAGATGTGGAAAGGATTCGGCAGTTGTTGAAGAAAGAAGGCTGGATATAGGCCGAACGGCCCTGGTCGGAAGCCTGTGGCCGTCCGGTCAGCGTATAGGGAGAAAAATCCAATGAAAACCCAAGACCCAACCACCGGCGAAGCCAAGGGAACGCCCGGGGAAGAATCAACCCCAACGGAAATCGTGACCGTGCGTCCCACCGAGGAGGTGCTGTCGAAGCAGCGCCTCCCCTATTTCTTTGGAGTCTCGGAGGAAACCTCCGGAGCACGCGGGATCTCCATGAGCCTGGTGGTGATCCCACCGGGCGGAGCGGCCGAACCCCACTACCATCGAGGTTTCGAAACCGCGATCTACCTGCTGGAAGGGTGTGTCGAGACCCGCTACGGGAAGGGGCTGCGCCAGAGGGTCACCCACCGCCCGGGAGACTTTCTCTTCATTCCGCCCGGCGTGCCGCACCAGCCGGTCAACCTCAGCGACCATGAGCCGGCCCGGGCCATCGTGGCCCGCAACCATCCCAGCGCCAACGAAGAGGTGGTCTTCTACGATCCGGGTTCGGAGGATCAGTCCTAAGTCGGTTGGGCGGTGCCAGGGAATCGATATTTGTTTATGAACATGGATGCACAGGATGCACAGGATTAACAGCAAGTGAGGTTCCTGCACCGGATGCCGGCTCGGGCGACGATCCGCAACGGGCTTGCGGATACCCGGGATTAAAGGCTCGCCCTGAAACAAACCGGTTTCGCGCTGCATGCGACGGGGTAAAAAGAGTTATCCACGAAGGGACACGAAGACACACGAAGAAAGACGGTGTTCTTGACCCACTCAAAGAAAACGCCCCTTGGGTTCGGGTGAGGGAAAACGCAGCCAGTCAGCTTCCCGTGCCACAGCGTCTCGTCCTGTCAATCCTGTGCATCCTGTGCATCGATGTTAATAACCCCATTGACTGATGCCCGGCATTGCAGGACGCCGGCCTCACAAAGATCACCCCATGTTTCGTGTCCATCCATATGAATTTTCCCTGTAAATCGCGAGGCAAGGGGTCACAGAAGTCGAGGCGAAGGCTTGTGCGGCTGGGGGGGAGCCGGGGTCTCAGTTGCTTCAGTAGGCCTGCAGGGCGTCCTCTATTTCTCCAAGAATGGCCGGATCGTCGATGGTGGAGGGAATGGCGTAGTCCCGGCCATCGGCCAGGTCCCGGAGGGTCCGGCGCAGGACCTTGCCGGAGCGGGTCTTGGGCAGGCGCTTGACCAGCAGGGCTTTCTTGAAGCTGGCCACGGCTCCGATGTCCTTCCGGACCTCCTGAATGATCTCCGCTTCGATGGCCTCCCCCTGGCGCTCCACGCCGGCCTTCAGCACCACGAATCCCATGGGGATCTGCCCCTTGAGCTCGTCCCGGGCCCCGACCACGGCGCATTCGGCCACGTCGGGATGGCCCGAGACCACCTCCTCCATTCTGCCGGTGGAGAAGCGATGGCCGGCCACGTTGATGACGTCATCCACCCGCCCCATGACGAAGAGGTACCCCTCCTCGTCCTTGAAGCCGCCGTCGGCCGTAAAGTAGTAGCCGGGGAAACGGCTGAGATAGGATTCCAGGAAACGCCGGTCATCGTTCCAGAGAGTCGGCAGGCAACCCGGAGGCAGCGGGAGCGTGACGGCGATCAGACCCTCCTCGCCAGGTCCCAGAACCCGTCCCTCGCCGTCGAGCACCTGGATATCGTAGCCTGGAACGGGCTTGCCGGCCGAGCCGGCCTTGAGCGGATGGGGAGAGAGCCCCATGCAGTTGGCGGCCATCGGCCAACCGCTCTCGGTCTGCCACCAGTGGTCGATGACGGGGACCCCCAGAAGGCCCCCGGCCCAGTGAAAGGTGTCCGGGTCCAGCCGCTCACCCGCCAGGAAGAGAGTCCGCAGGCAGGATATATCGTGATCCTTCAGGTGCTCGCCCTCCGGATCTTCCTTCTTGATGGCGCGGAACGCGGTCGGGGCCGTGAACAGGACATTTACCCCATGCTGTGACACCACCCGCCAGAAGGCGCCCGCGTCAGGCGTTCCCACCGGCTTGCCCTCGTAGAGCACACTGGCGCAGCCGTGCATCAGGGGACCGTACACCGTATAGGAATGGCCCACCGCCCAACCGATGTCGGAAGCCGCCCAGAAGACGTCCCCGGGTTGCACGTCGTAGATGTTGTGCAGACTCCAACTCAAGGCCACCGCGTGTCCGCCGTTGTCTCGCACCACGCCCTTGGGTTTCCCGGTGGTCCCGGAGGTGTAGAGGATGTAGAGGGGGTCGGTGGCCTCCAGAGGCAGGCAGTCCACCGGATCGGCTGCCGCCGCCATTTCCTCCCAGTCGCGGTCTCGTCCCGGCTGGAGCGAGGCCCGCGCCTGCGGCCTCTGAAGGACCACGCAGACCGACGGCTTGTGCTCGGCAAGGTCGATGGCCGCGTCCAGCAGGGGCTTGTAGGGAATCACCTGCTGCACCTCGATGCCGCAGGAAGCGGTCACGATGGCCTTGGGGCGGGCATCGTCGATCCGAATGGCCAGCTCCTGGGAAGCGAAGCCGCCGAAGACGACCGAGTGCACCACGCCGATACGGGCGCAGGCCAGCATGGCGATCGCCGCCTCGGGGATCATGGGCATGTAGACGATCAGCCGGTCCCCCTTTTCCAGGCCGGCGGAACGCAAGGCTCCGGCGAAGCGGGAGACCTCCCGCTGGAGTTCGCGGTAGGAAATCCGGCGGACCACCCCGGTGACCGGACTGTCGTAGATCAGGGCGGCCTGCTCCGCCCGCCCGTTTTCCACGTGCCGGTCCACGGCGTTGTAGCAGGTGTTGAGCCTGCCGCCCCGGAACCACCGAACGAACTGCCCTCCGGAGACATCCAGGACACGGTCCCACTTGCGGTCCCAATGCAAGGCTTCGGCCGCCTCGGCCCAAAAGGACTCCGGCTCCTCCAGGGAACGGCGATGGACGGTTTCGTAGGAAGTTTTCATGGCACCGCTCGATTTCTGGAATCAAACGACATTGACAGAGGAGTCAAGTGTCGTGGATTGTCGATGGATTTGGGAATTTTCGCTCTGCTCGACCCTTGGCGGATCCTTCTTGATCCGCCTGCAACCCCTTGGTGGCCCTCCGTGGATGTCTTTGTTCTTCGTCGCTTGTCGGTTTGCGGCCGTGCCTCCCGCGAACCGGTTCAAATCCAGATTTCGGCCAGGGTCTTCCCCAGCCAGGCGCCGGTGTAGGCCAGGGTCAGCATGTAGCCAAACTGCAGCACGGCCAGCCGCCACCCCCCGGTCTCGCGACGGACCACCGCCACCGTGGACATGCATTGGAGGGCGAAGGCGAAGAAGATCAGCAGGGCCACCGCGCCCCCCGGGGTGAGGTCCTGCGTCAGGGCCTGCCGCAAACCCGGAGAGCCCTCGTCTCCTCCCTCCTCTGCCCCCTCGATTCCGTAAATGGTCCCCAGGGTTCCCACGATCACTTCTCGGGCCGCCAGGGAGGTGATCAACCCGATGCCGATTTTCCAGTTGAAACCCAGGGGCTCGATGACCGGCTCCACCGCGTGCCCGATCCTGCCCGCCAGACTCTGGGAAATCTCCGGCGGCTCGCCGTCGGTGCGAGGCACGCTGGCCAGGAACCAGAGCACCACCGTCACCAGCAGGATCACGGTGCCGGCGCGCTTGAGAAAGATGAGCGAACGGTCGGCCAGCCGCAGTCCGATGGACTGCAGGGTGGGCCAGCGGTAGGGAGGAAGCTCCAGTGTGAACGGCAGGGGGCTCTTCCGTTTCAGGAGGGTGGACTTCAGCAGCCGGGCGGTGGCGACGGCGGCCAGGAATCCCAGCAGGTAGAGCCCGATCATGGCCGCGGCCCGGGTGCCCAGCAAGGGCCCCAGCAGAGGCTTCTCCGGCAGGAAGGCGGCAATGACCAGGGCATAGACGGGCAGTCTGGCCGAGCAGGTCATGAAAGGGGCGATCAGAATAGTGGCCAGCCGCTCCCGCCGGCTCTCGATGGTACGGGTGGACATGATGGCCGGTATGGCGCAAGCGTAAGCCGACAGCAGGGGGATGAAGGCCTTGCCCTCCAGGCCCACCCGCGCCATGGTGCGGTCGGCGATCACGGCCGCCCGGGCCAGGTAGCCCGAGTCCTCCATCAGGCCGATCAGAACAAACAGGAAGAGGATCTGGGGGAGGAACACCAGCACGGAGCCGACCCCGGCCCAAACCCCTTGCAGGAGAAGGTCGCGGAACCAGGAATCGGGCAGCAGGGCTCCTATCCACAGGCCGGAGGCGGCTATGAGGGTTTCGGTGCCGTCCATCAGGGGCTGGGCCAGCGTGAAGATACTTTGAAAGACGGCTACCATTACCAGCAGGAAGATCAGCGGCCCCGCCAGGGGATGGAGGAGCACCGAATCCAGGCGCCGGGTCCAGGCGGCGGCGGCAGGCGCCTGGTAGCCCGACTGTCCGGTGGCCCGGGCCGCCCAGCGGCGGCGACTCCCGATATCCTGAAGCACCGGGAGTTCCAGCCGCTGGCGGGCAGCGGGGCCACCGGACAGGAACCCGCGGATGGCCTCCAAGCCCTCGCCCTTGGCGGCGCTGGCCTGGACCACCGGAACCCCCAACTGCTCCGACAGCCGCTCGCCGTCCACCAGGCCGCCCCGGCCGCGCAGGTCATCGGACATGTTCAGGACGAGCAGCGTGGGGATCCCCAGAGCCAGGATGGGGGCCGCCAGGCTCAGGTTGCGGTTCAGATTGGTGGAATCGACCACCAGCAGGATGGCGTCCGGCCGCGCCAGGCCCGCCATCTCGCCGAGTAGCACTCCTTTGGCCACGCGCTCGTCTTCCGATCGGGCCGTCAGGCTGTATATGCCCGGCAGGTCCACCAGGGTGATCTCCCGACCGCCCTCCACTCTGACCCTGCCCAGGCGCTTTTCCACCGTGACCCCGGGATAGTTGGCCACCTTTTGCCGGAGCCCGGTGAGCCGGTTGAAGAGCGTGGATTTGCCGCAATTGGGCGCGCCAACCACGGCGACCAGGGAATAGAGGCCGGAGGTCCTCGAAGCAGCGGTCGGAGCTTGGGCGGCCGATGCGCCCTGGAAATCAGACATGGCCCTCCTCCACTCCTGCCGGCCCGGAATCGCTCAGTATCAAGCCCCGGGCGGTGGCCCGTCTGAGAGCGACCTCCGAGCCGTCCACCCGGAAGATCATGGGATCCCCGCCGGGAGCCGACCGGCCGGCGCTCACCCGAACGCCGGGCAGAAAACCCAGCTCCATCAGCCGCTGCGCCACCTCATCGGCGACCTCCAGGCGATTCAGTACCCCTTCTTCTCCTCGCCGCAAATCCGAAAGTGTTCTGGCCGGCATTTCGTTCCCCAACCTCAACCCCGCCCAAGGTCGTTGTGCCCTGCCTCCCGCAGGGCAGGGCCATTCTACACCGATTGGGCAAACGGACCAGTCCCTTCGCCCATGCATCTGCAGGACCGGGTCAGCGACCGTGACTTGATGAGCTGCAGGGATACGTGTGGGAGTGGGGGGAACCGGTAGGAGGATAGTCCAGACGGAACGGTTTTCGGCGACCGCCGCCCACGCTCCCATCTTCGCGAACCAAAGTGGGCTTCGCGTAACGGACCACGTGGCTATCGTCTGTCAGGTCTTCGCCTACCATGGGTTCAGCAGAGATTCGAGACCGAAAGCCTTAATGTGGCTCTTGGGATCGTGCGCGCACAACTGTGGGGACCGTCTGCTTACGGCCTGGGGGGCGGGCCCAGCCCCATGGCGCGGCGCCAGGCCGATATCTGCCCCATGTGGTTCATCTCGTGGGAGGTCATCATCATCACCACCATGTCGCCCACGGTGGGAAAGAACTTTCGCCGTCGTTCGTCGGCGAGAGGGGCGGCGAACCAGCCCGGGGCGGCTTTGAGCACGGCGGCGGTAACGCGCTCATGCTGAGCCGTCAGGAAGGCAAGCAACTCCTCCTTGGAGGGATAGAGTGAAGGGTCTCCCGAGGGGACCCCGCCGGTGGCGAAGATCTGCGCCCATCCCTCGGGGGCCTGTGACTCGAGGCCGAACATTCCTGCCAGGCGATCGGCCGTCATGGACAGGTGGCCGAGCGACCAGGCGGGATGGTTGACCACGCCGGCCGGCTGCTGGACCATCTGTTGAGGAGTCAAATCCCCGACCAGCCTGGCGGCGACGTTGAGATTGAATCGATAGAGGTAGCATACATGCTGAATCATCGGGCTCCCCCTGCGGCGTTCCAAAGTTGACCGGCCAGCCCGACGGAAACACTGGAACGGGCCGCGGCTCGCCCCGGTGGAGACCGTCAAGCCGTTGAACCGGGCTGATGCGAGATCCCAATCCCGGTAGCGGAGATCGGGGTCGTTTTCTTCAGACAGGCCCGATCGGTCAAACGGCCTGAACCGAGGGAGTGTCCACCGCACCCCGGGCAATCCGGACCTGGCCCAGCAACTTGGCCAGATGCTCAACGTCGTCCTGCTCGGCGATGATCTGGTCTTCCAGAAGGTAGGCCGTGGGCACGTGGCCGCATACCTCCCTGGCCAAGCTATAGGTTTCCACGGCTTGGGTTTCCAGTTCCAGATCCATTTCCAGCATCTCGGTCAGAGAGGTGGACTGGTGGACCTCTCCGAGTTCGACGGTCGGGACACCCCCAAGGTAGACGATCTTCTCCCCCCAGGCCTTGGCATGGGTGAGGGCTTCCGCCGCCTGCTTGTTGAACAGCTCTTCGAATACCTCCCTGTCCGGACCCGTCAGAAGCATGCTGTGCTGATTGTATTGAACCACAGCCGTGTACTCCAGAGAAACGGCGCGGTTGAGAACTTCGATCAGTTTGTCGTGATTTGCCATGGGTGAGGCTCCTCCCTTTGGATTTCCAGGCTGTCCGGCTGCCGTCCAGATGTACAGACGGCCCAGACCGGGTCGATAGACACCGCAGCCAGTCTTTTCGGGCCGACTGACTCCGCCAGCCAACTTCAGAATAGCCTCACAGCCACGGCAAGTCAACTCTTAAGTTATTGAAAACAAGTCATTTAAAAGAAATTGAATGTCAATATCAATATCGCCTCGGAAGCATTGGGGACGGAAGCGGGCCGGCAGGGCCGGCCTTGCGCCGCAGACAGTTTGAGAGTAGATTCACAGTGTCCTGCACCGCCACCCGCGCGCCAGCGGAACACTCCATCCCGTAACCGGAAAACACCCATGTCCCTGACCAACCTGCTGCATGAACTCTGCGAATTCGACACCGCCCTGATCGCCAACACCATCGGCTACATCGATCCCGCACCGCCCCACGAGTTCTACATGGGCGGCTCCATCCAGTCGGTCACGCCCTCTCTGGGACCCACGGTGGGGGTTGCCGTGACCTGCGAGCTCGACAGCAGCACCCCCCACAACCAGGCGACCCCAGAGCCCTACCTGCGTCAACTGGACCAGATTTGTCAAATGGCCGAACCGGTGGTCTGGGTGGTGAAGACTGTGGGTTCGCGACCCGACCATGAGTGTGTGCTGGGAGACGGGATGGCCAAGACACTGGCCGCCGCCGGCTGCATCGGCGCCGTCACCGATGGCGGGGTCAGGGACGTGGCCGGACTGCTGAGCATCCCCTTTGCCGCCTATTGCAAGGGGAAGACCATCCACCACTGTGCGCTCAACTTCGGCCGGATCAACCAGCCGGTGGAAGTCGGAGGCATCACCATCCGCACCGGCGACATCCTTCACGCCAACGACGAGGGTGTGATTCGAATTCCACGCGCCTGCCTGGAGCGGCTGCCGGCCATGGCCATCCGGATGCGTTCCTTCGAACAGGATGTCCACCGCTTCATGCGCCACTCCGACCTCAGCCCCCGGGCCAAGCGCCAAAAGGTGAGCGAGTTGCTGGAGGAGTACGGGTTCGGCCCGCGGTGAAAGGAAAAAGGGGAATCCACGAAGGGCCACGAAGGACTACGAAGGAACACGAAGAGAAAAACTGGTGTCGGAATTTCAGGGAGATCGGCGAAGCCGCGGTTGAGGCAGGTAAGCCGCGGAATCACTTCCCAGGTTGCTTCCTCGCCCCCTACATCTCGGCCAGGGCTTTCATCATGGTGACCCGATCCTGCTTGAGGAAGGCGTGGGTGGCGCGATCGGTATCCAGCTCCGCCGCCAGCAGCATCTCCCGGCCCAGCTCGGAGGCCTGGATCACCAGCCCGTCGGGTCCGATGATGAAGGAGCGGCAGTTGTTGTTGGCGTGGCACATGTTGGCGGAAACGAAGTAGATGGTGTTCTCCCCCGCCCGGGCCATCAGCAGGGCCTCCTGAATGGGCCGTTTCCAGGCCATGTCGCTGTAAAGGTGGTTGAACTGGGGGTGAAAGACAATGGTGGCGCCGGCCTTGGCCAGCTCCCGAACGTTCTCGGGAAACCGGAACCCCTCGAAGCAGATGACGATCCCCATGCAGATTTCGTCGAAATAGAACAGGGTGGGTCCGGTCCCCGGGGAGTAGCCTTCGGCGTCCTTGGGGGTGAGCCGACTCTTGTGATGGAGGGCCAGGGTCTTCCCCTCCCGGTCCAGGATCACGGCGCTGTTGAAGGGCTTGGCCGACCCGTTGGGCGTCTCGGTGCCTACGATCACCCCCATGTTCAGCCGGCGGCAACGCCCGGCAATCTCCTGCAGCGCCTCTTCCAGCGCCCGGGTTGGACAGGGAGCCTCGGAAGCCAAAAGGCCGACCCGGTAGCCGGAGAGCTGGGTCTCGGGGAAACAGAGCAGCTCCACCCCTTCCCGAGCAGCCTTGTCCATGGTTTCAAGCACCTTGGCGGTGTTGACCTTCACGTTGGTGGTCTGGGGAATCTGGGCCGCGCCCACTTTGATCCTGCTCACTGCTTCCCTCCCGCTCCGCCTGCCCTTGGATCAGGGGTAGACCGTATGGCCGGCGACGCTGAGATCAATCTTGAAGAGCGTCTTTCCGGCGGTAATGTAGGCGGTCCGCTTGCCGGGGCCGCCAAAGGCGAGGTTGGTGATGAGGTCTTCGGGAACGTCGATAAAGCCCAGCAGCTCACCCGTCGGGCTCAGCACATAGATTCCCGGCGGATTGAGGCCGGTCTCTCCCTCTCCCCTGGGCATCTTGATTCCGGCCGCGGCCCAGAGATTCCCCTGGGCATCCACGCGAACCCCGTCCGCCCCCCGACCCGGGGAGAAGTCATAAACCACTCTCCGATTGGCCGGCCCATCGTCTTCCCGGATGTCAAAGGCCCAGATCTTGCGGTTGCCGCCGGGCTGGTGGTTGCTGTCCACCACGTAGAGCGTCCCGTCGTCGGGTGAGAGGGTGATGCCGTTGGGACGCTGTATGGCCGGTTGTTGCAACACCCGGACCACCGTGCCGTCGAGGTCGATCCGATAGACGCCTTCTTCCTGCATCTCCATAATGGATCGGTCGCCGTAGCAGGGGTCGGTAAAGTAGATCCGTCCCCGGCCGTCAATGACCAGGTCGTTGGGACTGTTGTATCGCCGACCCTCGAAGCGGTCGGTGAGCACCTCCACCTCGCCGGTTTTCATGTCCGTCCGCACCAACCGCCGCCGCCCTCCCGGTCCCGACTCGCTCCCTTCGCAGCTCACCAGGCGACCCTGCCGATCGAACATGTTTCCGTTGGTTCGTCCGCTGTCCTCGCGAAAGACCGAGAGGACCCCGTCGGCGGAAAGCTTCATGATGCGGTTGTTGGCTATATCACTGAAGAAGACGTTGCCATCGGCATCCACGGCCGGACCCTCGGTGAATGCAATGACGGCCGCCGAAGTCAACCTGGAGCTGGCCGCCACCCAGCCCGAGTCCTGGGGACGGCGAGAAGAATCTTCAGACATGACGCCTCCTGAATTCCGGCTGGCGACCAACCATTGCCGGGCTGAGCCGGCAGCCGTCTCAATCCGGCCGGCAGCCGGGGCCAAAGGCCACAATTATGGGACGACCACGAGGCAATGGCAAACCAAACGTATCCCCGAAGTGCCCTGGAATGCGGCTACCGGTAGATCCGCGGAACCCTTGGACCGATCCGGCACAGCGCTTCGTAGGGGATGGTGGAGCAGGCGGCGGCGAACTCCCCGACTGTGATTTCCTCGCTTCCCTGGCGGCCGATCAGGCAAACCTCATCTCCCGCGCCGGCCTCCGGCGCCGACCCGATATCCACCGCGGTCAGATCCATGCTGATCCTGCCGGCAAAGGGGATACGGCGGCCGCGCAGCAGCACGTTGCCCCCGGAGGCCAGCAGGCGGTTGACCCCATCCGCATAGCCCACCGGCAGGATGGCGATCCGGGTGCCTCTGGACGCCACGTAGTCTCCCCCATATCCGACCTCGGTCCCCGCCTTCACCGTCTTGACCTGCACGATCGAGGTCTTGAAGCTCAACGCCGGACTCAAGGCCAGTGGAGCCGGCCGACTCAATGGATTGACCCCATAGAGCATCAGCCCGGGACGGACCGCGTCGCACCAGGCCTCGCGAAAACCGAGAATGCCGGCGCTGTTGGCCATGTGGTTGCGGAATCCCGCCGCTTTTCGGGAGGGCAGGTCGGCCAGCACCTGCCTGAATCGGCCGATCTGCCGGCGGGTGGCGGGATGGCCCGGATCATCGGCTGAACTGAAATGGGTGTAGAGACCCTGGCAGCGGACCCACTCCATCGCCAGGCAGCGGCGAACCACCTCGCCGGCCTGCTCGAAGGGAATACCCAGCCGGGTCATCCCGGTATCGATCTTGACGGCATAGCGGGCCGCGGTCTTCAGGCGGCCGGCCTCGCGGGCCAAGCGCAGCAGCATGTCTTCCGCATACACCGCCGGCGTCAAGTCCCGGCGAATGATCTCGGTCTCCTCCCCCGGCCAGAACCCGTTGAGGATGAGGATGGGCAATCCGATGCCTGCCCGCCTCAACTCCAGGGCCTCCTCCAGAATGGCCACGGCCAGGGCGTCGGCACCCGCCTCTTCCAGACAGCGCGCCACCGGCACCGCCCCGTGACCGTAGGCGTCGGCCTTCACCACGGCGATGACGCCAACGCCCTCGCCAAGAAGGGAGCTCAGGGCCCGGAGGTTGGCCCGGACGGCCGCCAGGTCGACCTCTACCCAAGTAGGTCTGCCCGATGGATAGATGGATGCCTTGGGCAAAGCCGACATTTCTCACCGGATTGAATGACTTGATTGCACTTTCTCAACGACTGCGTCGAGTTTAAGGAGATGCTTAACCCATCGATCCATTCACTCTCCACTCTCCACTCTCCACTCGATATTCGGCCTACTCCTCCCAAAGGTTTTCGAAGCGGGTGTATTCTTGCAGAAAGGCCAGCCTGATCCTGCCGGTGGGACCGTTCCGTTGCTTGCCGATGATCAGATCGGCGATCCCCTTGTTCTGATCGGTCTTCTTGTACATTTCCTCGCGGAATATGAAAGTCACCAGGTCGGCGTCCTGCTCGATGGAGCCCGACTCTCTCAAGTCCGAGAGCCTGGGTTCGTGACTCTCGGTTCGCTGTTCCGGGGCGCGGCTGAGCTGGGAGAGGGCGATGATCGGAATGTCCAGCTCCTTGGCCAGCGCCTTCAGACCCCGCGAGATATTCGAGATCTCCTGTTGGCGATTGTCGTTTCGCCCTCCGCCTCCCGCTACCAACTGCAGATAGTCCACGATCAGCAGATCCAGCCCGCTCTCGGACTTGAGGCGGCGGGCCTTGGCCCCCATCTCCAGCAGGCCGAGGCTCGGCGTGTCATCAATGAAGATGCGAGCCGAGGCCATGTCTCCCATAGTGCCGGCAAGCTTGGCCCAGGCGTCCTTGGCCAAATATCCGGTGCGCAGCTTGTGGGCGTCGACTCGGGCTTCAGAGCAGAGAATTCGCAACAATAGCTGATCGGCCGCCATCTCCAGGCTGAATATCCCGACGCTTTTCTCGGATTTCAGGGCAGCGTGGCTGGCAATGTTGAGGGCCAGAGAGGTCTTGCCCATGGCGGGCCTGGCTGCCAACACCACCAGGTCGGAGGACTGGAAGCCGGAGGTCAACTCGTCCAACCGGGTGAACCCCGAGGCGATTCCGGTCACCATCTGGCGTTGACCGGCTGCCGCTTCGATCTTCTTGAAGCTGGTCTTGGCCAGTTGGCCCAGGCTGACAAAGCCGGTCCGGATCTTGGATTCGGCGATTTCGAAGATCGCCTTCTCGGCGTTGTCGAGCACGTTCTCCACCTCGTCCTGTTGCTCGTAGCAGGTGGAGATGATCTGGTTGGACCGCTTGATCAGGCTGCGCAGGGTGGATTTGTCCTGCACGATGCGGGCGTAGTGCTCCAGGTTGGTCAGGCGCGGGACGTCGTCGATGAGGGAAGATATGAAGGAACGACCGCCAATGGCTTCCAGTTGTCCGACACCGTCAACGGCATTGGCCAGGGTGACCAGGTCAATGGCCTTGGAGCTCTCGAGCAGCGACTCCATCTGCTGGAAGAGGACCCGGTGGCTGCCGAGATAGAAGTCCTCGTGACCCAGAATCTCGACTGCCTGGTTGACGAGCTGGTTATCCAGCAGGATGGCGCCCAGAACGCAACGCTCGGCCTCGATATTCTGGGGAAGACCTTTTTCCGGCAGGGCATCGGCGGGCATGGGTCCGGCTCCCGGAAAAACAGGGGTGGCCTTCCGGGGAGAAGACCCGGGCAGGAACCCCGCGGGATTCAACGGTCAGGCGGAGAGGCTACTCTTCCCGGAGCACTTCGACACTGACGACTGCAGTCACTTCGCGGTGGAGTTTGATGGGCACGTTGTGCCCACCCAGAGACTTGAGGGGCTCCTCCAGGTCGATCTTGCGGCGGTCGATCTCGAAGCCTTTTTGGTGCAGCGACTCGGCGATATCCAGCGAAGTTACCGAGCCGTAGAGAACGTCCTGCTCTCCGACCTTGCGGGTGAACTCGAGAGAAACCTCGGCAAGCTGCTGCGCCAGCATCTCGGACTCGTTCTTCTCTATGGCTTCGCGGCGGACGGCAGCGGCCTTCTCCTGTTCCACCTGGCGCACGTTGTGAGGAGTGGCCAGAACGGCCTTGCGCTTGGGCAACAGAAAGTTGCGCGCATAGCCGGGCTTGACGGCGACCACCTCGCCGCGATCGCCGAGCTTCTCGATTCGTTCTCTCAAGACCACGTCCATGGCGTTCTCGCTCCGGCGGTCGAACCAATGGGTGAGACGAATGTCCCGTCTCGGAAATACGAGGGAAACACCTGCCAGGCGTTGTGCCTATCCCGCGGCAAAGGGAAGCAGGGCGATATTACGGGCTCGCTTGAGAGCCTCCATGAGCATGCGTTGGCAGGGCGCGCAGGTTCCGGATATTCTCCGGGGCAGGATCTTGCCCCTTTCCGGGATGAAGGCGGAAAGCAAACGGGTATCCTTGTAATCGATATAGTCGATCTTCTCGGCGCAGAAGCGGCACACCTTCTTTCGCCGCACGAAGTGTCGCCTGCGGCCTCTTCTCGGCTTCGCGCCCGAACGTCCTGGGCTCCGACCTGGGGGCATTGCAACGGCTCCTTGATGGTTTGGCGAGGGGGCGGACCGCTCCTCGCCGTCTAGATGGCGGGAGCAACCGCCTCGGGCTCGGTCCCACGACTGCGGCGGGCCTTCTTCTTGAGTCGGGCCGCCTTGATCTTTTCCGCTCTCTTCAGGTGTTCATCCACTCGCACCGTGAGATAGCGCAAGACCCGGTCGTTGACCCTCAAGCGCCGCTCCAACTCCTTGATGCAATCCCCGCCGGCGCCAATGGTGAGCAGAATGTAGATCCCCTCGTGAAGATCCTGAATCTCGTAGGCAAGCTTCTTCTTGCCCAAGCGGTCGACGGCGTGCACCTCGCCTTGGTAGCTCCGGACCACTTCCTCCATTTGGCCCGTGATCCGTTCGATCCCCTCGTCATTGGACGAGGGATGCACGATAAACATCACTTCGTAACGTCTCATGAATCCCCGTTCCCGAAAATGTCCGTCCGCCTGCTGCCGGAATGCCGCGACGGTAAAGGGCTAGCCCTCCACCGGATTGAACCGGTTCATGGCCTCGTCGACCCCGGCCAGGCAAACCGACTCCACGGCCTCGGCACCCTTGTGAATCATCTGCCTGAAGACCGCGGCACGGTCCGGAGGCACCGGAGACAAGACAAATTCAGCGGCATCCGGAATAACCCCTTCCGGGGCGATGCCCAGGCGAACCCGGATAAATTCTCGCGTGCCCAGGGCCTCGATGATGGACTTGAGGCCGTTGTGGCCTCCGTCGCCGCCCCGGGCTCGAATCCGAATCCGCCCAACGGGCAGCGCCAAATCATCGCAGATTACGATCAGGTCGTCAAGAGACAGACGGTGCTCGGACAGAAGCCGGCTGACCGCACCGCCGCTCAGGTTCATGTAGGTCCGGGGCTTGGCCAGCAAAAGGGAGTTTCCCGACAGACCGACGGTCGCAACGAGAGCCGGACCTGCATCGGACCGCCAGCGACCGGCCTCCGCCGAGGCCAACTGGTCGACCACGGCGAAACCCGCGTTGTGAGGCGTGTGAGCGTAACGCTCCCCGGGATTGCCCAAACCGACGACCAGCTTCATGTTGAAGTTTGAAGTTTGAAGTTTGAAGTTTGAAGTGTTTTGGAGAGGATTGCCATGCTCAGCGCCAAGCTGGAAGTCATTACGCCGGAGGCTTCAGAGAACTCATTGAAAGATTGCATGGAGATCAACAAATTGTGCAACCTGTTACTCTAATCACTCTCCACCCTTCCCACTTCCTACTTCAAACTTCCTACTTCAAACTTCCTACTTCAAACTTCCTACTTCAAACTTCAAACTTCACACTTCAAACTTCACCAGCTTCCGATTCGGCCTTGCCCTTCCGAATCACTTCCGGTTCCTCTTCCTCCCCCAGTCCAGGCGCGACAGCCTCTTCGGCCGCTACCTCCGTCTCCTCCTCCTTGGGAGCAACCACGTGCGCCACCACCAGGTCGAGGTCGGACAAGACCTTCACCTTGGAATCCACCGACAGGTCGGCCACTCTCAAGTTGGAGCCGATCCCGAGATGAGAGATATCGGCGGTGATGTGCTCCGGGATGTCCGCCGGCAGGCATTCCACCTCAAGCTGCCTGAGGACAAACTCGAAAACGCCTCCCTGGTCCTTGACTCCGGTGGCCACGCCCACCGGCAGCACCGGCACGCTGATCTGCAGGGCGTTATCCATCGCGATCCGCAGAAAGTCGGCGTGCAGCAGGGTCTCCTTGATGGGATCCAACTGCCACTCTTTCAGCATGACGCTGGTGGTGCCCTGGTCCTTGACGTCGAGCGAGAAAATCGTATTGTGCCCCGCCGCCGAGTGCAGGATGGCCAACAGGTCCTTGGGATCCACGCTCAAGGAAAGCGCCGTTTCCCGACGGCCGTAGAGCACGGCGGGAATCCTGCCCTGGCATCGCAACTGGCGCGCGGCGTTCTTTCCGTAACTGGATCGGACTTCGGCTGAGACTTGGATGGATTTCATCGGTGACTCTCTTTAGTCAGTCTCTTCGTGCCCCTTCGCACCTGTCCCTTTCCTGGTTGTCGGTCCGAGACAGGACACTATATGAACAGCGAGCTGACGGAACTCTCCTCGTGAATGGACTGGATGGCCTTGCCCAACAGCCCGGCAACGCTCAGGACTCGAATGTCCCGGCATTGGGAGGCCTCGGGCGACAAGGGGATCGTATTGGTCACCACCAACTCGGTCAAGCTGGACTCGGCGATTCTCCCGGTGGCCGGACCCGACAGGACCGGGTGGGTGCAGCAGGCGTAGACGCGGGTGGCTCCCTGCTTGGCCAGCGCCTCGGCCGATTTGACCAGGGTGCCGGCCGTATCCACCAGGTCATCCACGATGAGCGCCGTCCTGCCCGCCACTTCACCGACGATATTGACCACCGCCGCCTCGTTGGGCTTGACGCGCCGCTTGTCGATGATGGCCAGGCTGGCGTGCAGCTTCTTGGCGTAAGCCCGGGCTCTTTCCGTGCCTCCGGCATCGGGAGAGACCACCACCAGGTCGGGCAGGTGCAGCTTCTGAAAATACCCCATCATTACCGGCGCGGCGTAGAGGTGATCCACCGGAATGTCGAAAAAACCCTGAATCTGGGGCACGTGCAGATCCATGGTGAGAGCCCGGCTGGCCCCGGCGGTCGACAGCAGATCGGCCACCAGCTTGGCTGAGATGGGGACTCTCGGCTTGTCCTTCCGGTCCTGGCGGGCATACCCGAAATAGGGCAGGACCGCCGTGATCCGCCTGGCGGAAGCCCGCTTGAAAGCGTCGATCATCAGCAGCAACTCCATCAGGCTCCGGTCCACCGGACGACAGGTCGGCTGAATCACGAAGACGTCTTCGCCCCGCACGTTCTCCAGAATCTGAAAGTATCCCTCGCCGTCGCTGAACCGGGAAACCGAGGCCTTGCCCAGGGGGACGTTCAGCGATTGGCAGATCTCTTCGGCCAGGGCCCGATGGGCGGTTCCCGTAAAGATCTTCATGCCGTTAGTCAAGAGACCTTCACCTCTGAATCTCGAATTTCAGGGGCCCGTCAATCGTCGATGTTTCGGGGTAGCAGTTGGCTGGGGCGGGAGGATTCGAACCTCCGAATGCGGGTTCCAAAGACCCGTGTCTTACCACTTGACGACGCCCCATTATTCGATGGCCCGCTGGAGACATTCGACAAGGGAGTGCCGATACTGATCCCGGGTCAGGGTTCGAGTCGCCAGGAGGCGGACATTCCCGGTCCGGAGGGCTGCGTGAGCCTGTGTCAATGCTCCTTTTTCGTCATAAAGACCCACCAGCGCCGAGCCGCTCCCGGTGAGGCCGGCTTTCCTGGCGCCCCATTGGAGGAGCCTCTGCTTCAGGCGCTTCAGGTCAGGCTGATCCCTGAAAACCACCGCTTCGAAGTGGTTCTCCAGCCCATCCCCTGACTCCAACGCGTCTAAGAAGGCTGGACAGAAGAGCGGAATCTTACTTTTGTTCATAGGGGTTGTCAACCGCAAACTCGCCCTCCGATAGGCATCGGCGGTCGGCATCGGCAGGGGGGGAACCACGATCAGAACGTGGCGGGGAGCAGCGTCCTCCAACGGATAGACCTCGGAGCCCCGCCCCACCCCGATTGCCCGTCCACCCACAAAGAAGAAGGGGACGTCCGACCCCAACGCGCCTCCGATCTCGAACCAGTCCCGCCGGGACATCCCCAGCCCCAGCAGGCGGTCCAACCCCATCACGGCGGCGGCGGCATCGCTGCTTCCCCCGCCCAGGCCGGCGCCCGCTGGAATCCTCTTTTCCAGTCGAGCCTCCAGTCCCCGTTCCAGTCCCGCTTGGCGGCAGACGGCTTCCAGGGCCCGAACCACCAGATTGTCACCGCGGTTCAACTCGTCCCAGTTGCATTGGAAGGACACTCCTCGACCCTGGGTGAGGCGAATCTCCAGCGTGTCGTGGAGACCGATGGTCTGAAGGAGGGTGCGAATCTCGTGATAGCCGTCCTCTCGTTTCCCCAGGATATGGAGTCCCAGGTTCACCTTGGCGTAGCAGCGCAGCTTGATTCGCTCCGGGTTCATGGCCGGCTTGCCTGCAACAACAGAAAAAAAGAGTTATCCACGAAGACACACGAAGGACAACGAAGGGCCACTAAGAAAGACAACGTTCTTGACCGACTCAAAGGGAACGCCCCGTGAGTTCGGGTGAGGGAAAACGCAGCCAGTCAGCTTCCCGTTCAACAGCCTTTCGTCCGGTTAATCCTGTGCATCCTGTGCATCGATGTTCGATAGGTAGATAACCGGTTTAACGGAACAGGCTCCTTGTTCCCGATGGACCATGAAGCTCCGTTGTTTCACTCTTGAATGATCCGCCCCGTCGTGGAGGGGCGGGGGCGGAACTTGCCTACAGATCAGGCGCAAAAAAGCCCAATCCGTCAAGATTGGGCTGTATTGGCCGAATTTGCGGCCGTCTACTCATCTTCGGCGGACAGGGCCAGCTTGGTGTCCAGGTCGGCCACTTTCTTTTTGACCTTACGGGTCTCCTCCTCGTCCTGCCCGTAGGCCACCGAGCGCTGCCAGGAGGAACGGGCCTGCCGGTATTTCCCTTTCCGGTAGTACAAGTCTCCCATGTGCTCGTGAATGGTGGGGTCCCGGCGAACCCGATCCAGGGCGCTCACCAGGTAGCGCTCCGCCTCCTCGATGCGGTCCATCTTGAAATAAACCCAGCCCAGACTATCCAGATAGGCCCCGTTGTTGGGATCCAGGGCCACCGCCTGCTTGATCAGGTCCAGCGCTTCGTTCAGGTTGACGCCCAGGTCGGCCCACATATAGCCCAGGTAATTCAGGGCGGACGCGTGCTTCGGGTCCAGGGCGATGACCTTTCTGAAAGTCGCCGCCGCCTTGTCGTATTCCTTCTGGCGCTCCTGCAGGGCCCCCAGCATGAAGTAGAAGGACTTTTCATGCTCGAAATACTTCTCGGCTTCGTAGAGTCTTTTTTCGGCTTCCTTGAACCGCTTCTCCCTCTGGTAGACCTGCAGGATGTAGTGGTAGATCTCCAGGTCTTCCTTGTCGCCGTTGAGCATCCCCTCCAGTTCCCGCAACGCCTTTTCGGGTTCTCCACTCTCCGCCAGCACGTCGGCGCAAAGCGCACCGACGGCTCGAGTCGGCGCCTGCTCCCTGGCGTCCGTGCAAACCGCCAGGGCTCGGGGAACCTGCCTGGCCGCTCGATGGAGTCCGATCAGCAAAACCCTGGCCCGGTGCCTGTTTTCCTTGCCCAGCACCTTCAGCGTTTCCCGATCATGGCCCACATAGGCTTCCCCAAGCCGCTGCAACTCCTGGAAATGACCGGCCGCCTTCTCGAATTTCCCCAGCTCCTGAGCCGCCAGACCCAGATGGGTCAGCGAGATGCTGCGGTTGCGTACGGCGCCGAAACTGTCGCCCGGATTGCGGAAGAGATCCAGCATCCTTTCAAAACCCGACTCCGCTTCCTCGAATCGACCCAGGTCGTTGTAGAGCCGGGACAACTCGAAGATGACTTCCACGTTGTTCTGGAGCGAGGCATCGGCTTTCTTCAGATGCTCCAGCGCCTCCTCGTAACGGTGGCGGGTGCGGCTGACCCTACCGAGGCCCAGGTGAGCCTCTCCATCCTTCGGATCGACTTCCAGGATCTTGCGGTATTCCTTCTCGGCGGGGACGATCTGTCCGTCGAGGATCAGGGCGCGAGCCAGGTCCCTGCGCAGCAGGGTCACCAGGGTCACATTGGCCGCCTCGACGTTCATGCCTTTCCTGTAGGTCTCGGCCGCCTTCTTGAAATCGCCGGACTGCTCATAGACCAACCCCAAACCTCGAAGAAGCACGGGAGATCCGGAATTGATCCGGACGGCTCTTTCCTGATATTCGACGGCTTTCTTCAGCTCGTCCCGGCCGCGATGGAGCTCGGCGAGCATGCTCAGCGCCTCTTCGGAGGAGGGAGCCACTTTCAGGTGCTTCTCCAGCGTGGCGATGGCTTCCCGGGAGCGCCCGGCCTGGCCGTAGAGACGGCCCAGCACCAGCAGCGAGTCGCCGTCCTCGGGGGCGAGGCGCCCGATGGCCTCGTACTCGCGGATTGCCTTGTTCAGGGTGTCTCCGGAGGAAATTCGACGCCCCCTTCGTTCGCTGGCCAGCAGCTCGTAATAGATGGCTCCCAGGCGCTTGCGGGCGCGCAGGTTGTCCGGGTCGATGCGGGCCGCCGATTCGAATTGCTGAATGGCTTCCAGGATACGGTTGTTTCGAAGGTAGGCGCTGGCTACTTCCGTATGGAGCTGGGAGGATTGGGGATCGTGGCGCAGCGCTTTCCGATACTCCGCCTCGGCCTTGAAGAAGCTGCCGCTTTCCTCCAGGAGACGCCCCAGGCTGAAGTGATAGTAGGCGGCCGCTCGATTCACCGCCCGCGCTTCCGCCTGGCCGGGCGTGGGTTTGGACTCCTGGGCCTGAGCCGCGACCGTCCAGACGACCGCCAGCGCCGCCAGCAGGCTTCTCTTGATGATACCGAACCTTGGTTGGTTCATCCCTCTCCCCGACCTTTCACCTTTCCGGATTATCTCATGCGGCATGGACCCCGTCAAACTCCCGCCGCCGGCGGCGGAAAGGACCGATTCATGGAACAACCCGGCAGTTCTCAGCGGTTTCCATGAAGGATTCCGGTCCAACCTCAATGGCGGAAGTGTCGCCTGCCGGTCAGGACCATGGCCATCCCATGCTCATTGACCGCCTGGATCACCTCGGAATCCCGGACCGAGCCGCCGGGCTGAATGACGGCTCGGATGCCGGCTCCGGCGGCAATGTCGATCCCGTCCCGAAAGGGGAAAAAGGCATCGGAAGCCATCACGCAGCCCTCCAGCGGCGATAGGGCCTTGGAGATGGCCAACCGGGCGGAATCCACCCGACTCATCTGCCCCACCCCGATCCCCACGGTCCGGTCGGAGCTGGTGTAGACGATCGCGTTGGACTTGATGTGCTTGCCCACGATCCAGGCAAACCGGAGGGCCTCCCGCTCCTCGGGCGTGGGCGAACGGTCGCTGGCAACCTTCCACCCGCCCTCGTCCTCCGGGGCTCGATCCACTTCCTGAACCAGCAGGCCGCCTTCGACCCGCTTGTAGTCCCAGCGCGAAGCCGGATTTTCCGCCGCCTCATAGCGAAGCAGCCGCAGGTTCTTCCTGGCGCGCAGCCGCTCGAGAGCCTCGGGTTGGTAGCCCGGGGCGATCACCGCCTCCACAAAGGTCGAGGCGATGGCCTCGGCCGTCCGGGAGTCGACCGTCCGATTGAATCCCAGGACAGAGCCGAAGGCCGAAACGGGATCGCATTGGCGGGCCTTGAGATAGGCGTCGGCCTGGCCGACACGGGAGACGGCCACGCCGCAGGGGTTGTTGTGCTTGATGATGACCGCGCAGGGGGGAGCGAATTCGGCCGACAACTGGTAGGCCGCATTGAGATCCAGCAGGTTGTTGAACGACAGCTCCTTGCCTTGCAACTGGACGCTGTCGGGCAGCAGACTGGCCCCGCCAGCCACCTCTCGGTAGAAGGCCGCCTGCTGATGCGGATTCTCTCCGTAGCGCAGGTCCATCACTTTTTCCAGGGCAAGGCCCAACCGGCTCGGAAACATGCCCGGACCGGGCTGTATGGCGCCGCCGGCCGCTTCCATTCGGGAGAGATGGCTGGAGATTGCCGCGTCGTAGCGGGCGGTCAGGCTGAAGGCCTCCTGGGCCAGGCGGAACCTGGACTCCAGGGGCAGGGTTCCCCCGTGCGCCTCTAGCTCCTCAAGAATCCAGCCGTAGTCCTCTTTTCGAACCACCACGGCCACGTCCCTGAAGTTCTTGGCTGCCGACCGAACCATGGCGGGGCCGCCGATGTCGATCTGTTCGACGGCCTCCTCCAGGGTGACTCCGGGCCTGGCGACAGTCTGCTGGAAGGGATAGAGGTTGACCACCAGCATGTCGATGGGATGGATGGCCTGCTCCCGCATCTGCCGCCGGTGCTCCCCTTCATCCCTGATCCCCAGCAGTCCCCCGTGGATCTTGGGATGGAGCGTCTTGACGCGGCCCCCCAGGATCTCCGGAAATCCCGTCACCTCGGACACCTCGGTGACCCGGGCCCCGCCCTCCCGCAGAAACCGGGCCGTGCCTCCGGTAGAAACGATTTCGTAGTCCAGGCGCAACAGACCCTTGACGAAGTCCTGCAGACCCTCCTTGTCGGAGACGCTCACAAGCACTCGGCGACTCAAGGCGGAACCTCCCTTTGGTTCGATCAGCCAGGAAAAGCGCCATCATAAAGGATGAAGTTTGAAGTTTGAAGGAGGAAGTTTGAAGGAGGAAGTTTGAAGTTTGAAGGGGGAAGTTTGAAGGGGGAAGGATGAAGTTTGAAGGGGGACGGGGGAAGGGGGAAGAGTTTTGGAGACGATTTCCGTGCTCTGCGCCAAGCTGGAAGCAATCATCTCTGAGACTTCAGAGAACTGGTTGAACGTTTGCACAACGATCAACACTATGCTCAGTGCGTTAACAAAATCACTCTCACTGCTCGAAGTGAGGCGTAGTTAGTAGAGAGTTTTGGGAGCAAGAAAGCACCGAATGCTGTCTTATGGCTCATACCGGATATTGTTCGCTTGCCATAAATCGATGGACAATTGCAAGCCCGTAAACCGGATCGCTCTCCACCCTTCACACTTCCTCCTTCAAACTTCATCCTTCACACTTCAAACTTCACTAGCCCGCATTATGCGCGAAGGTATCTGAAGGAAGCCCGTTATCTGTGCTATACTGTTTATTATAAAACACTTAGGAGGTTAAAGCACAGATATGAAGGACAAGCAGGGTGTGTTGTTCTCGAATCTGTTTCGGCGGCCTGTGGCTGCGGTGTTCGACTCGCCGCAGAGCAGTTCCGACGGCGGTTCGGTGCTGCTGAAGGCTTGCG
>JAJDUG010000029.1 GCA_022826755.1 Acidobacteriota bacterium
ACACCCCGCCCAGGAATGGGGCAAGGGGCCGATTGCAAGCCTCAAGAATCACCCCCGGGAACGCGGGCGTCTCGCCCGCAACCTTATTCCTGGCTGGAGGAGGTGGAGCGACAGCGCAAGGTTGCAGGCAGGCAGCCACCCTGCCGGCGTGTATGGCATTGGCCAGTCCGAATGAAGGGCAAGGCCCCGTTGCCGTTCCATCCCGGCGGCGCAGTCGGCCAAGGCTGTGCCGGGCAAATGTGCGGGCGGGACGCCCGCGTTCCCGGGTGGGCATCAACCACCCAACAAACCGGGAACCTGATTGACACCCCGCCCAGGAATGGGGCAAGGGGCCGGTTGCAAGCCTCAGAAGCCGCGCCGAATGGCGAAGGCTGATGCGGAGGGGGGCCGACGCCGGCCTTATCGCAACATTGGAAGCCATCCTGAAGAACGGCGAGAGTTAGACCCTGAACCCTCGCGGGCAGGCCGGGTTCCGTTCCTGCCCGGCTATTCCTTCGGGGCATGCTTTGAAACAGGCAAATACCCCGTCAAGGGTTGACGCGGCCGGGGGAATGGGTCAGAATCCGTTCATATCGTTTCAACATCCGTAAAGGCTTTTCGTCATGCCGCCCCGGGGCGGGGCGGTTGCAGGCTCTTGGAGTTGGCCCGCGTGACCCCGGCGGATCGCTGGCTATGGAGAGAAGTAGCTTGTTTTCAGTAATTTGCCAGCATTTTTCCCCCCCCCTGGGTGTCTCCGAGGGTTCCCGTGCCGGGACAGCCCCTACAGCCTGCGCGCCCGTCGGTCTCAGCCAATACGCCTCATGGAACCGGCAGAGGCTCATCCCCAGTCGTTATGGAAGGAGTTGACCAATGAGAGTTCCTACGTCTTTCCACCCGTGCCTCAGTGCCAGTCTGATCGCAATCGTCTGTCTGGCGGCCGCCGGCTGCAGCCAGGAGCCTCAGGTTGACCGCAACACCCCGGAGTATCTCTTTTCCGAGGTGCATAAGGCCGTGGCCGACGGGCGTCTCGAAAAGGCGCTCGATTCCTCGGGCGCTCTGCAGACGAAGTTTCCCAAGAGTGAAGAGGCCGCCAAGGCTCGGCTTCTGAGCATCGTCCTGCTGGTGGGCCAAAGCGACGGGTACCGCAGCATTGCGGATGCCTACCTGGCCGGCATGGATGCGGATCCCAAGCAGTACGGCAAGCTGCGCTCCACGGCCTTCAACTATCTCCGAAAGCGAAAGAGCGTGGCCCTGACCCTGTACCAGGCCTGCGACCGATTTCTGAAGAGGCACTCGCCCGAGTCCGCCTATGCCCTGGAGTCCACCTGGCCGGTGGACGATTCCGAACAGGGCCCGGACCTGCTGGACGAGGTGCGGGATGGCAAGGAAATCGATTCGGAGCAGCAGGAGGAGGTCGAGGTCGCCGAGCTTCCCAAGGGAGTCGCCCGTACGTTGGCCCGGTTTGTGGGGTCGGAACAGGACCTGGCCCAGGCGCGTTCGACCCTGGATCAGGGATCGGTGGACCTGGCTCCGAGCGACCTGCTCGTGACGCTGACCCAGTGTCTGCTGGACAACCAGAAGTTGTTTGGCCGGGAGGGACTGAGCGAGCACAAGAACTATGCGCTATTCGTGGCAAAAGCGGCGGAGTCGCTCAAACTGGCGCACACGAGCCTGCAGAACAGCCCCGACGAGGCCATTCAAGCCAAGGCGGACGAGCTGCAGGCCCGGATCGATGCGATGTACGGAAGGAAACCCGGAGGCAAGAGCTGAATCCCAGGCGTCCGGTCAATCGCCCGGGGGAGTCAAATGACTTCCGGCAAGGGGCGGTAGCCGTCCACCAGGTAGTGCGGCCGGTCGTTCAGATCGGTGACCTGGGTCCTGGCGGCGTCGATGCCCAGGTTGTGGTAGAGGGTGGCGAAGACTTCCTGAAAGTGAATCGGCCGCTCCTTGGGTTCTTCTCCCAGTCGATTGGTGGTCCCGATCGCCTGTCCGGTGCGCATGCCTCCACCCGCCATAAGCGCGCAGGAAACCCGCGGCCAGTGGTCCCGCCCCGCATCCTTGTTGATCTTGGGAGTGCGGCCGAACTCGCCCCAGGCAATCACCGTGACGTCCTTGTCCAGCCCGCGTTGATGCAGGTCCTCCACCAGGGCGCTGACCCCCTGGTCGAAGGGCGGCAGGTTGTCCCGTCCCCTCTTGAAATTGGCGCCGTGCCAATCCCAGAAGCTGAAGCTGACGGTGACGCAGCGAACTCCGGCCTCCACCAGCCTGCGCGCCAGCAGGAACTGCCCCATCAGCCGGGGGGCGGCGTCCCCCTGATGCTGCGGGGTTCCCTCTCCGTAGCGTTCGCGGATGCGCGGATCTTCCTTCTCCAGATCCAGGGCTTCCAGGAGCCGGCTGGAGGTCAGAACGTCGAAGGCCTGCTGGTTGAAGGCATCCAGCCCTTGCATCCCACCGCTTCGGTCGGTATCCCGCCGGAAGCGGTCGAAGCTTTGAAGCAGCGCCCGGCGGTCCGACAGCCGTTCCAGGCTGATGCCTTGAAGGGTCATGTCGCTGAGGGTATCCCCCTCGGGGCGGAATGGCGTGTGCGCCACTCCCAGAAAGCTGGGGTGTCCGAAATTGTAGGGCTTGTGCCTCATCTTGGGGGTGAGATTCACGTAGGGAGGCACGGCCGGATGGGTGGATCCCTCCAGCTTGGAAATGACCGAACCGATCTCGGGCCACCCGCCTGCGGGCGGGTCGTCCTTCAGGCGTCCGGTCATGCACTGATGGGAGGAGTGGCGGTTCTTGGCCCCGACGAGGGTTCGCAGCAGCACCAGCTTGTCGGTGATCTTGGCCAGGCGCGGGAGATGCTCGCAGATCCGGATGCCGGAAACGTTGGTGGGGATGGGCTTGAACTCCCCGCGAATCTCCGAGGGCGCCTCCATTTTGAGCTCGTACATGTCCTGGTGCGGGGGGCCGCCGGGGAGATAAATCATGATGATGGCTTTGCCGGATTTGCCGACACCGGCCTGGCGCTCGGCACGCAGCAGTTGTGGCATGGACAGTCCTCCCATGCCCAAGGCCCCGATCTTGATGAAGTTGCGCCGGTGAATCCCGTCGCAAAGCCGCTGCTGTTGTCCATGGATGGTGAGCATTGTCCGTTGCCCCCGTTCCCCGAGTTGCAATGCAGCCAGGGTGAGTGGTTCTCCGGGCATGGCCTGGAGAGCGATTGCCGATGATTTAAGGAAATTTACCACTTGCGGTGAGAATTTGTAAAGGATTTGGCAAAAATCGCCGGTTCCATGTCGGCCCGCCTCCGGGGTAGCGCGAACCCACCAATCCAATCGCCGGGATGTTGTACAATGCGGCCCAAGGGTTGCGGGAAGATCCCGTGACCGCGGGGGCCAATCCGGATTGAAAGTGAATTCGTCCATTCGAGAAACATTTCCTCCAGTCGTTCTGGCTGCCGTTCTCCTTCTGCTGACGCCTGGCCTTCGGGGGGAGACGGCGGCAACCGAGCCGCCGGCGCCTCGGGGGCCCTTCGGCGCCAACGTCTCCTGTCTGGCTGTCGATCCGGAAGATTCCCGGAGGCTCTACCTGGGGACCGCTCGAGGAAGCCTGTTCACCAGCAGCGACGGGGGCCGCAGTTGGAAATCCGGCGCCAGGGGGCTGCCGGGGAGTCCCGTGGAGGCTCTGGCGGTGGCTCCTTCGGACCCTCGAGTCCTCTACGTCGGAACCTCGTCCGGAGCGGTGTACAGGAGCTCCGACCGGGGCGCCTCCTGGACCCCTCGGTTTCACGGGTTGCCCGGTCGGGCCGTCAAGGCGCTGCTGGTCCATCCCCGCAAGGCCTCCATCGCCTACGCGGGCACGTTCGGCGGGGGGGTGTTCAAGACGAGCAACGGCGGCAGAACCTGGAAGGCGGGCAACCGGGGCTTGGCCGGGAGCCAGGTGGAAGTCCTGGCCATGGGTCCGCAAGCGCCGCGGACGCTTTACGCCGGCACCCACCGCAAGGGCCTCTTCAAGAGCCTGGACGGGGGAAAAACCTGGAAGAGCAGTGGCTTGAACGATCGTTGGATTACGGCGGCGGCGGTGGATCGTGACGATCCGGCGGTCCTCTATGTCAGCACCGACGACAACCTGGGCGGCATGGTCTACCGGAGTCCGGATGGCGGGGAGACCTGGAAGCGGGTCAGGAAAGGGGCCGTTGTCCTCGACCTGGCCCTGATCCGGTCGAGTCCGGCTGCCGTATTTGCAGGCACCCTGAACGAGGGATTTCTGAAGACGGTGGACGGGGGCGAGAAGTGGAAGACGATCCACGGTGGGCTGCCAGGTCTTTTTCCGGTGACGGCGTTGGCCGCTCTTGCCGAGGACGGCTCCACCCTGCTGGCGGGCACGGCCGGCGGGGGGGTTTTCCTGAGCACTGACGGAGGCAACGATTGGAAGGACTCGAATCAAGGGTTGACCGATGTGCTGGTGCAGGCACTGGCGTTCGATCCCGCCAATCCCGACCAGGTCTACGCGGGCACCCTGGGTTCCGGCATTTTCAAGAGTTCCGACGGTGGCCTCAAGTGGGAACCGCGCAACCAGGGATTAACCGAGTCGCGGGTGGAGACCCTGCTGGTCCATCCCTCCGACCCCGGCAACCTGTACGCCGGCACCTTTGGCGGCGGGGTCTTCAAGAGCACCGACGGGGGAGTCGGCTGGACCGCGTCCAACCGTGGGTTGCCGCCGCTGAGCCTCATCCGGTCGCTGCTGGCGGATCCTGCCAAGCCCTCGGTGCTTTACGCCGTTGTCGACGGGGAGGGCGTTTTCAAAACCGAGGATGCCGGCTCTTCCTGGAATTCGGTCAACCGCGGACTTGCGAAAAAGAGTGTACGGGCCTTGGCCATGGACCCGGTTTCAGCCGGCACCCTTTACGCCGCCACCGACGGCTCGGGAGTGTTCAAGTCGGTCGACGGTGGAGCGTCCTGGAAAGGGGATCCCCGGGGACTGCCCGGCCTCATGATCGATGCTCTGGCGGTCGGTCCGCCCCCTTCCCGCATCCTGTATGCCGGTTCCTACGGGGATGGAGTGTTCATGAGCAGCGACCAGGGGGCGACCTGGTCGCCCGCCAACCGGGGACTGCCGGCATTTCCGGTGGTGCGGGCCTTGATCGTCGATCCCGCGAAGCCGTCCGTTCTCTACGCGGCCCTGCGCCGCGGTCTCTTCAGGAGTCTGGACGGTGGATCCAACTGGGAGGTGCTGGAGTCGGGCCGGCACGGTGCGGGAGCGACCGGCGTCCCTGCAGGCCGGCCCCACACCCTGGTCCTGGCCGGTTCCGGTCCGGTCCGTCTCTTTGCCGGGACCTCGACAGGCGTGCTACAACTGACACCAGGGACCCAACGGCAAGGGGGTCCCGAGTAATCTGATCAAGGGAGGCTCTGGTGAAGCCATTTTTGGATTCCACAGGCATTGTCGGCCATGCATCCGAACTGAGACGGCGAATGGATCGGGACGGCTATCTGTATCTCAGGGGCCTGTTGCCGCGCGGGCTGCTGGAGGAACTGCGCCTGAAATGGCTGGAGGTCCTGGAGGAAGTCGGTTGGGTGAAGGACGGGGCCGGGGAGGAAGGCATCGCCAACCTGGAGGCCTTCTGCGTGGAGCCCGAACGGCCCTACATGGAGGTCATGACCCGGGTGTTGTCGATCATGGAGTTCCAGTCCATCCAGCACCATCCCGACCTGCTGGCGGTAGTGGAGCGGCTGGTGGGAGGAAAGGTCCTGCCCCATCCACGATTGATCGGGCGGACCATCTTTCCCCGAAAAGCGGAGTACACCACCCCGCCGCATCAGGACTGGGTCCCGATCCAGGGGACCGCGGAGACCTACACGGCCTGGTTCCCGGTGAGCGACCTGGCCGGGGAGATGGGGGGCTTGCAGCTCTCTAGCGGTTCTCATCGGGGCGGCGTCTACGAATTCCGCCCTGCGCTGGGGGCCGGTGGCATGGAGGTGACCGACAAGCTGCCGGGAGAGTGGGTCCACAACCCGGTGGAGCAGGGCGACGTGCTCTTCTTTCACAGCCTGATGGTTCACAAGGGCGTCGCCAACCGAAGCAACCGGCTGCGCCTCTCCATGGACGCCCGGTTCCAGAGAGTCGACCAGCCCATCGCTCCCGGAAGCCTGGAACCCCACGGCAAGGAAGTTCGCAACTGGGAGCAGGTCTATGCCGATTGGCCCTCTGACAGCCCGTTGAAATACTACTGGAGGAAATTTCCGCTCAAGATTCAACCCTTCGATCCCAGCTATTTCGAGACGCGGGACCGGCTGGGCCTGGAGCTGGGTGCCGCCGGGGACCCCCGGGCCCGCTCGGTCCTGCAACGCATCGTCGCCCGGGACACCGACCCGGCAAAACGCGCCAGGGCCGCCAGCCTGCTGGCCCAACTGGAGCAAGGGGCCGGCAGCTGATCCACATTTCCGGCCAATGGTTTATGATAGGCTGTCCTGAACGCCGGGGGCCGGTGCGGCAAAGGCAGCCGTGAAGGTGCTTCCACCGGCATTGGAGACAGCCGCCGGAAGGTCTCGGTCCGTGGGGGACCACTGCCGGGCCCATGGCCCAAGAGGAACCGGATCCGCCATGTATACCCTGTTACACTCTCTCCCTCTTTCCCGAATCGCACTGGAGCAGCTTCCCGCCGCCGCCGCCGCCCTGATCGTGGCCGAGATCTTCTACAAGTTCGGAAGTTTCAGCCTCGAGTGCCTGGCTTTTCTGGCCACCTGGTACGCATTCGACCTGGTACTTTCCCTGTTTCGCGGGGGGCGCCGGGGATCGATCTGAAACAGCTCCTTCAGGTTGGGTTGGCCAAGGGCCGAGGAAACCTGCCGCGGGATCTATCTTTTCGGACCGCGACTTGCTATCATTTCAGGGACCAATTCAGCAATAAACGACATCGCCGGGGGGAATCAGGATGCGATCGATTACCAGACGGAGTTTCATGATTGCGGGAGCGGGTGGACTCGCTCAGTTGCTGCACGCAGGCCCCAGGCCCAAGCGGTCCGGAGCCTCCGGCAAGAAACGGCGGCTTCTGTTCAATTGGGACGGGTCCATGATTCACTGCTGGGGCCGAACCGCCTTGCCCGTTTCCTATGGCCCCCTCACCCGCGAGCAGTTCACCTCGCTGGTCTTCACGCCCATTGACAACACCGGCGTGGATACGCTCATGTTCAGCTTTGGCAGCGGCAACGTGGCCGAATACCAGAGCAACGTGCTGGAGTGGCCGGGTGAAGCCGACCGGTTCAAGTTCCCGGAGAGCAAGACTTGGCACGGCGGGATAGAGGTCGACCCCAAGGACCAGTATCTCAACCCCAAGAGCTTGGCGGATGCCGGCCACAACCCTCCCAAGGTGATCGTGGAAGAGTGCCGCAAGCGCGGTCTGGATGCCTTCGTCTCCCTCAGGATGAATGACATCCACGACGGCCAGCATGCCAGGGGCACCCTGCCCAACCCGGAACTGCCCACCTTCAAGCGGATCAATCCCGACTGGCTGGTGGACGATCTCGACTGGTGGACGGCGCTGAACTTCGCCCATCCCAGGGTGCGGGCCCTGAAGCTCAAGGTGGCCGAGGAGTTTTTCGATCGCTGGGATTTCGACGGCATCGAGTTGGACTGGCTGCGGCACACGCTCTACTTCCAGCGGGGCACCGAGCGAGAAAACGGAAAGTACCTGACCGAGTTCATGCGCGCCATCCGCAAGAGCCTCAACGAGAAGGCCAGGCGCCGGGGCCGGCCCATCGAGATTGCCATCCGCATCCCGGAGAAGCTGGAGTGGTGCGCACTGGGCGGCTTCGAAATCGAGAAGTGGATCGAAGAGGATCTGGCCGACATGCTGATCCTGGGACAGGGATTGACCGAACTGCCGACGATGGACGAGTTTCGAGGCCTGATGAAGGCCCGCCAACTCCCGATCTATCCCAGCCTCTACAGTTACGGGAACAGCTACCGCGTCAGCCCGGACGAGGTCATTCGAGGGAACGCCGCCAACCTGTGGCGGGACGGCGCCGACGGCCTTTACACCTTCAACTGGTTCATGTACGGCAGTTGGCGGAAGCACCTGCTGAACGAGATCGGCGACCCCAAGCGCATGAGGAAGAAGGACAAGCACTACACGGCCGTTCAGCGGTTCGAGGCCAGCCCCAGAGCCCCGGGCGCCGACTATGTGCGCTACAACACGGTTTCCAAGGGCGCTCCGGTCCCCTTCAATTTGAACGTGGCCGACGGCGCCAAGTCGCTTGACATGCCGGTGGCCGACGACTTCAAGACCAGCAAGCCCAAGACGGCCGAGCTCTGGCTGGCGCTGGACTATTCCAAGCCGGGAGATCGCCTGACGGTTTCGATGGGTGACACCGTGCTGGAGCCGGCGGGATTGGACGTGGCCTCAAGCTGGCAGGAAGTGGGTTACCGAATCGCCCCCTTGCCCGGCAACGGCATGATCGGATTTCCTGCCGACAAGCCCTTCGACATGCATTTCAAGGCCTTGAAGTTTCAGGTTCCCATCGCGGCCCTCAAGACCGGCCGCAACCCGGTGTCCATTCGGCTGAACTACCGGGGGGCCGGTTCGGACAAGCCCCTGAGGATCAGGCGAGTCGAGCTGGTCACCCGAATGTCCGAGACCCGGACCATCAGCCGCGCCGCTGTTTAGCCCGCAAGCCTGCAGTCGCCCCAGATCTCCTGCATCGCCCTCCCGGTTGGCGCCGGTAGATGGCCGCGCCGCCCGGGGCGGCCGGTGGCGGCTGGCCCGCATATCTCACCAAGTTGCATCCGTTAGTTCTTTTTGTGCCTTTTGTGGCCATTGAGCTTCAGACGGCAAACGGGTTCAGTGTCACCTGGGTCCGGTTTCAGCAAGGGTTTCCAGTCAGGTCGAAACAATGGCGGAAGAATCGGATGTGCTGGTGATCGGCGGCGGGTCGGTGGGGGTCTGCACGGCCTACTTCCTGGCCCAAAAGGGCTGCCGGGTCACCTTGATCGAGAAGGGGGAGATCTGTTCCGGCTGCTCTTACGGCAATGCCTGCATGATCGTGCCCAGCCATGCCATGCCGGTCCCGGCGCCGGGTGTCATCGGCAAGTCCCTGAAGTGGATGCTCAAGGAAGACAGCCCCCTGTTGATCCGGCCCCGGTTGGACTGGCAGCTCCTGTTGTGGCTGCTGCGGTTTGCCGCCTCCTGCCGCCAGCGGCCCATGGAACGAGCCATCCCCGTCTTGCGGGACCTGGGCCGCGCCAGCCTGCTCCTGTTTCGCGAGCTGGCTGCCACGGAAGACCTGAGCTTCGGCTTCGAACAGCGGGGGATGATGAGCGTCTACACCACGGCGGCCGGTCTGGAGGAGGGGAGGGAAGAGGCCGAGATCATGGCCCGGCACGACCTGGAACTCAGGATTCTGACGGGGGACGAGGCCCGGGAACTGGAGCCCGCGCTCGACCGGAGGGTGGTGGGCGCTCTCTATTCCGCCGAGGACGCCCACGGCGACTCCCACCGGTTTGTCACCGGTCTGGGAGAAGCCCTCGGCAAGCACGGGGTGGCCGTCAGGACCGGCACCGAGGTGACCGGCTGGCTGCTGGAGGGAGGCAGCCCTGTCGGAGTTCGAACCGACCGGGGAAACTTCCGCGCCCGGGAAATCGTCCTGGCCATGGGGTCCTGGACACCCTTGCTGGCCCGGGAGCTGGGAGTCAGGGTCCCGGTCCAGGCCGGAAAGGGCTACAGCCTGACCGTGGACCGGCCGGCGACGAGCCCGAAGATTCCCCTCATCCACGCGGAAAGAAAGGTAGCGGTGACTCCCATCGGCGATCGCCTGCGTTTCGCCGGAACCATGGAGTTTGCCGGGATCGATCTGAGCTTGAACCCGACCCGTACCGAGGCCATCCGGCGGGGGGCCCTCGAGGTGATCTCAGGGGCCGACAACCCCGCCAACCTGGAACGATGGTGCGGCTTGCGCCCCTGCACCCCGGACGGGCTGCCCATCATCGACCGGCTCCCCGGCCATCCCAACGTCTACCTCTCCACCGGCCATGCCATGCTGGGGTACACCCACGGTCCCATCAGCGGCAGGCTGATGGCCGAGATGGTTTGCGGGGAACCGCTCTCCCTTCCTCCGGGACCCCTCCGCCTGGGACGCTTCTGACCGCGGTGTGGAGAGTGAAGAGTGGAGAGTGGAGAGTGGAGAGCTGTTTGATCGATGCGCGAAGCATCTTGTCGGTTTCGGCGCGGTCCTTCCGACCAGTCCGGCCCGCCGCCCTTCCGTGTGGATCATGCGAGGGTGAAACAGGGTTGTTTCGGACAGGCGTGGCCTTGGGGAGGCCGTGTAGTCTCGGAAGGCGGTCCTTAATCCGCCGCATACGCGGGTAGGCCAGTGCAGGGTCCATACGACCCCGGGCTTCCACCCGGGGCTACACGAGACCGCAGCTACGCTGCTCTATAGGGAAGACCTGTAGGAGAGGTTACCTCAACTGACCCGGGTCAACCGCGGTTTCACCGCTCTCTCCGAATTCAAGACACTGCGCGGGGGCGGGAATTTTATTTGAATGATCCTCTCCCGGGCGTCAGCCCGGGATTCCAGACAGCCGCCAGGGCGGCGGAAGCAGTTAGCCGTGGGCGTGAGCCCATGGAACAGGGTTGGCTTAAGAGTCGAGCCGCGTTGGCGGCGACAGCACCTGGCCTCGGGTGCATACCCGAAGGCGGCGGTGGAAGCATGGGATGGCAGAGCATGCGGGCGGGACGCCCGCGCTCCCGGGGGGCACGACCCATCCCGTCGTGACCTTGCGATCCCGTCGCGGTCGATCTCAGCGCCTTGGTGGCCCTTTGTCGTCCTTGGTGGCCCTTCGTGGGTCACTCATTTTTTGTTGGTTTCAAATCGTGCTCAACTCATCGATCCAATAACTCTCCAGCGTTCAAATTTCACACTTCACACTTCAAACTTCCCCCTTCGTCCAGACAGGACCCTCCTCGGTCCGCTTCCACATCCGCTCGAACTCGGCCTTGCCCACGTCGTCCCAGAAGTCGGTTTCCACCGGGTTGGCGTAGCCGGGGAGCGGTCCCGGGACATGGGGTCCGTGTCCCGCGTACCGCCGCCCGAATCCCGGCGGGCTCAGGAACTTGATGTTGGCGCCCTGAGCGTCGGGATCGTAACGGAAATAGAGGTGAGGGCCCGGGCGGTAGCGCACCCTGACCAGGAAGCGCGTCTGCTTGGGGCGGGGCATCCGGGCCAGCCGCTCCAACTTCTTCCGGTCGATCCGCACCCCGAGACCGGGTCCCCTGGGGACCGCCACGCTGCCGCCCACCACCGGCATGGATTCGACGGTCACGTCTTCCGCCCAGAGGTTGCAGAGGTCGACGTGATCCAGAGTGGCCATGGGATAGACGGCTGCCTGGTGGGCCAGGAAGGCCTGGTTGATGGTCCCGCCGGCCATCTGCAGCAGGAAGGGGGTATTGGTGCTTTCCGCCATGGCCGCCAGCTTCCTGGCTGAGCCGACGCCGGCATGGCTGGACATGAACCCGTCGGACAGCCCCTTGAGCATGAAGACGTCGGCCGGCCCGTGGTGAATCAGGATCGGAATGGCGCACTTTTCTCGCAGCAGGCGATAGCCGTCCCGGTCGATGGATCGGATGGGATCTTCGATCCGTCCTGCGATGGGGAATCGCTCCAGTTCCTTCAGCACCGGATAGACGGCTTCGAAGGTGGAATCCTCGTTGAAGTCGTACTGGACTCGAAATCCACGGGGCGCCGCCTCCTGCATGGCGGCAGTCTGGTCGACCACGTTCTGCAGGACGTCCACGTGGTATTTCATCCAGCGGTATCCCCGTTTCGACAGTTGCCTGACTTCTTCCGCCATCTGCCGGGGAGGTTGCGACATCGTCCAGGCGGCGATGGGTACCCAGGAGCGCACCCGGGGCCCGATCAGTTTCCAGGCGGGCAGTCCCAACGCCTTGCCCATCAGGTCGTAGAGAGCCATGTTCATGGGGAGATTCCGAGGGTCGTTGATCCAGTCGAAGGGACTGGTGCCCAGATAGTCCTTGAAGTCGCTCCAGGGAGATCCCCAATTCTCCCCGTAGCCCTCGATGCCCGCATCGGTCTTGACGATGTAGACGGTCCGCAACCGGCTGTGCAGCCCCTGGTAGCGAAACAGCCACTCGGCATGGTAGTCGTGGTAGGGAGGGAGGATCTGGTGGGCTTCGATCTCGGTGATCCTGATCTTCCGAGCCAACTGCGAAAACAGCGGTGACGACCAGAAGGGCAGGCCGGCCGCGGCCAACCCGGACTGAAAAAGAAAACCGCGCCGGTGAACTGGAGCCATGACACCCTCCTATTTCCCGGATCAACCGGACTTGTAGTTGACCGACGCCTCCACCAGGCCCAGTCTCAGGGGCGAGGTCAGTCTGGGGGTCCGTTTGACCAGTCGAACCTGGATGACGTTGATTCCCTGCTTCAGGGGCGGGCAGGCGAGGTCGTATTCCAGCGTCCCGGTCAGATACTCTCCCCCGTAGGGACCCCGTCTCCTGTTCCAGTAGGAGACCAGGTCGAAGGTGCCGGGCTGCTTGTCGGGCAGGCGTTCCCCGTTGAGATGGACCTCCACCCGGTCCTCGAGAGCGCGGTTCTCGAACAGAAGCCGCAGTTTGACGCTGTCGAGGATGCCCTTGCGCGTGGCCGATTCCAGGTCATCGGAGATCCTGAATCGCAGGCGGGGGCCGCCGTCGGGCGGCGTCTCGGTGAGGTCCACCGGGAGCTGCACCGCCGGCACCGCCGACGAGAAGGCGGCGCCGTGGTTGTTCCAAGCGCCGGGGAACCAGCGCCGCTTGTCCATCTGGTAGCGCTTTTCCAGCGTGGCCAGCCGCTCCGGGTCGCCGATGTCCTGAAACAGTTGGCGCTTCCAATCGGTGGGCTGGGCAAAGTAGTTGAACAACTGCAGTCCGTCGGCTCCACCCTGCCAGAAACGCATGGCGATGGCCCGGTTGACGTCCAGGTCGGCCGTGGGTCCGCTCATGTAGCGGAGCAGCTCCATTCCGCCCAGGACCCGGCATTCGGTGCCGCGGGCCGCCTCCACGAACGACTCGAAGGGCATGTCGAAGGGAATGAAGCCCCCGCCCGCGATGAGAAGGTCCACCAGGCCCTCCCGGATCCAGGTGCGCACGTCCAGGCCGACCCGCAGGGCGCCGGCGAAGGTCGGCGGAACCCGCATGGCCAGTTCGATCTTGCGGCCGGTCTCCCGGCTGACCTCGTCCCGCCGGCGCTTGATGCGCCGCAGCATGTCGGTCATGTGGTGGTGATTCTCCACCGCCTCGTGCAACTTGAAAAAGGCCGGGTGCCGCATGAAGTCCAGTTCCACGCCGTCCACCTGAAATCGGGTGAAGACCTCCGTGATGGTGGCCGCCATGTGCTCGCGAACTTCCGGGATGGCGTAGTTCAAGCCCATCCGGATTCCCCATTCCTTGCTCTCCTTGGAATAGCCGGCCGGATGCCCGATCAGCCACTGGGGATTCTTCAGCCGGAACTCACTGTGGTTGGGGGCGGAGGGATCCACGCCGTAATGGCTGTTCATGCGGAAGGAGCCGAACAGGCCCATGCCTTCCTCCCGACACACCTCGGCAAAGGTCGCCAGGGGTCCCTTGCCCGATTCGATCAGGCGCCGGATATTTTCGTAGACGCGCCAGTCCCAGTCGCTCTTGAAGGTTCCGTGCCGGCGGCCGAACACCTCGGCGACTTCGGACTCGTAGTGGTAGACCTCGCGGTCTCCCAGGCAGAAGCAGATGGTATCCACCGGGGTTCCCTGATAGCTCCTGACCACCTGCCGGAAATGCTCGGCGGTGAGTGGAGGATCGCTCCCCATGATGGCGCCGTCGTGGTTGGACAGCATGCGGCGGCCTCCACGTCCGCCAGGAACGGGTTGGCTCCAGCCCGGACCGGGAAAGAGCGAGCCCAAGCTTCCCATCCAGGGAGCGGCCAACAGGCTGGGGCCGACTGTCTTGAGGAACCGTCTTCGTCTCATGGCATCTCCTCTCGAATTGAATCCGCTGCACGAACTCTTCAGGGCGTGCCCGATTGCTCCCAGACCGGGCCGTCGGCGGTGCGTTCCCACATGGCCTCGAATTCCGCGGAGCCGGTTTCGTCCCAGAAGTCGCTGACCACCGGATTGGCATAGCCCGGAACCGGCCCGGGGACATCGGGCCCGAAGCCGGTGTACCGTTGCCCGAATCCGGGGGGATTGAGGAATCTCACGTTGGCGCCGGGAAGGTCGGGGTCGAACCGGAAGGTGATGCCGAGGCCGTCTTCATAGCGGACACGCACCAGGAAACGGGTCTGCTTGGGCCGCGGGGCCTGGGCCAGGCGCTTCAGTTTCTCCCGGTCCAGGCTGACCCCCAGCCCGGGTCCATCCGGGAGCGCCACGCTGCCCCCAACGACGGGCATGTCCTCGCGCGTCACCTGCTCCTTCCAGAGGTGGCACCCGTTGACGTGGTCCAGGACGGCCATGGGAAACACGGCCACTTCGTGGGCCAGGAAGGCCTGGTTGATGATGCCGCCCGTCTGCTGGAGCATGAAGGGCGTATTGGTCGACTCCGCCATGGCCGACAGCTTCATGGCGTGGCCCACCGGGGCATGTCCGCCCATGAAGCCGTCGCAGAGGCCATGTCTCATGAAGACGTCGTGGGGGCCGTGGTGAATGAGGATGGGGATGGAGCACTTCTCCCGCAGCAGGCGATAGCCGTCGCGGTCTTCGGAACGGATGGGGTCTTCGATCCGCCCGGCGACGGGAAACTTTTCCAGTTCCCGCAGCACCGGGTAGACGGCTTCGAAGTTGGAGTCCTCGTTGAAGTCGTAGTGGATCTTGAACCCGGGGGGAGCGACCTTCTGCATGGCCTCGGTCTGATCGATGGCGTTCTGCAGCACATCCACGTGGTACTTGAGCCAGTGATAGCCGCGGCGGGACACGTCGAGCACTTCCTCCGCCATTTCTTCCGGAGGCCGGGAGACGGTCCAGGCCGCCACCGGTATCCAGGAGCGCACCTTGGGTCCCAGCAGCTTCCAGGCGGGCAGACCCAGGAATTTCCCCATGAGGTCGTAGGCGGCCATGTTCATGGGCAGGTTCCGGGTATCGGCCATCCAGTCGAACGGGTCGCTGCCCAGGTAGTCCTTGAAGCGGCCTTTCCGCAGCGGGCCGCCGCTCTCTCCGTAACCCTCCAGTCCCACGTCCGTCTTGACCACGTAGATGATGCGTCTTTGAAGGGAGAGACCGTGGTATCGGAAGAGCGTCTCCGCATTGTAGTCGTGATAGGCGGGGACCGTTTCGTGCTCCTCGATCTCGACGATCTTCATCTTTCCCCGAACCGCGGCCGGCAGGGAGAGGGAAAAGGGAGCCAGCCCCGCTCCCAGGGCGGCGGTCTTCAATAAACTGCGGCGATGGATCATGGCGTTATCCGCATTTTTGTTGTTTCCGGCAAGCCGGGCCCCCGCCCCCGCGACGGGCGGATCATTCGAGAGAGCAACAGGGGATCGTTAAAAAAGACGAACCACGAATGAACACGAATACAAATGGATCTCTTTCAGTTTTTCTTGGTGGCCTATCGGCAACCAGGATCCTGTTCCGTTGATCCGCTGATCGACCCATTGAACATGGATACACAGGATGCACAGGATTAACAGGACGAGACGCTGTCGCAGGGGAAGCTGACTGGCTGCGTTTCCCCTCACGCGAACCCAAGGGGTTCCCTTTGAGTGGGTCAAGAACATGGTCTTTCTTCGTGGCCCTTCGTCGTCCTTCGTGTGCCTTCGTGGATAACTCTTTTTTTTCTGTTGTTTCCGGCAAGAAACGCGGGCCGAAAGTGGCCCTTCGGAACGCGGTCAGGGCCGGCGCCAAAGAAAGGCCAGGTCGTCCTTGGGCTTGAAGCCCAGCACGCGCCTGGTCTTTTCGTTGAGGAACTTCCCTTGGGGCATGTCCGCGGAGATGAAGAAGATTTCGCAGCGGGAGGGCAGCCGGTCCAGTTCGATCTCCAGGCCCAGGCGGAAGGCCTCTCCGGCGTCATCCCAGGAGACGATGAAGGGCACCCCGCCCGAGCCCCGCTTCACCTGCTTGGGATCGCGAAAGTTGTAGAACAGGTAGTCCAGCACGTAGACGTCGTGATGCTGGCTGAACACCCGGCAGATCTCCTGGCCCAGGGACTTGGTCAAGGCGTAGAGGATGGTGCTGGGGTGGGGAGGGACGTCGGGCGTGATGCCGTGGTCGATGCCCTCGTAGAGCGGACCGGTGATGGTGAAGTGGGGCCCGGTGTTGATGACCCGGCGGATCCCGTGGTCCACCGCTGCCCGCATGATGTTGTAGCAGCCCAGGGCATTCACGTCGAAAGCGATGCGCCGGTGCTCCCGCAGCACCGAAAGGTTGAGGATGGCATCCATTCCCTCGGCGGCCCGCTGGACCTGCTCCATGGAGCTGACGTCCACCCTTTGGAAGGGATGGGGGGTGTTCTCCTTGGGCGGCTTGATGTCGGTGAGCAGGAGCTGGTGGTGGTCCTCCAGAGCCTTGACCACGTGAGGTCCGAGGTAGCCGGTGGCGCCGATGATGAGCACTTTCATGGAATTGGACCTGATCTCTCCTCAGGGCTTGAACCAGGGCCGATAGCCCAGGGCCCCCTTGGCGTTCGCGACCGGAAAGCGGGACCCCGGGAACTCCGACTGCACGTTGAAGACCCTCCAGCGGCCCACTCCCTGGGCGTGGTCGGAAAGCTTGGCGTCCAGGGCGCCGGCCACCGCCTGGGCCACTTCCCGCTCCTCCACCCACAGGGGATCGGCGGCCTGCCCCTTGACGGCCGCGGCCTTGACCACCTTGCCCAGTCGAAGAACGATCACCTGCAGCTTCTGTTCCCGGGCGAACTCCCGGCAGGTGTACTCGCCCAGGTGCCTGGCCAGTACGGACGGCTGAGTCGTGGGGAGCGGCCGCCAGCGTTCGCTGACCAGGAAGTCCTCGTCGTAGCCCGTCATCAGCTCCAGCGTGCTGAGAAAGAGCAGGCGTTCGACCCCGGCGTCCACGGCGGCCCTGGCCAGGTTGTAGGTCCTGCGGGTCAGGTGATCGATCTGCTCCCGCTCGCCGGCGCCCGCAGGCGGATCGGCCACGTGCACGATGGCCTCCACCCCCTGCACCAGCTCATCGGTGGCCGAGTCGTGATCCAGTTGGCAGGCAGTGAAGGGGAAGCGGCTCGGGACGGCCGTCAGACCGGTGAGCCGGACTCCGCGGTCGCGGCCGAGGTGGTCGGCGATGACCTGGGCCAGCTCCGTCTCACCGCTGGTGATCAGGATCCGGCGCTCGTTTTGAGAGGAAGCCTGAGCTTCCCGGTCGAGACTGCTGCCGCCCGTCAAGAGAATTCCAGCTCCCTGCAAGAAGTGACGTCGATTCATGCCGTCCCATGCCGATCGTTGAGACTTTCCCGTTCGCCCAGATCGGTCTCCGAGTCCCGCCGCATGTTCCTTCCCAGCAGGTACTTGATCTCCAGTTCCAGGTTGCTCACCGCGATTCGAGGCGTGACCTCCGGGTCCCGCTGCTTCAATTCCACCTCCAGGCGGTTCAAGCCCCTGACCGGCCAGTGGTCAGGGTCCAGCTTGTAAACGTACCAGTAACCGAACTGGAAGAAGCGCGGAATCTTGAGCTTAAACATTTCGTTGATCTTGCGCAACCTCGAATCGGGAAGAGTCCTTCCGTTCAACCGGAAGGCGATGCGGTCCAGCTCGGTGGCATGGGACAGCCGGACCCGCAGGAGGACCTGGTGAACCCGCCCCGTCCTGGCCCAACGCGGCAGCTCGTCGCTGATCCTGAATGCCAGGCTCACCGGCCGGTCGACTTCCAGCTCCGCCGGAAGCTGGCGCCCGGCCCGGTCGGGATAGCGTCCGGTGGTCGTCTGCAGGAAGTAGACCTTGTCCCGGGGAGCCATGACTTCGGGATGGGGCAGCTCCCGCAAGCGCTCGTAGAAGGAACTCCCGTAAGGCCAGTTGTTGAACCACTGGGCCACGTAGAGCCCGTCCACCCCCTGGTCCCACAGGTTGCAGGCGCCCGCCCGGGTGACGGGGAGGGTGGACTCCATCAGGCGATCGGAATCCACGGTGCTGGGAAGGTAGCCGTGAATGCGGCAGCCGGACCCTCGCGCGGCCGACACCATCGGCCCCAGGTCCAGCATCTGGTCGAAGCGGCCGGGCCCCTGCGGGATGAGCACGTCCACCATGCCTTGCCGCAGCCATTCCCGAATGTCCATCCCCACCGATTCACACTGATCCAGGCTGGCCGGCACCCGCAGGACCAGTTCGCGCCCCTCCCCGCTCCGCTTCACCGCCTGGTAAACCCGCCGGATCCACTCGGTCATGATCCGGCGTCCCGGCTCAACCTCGTCGGGGCGGAAGTAGTAGGGCATGTAGTTGAGCTGCAGCTCGAAGCCGTCCACCGGGTAGCGCCGGATCGTCTCTTCGATCAGGGCGAACCGCTCCCGGCGCACCGCCTCGTGCTTGAAGTCCAGGCCGTGGAAACCGGGGAAGGCCGGATCCACCCCTCCCTCGGCGCCGATTTCCAGGTGGCGGTGGTTGAGGCGGAACTCCGAGGCGCGGGTGTCCTCCCCGCGCTTTCCGGTCCCCTGCTGGACCAGCAGCACCGGGTAGACCGGCATCCCCCGCCGGTGGGCCCGCTCGCAGACGACACGGAGCGGGTCGTGGCCGGCCCCGATCAGGCCCTTGGCGTTCTGGTAGGCGCGGCGGAAGATGAGGTGGGGCCACTTCTCGTTCCTGAGGTGGTCTCCCCAGAGCTCGCCCACCCGGGTGTCGTGCAGCACCGTGCGGCCGTCGCCCATGGTGAACATCAGCGCTTCCACCGGGGTCCCCAGCAATTCGTCCACGGCCGAATGGAACTCCTCCTTCTGCATGGGCGGCTCGTACATGTAGATCAGGGGATGACGGCCGTCGTGGTAGAACATGATGCGGGGCTTGCGGGCCGCCCCGCCACCGTCCGAAGCGGAGGTCCCCGCCGGCCGCGGTTGCGGGGAAGGGGAGGCCGGGCCGCTGGCCAAGCCGGCCGCGGCGGCAGTCTGAAAGAAACGGCGTCGTTTCATGGGTTGCTTCACCACCCCCGGGTGTCAGGACCGGCGGGGGTTCGAGTCCTCAGTCGGTCAGGGACTGGACTTCACCCAGGTCCGGGTCCTGTCCTCGGTGGAAGTTCTTGCCCATCAGGTACTTGATGTCCAGCTCCAGGTCTCTCAGGAAGATCTGGGGAGTGATGTCGGGATCCCGCCGGGTCAGGGTGATTTCCACGGTGTTGCTCCCCTTGCGGGGCCAATGGCTGCGGTCCAGCCGGTAGATGTGCCAGTAGCAGTTGTTGACCCGGTAGCGCGGCGCCACCATGCGGTAGAGCTGATTGATCTTGCGCAAGCCGGATTCGGGAAGGGCCTTGCCGTTCAGCCGGAGGCTGAACCGGTCCAGCTCGGTCGAATTGATCATTCTGGCCCGCAAGAGGACCTCGTGGACACGGCCGTCCTTGTGCCAGCGGAGCAGGTCGTCGCTGACGGTCATCTCGATCTTGACCGGCTTGTTGACCTTCAGGTCGGCCGGCAACTGCATGGAGAGCCCGGGCTCGGTGGAAGGCCTGGGGTAACGGCCGGTCATGGTGGTCACGAAGTAGGTCTTGTCCTTGGGGGCCATTACCTCGGGGTAGGGAAGCTCGCGCAACTTTTCGTAGAAATCTCCCTCGTAGGGCCAGTTGCTGAACCAATGGGCCAGGTAGAGCCCGTCGACCCCCTGGTCCCAGTAGTTGCAGGCCGCGGCCCGGATCATCTTGACGGTGGCCTCGCCCAGCCGGTCGGAGTCGATATGGCTGTGGATGGCGGCGTGGACCCGGCACGGCGACCCCTTGGCGGCCGCCACCAGCGGACGGAAGTCGGCGTTCTGGTCCACCAGCTCGGGACCCGAGAAGTTCTGGCCGATGAGCACGTCCACGATTCCCTGGCGGATCCATTCGCGGACGTCGAGCCCCACCGAGTAGCAACCCTCGAGGCTGGTGGGGATGCGGATGGCCAGCTCCCGCTGGGCTCCGCTCTGCTTGACGGCCCGGTGGACCCGGGCGATCCACTCCGTCATGATGGGGCGCCCCGAATCCACCTCGTCCGGCCGGAAGTAATAGGGCATGTAGTCGAGCTGAAGCTCGAAGCCGTCTACCGGGTAGCGGTTCACGGTCTCCTCCACCAGGGCGAACCGCTCGTTGCGCACTTCTTCGCGTTTGAAGTCCAGCCCGTGGAAGCCCGGGAACTCGGGATCGACCCCGCCGCCGGCCCCTATTTCCAGGTGGGTGTTGTCGAATCGAAAGTCCGAGGCGCGTGTGTCTGTTCCCCGCTTGCCGGTGCCTTGCTGAACCAGCAGCACCGGGTAGATCAGCATTCCCTTGGCCCTGGCCCGGTCGCAAACGACGCGCAGCGGATCGTGTCCGGCATCGATGAGCATCCGGGCATTCTGGTGGGCCCGCCGGAAGATCAGGTGCGGCCACTTCTTGACGTTGTGCCCCCACAGCTCGCCCACCTGGGTGTCGTGCAGCACCGTCCGGCCGTCTCCCATGGTGAACATGATGGCTTCGATGGGGGTCCCAAGCAGCTCGTCGACGGCCGTTTCGAACTCTTCCTTCTGCATGGGAGGCTCGTACATGTAGATGAGGGGGTGGCGTCCGTCGTGGTAGAACATCATCTTGGGCTTGTGTCCCGATGAGCGGGTAGTCGCCGGCTGCGGGCCGGGGTGGGCCGACGCCTTCTTGGCGCCCAGCAGACCCAGCGAGGCGGCGCCGGCCAGGGTTCTTGAAAGGAAACTTCGTCGTCGCATGGCAATTCACTCCTTCACACTAATACTCAAGTATCACTCCCCCCTTGAGGGGGAATCGCAGAAGCCGAGCCGAATGGCGAAGGCTGATGCGGTGGGGGGTGCAACGCGGCTCAGAGCATGTCCGGCCTGGCCGAGATGGACTGCGGCCCCCCGTACTCGACCAGGATCTCCACCTGGTCAATGGTCACCCCGCCTCCCAGTCCCTGCGGCCGCGAGGCCAGCCGGGCCGACAGCACGTTATCCCCTGGGCGGGGAAGCACCTTGCCCAGCGTGTACTCCAGCCACTGGAAGTCGTAGCGGTGGCTGGTGCGCCGCATGGGCTCTCCAGCCAGCGAACTGCCGTTGAGGCTCAACTCCAGGTTGTCGGCGGTCACCAGATTCCGCACTTTCAACAGCAGCCGGGTTCGCCCCACCCGATCCGATCGGCAGTCGTCGGCGACATAAAAGGGAACGGCCGAGCTCCTGGGGCTGGCGCCCTCCAACTGCAAAGGGAGAGGGTGGTCGTAGCCCAACGCGGCCGCATCCTCCACGCGCGGGGACACGAAATAGTGCTTGGTCCGTTCCCTGACGGCCTCGGGGTCGCCGATGTCGGTCAGCAGCGCCCGCTCCTCCTCCCGGAAGGGCCAGGGAAACCAGGGGGCCACGATCAGGCCGTCCGCCCCCTTGGCCCAGTAGTTGGCGATGGCCGCCCTCAGCATGGCCGGGCCGGCATGCTTCTCGTGCTCCATGAAGTAGGGCTGCAGGACGGGGTAGACCTCGGCCCCGGCCGGCCGGGCCAGTTCCACCAGCGACTCGAAGGGCAGATTGGGGTCCAGCAGGAAGTATCCGTAGTAGAGGGGCGCCAGGTAGTCGACCAGCTTCTCTTCCACCCAGGTCTTCACGTCCAGGCCCAGCGATCGATTCATGGCCTCGGTGGGAAAGACCCGGGCGCCCACGATCCGGTTCTCTCCCTTGCTTCGAATCATCTCCGAAAGCCGGCGCACGTAGGCGGTCATCAGGGGCGTGTGGCGTTCGACCTCGCTCGGCTTGAAATAGAAGGGAGTGAAGGCGAAGTCGTACTCGATGCCCTCGGCCGGGTAGCTCGCCAGTTCCTCCATCCAGGAGAACTGCGTGTCCCTCACCCAGGGATGGGCGAAGTCCATGTTGTTCTCCAGGCGGCCTCCGCCTCCGGCGGCCGGTCCGGGCGTGCCGATCACATAGCGGGGGTCCCGGGGTGAGCCGCCCATGCGCATGCTGATGATGAAGTCCAGTCGGCGTTGGTGGGCCCGATCGATCAGCACCTGCAGGGGGTCCAGCCCCCGGTCGATCAGGCTCTGCATGTTGTGCCAGGCCCGCCAGTAGTAGGCGGAGTCGTAGGGGAGGGGCTGCGACATGGCCCGCTTGCCCACCTTGGTATCGCTGAACAGGCCGCCTCCGGTCTCCACGCCGTAGATCAGGGTATCCACCGAGGTCTCCACCAGCTCGTCCACCGGACGCCAGGCGTCCTCCATGGTCATGGGGGGCTCGAAGGCGTAGAGGTAGTAGTGGCGGGCGTCGTTGAAGTACATGGTGCGGCGCGGCTTGTCCGCCCGCTTGGGCTGGGACCGCGGCCCAGCCGCCGAAGCGGCTCCGCCGGGGGCCAGCAGGCCCGGAGCCGCCAGGGCGGCTCCGCCCAGAAACTGACGGCGATTCAGCGCAGGTTTCACAAGGCCCCTCCTGCCGCGTCTTCAATCGATTGCGGGTTCTCGGTGGCGTCTCCTCCCAGCCAGCGGTAGGGCCTCGGGTACAACGCCAGGGATCTGTCCTTCAGAGGAAGCTTGACGGGGCGATTGCCTTGCAGGGCCGATACCTTGCAGGCAATGGCCACCTCGAGGGCCTGCCTGAGGTCATGGCCCGAGATCCACAGGTCGCTCCCGTCTCTGACGGCATCCACAAAGGATCGGATGGAGGCCACCAGGTAGTTGTCGCTCTTGCGCAGACCGGGAACCTCATCCAGGATGCGGCGCCAGGGGAAGGGGCGGTACCCGGGATCGACGAGGCGCCGGGAACCATCGGCGCCGCTCCCCCGATAGATTTCGGGCTTGGACCACTTCCAGCGGACCAGGGTGTCCTCGCTCCACGCGTCCACTCCGCTGAGTTGCCGGGTCCCGTAGGGTTGGTTGAGGCCGAAGACCTGGCAATCGGGCCCGCGGCTCATCCGGAACAGGGCATTGACGTTGAGGCCCTTGTCGTCCTTCTGCTCGAGGGCCTCGGGAGGCCCCGCCCATGCCATGACCTCCTCGACCTCGGCGCCGGCAAACAGGCGCAGCACGGAAATGTGCTGGCAACCGCCGCCCGAGATCTCACCGCCGAATCCGTGCACGGCCATTCCCAGGGGCCGGCCGTATCGACCCTCGTTCAAGCGCCGGCCGGCTTCCTGAACCTCGGGCATGGCGCGCTGCAGATTGCCGCCCGCAAAAACGACTCCCCGTTTCCGGCAGGCTTCGACCATGGCGTCGGCGTCCTCCAGCCTGGCGGCCACGGGCTTGTCGGTGGAAACACCCTTGACCCCGGCTTCGGCGCAGGCGATGACGGCTTCCTTCATATACTTGGTGGGGGTGATGACCGCGGCCAGGTCGGGAACGACCTCCTTCAACATGGCGTTGACATCCTTGTAGAGCGCCTTGACTCCGAAGCGCTCTCCCACGATCTTGCGCCGTTCCGGATTCCACTCGGCAATAGCCGCCAACTCGGTGTCGGGCAGAGCCCGATAGACCTCGGCGAAGTACTGACCCATGCGGCCGCATCCGATGATGCCGACACGATATTTCTCTTTGGAGGGGCGGCCGCCGGCCAGGGAAGGCAGACCGGCCAGGCCGGCGGAAGCCGCCAGAGACTGACTCAGAAACGTCCTGCGGTCGATATTCATGTTGTTGAGTTCCTGTATGTTTTGGCCGTCCGGGCAGGAAGAGGCCAGGCCCGTATTCCAAGCGGCGAGGTTCCGTCTGCCGGAGCGAATCAGTATGAAGATGCGGCCTGATCGCGGAATGTCCGGGAAACGAGCCTATGACAAAGCTCCTGCCGGGTCAAGGCGCAAACTCCGATCCTCCAGAGCCCCACCCGGGAACGCGGGCGTCCCGCCCGCATCCTTATTTCCGGCTGGAGGTGGCGGGGCGACAGCGCAACCTTGCCGGCAGGCAGCCACCCCGCCGGCGTGAACGGCGATGGCCAGTCCAAATGAAAGGCAAGGCCCCGTTACCGTTCCATCCCAGCGGCGGAGATGGCCAACGCGGTGCCACACATTGTGCGGGCGGGACGCCCGCGTTCCCGGGTGGGCCATCATCCACACAACAAGCCGGGAACATGATTTACATCACGCCCGGGAATCGGGCAAGGCGCCGTTTGCTAGTGTTGCGTTCAATAATTAAGTTGACTTATTAGGTGCTGTGACTTATGATTGTAGTCATGGCACGTCGCGCACCGCAAATCGTGATCGATTCCGAGCAACGCCAGATTTTGGAAACCATGGTGCGTTCTCCGACCTCG
>JAJDUG010000024.1 GCA_022826755.1 Acidobacteriota bacterium
TAGCCTCATACAGGTTAGCTATAATACGTATTAGTATTTATGTTCAAGTGTACTAAGGCGCGGGAGACCTTCGATGAGGTGATCAAGAAAGTGGCCGGCGACCGAAACAGCCACTTTGAACACGATCATTCAGTTGATAGACCCAAGCCGGCGTATTCCCCCCTCCGCATCAGCCTTCGCCATTCGGCTCGGAGAGACCAGGGCTTCGCCCGCAGTCGATCCGAGGGGGGGCCGACGCGGCGCAACGTATGTGACTACCAGCCGCACCGGCAAGCCGGCGGCGTCATCCGCCGTCCCCCTCCGGCACCACCGAGAGGTCCACGCGGCGGCGGAAGCGGTCGATGCGGTCGACGCAGACTCTCAACCGCTGTCCCAGGCGAAAGACCGTGCCGTACTGCCGTCCCACCAATGAGAGGGGCCGGGTTCGCAGCCGGTAGTCATCGGTTTCCAGGGTCTCGATTCTCACGAAGCCTTCCACGAACAGCTCGTCCAGCTCGACCACCATCCCCTCCCGGGTCAGGTGGATGACCGTTCCTTCATACTCCTCCCCCAGCTTGCCGGCCATGAACTCGAGCTTCTTCAGCTCGATGAGTTCCCGTTCGGCCTCGTCGGCGCGCCGCTCGGCGTCACTGGACTGGAGAGCCATGTTTTCCAGGGCCGGGGGATCATAGAGCCGGCCGGCATCTGCCGCAACGGCGGACTCCCCACCATCCCCTTGGCCGTCCTGGCGCAGGCGATGCTTGAGGATGCGGTGGACGATAAGGTCGGGGTAGCGCCGAATGGGCGAGGTGAAGTGGGTGTAGCACTCCGAAGCCAGCCCGAAGTGCCCTCGGTTTCGGGGGGAATAGCAGGCCTGCTTCATGGACCGCAGCATCAGGTAGGAAAGGATCCTCTCTTCCGGCCTGCCCAGGATCCGGTTCACCAGCTTCTGGTAGTCGCGCGGGGTCACCTTGACGTTGAGCCCGCGCAGCTCCCTCAGGTCCCTGCCCCGTTCTCTGAACCCCCGACCTCTGAAGCGGGAGCGGTCCCTCACCCGGGGCACGGCGGCAGTGCTGTCGCCGCTGGGCGCGCCCAGTTGGTAGCCGAAGCTCATGGCGATCCGGTTGAACTCCAGCACCTTCATGGGGTCGGGAGGCTCGTGGATGCGGTAGAGGAAGGGGAGCTTCTGTCCCCTGAGGTGACCGGCGGTGACTTCGTTGGCCAGCAGCATGAACTCCTCGATGATGCGGTGGGCGATGTTGCGTTCCGACTGGAGGATATCGGTCAAGGTGCCCGACTTGTCCAGGGCCAGCTCGGCCTCGGGAAGATCGAAGTCGATGGAGCCTCGCTGCTGCCGCTTTCCGTGAAGCAGCAGGGCCAGCTCGCGCATCCGCTCGAACTGGGGAACCAGGTCGGCGTAGCGGGCGCATTCCGAGGGGTCCCGGTCCAACAGAATTTTGGCCACGGCCGTGTAGGTCATCCGTTCCCGGCTGCGGATCACCCCTTCGTGGAAGCGATGGTCGCGCACCTCCCCGGCGTCGTCGATCTCCATCACCGCCGACAGGGTGAGCCGGTCTTCACCGGGCTTCAGGCTGCAAATCCCGTTGGACAGCTCTTCGGGCAGCATGGGGACGGCCCGGTCGGGGAAGTAGACCGAGGTGCCGCGCCGCAGGGCTTCCCGGTCCAGAGCCGAGTCCCTGGCCACGTAGTGGGCCACGTCGGCGATGTGGACTCCCAGCCGGAAGCGGCCGTTCTCCAGCCGTTCCAGGTGGACGGCGTCATCGAAATCCTTGGCGGTTTCGCCGTCGATGGTGACTACCGGCAGCCGCCGGAAGTCGGTCCGGCGGGAGGCTTCGTCCGGCGGGACCTGCCAGCTCCCGGATCGGACCTCCTCCAGAACGGAGCGGGGAAACTCCACCGGGATCTGGTGCTTGCGGACCATGATCTCGATGTCCACGCCCATGTCTCCCGGGGAACCCAGAACCTCGATCACCCGCCCTCGCAGGGCCTGCCCCAGTCCCGAGGGGAACCGCGTCACCTCCACATGGACGATCTTGCCGTCGACCGCCTCCCCTTGATCCCCCTCCCGAACCAGGACGTCCTGCCCGATCCTGAAGTCGTGGGGAACCACGCGGTGGAAGGGCCTGTCCTGCCTGAACTGCCCCACCACGGTCTTGTTCCTGCGTTGCAGGATCTTGAGGATCCGACCCTCGGCCCGATTGCCGCCCGGCCGCCGGTCCAGGCTGGCCAGCACCGAGTCCCCCTGCATGGCCTCGCCCAGATGCCGGGCGGGAATGAACACGTCGCCCTCCAGCTTTGCCGGCCGCTTGTCGGGGATGACGAAGCCGTAGCCGTCCCGGTGGACCGAGATCCTGCCCGTCACCAGGGACTGCCTGGACGGGACGGTGTAGCGGTTTCCCTTCAACTTCAGCAGCACCCCGGCTTTCACCATGCCGTTCAGCACGGACCGCACTTCCCGCCTGCTGTCCTGACCCAGATCCAACTGGCGGCTCAACTGACGGAAGCTGCCGATCCGGGACGGCGAAGCCTTGATCAGGCGCATGAGGGTCTGTTCCAGCGGTTCCATGTTGGGATTCTCGACGACTGTGGCTATCCGGGCCCCGGACGACGCCGTGTGGCGGGCGGTCCTTTTCGGCGGAAAGCTTGCGTTGGCGGCCTCTGTTGCCGGCCTCTTTACAAGGGCCGGACGGCGTGCTAACGTTCAGACTGCCTACCCTAGCGGAAGTGGCGGAATTGGCAGACGCGCTAGATTCAGGTTCTAGTGGCCGCAAGGTCGTGGGGGTTCAAGTCCCCCCTTCCGCACCACCTGCTGTACACGCCTTACAAGATACCATCAACGGAGAGAAGGACATGGGCAAGAGGATACAGAGCCGGAGACAATTCCTGGCGACCGGAGCGGGCGGACTGCTGGCCACGGCGGCCCTCCAGCAGCCCTGGCTGGCGCTGGCGGCCAAGAAGACCGCCGATTCGGTCCACGGGCGGATCAGGATCACCGACATCGAGAAACACACCATCCATCCCAGCTACGTGGACTGGCTCCACTACGAGCTGAACCACTTCTACGGCCCCACCAAGCGCAGCGTCTACGTGGTTCACACCGACCAGGGCCTGCAGGGGCTGGGCGAAGGGAGAGACGAGCCGGATGAGGTGCTGGAGAAATACATCGGCACCAGCCCCTTCGACTGGGTGGGAGACGAGACCTCCATTCCAATGGCCAAGGCCACCTACGACCTGATGGGCAAGGCGGCCGGGGTCCCGGTCTACAAGCTCTTCGGCCAGCGCTACCGGCGCTGGGTGCCCATGTCCTCCTGGACGGTCTCCACCCATCCGCCCCACATGGTGGAAGCCGTTCAGAAATACTCGGCCATGGGCTACAACTGGATGAAGTACCACCTCTCGCCTTTCGAGAACGTCTTCGATCAGCTCGAGGCCATGGAGCAGGTGGCCCCCGAGGGATTCAAGCTGCACTTCGACCTCACCCGCTTCCACCACTACGGGCACAACCCCGACCTGGTGGAGCGGGTGGCCCGCTCTCCCATTGCCGGCTGCTTCGAAGACCCGCTGGAAACCACCGACATCGATGCCTACATCGACCTGCGCAAGCGAATCCGGCTGCCCATCCTCATCCACGGCAGCAGGATCCAGCACAGCTTCGAGGTGCTGCGACGGGCCGCCGACGGTTACATCATCGGACACAGCAAGCTGGGACTGGTCATGCAGCGGGCCGGACTCTTCGCGGCCGCGGGCGTGCCCTTCACCGTCCAATGGGTCGGCGGCGGCATCACCCAGGCCATGCTGATCCACATGCAGGCCGCCTTCAAGACCGCCGACTTCCACATCACCACCGCGGCCGAGACCCTGGACGGTGACGTGACCAACGAGCGGTTCAAGCCCACCAACGGCTTCGTGCGGGTCTCGGAGGGCCCCGGCCTGGGAGTGACCCTCAACCGGGAAGCCCTGGAAACGCTCACCCGGAACCGGCCTCCCCAGCAGCCGCCCTTCATCCTGAGGACCCGCTTCAAGAACGGGGCCGTGATGTACAACCTGATGAAGCCGCCCGAGACCCGGCACCTGATGGTTCTGCCCCACCGGTGGCGGCTGATTCCCATGGCCTTCGACGCACCGCTTTCCACCGATTACTGGGACAACGACGGGACCCCCGAGTTCCAGGCCATGATGAAACGCCTGGAAGCCGAGGCCATGGTGCTGCAATACGAGTAGGAGGTGTTCCCCAGTGGGCGCGCCTGCCCCGCGAAACGGAAGCCGTCCCGAAGGAGATGACCGTCACCCGTGAGTCCATCCGAATCCGATTCCAGCAAGACTGAGAGGCGGCGCCGGTTTCGCTGGTGGCCGGCGGCCGTGATCGGGGTCGCCGCCCTGGTGGCCTTGACCTGGATCTGGTCGGCCGAGGTGAGCAACGAGGCGGTGCGAACCGTCCGGACGGCCCTGGTGGTGATCGTTTCCCTGCTGCTGCTGGCCCTGTGGTGGGTGCTGGGTTCGGGCCTGAGCTGGAAAGCCAAGGGGTTGGGATTGGCGGCGGTGCTCCTGCTCGGGTTCCTGCTGCGGAGCGTGCTGGTCTACGAGGGAGTGGACGGCAACCTGGTTCCCATCCTGAGCTGGAGCTGGACCGCCCGAACCGTCCCCGATATCCCCGGCGCCTCTTCGGGAACACACATCGTTACGGTGGCCGGCGCCGCCACCGACTTCCCCCAGTTTCTGGGCCCCAACCGGGATGCGCGGCTCCCCGGACCCAGGCTGTCCACCGACTGGACCCGACACCCTCCCGAGCAGCTCTGGAAACAGCCGATCGGCTTGGGATGGTCCTCCTTCGCCATTGCCGGCGAGCTGGCCGTCACCCAGGAACAGCGCGGCTCACGGCAACTGGTGGTCGCCTACGAACTGCGCAGCGGCAAGGTCGTCTGGGTCCACACCGACCAGGGCTCGTTCCAAAGCGCCCTGGGGGGCGACGGCCCACGGGCCACGCCCACCATATCGCGGGAGGGCAGCGTCTACACCCTGGGCCCCGGGGGCCTGCTCAACTGCCTGGAGCTGGAAACCGGCAAGCTGCTCTGGCAACGCAACATCGAGACCGAACACGCGGCCGGCGGCATGCGGTGGGGACGCAGCTCTTCCCCGCTGCTGGTCGACGACCTGGTGGTGGTCAACCCGGGAGGGTCCCCCCATCGTTCCCTGGCCGCCTATCGCCAACTGGGCGGCGAGCTGGTCTGGACCGCAGGAGACGCCGTCACTTCCTACGCCTCGCCGACCCTCCTTACCCTGCTGGGCCGTCCTCAGATCCTCATGGTGAATCAACAGATGCTCAGCGCCCATTCGCCCGACGACGGCCGCGTCCTCTGGGAACAGGCTTTCCCAAGCAGCCAGCCTCACTGCTCTCAACCCCTGGCCGTGGCCGACAACCTGGTGTTCGTCTCCAGAGGCTATGGAATCGGCAGCAGGCTGTTCCGGATCAGCGCCGGCGAGGATGGGAAATACCGTTCCGAAACCGTTTGGGAAAGCAGGGGACTCAAGACCAAGTTCACCAACACCGTGCTGCACCAGGGTTCGCTCTACGGCCTGGACGAGGGGATCCTGGTCTGCCTGGACCCGGAGACCGGCCGGCGGCGCTGGAAGAGGGGTCGCTACGGGCACGGCCAACTCATTCTGGTGGGAGACCTGCTGATCATCACCTCCGAGCGAGGCGAGGTAGCCCTGGTGGAGGCCAATCCCGAGCGGTACAAGGAAGTCGCCCGCTTCCCAGCCCTGGAGGGAATCACCTGGAACACGCCGGCCCTCAGCGGAGACCTTCTGCTGGTCCGAAACCACCAGGAAGCCGCCGCCTACCGGTTGCCATTGGCGCAGTGACGAAATCCACCCACAACAGAACTGCGTAGCTGCGGCTTAGGGTAGCCCCGGTGAAAGTGCGGGGGCGTCTGAATCCGGCGCTGCCGCAGCCGCGTAGGTAACAGTCACTCATATTCCAGTGATGTTTAGCGCTGTCCAGTACAGTCCATAACTATCTGTATTTGAAATGTGTTAGCGATGGTTCCCACCCGCTCCATCCGCCCGCATCATCCCTTGCCATCCACTGCCATCCCCCATATAACGGTGGAATGGATGCAGTAATCAACTCCCGCCGTCCGTTAACCGGTACGAAGCCCAAGGGCCGCCATCCCCAAAAGGCCCTCTCGCCCTCTTTCCTCCGCTCCGCGCCGCCCGGAAAACACGCTGACGGCAACGGCCTCTACCTCTTCGTGCAGCCCACCGGAACCCGCAGCTGGATTCAACGCCTCGTCATCCGTGGCCGCCGCCGTGAGCTCGGACTCGGCGCCCTCGCCCTCGTTCCCCTGGCCGAGGCCCGAGAGAAGGCGCTCGCCAACCGCAAGCTGGCCCGTGAGGGCGGAGACCAGCTCGCCGAGAAGCGCCGCACCCAGGGCATTCCCACCTTGGCCGAAGCTGCCGCCCGTGTGCTGGAACAGAAGCAGGCCGGCTGGCGCAGTCGGGACCACGCTCGCGAGTGGCTGTCGAGCCTGAGGCGGTACGCCTTCTCGCGCATCGGCAAGGTGCCGGTCTCAGAGGTCACGAGCGCCGACGTGCTTGAGATCCTCACGCCCATCCGGCACCGGAAGGCGGACACGGCCCGGCGGGTGCGCCTGCGCCTGCGTGCGGTCCTGGAATGGGCCGTGGCCATGGAGTACCGGATCGACTTCCGAGCGTTGTTCGATAAACTTATTTATATAAATAACTTACACATTCCATTGCGCTACTGTTCCCCTCATTACACCTACCGTTTTGAATCGGATTTCGGTGGACCTTCGTGGCCGTGAATGGATGGTAGCCGCTCGGCCAAGCCGTGGAGTCCATCCGCCGTTCAATGGCTTGGTTGGTATCCCGAGCGTCGCCGGATCGGGATCGAAACATAATGAGAATTCCAAAGAAGAGAAGCAAAAAGTGTGCTAGCCTCTAGGCAAGAGAGAACCCCATGACCACCGCCGTTTTCGACACCCTGAAAGCCAGCCGCAAACTCAAGGCCGCCGGAATTGACGAAGCGCACGCTGAGGCCATTGTTACCACAGTGGCTGGTGCCTTCGAGGATACCGTTGCTACCAAGTCGGATGTTGTTGCCATCAGGGCAGACATGGACAAACTAGAAGCATCCATCAAGGGTGATATCAAGCTGCTGAAGTGGATGATTGGAGTCGTCCTGGCTTGCGTTGCCTTCCCCATTCTCAAATCCTTCTTCGTCTAGCAGGCCGTGGCAAAAGCCCGATAGTTGGACGTACAGCCGCATTTCCTTGAGGGAAACGGAGAGACCGGTGAAAAAACCTTTTCGCTTCCAAATTGGTCACCGTATAAGCCCACAAGAAGCAGAAGAAAAGGTTGGGCCATGCTATACCCCTCGCCGAGTATTCGGCGACATCAAGATAGAGTCAACTCGGGACTGGATCACAGAATTTCATTGGCACACCAGCCGAATAACAGAAGCCATCAACAGCGTTCACCATGACGTTGCTTGGAAAAGGACCCACGAGTTTCAAGAGTGGTGCATCGAAAGAGCAAACAAACAACGCTACGATAGACGGACAGCGCTCAGTTCACTCTCAGGCCCTCATAGATTCTTCCGCCGAGTTCTGAAGAAAGAAGGTCGACACAACGAAGAACTGGTCCATCTTATCTTTGAAGCTGCCTGCGATCATCGAGATTTAAAGTATTACCCTAGGGAGATCAGGAGTTGCTTTAGACGGTGCAAATTCAAGACGATCAGCGTCGAGGAAGCTCTTCAGCTCTATGAAGCTCAAAGTAAAGAACCTGATTTCACGGAAATCAGTGGCACAGTAGCCAGTTGGGAATGACAACGTTAAGGGGGGAAGCGTTTCACGAAGACAGTGGTCATAGTCCCTTCAGCAGGAGTTTGACTATTTCAGCGATCACTTGCCTGAAAGCTTCCGTAGCAATTTTGTTGAATAGTTCCTTGGCTTTGTCGCCAGGTAAGCGGTCAAGATACCCTCGGAGTCTATCTCTCAACCCTTCTTTGCTAGTGTTGCGTTTTCAAATTGCGTTGACTTATTAAACAGCCAACGGATTTCCTGAATAAGTCCATTCGAAGGGGCGCGCCTCGTCATTATAGGACTCGATGAAAGCCATAAGCCGTTGGAC